>FR882571.1 GCA_000435715.1 Firmicutes bacterium CAG:145
CTTCTTAAGGTCTCCCTCGATGGCGTAATCGGCAATCTTCATCATAGGGCACTCAGGGTCCTTGTTGATGGCTATCACTATCTTCGAACCCGACATTCCCGCCTGATGCTGTATGGCCCCCGATATGCCGCACGCAAAATATATCTCAGGCTTTACGGTGGTTCCTGTCTGTCCCACCTGATGGCTCTGGTCTATCCAGCCTGCGTCTACTGCCGCTCTCGAGGCTCCGACCACTCCTCCCACCTTATCGGCGAGTGCCTCTATCAGTTCAAACCCTTCAGGTCCCCCAAGGCCTCTTCCTCCCGAGCATATTATCTTCGCGTCCGTCAGGCTCACAGCCTCCTTGGCCGCCTTGATTACCTCAAGAACTTCCACTCTGATGTCTTTATCTTCAAGGTTCACTGCCACTCTTTCAAGCTGGCCCTTGGCTCCCTTTTTCCTCTCAGCCTTGGCCATGACTCCCGGTCTGACCGTCGCCATCTGCGGCCTCGTGTTTGGCGTCACTATGGTGGCCATAAGATTTCCTCCGAACGCAGGTCTGGTCTGCTTTAGCCCCTTGCTGTCGTCTTCTCTGTCAAGGCCCGTAAGGCTTGCCGTAGTGTTGGCCTCAAGATAGTCCATATAGCTTGCTGTCTTTATGTCAAGCCTGGTGCAGTCTGCCGTAAGTCCCGTGTTAAGGCGAGCCGCTATCCTCGGCGCCAAGTCTCTTCCTATGTGGGTTGCGCCGAATAATACTATCTCAGGCTTGTATTCTTCTATGGCTTCTGTCATGACCTTGGCGTATCCGTCTGTGGTGTAGTGGGTAAGCAGCTTGTGGTCTAAAAGATATACCTTATCTGCTCCGCATTCGTAGAGTTCTTCGCTCAGGTATTCCACGTCGCTTCCTATCAGCACGGCGCATGTCTTGCACCCCTCGCCTATCTCTTCTGACAGCCTCTTTCCTTCTCCCACCAGCTCAAGGCTGACGTTCATAAGTTTCCCGTTCCTCTGTTCTGCAAATATCCATACGTTCTTGTATTCTTCAAAGTTTCCCATGTGTCTTCCCTCCTCAGATGATGTGTTTTTCTTTCAGCATTGAGATTAGGTTTTTCGCCTTCTCCTTCGGGCTGTCGCCCTCCACACTCTGTCCTTCTCCCTTAGGCTTTGGCGTGAAGGACTTGAACACGTTGGTCGGGGAGGCTTTCAGTCCTACTGTCTTGAGGTCCACTCCTATGTCCTCTGCGTTCCACACCTTTATCTCCTTTTGGCATGCCTTTAATATCCCCGGCACTGACATGTATCTGGGGCTGTTCAGCTCTTTTATGGCCGTAAGCACGCACGGCAGCTTCACTTTCAGCTTCTCGTATCCGTCTTCGAGGGCTCTGTGTACGTAGGCGCAGCCTTCGGAAAATTCTATGCTCTTTACGTATGTCACCTGCGGAAGGGAGAGCTTCTCTGCTATCTGCGGCCCCACCTGGGCGGTGTCTCCGTCTATGGCCTGTCTTCCCGCAAGTATCAGGTCATAGTCTCCTATCTTCTTGATTCCCGCCGCTATGGCGTTTGACGTGGCCCATGTATCTGAGCCTCCGAGGGCTCTGTCGGAAAGGAGGACGGCCTCGTCTGCTCCCATGGCTAAACATTCTGCCAGCATATCTTTCGCCTGAGGAGGTCCCATGGTTATCACGGTTATGTGGGCGTCCTTTTCTCTGTCCTTTATCTCGAGGGCTGCCTCAAGGGCGCTGGCGTCGTCAGGGTTTAATATGGAAGGTACTCCTTCTCTTATCAGGGTTCCTGTCTGAGGATTTATCTTTATCTCCGTAGTGTCGGGCACTTGTTTTACGCATACTACTATCTTCATCTCTTCTCTTCCTCCTACTTGAATATCTCTCCGCTCATTACCATCTTCATTACTTCCGATGTGCCCTCATATATCTCTGTTATCTTGGCGTCTCTGTACATCCTCTCCACAGGGTAGTCCTTGATGTAACCGTAGCCGCCGTGGAACTGGACTGCTTTGTTGGTCACGTAGCTTGCGGCTTCTGAGCATGCCAGTTTGGCTTCTGCCGCCGCCACTGTTGCCGGCAGACCCAGGTCTCTCCTGTTGCAGGCGTCGTACAAGAGGTATCTGGCTCCGTCTATCTTCACCTTCATGGAGGCCATCTCAAAGGAAAGGGCCTGGAACTTATCAAGTGTCTTTCCGAATTGTTTTCTCTGTTTCATGTATTTTACCGTCTCATCGAAGGCTCCCTGAGCTATCCCAAGGGCCTGAGCCGCGATTCCAAGTCTTCCCACGTCCAACGACGACATGGCTACCTTGAAGCCTTTTCCCTCTTGTGAAAGGAGTCTGTCTTTTGGTATTCTGCAGTCTTCAAATACCAGCTCTGCCGCTATGGAGCCTCTGATGCCCATCTTGTTTTCGTGTTTTGGCGCGGAAAAGCCTTTGTCTCCTTTTTCTACTATGAAGGCGCTTATGCCTTTCGTTCCTTTGCTCCTATCGGTCATGGCCATTATGATATATACTTCGGCTATACCGCCGCCTGAGATGAATATCTTTGAGCCGTTTAACACCCATTCGTCTCCATCAAGCACTGCCTTGGTCCGGGTCCCTGCGGCGTCTGTGCCTGCGTTTGGTTCTGTCAGCCCGAAGGCTCCAAGCTTCTTTCCCGACAGGAGGTCAGGCAGGTATTTTCTCTTCTGTTCTTCTGTGCCGTATGTATATATGGGCCAGCAGCACAGGGCGTTGTGGGTCTGGATTATTACTCCGTGGGAGGCGTCTGTCTTGGAGATTTCTTCTATGGCCATGATGTATGTCATGTAGTCTGTTCCCGCTCCTCCGTATTCCGCAGGAAACGGCATGCCCATAAGACCAAGCTTTGCCAGCTTGCCTATGGTCTCGTAGGGGTATATGGCTTTTTCGTCGATTTCGCTTGCTATGGGCGCTATCTCTTTTTCTGCGAATTCCCTCAGCATTTTCTTTACCATCTGTTGTTCTCTCGTGTATGTGAATTCCATTATGTCCTCCTTGTGTTAGTTA
>FR882572.1 GCA_000435715.1 Firmicutes bacterium CAG:145
TAGCGAGGTTAATTGCCAAAGAGAATGGTTCAAGAGCCGAGGTTCCGATGTCCCTTTATGGAATAGGCAAAACCTATCTATTGAAGAAACGGCAGCCTATACGGGCATTGGTAGAGACACGATATACAAGCTCATAAAGCAAGACGATTGCAATTTTACTTTGCGTGTAGGGAAAAGAACTATGATAAAACGAAAGCGTTTTGAGGAGTACCTTGAAAAGCTATATTCGATATAAGGTGGTGAGAGTGTGCTGAAAGTAAGCAGTCCTGAAATATTGGAATATAGGAAGGCGATTGAGGAAAGAAAGCTGGATTTACCGATATGGGAACGCAAGGTTATCACTTGTGAAGAAGCAGCCGCTTATTCCGGTATTGGGATTAAAAGACTTAGAAAAATGGCATTGGCGAAAGGTTGTAATTTTTCAATCTCAAATGGAACACAGATTTTGATAAATCGTGAGAAGTTTGACAAGTATATGGACAAAATAGAAAAGGTTTAGGAGGAAAAGATTATGGCAAAGGCAAAAAGACGAGATAAATCAAGAGTAGTTCTTCGCACAGGAGAATCACAGCGAGCAGACGGTACATATCATTATTGTTGGACAGACGCCAACCGAAAAAGGCGTTATGTGTATGCCAAGACTCTTGACGAACTTCGATACAAAGAAGAGCAAATAGAAAAGGACAAGAAAGATGGCATAAAAGCGGAAGCTCGATATACTACCCTCAATGATATATATGAGCTTTGGAAAGATTTGAAGCGTGGTCTAAAAAACAACACTTTTGAAAACTACAAATATATGTATGAGACATTTGTCCGCCAACAGATTGGCTCAAAGACCGTTTCTTCTTTGAAAAAATCGGATATTAAGAGGTTTTACAACTACCTTGCAGATGAACGCCATTTGAAACCGGCGACTATTGATAATATCCATACGGTTCTTCATCAGATTTTGGATATGGCGGTTGATGATGATTATCTCAGAAACAACCCTTCCAATAATGTGCTGAAAGAGTTAAAGCAGTCCCATTGTTTTCAAACTGAGAAACGCAGAGCCTTAACGAGACCGGAACAGGAACTGCTCCTGAGTTATCTGAAGAATACACCGTCTGCAAGTTTGTGGTATCCTATTTTTGCAGTGTTGATTGGAACAGGGCTTCGTGTTGGAGAAGCGACGGGTCTAAGATGGTGCGACATTGATTTGGAAGAAGGTATCATTGATGTGAACCACACGCTGGTTTACTATGACCACCGTACCGAGGGAAGTAAGCGTGGTTGCTATTTTAACATCAATACTACGAAAACTCCGGCTGGCAAACGCCAAGTTCCGATGTTGGATTTCGTCAAAGAAGCATTCCTTATGGAAAAGGAAAGACAGGAGTTGCTTGATATTCATTGCGAAGCTGTTGTGGACGGATATACTGATTTTATCTTTCTTAACCGTTTTGGACAGCCGCAACATCAAGCAACCCTTAACAAAGCAATACGTCGTATTATCCGTGACTGCAATGATGAACAGCTCCTGAAAGATGAAAATGCAAAGATTTTGCTACCGCATTTTAGCTGCCATTCATTAAGGCATACATTCACGACAAGAATGTGTGAGGCAGGGGTTAATGTCAAGGTCATTCAGGATACGCTTGGTCACAAAGATATTTCTACTACCCTTAACATTTATACCGATGTAACGAAGGAGTTAAGGAGGTCTGAATTTGAAGGTCTTGACTCGTACTTCAAAAATGAGTATAATAAAGCGGCAAACATTTGACGTAGTTTTATTGTTGGCGACGAAAAGATACTTACACCATTTACACCAAATACAACATCAAATAGCACGTATAGGGCAGTAAAGAAAGGGTGTATCAAACAAAATAGGGCAGCAAATCATTTGGGGTAGTACAATGAATACCACTTTAGTAACCCAATAACCGAGATGTCTTTTCCGTCCCGACAATGAAACCTTTGAAAGATGTAAATGCAGGAAATGATGTAAGCGAAAAGGCTGTTTCAGCTTCGCAAAAAAATGTAGAAGCTGAGCCGGAAAAGATTGATTTCTCTAAGGTAAAGGTAGAGCCTTTGTTTGAGGAATTTGTTGATTTCGACACATTCAGCAAGTCAGATTTCCGTGCAGTAAAGGTTAAAGAGTGTGTTGCAGTACCGAAGTCCAAGAAGCTGTTACAGTTCACTCTGGACGACGGAACAGGCACAGACAGAACCATTTTAAGCGGTATTCACGATTATTACGAGCCAAAAGAGCTGGTCGGAAAGACTTGTATCGCAATTACAAACCTTCCGCCGAGACCGATGATGGGTATTGATTCCTGCGGCATGTTAATTTCTGCCGTTCATACGGAGGAGGATGAAGAAAGACTCCACCTTTTGATGGTAGATGATCACATTCCGGCTGGAGCAAAGTTGTACTAAGGTGTAAATATTCCACCTTTTTAGCAAACGTGTTTCGTTCGATACACAAATCAGTGCGATGCAAAACACATAACCGGCATGAACGGGACAGTGCGTTAACAGATATTAACTGCTAATGTACTGTCTCTTTTTATCGACGTCTGAACGAAAAACTCGTACTGTATGCTGAACGGGAAACAGGATAAAAGTGCCTCAAGACGTATTAAAGACATTCTAATCTGACTATAATAGCATATAACTTTGGTTTTATAAATAAATGAAGGTATATCTCATTTAAAACACGTCTGACTCGTATGCCTTGCGCAGCGTTTTAGGGAAACCGTTAATTGAAGATTTGATAAGCTAAAGCCTTGAAATACCGCCTCTTTTGGTATATAATAACCAATATCGTACGGCCTAAGAGCCACCAAATAAAAATAAAGGGTAATGTAAAATGAAAGAAATATTATTGAGAGAACTTTTCAGAAATACTGATAAATATCAGGATAAAGAAATAACCGTAAGGGGCTGGATAAGAAATAACAGAAGCTCAAATAAATTCGGATTTATCGAACTCAACGACGGTTCTTTCTTTAAATCTGTACAAGTGGTTTATGAAGAGGAATTTATAGATAATTTTGAAGAAATATCAAAGGCTTACGTGGCTTCCGCTCTTAATGTGAGAGGCGTCGTAACCCTTACTCCGGGCGCAAAACAGCCCTTTGAGATAAAAGCTAAAGAAATCACCGTAGAAGCGACTTCCACGCCGGACTATCCGCTTCAGCCCAAGAGACACACTATGGAATTCCTCAGGGAGATAGCTCATCTGAGACCCAGAAGCAACACCTTCGCCGCAGTTTTCAGAATCAGATCTCTGGTGTCTTATGCGATACACAAGTTCTTCCAGGAACAGAACTTCGTATATGTGCATACCCCGATAATAACAGGAAGCGACGCTGAAGGAGCAGGTGAAATGTTCAGAGTCACCACGCTGGATATGAACCAGCTGCCTAAGACCGAAGACGGAAAGATAGATTACAGCAAAGACTTTTTCGGCAAAGAGACCAATATGACTGTAAGCGGACAGCTGGAAGCGGAGACATACGCTCTCGCTTTCAGAAACGTATATACCTTCGGGCCTACGTTCAGAGCCGAGAATTCTTATACGGCCAGACACGCTTCCGAGTTCTGGATGATAGAGCCTGAGATCGCCTTCGCAGACTTGCAGGACAATATGCAGCTGGCTGAGGACATGATAAAGTATATCATCAATTACGTTCTCGAAAACGCTCCCGAGGAGATGAACTTTTTTAATAGCTTCATAGATAAGGGACTGATAGAAAGGCTCAACAACATAGTCAATTCTGATTTCGGCCGCGTGACCTATACGGAAGCCGTAGACCTCCTGAAAAAATCGGGCAAGGAATTCCAGTACCCTGTAGAGTGGGGTATCGATCTTCAGACAGAACATGAGAGATTCCTGACAGAAGAGATTTTTAAGAAACCTCTCTTTGTGACGGATTATCCTAAAGATATAAAGGCGTTCTATATGAGACTCAACGACGACGGAAAGACAGTAGCGGCTTGCGATCTGCTGGTGCCGGGAGTCGGCGAGATTATCGGAGGAAGCCAGAGAGAAGAGAGGCTGGACGTACTGACCAGGAGAATGGAAGAACTGGGCCTCTGCGAAAAAGACTACTGGTGGTATCTTGATCTGCGTAAATATGGCGGAGTTAAACATGCAGGATACGGTCTGGGTTTAGAAAGAATAATACTGTATATCACGGGAATGAGCAACATAAGAGACGTTCTTCCTTTCCCGAGGACTCCTAAGACGGCTGAATTTTAAATGAATAAACGGAATTTCGGTGTAGCGGCGGTAATAGTTTCTGCGGTGTGTTTCGGATTCGTGCCTATGTTCATGCAATATCTCAAGAGCATGGGAGGCACGACCCTGAGCGCAGCCTTTTGCAGGTTCTTTTTATCGCTGCTGCCTATATATTGTTATTTAAAAATAAAGAGAGTGCCTCTTTCCATAACAAAGAAGCAGTTTGCAAAAGTATGCCTCATAACGATAGCAGGCTACGGTGGAACGTCCCTTTTGCTTTTCTTCTCGTACAACTATATTCCTACCGGAATGGCCACGACGCTGCATTTCTGTTATCCGGCTATGGTCATAGTTTTCAGCATAGTTTTTCTCAGAGAAAAGGTAAGGCCGCTCAAGCTATTGTGTGTGGCCATGTGCCTGGCGGGGATGTTCATGTTCTATGACGTCGGAGGAAATATAAGCCTCACGGGTATCTTTCTGGCGTTCATATCGGGGAACACCTACGCTTTTTACATATTATATCTTGATAAGAGCGAACTTAAAGAGATACATTCTCTCAAACTGATCTTTTATATGAATACTGTGGCGGCGGTGCTCATAGGAGCAGTGGCTCTTGCGAAAGGCCAGATGATTTTACCGTTTTCGGCGGCCGGATGGGCGGCAGCCACAGCATTTGCAGTATGCGTATCTTTTATCGCTGTCCTGGGGTTTCAGATCGGCGTCAAGTATACCGGAGGGCAGAGCGCAGCTATATTGAGTACACTGGAGCCTATAACCAGCGTGATGGTTGGGATCACAGTTTACGGAGAGAGCTTTTCTGCCAAGGGCGTAGCAGGCTGCGTCCTCATATTGGCGGCGACGGTCATAGTGGCTATGATAAAAGAGGATGGGGTGAAAGAACCGTGTTCAGATCAGGTGTAAAGAGAAAACAGTGCCAGAAGATTACAAGATGGGCGGGCGGCCGTACCAGGCAGCTGGCCATATATCCTCAGGACGCCCAAGGCGCAGAAGCTTTTGATTTTGTATTTGAAATAACATCATCTACTACTGATATAAAAGAGAGTGAATATACCATATACGAATCCTATAACAGGACTCTGATGATAATATCGGGAGAATCGGCGCTGACCTTAGAAGACGGCGATTCGCACAGTCTCTCTCCCTATGAGCAGTGTACTTTTGACGGAGCCCTTAAGGTCTTAAGCAGGGGAAGAGCAGTCGATTATGAGATGACCCTGAGAAAGGGTCGGAGCGGAAGGGTAGAATTTCTCGGCAGAGTATCTGACTTGAGCATAAAGGAGGACCCCGGTTATCTTGGGCTGTATTGTCTCAAAGGCAGTTTGAGGATATATTCAAAGGACGGAGAGCATCTGCTATACGAGGGGGATCAGTTTTCTGCTTTTTCTGACGAAACAAAAGAACTCCGCTTAGAAGGCGAAGCTCTTGTCATACAGACGATTATAGACCTGTGATATTGGCGGCGAATTTCGCTGCTTTTTCTTTTATATCCCTGATCTTAAATATATCTCCTGGCTTGCCGGCAGTTTCGATCATAGCAAAATCGGCGGGGAGTATGAGATTTTTATTCATGTTTATAGCGCCTATTATCTGCTGAGCCACTATATCGCCGCCGCTGTATCCGGATACGATTACAGCGAAGACTTTCTTTTGGCTGAAGTCATGGGCTCTGAAGACGGCTGTAAGGCGGTTTATAAAAGCCATGATATTGGCGCTGACAGAATCATTGTAGTTGGGGCAGATCAGGACTAATGCGTCACAGTCGATGATGGCCGGGTATACCTTCTCCACCATCACTCCTCCGTAAAAACATCCGGCATTTTCGCCGAAATGAAGACAGTCGTCGTATTTACAGCCGCGGCAGTCAATCAGCTGCCCGTTTCTTATGGAGATGTCTTCTATATCGGCTTTATCTTCCATGTTCTTTCGGATCATCTCCCACAGATTAAAACTGTTGGAGGTCGTCTTGTTCCCTGCGTGTACGGCGAGAATCTTTTGCTTGCCGTAGGAGGACGTATTCTTTATTGACGCCGCTTCAAAATCAAGCAGTTTATCCGTCAGAAGCAAAACGCTTTTTTCGTAGGCGCTGTATAGATCCGTATCCCACAGATCTGCCAGTACCCTGAAATTATGGAGATCTTCTGAGGCTTCCACGAGAGGTTTTCCTGGGAAACTCAAGCCGGCTATATTGGCCGCAAAAGCTATCCTGCGGCCCAGATCTTTAGTGAACATATCTCCGCGTCCATCTATGACGATGGCTCCCGCCGAGCCTGTCAGAGGTTTTGATGAAGCGTGAGACTGGAGATAAGAGAGTATCTTGCAGGCCTCTAAATTTATTCCCCCTTCATCTATCTCTGCTATGAACAGTATCTTGGCTTTTCTGAGACTGCCTTTGCCGGCAAGAAAACAAAACTCGTCCGCTGCGGTGATATACTCCGCTTCTATATCATTTCGTTTTCGGCAGGCAGCAGATATCGCTTTTTTCGATATGTTTTTTAGACGGCCGGGCGAACATTGGGCCGGCAAGTATATGATAAAAAGTTTCATCATTTTCTTCCTGTCACTTTATCTGACATAAATTCCTGTAAGATACTTCTATTCTACGGTAGAGGGCCTCGGGTAGAGGTATGTCTTCTAAAACAGTGTTTTTTCTGTCTATGCGGTTCTTTATGCCTAAAAACGCACCATCGCCGTCCTTTCCGAGATATACGGAACTGTAGTTCCACTCTCCTTTGAGAGTGAGGATGAGAGATATGGCTCCCGATGATATGGCCGGAGCCATATAGGGTTTGAATCCGATGCTGCGCATCTTGAGATTTGCCTCTACTGTAAGCTTTGTAAGCCTGAGAGAAATATCATCATCGTAATTTTCTATACTGTTGGCTATAACAAGATCGCTTCCGTGAGGGCCGTAGGCTCTGCCTTCCCTGATATATGATCTGAAAGAAGGGTCTTTTGCGGCAAAGTATTCGGCTCTCTTGTTCATGACTCCAAGACCGTAGCCCCTGACCTGTCCGGCAGAGAGGCCGGAAGAGAGAAGAACTTCTTTGCACAGGGGATCCACGGGATCTGACACGACGGCGAAGATGCCTTTAAAAGAGGCTTCTGCGGCAAGATGTCCGTAATGAGCGGCAATCTTACGGTTAGCGTCAAACTGGGCCATTCTCACGTCGCCGCCTTGGTCTTGACAGACGGCGGGTATAGACTTGCTGGCGCAGAAGACTATCATATCGCAGTCAAACAGATCTACTTCGGATATGATCTTTACATCCGGGAGAGCGCCGCCCTGACCGCACGTCTCAAAAGGCCAGCCCATCTGATTCATCTCCATCTCGTATCTGCTTGCCGCCGCCGGGTTCATATCATATATGCCGATGGAATCTATCAGGCCTCCCCCCAGGAGCTTAAGCCCCAAAAGAAGAGTTGCGCCTACATCTCCCAAGGCGATTATATTAACTTTGAATCCCGACGCTTTTAGCGGCGACGGCAGGGACAGAGCCTCAGATTCAGGGCATAATTCCCATATATGTCTCTTTACCATTTGAACATTTTCCTCATTCTTATCAGTTTTTCTATATCCGTTTCTACATAATCAGAAGGCGCAGTGTTTTCGTCGGGCCGTATATGACTGACTATATCGGGGTTTTTAGGATCTATGATGACTTCCCCAAGCCTCTTAAGAGTCAGTTTTTGCTCGAACTCCTTTTGATATTCATCTTCCAGCGTTTCGAGTATATCCCTGGCATTCTCGAGACAAGTCATGGAGTAATCATACAGATTCTGTCCTGATATATTGCCCAGGAACGTAGGTACGGCAAAGGGGAGAAGAAGATTCAGCGAAGGTATGACAGACTGACTCTCCACGGCAACACCCGCATCTTTCATGCTGTCGCCTCCTATATAAGGGTACATATCACTTTCATCTATCCAGCATTTGAGATTAGGCAGAAAATATGCGCTGTCCACCGTTCTCTCTTTTATGGTCATGAGATCCCGACCCCGTCCTGTCTGCACGCCTACTACAGTTTCTACGACTTCCACATCGTTGGATTTGAGGATAGGGTCTATCTCGTTCATCCTGTAGCCTTTGTGAAGCAGGTCGTCTACCAGTATCACCGGCCGGTTGAAAGATTTTATGGTCCTCACCTGATTTTCCAGGGTGGAATAATAGCTCTTCTCTTCTATGGTGAAATCTGACACGTCTCTGTAAAAATATTTTTCCGTGTGCATTGATTTGGTCACCGTATTTGGGACTGCCGAGCCTTCCAGCAGCTTTCCAAAAGGCACCGCCATGTATCTTCCATAGGACTTTTCCGCATATGGAAGAGGAGAGACTTTGTTGATTCGTGCGATAAGATTTATTATCTTGTGATACATTATCCCTGAATTATAGGATATGATCAGCTCCCCCGGATATATGGACGTCAGCATGGAAAGCATCTTGTCATGAGCTTTTTCCACTGCCGCAAGGACGGCCCGGTTCTTATTGAGAGGATGCTTTATAACGGTGTCGACATTTTTAAATACGATCACAGGAGAGCGCATGTTGACGGCGAATATAGGTCTTGCTCCCTTTGGCGCTATGTTGACGAATCCCTGCTTTTCTACTGCTTTTAAGATGTCCGGTGAAAGACCCGCCTCGTCGCAGGGGTGGTAAACCACGTAAGTGTAGTCCTTGGCCAGTAATTGTGAAAGCAATTCCACAAGGATTATCTGCGGAAGATTGGCGATGCTGCTCCTCTGGCTGAAATACAGGCCTCCTATGACGGCTATTGAACCTGCCGCCCGGCTTCTTATATATGCGGCGATGTCCTGGTCGCCAAATACGCTCAGCAGGTCTATACTGTCAAGCCTTGATGCGGCGGCCACAGCCACTGCAGTATTTTCAAGATTTCCGTCTCTTAGAGCTATCATCCTGACTTTATCTGAATCAAGATAAGAGGAGACGACGTCCATATTATATCCTCTGGCTGAAAGTTCGCCCTTGATACCATAGACCACCGAAGAATCGCCCCTTTTAAATTCTTCCAGGTGTATATCTCTGGCCTGAAGGACATGTTTATAAGCGGGTTCTCTCATGTATAGCCCTTTTTCGAATATATAATTCTGCGCTACAGGATCTATCAAGTTGGATATATCTCTTCCGGAGTCTATATTTTCTCTGATCCTGGTAGAGCTTATGTCTTCAAAGTATTCTTCCAGATGAAGATTTATTATTTTTCCGTCGATGGGATAAGGCTTTTTCTTCACAGAGCCGTCTCTTCTTTCGTCGGAAGTACGTTTGAATATTATATGATCCAGAGAATGGATGGAGTTTTTTGTAGGAGCGGATCTGTAACAGGAGGCGTTTTCTATGACGTCACTTCCGGCCACAAAAGAAAGCTCCTTGCCTTCGAAGATCTTTTTAAGCCTTGCAAGATCGGAAGGATTGGCGATATTTACAGGAATATCATCGGGGAAAATGTAAATATTTTCCTCGTCAGAAACGGACATGCTGAGTATCTTGCGCCGCTGAAGTCTAGGCTGAGTCTTCTTGGACCAGCTGAACTCGTCCAGAGCCAGATAAACTTCGTATCCCATGTTGCGTATTTCCGTGGCAATAGCCTTATGACTGCGGCTGAAAGGATCGAAAGTTCCTGGGAAAAAGGCTATCTTGTTTATTTCCGGTATGTCGAAAGGCCCGATTTCCAGCTCGTAATCGCAGATAAAACGATATATATGTTTCAGCACTGCTGCGTTGTTGAAGAAATCCAGTTCTTCTTCGCTCCTGTTTTCGTACAGAGTAAGGATCCTCTTTCCGCAGTGGCAGAAGATACGGTACTTTTCTTCCGGAGAAAGGCTGACAGAACCGAAGATATTCATGCCGATGGTCCAGAGGGCTTCCTGACTTATCACAGCGTTATAGTTGGCGAAACCGCGAATAATAAGGCTTATGAGTTTATACTTTCTATCGGATCTGACTTTTTCTGATTCTTGATTTCCAAAGAGTTCTTCATATATGCGATAGTTTTCGATGATTACGCCAAAAGTATGAAGCACCGCTGCAGCGACCTGGCCGTTGGTCGCTCCGAGAAACTTTTCAAGGTCTAAAATAAGTTCGTCCATCTCCCGTGGCGGCAGGTGAAGCATTATGAGACCGAGATAATCGGGGATATATTTTGAAAACTGATAGTCTCCGATCTCAAGACCTTTTCCGAGTTCTACTGCGATCTCATTTCTCTGCTCAAGAGGCAGTTTGTCTATGATGGATACCAGGGCGGAACCTGCGCTTTTTCTGACTATTACGGTCTCGCTGACCTTGACCAGGTTTCCCAGGTGGGTAGCGACATGCAGCGCCTGGCCTATTCCCGACCTTTCTTCCAAGGAGCGGAGCATAAGCTGTATGTTGGCTACTTTTATCGGCCAGGGAGTGCTGGCCTTGAGGTTATCCAGATACATTTCGGACAGAGAATCGTGAGAAAGATCGCTCTCCGGATCAAAGCCCAGGCAGCCCTTGAGTTCCCTGCGATACTCTTCTTTATCATTACCCTGGCCTAAGTGGTTGCGCACGTCCGCCGCCGCTACTTTCAGACTCTGGTCGTCCTCTGACATGATCTTATCCGCAAAATCTATAAAAGCGCTGATCTGATGAGGCAGACACACCCGGATATCTATCATTATAGCGGCCTGAAGCAGCGACTCCTTGTTCTGAGGGGTGAGATCATCCCTTTTGTACCATTTGAGCAGAGCGTTCAGATAAGCGCTGCGCTTTTCTCCGTCGGAATGTGCAAGCAAGGCGCTGACGACGCTTTTAAGAGTATTTTCTATCCACTTTTTGTGCTGATCGGTCAGCTTCTGATCAGGCACGAGAATATACGACAGCGTTTCTTCCCAGAGAGACAGGTTGGTTATCTCTTTTTCGGGAGGATTTACGCCGGCCGGAAGTTCCTTCTTATATTCTTCATTGAAGTGAGCTATTATCTGGCCTATGATCTCTGCTGCCTGGTTTCGTATATCGCTTTCTCTGTGAACCAGAAGCTCGCTTAAAAATCTCAGAGTCATCAGTTTTTGTTTTTCTGTCATATAGGCAGAATATTCGCCGAAAATGGATATATAAGTCCTGAGATTTTTCCACTGCTTTTCGCTTCTGGCTGTCTCCAGTAGTCCTGCAAATTCTTCTTGTTTGTAGAACTTGTTCATGAGTTTTATGTTATGTTCTACTGACAGATGCTTGAGTTCTTCCACCACCTGACTGCCGGAAAGAAGAGAGAAGTCCTTTACGGGGCGGGGCAGAGGGATTTCAGGTGTCCGGACAGGAACAGAGGGAAGATCCACAACTACCCCCAGATCCATCATATAATTTTCGAAATCTTTCAGCTTATTGTACACCTTGCGGTAACGATGCTCTTTGGCCTGATCCACATTGTCCAGCTTATCCAGTATTACCTTGAAAGACTGTTCCAGATCATAGAAGCGGACGACTTCGGCGCCTTCTTCGTTTCTGCTGCTCTTCACCCGAAAATCCGCATAGATCAAAAGGAGGGACTCCACAGAAAGATTGTCAAGTTCCAGATCCCAGGTTGAGTGGTTGGCGGCTATGTGGCCGGTCATGGGCATGCCGAATCTATTAAAGCAAAGATCGGTATAATAGTAGTGGAGATACGGAACTCTCTTTTCTTCGCTTTTTTTACAGCCGTATTTGCCTATATCATGTCCGGCGGCGGCGCCGGATACAAGCCCCAGGTCTACGGGAATTCTCAGGGATGAAAGCTGCCTGGCGGCATGCATGGCCACATAGTGAACTCCTGCTATATGTCCCAGCGTGTTAAAAGGAGTCAGATCCACCCCAAGACGCATGAACTCATAGAGGTAGCGGGTATCTGACAGCTCTAAAAGTTTAAGATATTCTTCTTCGTATTCTCCTGCGTCTGTTTCATCTCTGCTGAGCAGACAGAAATCCACAGTGGGATCGAAAGGCAGAGTCTTACGTTCATATTTATATAAAGCCTTAAGCAGCTGAAGAAAGAAGAGTCTGCTCTTTGAAATCTGTTCCGAATCATCGAAGAAGACTTTCTTTTCGGGGAACAGATAGAAGAGTACGGAGTTGTACGCATTTATAAGTCTTCCTTCTTTTGGAACGGGACTCATGGTGTTTAGCAAATCCTCCGTCGCTTTGAGTACATTCTGCGATATGAATCTGCCTTCCCTGCTGACGAAAGCGAGGAGATCCACGCATATCTCCCGCATCTTCTGTTCCTTTAAAAATGTTTTCATCTCTTGTTCGGACATACCTATCCGCCCTAAAAAAGATTCTTCTGTCATGACCCTTTGGATCATCGCATTGAGCATAGTGCTGTTTTCCATAATCTTCTCCCCTGTAGACTCCGATTTAATTTACCATAAGTATAGCACAGCAAAAAAGAGACTGCAATGAGACCGAGCTAATTGTCAAATCAAAAACTATTGTAATTTACATATGCGTTTGCTATAATTAAGACAATTGCAAAATAATTTGGGAGGTCTAAAACACATGAAAGGCTACACAAGCGAAAACATCAGAAACGTGGCGCTTTTAGGTCACGGCGGATGTGGTAAGACTACTTTCCTGGAAGCCGCTCTTTTAGCGACCGGCGTAATCAGCAGAATGGGCAAAGTCGAAGACGGCAACACAGTGTCCGATTATGACAAGATGGAGGTCGAAAGAGGATATTCCATCAACACGTCAGTAGTGCCGATACTCTGGAAAGAGAATAAGATCAATTTCATCGATACCCCGGGATATTTCGATTTCGTGGGTGAAGTAAACGCTGCTTTGAGAGCCGCAGAAGCTGCTGTGATCATGGTAGATGCCGGTTCAGGTATTCAGGTAGGTACAGAAGCCGCATGGAAAGCCTGCGAGAGATATAAGACCCCAAGATTTATAGTTATCAATAAGAGAGACAAAGACGAATTTGACTTCTATAAGACTTTCGGTGAATTAAAAGATAAATTCGGAGAGAAGCTGATACCGTTCAGCTGGCCGCTTTCGGCGGAGATAGACGAAGAACTCAAAGAAGCCATCGCAATGACTGACGATGAGCTGATGGAAAAATACTTTAACGGAGATGACTTCTCTGACGAGGAAGTGCTCAGAGGACTGAAAAAAGGTATCGCCGACGGTGGAATCGTTCCCGTATGTTCATCGGCTTTCCAGTTGGGAGCAGGCCTTGAAGGACTCTTGGATCTTTTGGTTACTTATGTTCCTACTCCGCTGGAGCACGGTCCTTATGCCGGATTCAACGACAAGAACGAGCCTGTTGAGAGACTCTCGGTCGTAGACGCGCCTGTTTCGGCCTTCGTATTCAAGACTATAGTCGACCCGTTTGTCGGCAAAATCTCCGTAATGAAAGTCGTGACCGGAAAGCTTAATTCCGGTACCGAAGTGTACAACGAGAGAGCAGGCAAGACAGAAAAGCTGGGCAAGCTGTTCTTCCTGAGAGGTAAAAATCAGACTGAGCTAAATTACGCCGAAGCGGGAGACATCGTTGCCGTCGCTAAATTGCAGTACACCTTGTCGGGAGACACACTCTGCGACAAGAACGATATAATCAGATATCTGCCGCTGGATTATCCGCAGCCTTCGTATTATATAGCCATCGAAGCCGTGGACAAAAACGATGAGGATAAGATGGGGACCGGCCTCAACAAGCTGAGAGAAGAGGATCCGTCTTTCGTAGTCGAGAGAAATACAGAGACTCGTCAGACTCTCCTCGGCGGTCAGGGCGATATTCAGCTGGGGGTTATCCTTGCCAAGCTGAAAGACAGATTCGGCGTAAAAGTGAAGACTGTTCCGCAGAAGATAGCCTACAGAGAGACTATCAAGGGAACTTCTGACGTACAGGGAAAACACAAAAAACAGTCCGGCGGAGCCGGTCAATACGGAGATGTTCATATCAGATTTTCTCCGTCAGAAAAGGAATTTGAGTTTTCAGAGGAACTGTTTGGAGGATCTGTTCCTAAGAACTACGTGCCTGCTGTCGAAAAGGGTCTTCTTGAGTGCATGGATAAGGGGCCTCTGGCCGGATGCAAGGTAGTGAATGTGAAGGCAGTCCTCTACGACGGTTCATATCACGATGTGGACTCCAACGAGATGGCATTCAAGATAGCCGCTTCTCTGGCCTTCAAAAAAGGAATCACAGAAGCCAAACCTTGTCTGCTGGAGCCTATAATGAGACTTGAGATATTCGTACCTGACGATTATATGGGAGACGTTATGGGAGATATGAACAAGCGAAGAGGCAAGATTTTGGGCATGGAACCTCTCGCCGACGGCGGCCAGAAACTGCTGGCCGAGGCGCCTCAGGCCGAACTCTTCGACTATGCTATCGGCCTCAGAGCCATGACTCAGGCAAGAGGAAGCTTCACCATGAAATTTGAGAAATATGAAGAAGTGCCTGCGCATCTGTCATCTAAAATCATCGAAGCTCACAAGGCGGACGAGACGTGATAAAAAAAGACCGGATTTGATCTCGTGTTTTAAACCGGGGCGCATGCCGTAATTTACTGTAAGGTTTAAATCTTAAGAGCCGATACTTTTTAAAGTATCGGCTCTCTTTGCGCCTTAAAGGATAATAAACCGTCACCTGTACCTGTGGTGCTGATTGCAGCAGGGCTCTGAAGAAGATTTCAGAATATTTAAAATATCATTGCATAATCGATAACGATAGTATATGATAATAACAAGAACAGGCGTTCTCGAGAACGGATTAAGGGCAGGAGAACTTTGAATATGGCTAAAAAGGACAAAACAGTATTTGTGTGTCAGGAGTGCGGATATGAGAGCCCCACATGGATGGGTCAGTGCATATGTGGAGCGTGGAATTCTTTCGTAGAGGAAAAAGCTGCGTCCTCTCCCAAAGAAGACGACAGGAGGAGGACTACCGGCAGCGCAAGACCTATGCAGCTGAGCCAGGTGGGCACGAGAGAATACAAGAGGGTAGACACGCATATAGGAGAACTCAACAGAGTGCTGGGAGGAGGTCTCGTAAAAGGCTCTCTCGTCCTCATATCCGGAGAGCCGGGGATAGGAAAATCGACCATTATAATACAGACAGCCTCAAACATAGCTGTTCACGGCAAAAAAGTCCTATATGTATCGGGAGAAGAATCGGATGAACAGATAAAGATGAGAGCTGACAGGGTCTGCGGCAAGATACCGGAGAACTTATTCGTCCTGCCGGAGACTAATTTGGAGAATGTAGAGGTTGTCTGCGAAAATATAAAACCTGAGTTCCTCATAATAGATTCGATACAGACCATGTACAGCGAAGAGATTGACTCTGCTCCGGGCAGTGTTTCGCAAGTAAGAGCCTGCGGCAATAAACTCATGAAGATAGGCAAGACCGGAAATATACCGATATTCATAGTGGCTCATGTGACTAAGAGCGGCGAACTTGCTGGCCCCAAGACGGTAGAACACTTGGTGGACTGCGTATTGAATTTTGGAGGAGAACGTGATCAGGAGCTAAGGATACTCAGATCCTTCAAGAACAGATTCGGTACCACCAGCGAGATAGGAGCCTTTATGATGACCGAGTCGGGACTTGAAGAAGTGGCAGACATCTCCGGCACCTTTTTAGAGGGAAAGACGGAAGAAACCGAGGGGGCGGTGACGGCGGCCATATATGAAGGCAGCCGCCCGGTTATGTTCGAGGTTCAGGCTCTAGTGACCCCCGCCAACATAGGATTCGCGAGAAGGACTGCGGTGGGGGCAGACAATACCAGGCTCAGCATGATACTGGCAGTGCTGGAAAAAAAGGCAGGGCTTCAGATCATAAATCAGGACGTATATGTGAACATAGTAGGCGGCCTCAGACCCGAGGGCACATCGGTGGATCTTGCCGTGGCGCTGGCTATATATTCTTCTCTGAAGAATACTGCGGCGGATGTCAGAACGCTGGCCATAGGGGAACTGGGCCTGACAGGAGACCTGCGGGCGGTGCGTAATGCAGATAAGATAGTCAGAGAAGCAGCACGCATGGGATATGAGAGAGTGCTGCTGCCTGCCTCCAACAAGAGAAACATGAAAGAAGAACCGGAAGGCTGTCGTGTGATGGGAATAAAGAATATAAGAGACGCTATCAGAACTTTTTCTTCACGATAGAATATCTCAAAGAAGATTTTTGACTGCGAGAGAGACGATCAAAAAGACGAGTTACTTTTGCCGGAAACATGAGAGGGGGACTTGCGCCACTTCTGGCCCCCTCTTACGGTCATTTGATCTGTTCTATATGCTCGGGATCCATAGGGACGCCCCTTCCCCGTTCTTTATCCTTTTTCATATGAGGTATCTCGAACCAGAATGTAGTCCCTTTGCCTAACTTGCTGCTGACTCCGTAGTTGGCGTGATGGAGAGTGAGTATCTCTTTCACTATGGAAAGACCCAGTCCGCTTCCTTCAGTGGGGCGAACATAGTTAGTACTGGTCTTATAATAGCGATCCCATACGTGAGGAAGCTCGTTTTGAGCTATACCTGGGCCGTGATCGGTGACTTCGAATCTGTATCTCTTTCCAGATCGCCGTATGCTGAGGATCACGACTTTGTCTTCTCCGCAGTACTTTACGGCATTGTTGACCAGATTGGCTATGACCTGCTTGATCTTGTTTTCGTCTCCGTAAGCAAAACATTCTTTAGGAGAGTTGAAGATGAACTTGTATCCTTCCTGTTCCGACAAGATGTCGTAAGAAGAGAGGATAGTGGCCGCTGCCGCCCCCAGATCAAATATGGACCTCTCAAGGATCACTTTGTGAGTCTGCATCGACGAGATAGTGGCCATGTCTGATACGAGTTGATTCAGCCTTTCAGTCTCGTCTATTATAGTCTGAAGGTGAGCGTTGCGCTTCACCGGATTATCGCCGGACAGATCGCGTATCATCTCTGCATAAGAACGGACCATAGTGAGAGGAGTCTTGAGATCGTGGGATACGTTAGCGATCAGATCTTTAAGCCTGTTATCGGCCATACCAAGCTCATAAGCGGCAGTATTGAGAGTCTCCGCCAGATTATTTATCTCCGAAAATGATTCGGCCTCGAACTTTACATTATAGTTTCCCTTACCCATCTCTTTGGCAGTGGAGGTCATTCCCTTGATAGGCCTGGATATCCTGTTGGAAAAATAGATTGACAGGGTGAAAGCCATCACAAGGGTCAGCGCAGTCACGTAAAATAACTGATGACGAAGTATATTAACTGTCGAAGATACGGGATAGAGAGGAGAAAATATATACAGTATGGCGGCCTGCCCGTCGGGATCTGTAATCTCACAGCCGTAGGCCAAGACATTGTACTTATCGCCTGAGCTGACCTCGAAGTGTACGGGAGCCCCGTCGGAAGCTTCGATCAGCGACTTCAGCCTTCTGGTCTCATCCACGTATATGGAGACTGAAGAGTAGACTTCCTGCTGGGGAGAGAACAGCAGTATACCGCTCTCGGATTCTATAAATACATAGAAATCGTTGCTCACAGACAGTTCCCTTATGGATGAAGTCAGGTTGCTGTCCCCTTTCTGATATGCAAAGGAAATAGAGGAGGCAGTCCTGGCCACCTCCTTGAATTTCATTTCTCCGTAATAGTTGTTCATAAAAAACAGCTGTAAAAACCAGATCAGAGTCACCGTTCCAAGTCCGATGATCATAAAGTAAACCCATAGGCGGAACCTTATGCTCTTACCGTCGAATTTAATCTTCGTACTCAAATTTATAACCTACCCCTCTTAAGGTAACTATATAATCTCTGTAAGGCCCCAGGCTGTTTCTGAGATTCTTGATATGAGTATCTATGGTTCTGTCATCTCCGAAGAAGTCGTATCCCCAGATGTCTGACAACAGCTTGTCTCTTGAAAGAGCGATATTCTTGTTTTCTACTAAGTAAAACAAAAGATCATATTCTTTAGGCGTAAGTTCGACTTTCTTTCCGTCTACCGAGACAGTTCTGGCCGGGATATTTATTTCCAGGCCGCCAAACTTCAGAGTAGTCTGGTTAGAATGAGAAGCGGACTTGAATCTTGAAAGAACCGCATTGATCCTGGCCATCAGTTCTTTAGGACTGAAAGGCTTGACGATATAGTCGTCCACCCCCAGTTCGAACCCGAACAGCTTGTCATACTCTTCCCCCCTGGCAGAGAGCATTATGACAGGCACGTCCTTTATTTTTTTTATCTCCTTGCAGGCGGAAAATCCGTCCAGCTTAGGCATCATTACATCCATGATTATGAGATCGTAATCGTTGAGCTTACACAGGCCTATGGCGCTCATTCCGTCTTCTGCCTCCACCACCTCATAACCGCTGAACTCGGCATATTCTCTTATGACCTCGCGGATCTTAGGCTCATCGTCGACTACTAAAATTTTATACATAAGGCTGCTCCTCTCATATACTTTTTAATTCAAATGACAAATTTCTTTTTTACAGATATCATTTTATCATAAACATTTTAACATAAATGTGGAAATAGGCAAAAGGTTTTGTGAAAAATAAATGTTGACATCAAAAAGACTCATGTGATAAGATAATTATTTTTATTCACCTTGACACAAGGGCTTAAAATCCCGTATACTAAATTATATAGGTGTAAAATGGAGAGGAGTGTATCATGTTTTCTGTCGGCAGCAAGATTGTCCACCCTATGCACGGGGCGGGAATAATCCAGAAAATCGAAGAAAAAAAGATTTTAGGTGAAGTAAAACAGTACTACATCTTAAAGTTGCCGTGTAATGATATGAATGTGATGATACCTGTCGATTCTGAACAATCGGTGGGAATCAGGGAAATTGTGGACGAGTCTGCCGTCCGTAGCGCTATAGAAATCCTAAGAGAGGACAGCACCGCGATGGATCGCAACTGGAACCGCAGATACAGAGAAAACATGCAGAAACTCAAGACAGGAGATATACTCGTAGTTGCTGAAGTGGTACGAAATCTCATCAGGGCGGGGAGACAAAAAAGCCTTTCGGCCGGGGAGACAAAGATGCTCAACAACGCGAAACAGATCCTGGTCAGCGAAATAATATTATCGTGCAATATTTCAAAGGCCGACGCCGAAAGATTGATAGAAGACGCCGTCTAAGTCATTGGGCTTTTAGAGATCTTCGGTATTATACCTGTAAATTATTAAAGAAAGGGGGTAATTTGGATGTTTAAAAAACTTTTCAGAGGAATCTTTACGATTTTTGGCGCTGTATTAGGTTACGCGGCTTTTGCTCTTTTTGCAGAGTATTCAAAGGGCTCCGTCGAGACGATGGATCTGACCGAAGCGGAGACCATCAGCATGGGCGTTCTTTTCGCAATTATATTTGGAATTATTTTTTACCTTATAGCGCCTTTTCTCGGAAGACAGGGAAGCAAGATGGCCAACAACATAGGCAACGATTTAAAAGGCGTAGCCGGAAGCGACCTTCTGGCCGGTACGGCAGGCCTGGTGACCGGGCTTGTGGTGGCGTTTCTGCTTACGAAGATATATCAGGGCGTGGTGTCAAACGTCATGTACCTGACGCTGACCATCGGCATATACATGGTGTTTGGCTTTATGGGGGCTGTGATAGGAAGCAAAAAAGGAGCAGAGATAATTTCCCAGTCCATCTCAAAGATGCAGCCGGCAAAGCCTAAGCCTCAGGAGGAAAATCCATACGCATACAACGAAAAGGACCGTAAAAGGGCGCGGGTTCCTAAGATATTAGACACCAGCGTTATAATAGACGGAAGGATTTTAGAGGTCATGAAGACCGGATTTCTCGAGGGTCCTATAGTGATTCCGGAGTTCGTTTTGGTAGAATTGAGACACATAGCCGATTCGTCGGACTCTCTAAAGAGAACGAGAGGACGAAGGGGGCTTGATATACTCAACAAGATACAGGAAGAATACGGAATAGAGATCTACAATACTGATTCAGAAAAGACTCTGAGAGAAATACCGGAAGTAGATGTAAAGTTGCTCAAGCTGGCTCAAATATTGAAAGGCAAAGTAGTCACCAACGATTTCAACTTAAACAAGGTAGCTTCCATACAAGAGGTGCCGGTACTTAACATAAACGAGTTGGCCAACGCTATGAAACCTATGGTCATACCCGGAGAGACGATGACGGTAACACTGATAAAGCAAGGTAAAGATCAGAATCAGGCCGTGGCTTATCTGGACGACGGAACCATGATAGTGGTAGAAAACGGAAGGCGAAAGATAGGACAGACCGTAGAGATACTGGTCACCAGCGTACTGCAGACTGCGGCAGGAAGAATGATCTTCGGCAAAGTTCCCAATTAGCGAAACTTAAGCCTGCGAGAGGTATCGTATGTATAAAAATAAAAAAGTTACGGCTATAATAACTGCCGCCGGATCTGGAAGCAGGATGGGCGCAAGCATGCCTAAACAGTTTCTTGAAATCGGCGGCATAACAGTGCTCGAAAGAGCCATAGAACCTTTTCAGACACTTGCTGAGGTAGATGAGATAATAGTGACGGCGGGGAAAGATCATCTAAATACGTGTAGAGCTCTGTGCTCGCGTTTTTTTAAAGTCAGAAAGATAGTCGCAGGAGGCAAAGAGAGGCAGGACTCGGTGAGAAACGCCCTGAATGTCACAGACAGCGGACTGGTACTGATTCACGACGGAGCGAGACCTTATGTGACAGAAGAGATCATAAGGGATGTGATGTCGCTGGCTTATGAGGCAGGCGCAGCTACAGCCGCCGTGGCGTCAAAAGACACGGTAAGAAGAGTATGTGAAAGCGACCCTGCGGCAGAGAGCGTCACCTTAGACAGAAGACAACTGTTCAATGTGCAGACTCCGCAGGGGTTTGAAACGGGACTGATAAAGAGAGCTTTTCAGAAGGCTTATGAAGAAGAATATTACGGTACCGACGATGCGGTACTTGCAGAACGCATAGGCTGTAATGTGGCTCTGGCCCCTGGCAGCTATGACAATATAAAGATAACCACTAAGGAGGATCTGCCCGTGGAAACGAGAGTCGGCAGCGGTTTCGACGTTCACCGCCTTACTCATGACAGAGAACTCATACTGTGCGGCGTTAAAATACCTTTTGAGAAAGGACTTTTGGGACATTCCGACGCAGACGTTGCGCTTCACGCTCTCATGGACGCCATGCTTGGAGCGGCGGCCATGGGCGATATCGGAAGACACTTTCCTGACAGCGAAGAGAGGTATAAGGGCATCTCCAGCATGAAACTGCTAAATGAGACGTCCGGACTCATAAGAGAGGCCGGTTATAAAGTAGGCAATATAGATATAACTATAATGGCCCAGAGGCCCAAGATGCTGCCTTATATCTCCCAAATGAGAGAAAACATCGCTTCTGCGCTGGGTATGAGGCAGGATAATGTCAACGTAAAGGCCACCACTACCGAAAGACTCGGATTTGTGGGCCGGGAAGAGGGAATAGCCGCAGAAGCGGTCTGTATATTGACTAAAGGTTAGGAGAAATTATAAAATGAAGCTTTCAAAGATGCATATAAAAACACTCAGAGAAGTACCTGCAGAGGCAGAGATACCGAGTCATATTCTTCTTCTGCGAACAGGTATGATAAGGAAACTGGCTTCCGGTATCTATGGATTCATGCCTTTTGGATGGAGATCCGTAAAGAAGATAGAAGATATAATAAGACAGGAGATGGATGCCGCCGGGGGACAGGAAATACATATGTCAGCCATACAGCCTGCCGAGCTGTGGCAGGAGTCTGGCCGCTGGTTCGCTTATGGACCGGAGCTTTGGAGGGTAAAGGACAGAAACGGAAGGGACTTTTGTCTTGGGCCTACCCACGAAGAGATATTCACAGATATAATCAGAAACGATGTGTCCTCATACAGGCAGCTCCCAATGAATCTGTATCAGATCCAGACTAAATACAGGGACGAGGCAAGACCTCGCTTTGGCCTGATGAGGAGCCGGGAGTTCATCATGAAAGACGCTTATTCTTTTGACCGCGACTTCGAAGGCCTCGACCAAAGCTATAAGGAGATGTATGACGCATACGACAGGATATTCACCAGATGCGGACTGACATTCAGGCCGGTTGAGGCAGATACGGGAGCCATAGGAGGCAGTAATTCCCATGAATTTACGGCGCTCTCAGAAGTCGGGGAGAGCGAGATCGCATACTGTGATAAATGTTCTATGGCGGCAACTACCGAGAGAGCAGAATGTGTCGACGCGCCTTGCAGCGATGAGGCCATGCTCCCTCTTGAGGAAGTTCATACACCGGGAACCAAGACCATAGAAGAGGTGGCTCAGTTCCTAGGCTTAGATCAGACAAAGACCATAAAAGCGCTGCTCTTTGTGGTTCGTGATGACGAGAGCGGAGAAGAGGGATACGTAGCTGCGTTCATCAGAGGAGACAGAGAACTCAATATGATAAAGCTTGTAAACGCTCTGAAGATTCCTGAACATGCCATAGAGTTTGCAGACGAGGCAAAGATGTCTCAGGCAACAGGCTGCGTGGGCGGATTCACAGGACCTATGGGGCTTTACAACTGCAAAATAGTTGTGGACAGCGAACTTACGGGACTGAAGAACTTATGCGCAGGTGCAAATAAAGAGGATCATCACATCAAAAATGTGAATTACGGCAGAGATTATGAGGGGGATATCGTCACAGATATAAAGATGCTGAAAGAAGGCGATCCTTGCCCTGTATGCGGCGCCCCTGTAAAGCATGCCCGAGGTATAGAAGTGGGGCAGGTGTTCAAGCTGGGAACCAAGTATTCTCAGTCCATGAACGCTGTCTATAAAGATGAGAATCAGAAGGATCAGCTGATAGTGATGGGTTGTTACGGTATCGGAGTTACGAGAACGCTGTCTGCGGTGGTAGAACAGCACCACGATGAAAACGGCATCATATGGCCGATGTCGGTGGCTCCTTATCATGTCATAATAACTCTCGTAAAGCCAAATGATCAGGAGCAGGCGGCTGTTGCTGAAAAAATATATGAAGACCTTATTCGCGCAGGAGTAGAAGTTCTTCTCGACGACAGAGATGAGAGACCCGGAGTAAAGTTTAAGGATGCCGACCTGCTGGGCATACCTGTGAGAATCACCGTGGGAAAACGCGCTTCTGAGGGCATAGTGGAATACAAGCTCAGGCGTGAGGAAAATAAGACTGAAAAGACGGTGGCAGAAGCTGTCGAGGCTGCCGTACAGATCGTAAGAGCGGAGAAATAATGAGAAAGCTAAAAGCATTTTTTAAAAATAATATTTACTGGAACTTGTTTTTCTGTTTTTTCAAGATAGGTATGTTCACTATAGGCGGAGGCATGGCCATGATACCTATCTTAGAGGAAAAAATATGCGACAAATACGGATGGATGAGCTCTGAGGAGGTGCTGGACTGCATAGCGGTGAGTCAGAGCCTTCCCGGAGTCATCGCCGTCAATATGGCTACCTATGTGGGATATAAGAAAAAGGGCGTCATCGGAGCAGTCATAACTACTTTCGGAGTCGTATTACCTTCGTTTGTTATCATCATTCTGGTGGTATCTTTTCTTAGAAGCGTAGACGATAACAAGTACGTGCAAGGCGCCTTAGAAGGCATAAAGGCCGCTGCGACGGGTCTGATAGCGTTTGCCGCATACAAGATGGGAAAGCAGACGCTGAAAAATCCTTTTCAGTGGCTGACTGCCGCAGCGGCCTTTGTCCTGGTAGCGTTTTTTGGGATAAACGCCGTGTGGGTAATACTGGCGGGAATCTTAGCAGGAGAAATATATTCCGTAGTGAACAAGGGAGGGCTTAAAGAATGAATATACTTATAAGCCTTTTTCTCACGTTTGCCAAAATCGGAATAGTGGGATTCGGCGGCGGTATGGCTATACTGGCGCTGATATATCAGAGCATGCTTCAATTCAATAATATGGACCCCGATGAGTTTTCTGAATTGTTTGCTATTTCTCAGGCTACGCCGGGCCCCCTGGCCATAAACGCGGCGACCTTTTCGGGATTTGAAACTGCGGGACTTGCGGGAGCTTTCGCCGCCACTGTGGGCGTCGTACTGCCGTCTTTTATTCTCGTGGTGATATGTGTCAAGTTCCTCAATAAATACCAGGAGCATAATCTGGTAAGGGGAGCTTTTTCGGGCATAAGACCTGTGGCCGTGGGAATGGTGCTGGCAGGGTTTGTTCTCATAGGCCGCTCTTCGCTCCTTACAGGCAGCATATCTGATATAAACAGCATCTGGCAGGTGACGGAGATAGTAAAAGTTATACCTGTTATCATGGCGGCGCTTACGTTCTTTTTAGCGAAGAAGTTCAGGATAAACGCCATTACGCTGATGGTAATAATGGGAGCAGCAGGAGCTTTCCTGTGCAGTTGATAAATACGGAGGAAAAAAGATGAAAAAAGTAATTATTGAGATGGAAAACGGCGCAGTGATGAAGGGAGATCTTTATCCCGAGCATGCGCCGATAACAGTTGAGAACTTTGAGAAACTGGCAGGCGAAGGATTTTATGACGGCCTGACTTTCCACAGAGTTATTCCGGGATTCATGATACAGGGAGGCTGTCCTAAAGGAAACGGAACCGGAGGCCCCGGATATACGATAAAAGGAGAGTTCGACGCCAACGGTATAAGAAATGATCTGGATCACAAGAGAGGAGTTCTGTCCATGGCAAGAGCGATGGATCCGAATTCGGCAGGATCTCAGTTCTTTATCATGGTGGAAGAGGCGCCGCACCTGGACGGACAATATGCTGCATTCGGAATGATAACAGAAGGCATGGATGAAGCCGACAGAATTGTTTCGGTGGACAGAGACTGGAGCGACTGCCCGAGACAGCCGCAAGTGATAAAAACTATAAGAGTAGTAGAAGAGTAAATAAAAAAGTAAGGATTTAAGACGATGGCATTTTTCAGAGAAGTTGGAGAAGATATAAGAAACATGGTAGAAAAAGACCCGGCCGCCAGAAACGGCCTGGAGGTTCTTATATGTTATCCGGGGATATGGGCGCTGATAATGCACAGGCCGGCTCACTGGCTTTACCGGCACAAGATAAAGCTTTTGGCCAGAATAATATCTCAGCTGACCAGGTGGTTCACTGGGATAGAGATACACCCGGGAGCGTCCATCGGAAGAAGATGTTTTATCGACCACGGCATGGCTATAATAATAGGCGAGACCACGGAGATAGGAGATGACGTCACTATATATCAGGGAGTAACCTTAGGAGGAACCGGCAAGGATACGGGAAAACGTCATCCCACTATCGGAAACAGAGTCATGATCAGCTCCGGAGCCAAGGTGCTCGGGCCGTTCAAGGTGGGAGACGATGTGAAAATCGGAGCCGGCTCAGTAGTGCTCAAAGAGATACCGCCAGGTTGTACAGTGGTGGGTATTCCGGGCACCATAGTAAAGAGAAACGGGCAGAGCACTCAGGATCTGAATCAGGTAGACCTGCCTGATCCGGTGGCTGTGGAAATAGAGTGTCTGAGAAGAAGGATCGTCACTCTGGAAAACAGGCTGCGGGAAGTTTGCGCTGCGGCAGAGATAACGAAAGGGAAAGAGGAAAATAAAAATGAAGATTTATAATACTCTGACGAGAAAAAAGGAAGAGTTTGTACCTATCGAAGAAGGAAAGGTAAGAATGTATGTGTGCGGCCCTACCGTCTATAATTACTTCCACATAGGCAATGCCAGACCTTTCGTAGTGTTTGACACCATGAGAAAATATCTCGAGTACAGAGGGTATAAGGTCAAATTCGTCCAGAATTTTACCGATGTGGACGACAAGATCATCAAGAGAGCTAAAGAAGAGGGGATCAGCGCTCAGGAAGTAAGCGAAAAATATATAGCCGAATATTTTAAAGATGCGGCGGCTCTCAATGTGAAAAAGGCTACAGTTCATCCGCAAGTGACCAAGACCATGGATGATATAATAAAGTTTGTACAGGATCTGATAGATTTAGGATATGCGTATGAATCTGATGGAGACGTATATTACAGAGCCAGAAAGTTCAAGGGATACGGAAAGCTTTCCGGCAAGAATATAGACGATCTGATTTCAGGCGCAAGAATAGCAGTAGACGAGAAGAAAGAAGACCCCCTAGACTTCGCTTTGTGGAAAGCAAGAAAAGAGGAAAGCGAGATAGCATGGGAGTCCCCGTGGGGAATGGGAAGACCGGGATGGCATATCGAATGTTCGGCCATGTCAAAGAAGTACCTGGGGGACACTATAGACATTCATGCAGGGGGCCAGGATCTGCAGTTCCCTCATCACGAAAATGAGATCGCGCAGTCTGAGGCCCACAGCGGCAAGACTTTTGCTCGTTACTGGATGCATAACGGATATATAAATATAGACGGCATCAAGATGTCAAAATCATTGGGTAATTTCAAGACGGTGAGAGATCTTCTTAAGGTGTATGACGGCGAAGTTCTCAGATTCCTGATATTGAGCGGACATTACAGAGGACCTATAGACTTTGGCGAAGAGATCCTCACTCAGTCTCAGAACGGACTTTTGAGGATGAGAAACGCTAAAGCCAACCTTCAGCATATGGCGGCCTCGGGAACGGGAGACATGTCTGAAAGCGAAAAGACTGTTCTCGCAGGACTTGACAAATACAGACAGCAGTTCATAGAAGCCATGGATGACGACCTGAATACGGCGGACGCTATTTCCGCAGTCTTTGAACTGATAACAGCTGTAAATACGGCTGTTCGGGAAGGAGCGTCAAAAGAATTTGCTCAGAAGTGCCTTGACCTTTTGATGGAGCTTGCCACTGTTTTAGGGCTTCTGCAGCAGGATGTATCTAAGGAAGTTACCGAGGTGGAGCCTGAGATTCAGGCGCTGATAGATGAACGTCAGGCGGCCAGAGCAGAGAAGAACTTCGTCAGAGCCGACGAGATAAGGGATCAGCTCAAAGCAAGGGGCATAACTTTAAAAGATACGCCTCAGGGAGTTCAGGTTATCAAAGGATAGAACCCGGCAGTAAGATGAATCAGAAGATAAGAAACATGAATACTACCGCCCTCGCCTATATGGGAGATGCGGTCTATGAAGTTTATATAAGACAGTGGGCCATGGCCAGCGGGCAGCCGGCGGCTGACAAGCTTCACGCCATGGCGGTGCCTTTTGTCAAGGCTTCGGGACAGGCGCAGGCTGTCAGAGAATTGATGAAGGGCTTTCTGACAGATGAAGAGCTTGCCCTCGCTAAGAGAGCGAGAAATCACAGGACATCGTCTAAGCCGCGGAATGCTGATCCGGTGGAATACAAGCTGGCTACGGCATTTGAGGCCTTGATCGGAGCTCTCTATCTCAGCGGCGAGACGGATCGCATAGAGGAGATCATAGGAGAGGCTCTGAATATAATAGAGTCAGACCTGAAAGTCAAGAAGATAAAGCCCGGCGCATCTTATAGCCGCCATACTAAAGAAAAGGAATCGAAGAATGAGTAAAGCAGACGTTTTATTTGTCAACATGTGTGAGAAAATACTTGAGGAAGGGTTTTCTTCAGAAGGCATGCAGGTGAGAGCCAGATGGGAAGACGGAACTGCCGCCCATACTATCAAGACTTTCGGAGTAGTCAACCGCTATGACCTTGAGGAGGAATTTCCGGCTCTGACCTTGCGCCCCACGGCTATAAAGACAGCGGTCGATGAAGTGCTGTGGATATGGCAGAAAAAGTCCAATAACATAAAAGACCTCAAGGGACATATCTGGGACGAGTGGGCAGACGAGAACGGCTCCATAGGAAAAGCCTACGGATATCAGATGGGACTGAAATACAAGTTTGCTCAGGGCGAGATGGATCAGGTTGACAACGTCTTGTGGCAGCTTAAAAATACTCCTTATTCGAGGAGGATTTTGACCAATATATATAAGTTTGACGATCTGGCGGAGATGAATCTGGAGCCTTGCGCCTACAGCATGACTTTCAATGTGACGGGGGACAGATTAAACGCTGTGTTGAATCAGAGGTCTCAAGACATATTGGCGGCCAACAACTGGAACGTGGTTCAGTATTCTGTTCTGCTCCATATGTTTGCTCAGGTCAGCGGCCTGAGAGCGGGAGAACTGGTTCACGTGATCGCAGACGCCCATATCTACGACAGGCATATACCAGTCATAGAAGAACTGATATTAAGACCTCAGTATCCTGCCCCTAAGTTCAGGCTCAATCCTGAGATAAAAGACTTTTACGATTTTACTGTAGACGATGTGATGATAGAAGATTATCAGAAAAATCCGCAGATACTCAATATACCTATAGCTATCTGACTTAAGATATGAGGAGAAGGATGAAGATAATAGTAGCAGCCGATAAAAACTGGGCTATCGGAAGGGAAGGAGAACTTCTTTGCCATATTCCGGGAGATTTGAAATACTTCAAAGAGAAGACCACGGGAAAGATCGTAGTGATGGGAAGGAAGACTCTTGAGAGCCTCCCGGGAGGAAGACCTCTTCCAAACAGAACCAACATAGTTCTTACTAAAGACAAAGACTTTGAGAAAGAGGGCTGCGTCATCGCCGGCAGCATAGAGGAAGTCCTCCGTATCCTTTCAGATATGGAAGGAGAGGCTATGGTAATGGGAGGCGGCCTGATCTACCGACAGCTACTGCCTTATTGCGACGGATGCTATGTTACCAAGATAGACGCTGCATTTGAAGCAGATACTTACTTCCCGGATTTGGATGCAGACGGCGATTTTAGGCTCATCTGGGAGAGCCGGCCTCATGAAGAAAACGGCGTGACCTATAGATTTACCGAGTATGAGAGGATATAGTGAGAATAATATGGCCGACAGAAAAAATATCAGGCAGGACAGGCAGCCTAAAGATAATATCATTTTCGGAAGGAATCCTGTGACGGAAGCTTTGAAGAGCGGCCGGGATATAGATAAAATACTGATACTAAAAGGGGCGGCCGAAGGCTCGGTCTCTAAGATAACGGCGCTGGCCAAGGAGAGAGGAATACCTCTCGTCAGGACAGAAAAACAGGCTTTGGACAGGCTAACTCACGGATTAAATCACCAGGGAGTAGCCGCCTATGTAAGCGCGTATTCTTATAAGACCATAGACGATATCATTGAAAAGGCTCGTCAGCAAAGCGAGGAACCCTTAATTGTCATTTTGGACAATTTAGAGGACCCCCATAATCTGGGGGCCATAATGAGGACGGCGGAGTGCGCCGGCGCTCACGGCGTCATAATACCTAAACGCAATGCCTGCGGACTTACAGAAACAGTGGCCAAAACTTCTGCCGGAGCTATAGAATATGTCCCTTGCGTGAGAGTGTCCAATATAGTCAGGACCATAGAAGACCTGAAGGGCAGAGGATTTTGGATAGCGGCCTGCGACATGGGCGGAGCTGAGTATTATAATACAGATCTCACCGGAAAACTGGCGGTAGTCATAGGGAGCGAGGGAGAGGGTATCAGCAGGCTGGTAAAAGAGAATTGTGATTTTACCGTGTCCATGCCCATGGTAGGAAAGATAACTTCGCTGAACGCATCCAATGCGGCGGCGGTATTGCTATATGAAATCAGGAAACAGAGAGATGGAAAGAGATAATTATAATATCCTCACCGATGAAGAACTTGTCAAGATGGCGCAGGAAGGAAGCTCTACCGCAGAAGAGTTTCTCATAACCAAGTATAAGGATTTGGCCAAGAAAAAATCCAGCGCTTATTTCATAATAGGCGGAGATAAGGAAGATGTGGTTCAAGAGGGGATGATAGGCATCTTTAAAGCTATCCGCGAATACAGAGAAGACAAAAATGCCAGTTTCAAGACATTTGCCCAGCTGTGCATAAACAGGCAGATAATTTCCGCCATAAGAAAGGCTAACATGGGGAAGCACAAGATCCTAAACGAATCCCTGTCTCTTAGCCAGAACGCGGCGGAAAGGGTGGAAAAGTCTCTGGAAGAGAGGTTCACCTCTCAAAATTATGAAGACCCTGAAGCTCTGATGCTTATAAAGGAGATCGTCGAATTTCTGAAGGCTGACAGCAGTGAGCTTTTCAGCCCTCTGGAGAAGAATATACTGGACAGGATGCTGCAGGGGAAAGGCTACAGGCAGATAGCCTCCGAGATCCACAGAAGCAGCAAGACTGTAGACAACGCCATACAGAGAATTAAAAAGAAAATTTATAATTATCTTGGATATTGACATTTTTGCCGACATATAGTAGGATAAATACTGCGGTGCGCCGCGGTAAAAATTCGAAATGCGCTGTTGTAGCTCAGTCGGTAGAGCGCTTCCTTGGTAAGGAAGAGGTTCGGCAGTTCAAGTCTGCTCAACAGCTCCAGCAAGCAAAAGAGACTTCGGTTTGGAAGTCTCTTTTTGCTTGGCCAAGGTTTTCAAGTGAGACCTGCCTTCTCCGCGACCGTAGGGGAGAATACCCGGCGGACTTGATTTCTTTAGGCGAAACATAGCGGAGACAAGGGCCGACAAAAGCAGGCGGCGAAACAGTCCGCCCGTGTGCTTTACGGCCGTCTTAAATAGATACAAAATAACTATTAGAGAAATTTAGCGAGAAACAGGTTGACAAAGTTTTTATTTGTGCTACAATAACATCGTAGTTAGAAACAGCTAACTTAGATGCGGCCTCGCAGAAGGGGAGGCCTTCGCATAACAGATTAGCTAATTAAAGAAGATACGGAGAATATCATGAATTTAAACGATGCTGTTATTGGTGAGACTTACACTGTAAAGGAGATCCGTACAGACGACGAGGAACTTGAGTTATTTCTCTTTCGCCTCGGCTGTTACAGCGGGGAACCGATCACGGTGGTTTCACGTCTGAAAAGCGGATGCGTAGTATCAATAAAAGATGGCAGATATAATATTGATAACGGTATAGCAGAAGCTATTTTGATTTGAATATAGTGACTTCGGTCACTATTTCTTATGGATAACGGTTAGTGTTAAATAACTACATAAAGCAATTATTTACAATTTATTAAACAAATAGGAGGATACATAATGAGAATTGCTTTTGCCGGCAATCCTAACAGCGGTAAGACTACGATGTATAACGCGCTGACGGGAAAACATGAGCATGTAGGTAACTGGGCCGGGGTTACTATAGGAAAGAAAGAGAGCTTTATAAAAAAGGAATTTGCGAAGACTTCGGAGGACCTTGTAGCGGTAGACCTGCCGGGAGCGTATTCCATGTCTCCTTTTACGCCTGAGGAAAGCATCACCAGCGGATACGTCAGAGATGAGCGTCCGGACGCTATCATAAATATCGTCGACGCCACTAATCTGAGCAGAAGCTTGTTCTTTACCACTCAGCTTTTGGAACTGGGAATACCTGTGATCGTAGCTCTCAACAAGAGCGATATAAATGAAAAGCAGGGAACCAAGATCAACACAAAGCTTCTTGCCGAGAAGCTGGGCTGCCCTGTGATCGAGACTGTCTCCATCAGCAATAAGGGGCTTAAGGATGTAGTCGAGTCAGCCGTAAGCCTCAATGGCAAAGGCCAGAAGGCACCTTATGTACAGGCGGAAATAGATCTTACTGATAAAAATGCGGTAGACGCAGAGGATAGAAAACGTTTCGCCTTTGTCAATAAAGTAGTAGCGGCTGTTGAGGAACGTAAGGTTCTCACCAAGGATAAGACTGCCGCAGATACTGTAGATAAGGTTCTGACCAACAAAGTAGCGGGAATACTGATCTTTGCCGCAGTCATGTACGGTGTGTTCTGGGTGTCTCAGACCGCTTTAGGTCCACTGATCGCAGATTGGCTGGTAGGATGGATAGAGACGTTCCAGGGATGGGTGTCAGAGTCCCTTGAAAGCGCCGGATCAAGTCCGTTCCTGCAGGCCCTCCTGGCAGACGGTATCGTCGGAGGCGTAGGCGCCGTAGTAGGATTCCTGCCGCTGGTAATGGTAATGTACTTCCTCATCGCTCTTCTCGAAGACTGTGGTTATATGGCGCGTGTCAGCGTTGTAATGGACCCTATCTTTAAGAGAGTCGGCCTTTCGGGAAAATCCATAATCCCTATCATCATCAGCACCGGCTGCGGCATACCTGGAATCATGGCCTGCCGTACCATCAGAGATGAAAGAGAAAGACGTGCTACTGCAATGCTCACTACATGGATGCCTTGCGGAGCTAAGATCCCTGTAATAGCATTGTTTGCCGGAGTGTTCTTTGCAGACGCTTCATGGGTAAGCACATTGATGTACTTTGTAGGTATCGCTCTGATCTTCCTCGGAGCTCTGCTGATAAAACAGATAACAGGCCATAAATACAGAAAATCTTTCTTCATCATGGAATTGCCTGAATATAAGGCTCCGAGCATCGGAAGAGCGACTATGTCCATGCTTGGACGTGCTAAGGCATATATAATCAAGGCTGCTACCATCATCTTGGTATGCAACGCCGTAGTTCAGATAATGCAGACTTTCAACTGGCAGTTCCAGTTGGTGGAAGAAGGCATGGAAGATACCTCCATACTCGCCAGCATAGCTACTCCGTTCGCTGTACTTCTCATTCCATTGGGATTCGGCGTATGGCAGCTTGCAGCGGCGGCAGTTACCGGCTTTATCGCTAAAGAAAACGTTGTCGGTACTCTGGCGGTAGTTTACGGAATAACCAACTTCATCGATACAGACGCTCTCGAACTTATTGGGGGGGCCGGCGAAGTAGCCATGACTTTCGGACTTACTTCAGCAGCGGCATTAGCTTACCTGATGTTCAACCTGTATACGCCTCCTTGCTTCGCTGCAATAGGAGCCATGAACTCTGAACTGGGCAGCAAAAAGTGGCTGTTCGCAGGAATAGGTCTTCAGCTCGGCACAGGATATACAGTTGCCTTCTTAGTATACCAGATAGGTACGCTTATAACTGAAGGACACCTCGGAACAGGATTTGTCCCTGGACTTATCGCTGTAGCGATCATGGCAGCTATCGTAGTTATGGTAGTTATCAGATCTAACCGCAAGCTGGCGGCTGAATATTCTCTCCACCAAATAAATAAGAAAAGCGGCGCAGCAGCATGATAAATGTGATTATCGCTTTGGTAATAGTTGCGATAATCGGAGCTGCGATAGCTTATATAGTCAGAGCCAAGAAGAAAGGCGCTAAATGTATAGGCTGCCCGGCTTCGGGAGAGTGCTGCTCTGTCAGAAAAGCAACGGACTCTCAGGACACAGGATGTGGCTGCGGATGCGGCGATAAATAGGAGAGAAATATAAAAGAGAATATACGAGAAGGAGCTTTCGGCAATCTGACCGAAAGCTTTTTTTCGTTTATAATATGGAAAAGAGGGCGAATGAATAATTAACGTAAATATCCAAATACTATAATAATAAAAAACATATAAGACAGAAAGCGAGTTTTAAGCTTTCGACAGGAGGAAAAATGAAGAAGATATTGACATTGATGTTAGCTTTTGCCTTGTGCTTAGGTATGACTGCCTGCGGTGAAAAAGATGACGGCGGCGCTTCAGGACAAGACGCTTCGAATGGCAATAAGAAAATCGAAAAGAGCGTCAATGCCGTCGCCGGCGAACTGGGGCTGACAGGAGGAGAGGATACCATGTATCAGATGATAGGCGCCAAGGAGGGAAAGCAATTCAATGACGGCAGCGTAGAACTGTATTTATTTGACGAAGATTCAGACGAGTATAAGGCCATAAAAGAAGGAACCGGAGCCATAGAAGCAGATGCTGCCAACGATGGTATGGTTATATTGTCTGATGATAAGGACTTGGTAGACGGATTTGAGGAACTTGATTTTCAATAGTCACAAAAGGCATATGATTAGAGAGCGGCCGCCCGGCTGTTTGACCTTTTAGAAGAAAAGGAAAAGCTGGAGCGGAAGCTCTTTTTTATAGAATGAAAAAACTTAAAAGAGAATGGAAAAACCCGCTAAAACTCACGCTAAACCGCTTGTCAAACTATGGCAAGCTGTGTTAAAATAACCGTAGGTTTGAGCAAAACCCAAGTGGATTTGGGGACGCCCGAATCCATACTTCCAAAAAATAACGTTATGTAATCAGGAGGAACAGAGAAAATGGCAAAACAGAA
>FR882573.1 GCA_000435715.1 Firmicutes bacterium CAG:145
ACTCTGAGAATTTGGTACTCATTCAGTTTAAAAAGGCATCCGGTGACTATGGCTGAGAGGATACACCTGTTCCCATCTCGAACACAGAAGTTAAGCTCTCATGCGCCGATAATACTTGGTGGGAAGCTGCCTGGGAATGTAGGTCGTTGCCGGTTTGTAAAAAGGATGATTTAAGTAAATCATCCTTTTATTTTATTTTTGAAAGGGGCAAATGAGTATGAAAATGAGATCAACTGAATATGAATTTCTATCTTGTCATCTGCCTATGGCTGTTTCCGACGGGGGAGCGGAAAGCGAGGGATTCAGCTAACCGCCGCTTCAAAGATTTAACGATTATTTTACTTACATATTTTGAAGCATGGAGGAGACGACTATGAACAAAGACATTAAAAATGCAGCAAACCTTTCTAAAGATCAGAAGAAGAGTCGAGCTTTGAAACTGGCAGGCGATATCGCAGCCGATATATTGGCCGGCCTTCTAATAGGGTTTGGAACATATAATTTTACAATAGCGGCCGAATTTCCCATGGTGGGAATAAGCGGAATTGCGCTGATATTTTATCACCTGATGAATATACCGATCGGCGTATCTTCTATAATCTTAAACATACCAATAGCCCTGATATGCTATAAGGCCCTGGGGAAAGATTTTTTTGTGAGATCTATAAGATCCATAATAATTACATCTCTGATCATAGATACGGTAGCGCCGCTTTTCCCGCTGTTTACAGGAGATAAGCTTTTAGCGGCCATATGCGCAGGAGTTCTGTCGGGAATCGGATATGGCCTTATCTACATGAGAAATTCTTCGACGGGAGGAACGGATTTTATAATAATGTCGTTTAAAAAAGCTCATCCGCATTTCACCATCGGAAGCATATCCTTTGCTTTGGAAGCCCTGATAATACTGATAGGTACGCTGGCCGTATCCAGACAAGTGGAAAATCTCATCTACGGAATGATAATAAGCTTCATCATGTCTACAGTTGTCGACAAGGTGATGTACGGACTTTCCGCGGGAAAGATGACACTTATAGTGACGGGAAAGCCATATGAAGTGGCCGAGAAGATAAGTACAGCTGCAGAGAGAGGATGCACATTTATAAAGGCTCAGGGAAGCTACTCTGAAGAAGAGAGAGAAGTGGTGATGTGCGCCTGCAGCAATAAGCAAATGTTCGCCATAAGATCTGCCGTAATGGAAGTAGACCCTGACGCATTTATTGTAATCCTAGATTCCAATGAAGTCGTAGGAGAAGGCTTTAAAAAAGCATAAAAAAATATTGAAAAGTTTACTGTGAAGGCAGTTTACACCTGAAAATGGAGTCTTTCTTTATTCGTGATCATATGGTATAATTATTTGATAATGGCGAAATTTTGTTCTACGATTTATCGAGCTCCATCAGGAGGAATTTACGAAGGGGAGGAAGAAGAATGACTATCATAAAAATAATGTTTTCGTTGCTCATTTGTTTTCCCCTGGTAGTCCTTGGATATCACTTTTTAAAGAAATTGGTGGAGCAATTATATAAAAAATAGGAGTTTGCGATGAAAAGAGGAGTCTTCATCTCAATAGAAGGGCCTGACGGTTCCGGAAAATCTACCCAGATCAAAAACATAAGACAGTTTTTTAAGGATAAGGGTATAGATATAATATTTACCAGAGAACCGGGAGGAACTCCTATCGGGGAGCGCATAAGAAGTATAATCTTGGACAGAGACTGCGCTGAGATGGATGATATGACGGAGGCTATGCTCTATGCTGCGGCCAGGGCTCAGCATGTGGCTCAGGTCATAAGACCTGCTCTTTTGGCCGGTAAGATAGTCATATGCGATAGATTTGTCGATTCCAGCATAGCATACCAGGGATACGGCAGAGGACTGGGAGAGGCCGTGTCCGTTATCAATGATTACGCCGTCTGCGGCTGCCTTCCCGATGTGACATTTTTGATGAAGATGGACCCGAGAGTAGGCAGAAGGAGAATAAACGTCCAGCAGCAGGACAGGCTGGAGCGTGAAAAGGACGATTTCCATGTGCGGACATATGAAGGTTATCTGGAACTTGAAAAAAAATATCCCGGCAGGATCGTCGGAATAGACGCCGCCAGGAGTATAGAAGAAATCAAAATAGATATCTATAAAAAGCTGGAGGAAGTGTTAAAAGGTGTCACTGAGTAAGTATCAGTCGGATAAGAAACTCATCGAGAGAATAGGTTCCTCGATAAAGGCAGGAAGAGTCTTCCACGCTTATATAATCGAAGGAGACGCAGTCTCGGGCAAAGAGGACTTTGCCAGGGAATTCTGCAAGGCCATAGCCTGCCTCGAAAGACCGGGAGAGGGTTGCGATAGATGCGTAAACTGCCGCAAGATAGATCACGGTAATTACGAAGACTTTCATTTTGTAGAGTCCGACGGCATGTCGGTGAAAGACGAGCAGATCTCCAAAGTGCAGTCAGATATAAAAAAGAAACCCATGGAAGAAAGGCATATGGTGGTCATAAAGGACGCCGATACCATGACTTTGAGGGCTCAGAACAGGCTTTTAAAGACTCTTGAGGAACCGTTTGAGGGAACAGTGATGATATTGCTTTCTGAGAACAGAGAAAATCTTCTTGAGACTATAAAATCCAGATGCGTCCTGTACAGAATAGAAGGCGAGAAGCAGGAAACTGCCGCAGGCGAAAGCGCAGAGGCTTTGTTTCAGACTATTGCCGAAAGAAAAGGGTTCTTTAGGAGCAAAGAAGTGCTGTCAACTTCGGTCAAGAGCAGGGAGGAAGCCATGCAGCTTCTGGACGGGCTTGAGAGAATATATCAGAGACTTCTCAAATGGGAAGACGAAAGAAGAAAATTTTTCACTAGAGAAGAGATATTTGCCGGTATTGAACTCATAGAGGAAGCGAGAAGAGATCTGCTTTCTAAAGTCAATTATCAGTATGCTTTAAAAAATCTCATATTGAAGATTGGGATATAAGAAAATTCGGAGGAAATTATGGTTAAAGTAGCCGGAGTAAGGTTTAAGACAGCCGGAAAAGTATATTATTTTGATCCCGGGGAACTGAAGGTTTCGGCGGGAGATCATGTCATAGTCGAGACTGCCAGAGGAATGGAATTCGGGACTGTGACTATGGATATAACTGAAGTAGCTGAGTCCGAGGTGGTAGCGCCTCTCAAGCAGATAGTCAGGATAGCTAATGATAAAGATCATAGACAGCACTCTGAAAATGTAAAGAAAAAACAGCGGGCCATGGAGCTCTGCCAGGAAAAGGTGGATAAGCACGGCCTCGTGATGAAGCTTATAGATGTAGAATATACTTTCGACAACAGCAAGATAGTATTTTATTTCACCGCTGACGGAAGAGTGGACTTCAGAGAACTGGTAAAAGATCTGGCAGGAGTCTTCAAGATGCGTATAGAGCTTCGCCAGATAGGAGTAAGAGACGAGGCCAAGATGCTGGGAGGCATAGGAAGCTGCGGACGGGCTCTATGCTGTCATAGCTGGCTTGCCGATTTTGAACCGGTATCTATCAAGATGGCAAAGGTGCAGAATTTATCTTTAAATCCTTCAAAGATATCGGGAATATGCGGAAGACTCATGTGCTGCCTGAAATATGAAAACGATATTTATATGGAATTCAGAAAAGGAATGCCCGATATAGGAGAGAGAGTAAAAACTCCTGACGGAGTAGCCAAAGTAATAGATACAAATCTTCTTGAACGCAGTGTAAAAGTCAGACTTTACGTCGAAGAGAAGCCTAAGGGAAAACGCAGCGAGGAAGAAGATCAGGAGGAGAAGCTGTCAGCCGATATCTATACTTACAAAAAGGAAGAGATCCGGCGCATAGACAGGAGAAAGAGCAGCAAAAACGAGGATATTTTCGAAGGGGTCGATGCTGATACCATGAAAGAGATCAAGGAATTGATCAAGGACTGATATGGAAACAAGCATAGAGTTTTCGCCGGTTGTCAGGAAAGGCGAAAGAATAGATGAAATCGGATTCGGCGGATATAAACTGATCCAAAACCCCGAAGAATTCTGCTATGGCGTAGATTCTGTTCTTTTATCCGATTTTGCGGCCTTGCGGATGAAAGCAGACGCCGACCTTGTGGTGGATCTGGGGAGCGGAACAGGAGTAATTCCGCTGATACTTTGCCATAAGACCAAAGCTTCGCAGATATGGGGAATCGAGATCCAGGAAAGCTCTCTCGAAAGAGCCGCAAGAAGCGCCCAGCTAAATGATGTATCAGATCGAGTTTCTTTTATACTGGGTGATGTGAAAGATGTAAAGACCACATGGGGAAGAGACTTTAAGGGACGAGCCGGCGCAGTAGTGAGCAATCCTCCGTATTTTAAGGCCGGAGGCGCCATCAGAAGCTGGCAGGGAGCTAAGGCTGCTGCAAGGCACGAGACCACTGCCGGGCTTGAAGATTTTATGGAGTGCGCAGCTTATCTTCTCAGAGATAAGGGAGATCTTTTTATGGTTCACAGGCCGGCAAGGCTGGTAGACATATGCTGCTTTGGAAGGGCAGCGGGACTGGAACTCAAGGAGCTGATATTCGTCAGCCCTTTAAAGGACGCCGCCGCCAATATACTGCTCCTTCACATGGTGAAAGGAGGGGGCAGCGAACTTAAAATACTGCCGCCTTTGGCTGTCTACAGCGATAGAGGCGAGTATACGGAAGAACTGCTCAAAGCATATGAGAGATCTAAATAAATTTGCATATTATTATGGAAACGATTATACCTGTCACATATCCTATGAGGCCGCCTTTGAGAGCGTGCCTCATTTGTTTTACATGAGTTACGCCGAAATAAAGGGCTAAGACGTATATTACAGTCTCACAGCCTCCTGTCATCACGCAGGCCACGCGGCCGGCGTAAGAGTCCGGACCGACTGATTCGAGTATGTCCTGCAATATGATGAGGGAGCCGCTTCCCGAGATAGCCCGTAAAAATATGAGGGGCAGAAGCTGAGCGGGAATGTCCAGCAGATCGAGAACAGGAGAAAGGGCTACATCTATCAAGTTGAGGACTCCGGAGGCGGTCAGGCTGTTGACAGCTATGAATATACCCACCAGGAACGGGAGTATATCCAGGGCAGTACGGAGCCCTGTCTTTGCTCCTTCTATGAAATAATCGTAGATGGGCGCTCTCTTGATGAGTCCGTGAAGAATTATGACTGCGCTCATTATCGGGATAAAACCTAAAGACAAAAAGGAAAAAATCTCTGCCAACGTCAGCCTCTCCTTTCAAAAAATTTACATGCGGCTATGGAAACTGCGATGGTCACTGCCGCGGTTATCACCGAAGGTACCACTATGGAATACGGATCCGAGGAGCCCAGATCGCTGCGTATCTGAATGGCCATGATAGGAAATATGGGGGCAAAGGCCATATTTACCACGGCGAATGTACACATGTCGTTGCTGGCCACCGGCCCTTTATGGTTTTCTGCGTCGAGTTTTTCCATGGCTCTCAGAGCGAACACTGTGGAACTGTTTCCGGCGCCGAAGATATTAGACATGAAACTCATGATTATGGAGGAGAGAGTCTCCGGATCTCTCTGCTTTGGGAACAGCAGCTTAGTAAAGGGCATGAGAAACCTGGACAGACTGTTTATAAGACCTGTTCGCTCAGCGATTTCCATGAGGCCGCTCCACATGGCCATTATGCCGGCAAGGCCGAATACGAATTCTACGGCTGCGCCGGAGCTTTCTGTCAGCGCCTCGCTGAGAGATGACAAGTTACCGGTGAAAAAGGCATAAGCGATGGAGACCAAAAGTATTATGGCCCATATATAATTCATCATATTGAGACAGACTCCTTTCATGGTAATAAAAGGATATGCGAAAAAATTAAAAACATGTTGAAGTATTTTCCATTTTTGGGTTATAATATAAACAGAGCCCATCGGATAAGGAGGAATAAGATGACGATAACAATTACCTGGCAGGGTGCGCTGCTTACGGCTATCGCCGTACTCGGCATAATTTTGTTGATATATCTGATCGTTTTGATCAGCAATCTGATAAAGACTGTAAAAAACGCCAATAAAGTTTTAGAAGACGCGCAGGTCATTTCGGCTATAGCGGCTGATAAGGCCAAGAAGATAGACGGCATCGTTGACGGCATAAGCGACACCGTGAGCACTGTCGTAGACACTGTGAACGGAAACAAGAATATCATATCTGCGGCGACCAACGTGGTAAACGCAGCTGCAGGTCTTGCCGGCATGGTGAACAGATCTGAAAAGAAGAAGGAGAAAGAGGAGGAATAAACGATGAAAGCGACAGGAATAACGAGGCCGGTGGACCCTCTGGGAAGGGTAGTAATACCTGTGGAGCTGAGGAGAAGCCTCGGCATCAAAACTGACGATCTCATGGAAGTATTCGTCGAGGGCGAATATATCATGCTTAAAAAATATGAATCTAAATGCATATTCTGCGGAAGCGGCGAGGATGTGGTCTCACTGCATGACAAAAATGTATGCAAAAAATGCATCGAAGAAATGAAAGAATTATAAGTCGTCCGGAGGATAAAATTGGCAAAGTACATTGTAAAGCAGAGCGGACCCCTTAGAGGAGAGGTGCAGATAAGCGGGGCGAAAAACGCCGTCCTGCCGCTTATGGCAGCTACGCTCCTTTCCGAAGAGGAATGTGTGATAAGAGACGTTCCTCAGCTCAGGGATGTAAGCCTGATGAAAGAACTTTTGACGTCTCTCGGTTCTGAAATAGAGGAGCCGGGAGAAAATATGCTGTCCGTAAACACAAAAGATATTCTGACTACGGAAGCAAATTTTGAATTGGTAAATAAGATGAGAGCATCCATATTGGTGATGGGTCCGCTCCTTGCCAGAAAGGGAAGAGCCAGAGTGCCTCTTCCGGGAGGATGCGCCATAGGCACCAGGCCAATTGATCTTCATCTTAAAGGATTTGAAGCGCTGGGCGCTGTCCTTACTGTAGGCGACGATTATGTAGAAGCGGTGGCCGGAGGACAGGGCCTCGTGGGCGAGACCATATATCTGGACTTTCCAAGCGTGGGGGCGACAGAGAACATAATGATGGCGGCTGTATTTGCGGAAGGGACTACCTATATAGAAAATGCTGCGGAAGAACCTGAAATCGTGGATCTGGCAAACTTTCTCAACAAGATGGGAGCCAAGATAAAAGGAGCCGGAACAGATACTATAAGGATAGAGGGAGTAAAGTCTCTGGGAGGAGCTAAACATACGGTTATCCCTGACAGGATAGAGGCGGGAACGTTCATGCTGGCGGCAGCCATAACTAAGGGAGCCGTTCATATCTGCAATGTGCTGCCCGATCATCTGAAGCCTGTGATAGCTAAATTGAGAGAGTGCGGAGTGCGTATAGAGGTTGGAGATGAGGATATGATAGTGAGAGGCAATCTGGGGCCTCAGTATGCTACAGATATAAAGACCTTGCCTTATCCGGGATTCCCTACGGACATACAATCGCCTTTCATGGCGTATCTGACTACGGTAGAAGGAGCCAGTACGGTCATAGAGACTGTGTTTGAAAATCGCTTCATGCACGTTTCACAGCTGGGCAAGATGGGAGCCATCATCGAGACCGCAGGCAACAAGGCCAACATAAAGGGCGGCTCCAAGCTGAGGGGCTGTCAGGTAATGGCTACAGATCTGAGAGCAGGCGCTGCTCTGGTGCTGGCCGGGCTGGTAGCCGAAGGATCAACCGAGATCTCGGAGATATACCATATAGAGAGAGGCTACGAGAAGTTTATAGAAAAGTTTGGGGCTCTCGGAGCCGAGATAACCAGAATAGACGATTGAAAAAAATCCCGGGATTAATGCTACGGGTTGATAAGGAAGTATTAAAACTTAATACATTCGTGGCATTGCAGGGAAGAATTACAGGTATCAGTCGAAAGATTGGTATCTGTTTTCTTTTATCCGCACATTCGTGTTTTTAACTACTCCTTGGTACAATGTAGACAAAGGAGGAGTTGACAAATGAAGAACACATACTATCTTGCACTTGATGATACCGAACGAACGCTCGTCATCAGAATCCTAAATAATATGAGAAACCGCTTGATAAATCAGAACAAATATACTGATGGCGTTGATGATGTGCTCATCAAAATTATCGGTGCAAGGAAAAAGAATTTCAAAATACTTTATGCGGAGGATTAGATTTATGAAGAATAATTTGAATATGCGATACGAACAACAAGGCGATTATTTCTTTCCCTGTGTAATGACAAATGAACAAAAGAATTTACATATTGGGGTATGGGCAAATCGACATCGTCAATATCTCAAACAATTTCATCAAGTACGATATTACAATCTTTTTACCTCGGAAAAATTGTATGAGTATCTTGCCGATATTGAAGAACAAGCAGAGAAAATGTTTGAAGAACTTGTAAAATCACTTGCCGAAGGAGAAAATGTTACAGAAAAATTGAAAGCAGATAAACCGATGTTATGGGTTCAAAAGATGAATAACATTCGCAATCGAGCAACAGAAATTGTGAATTCCGAAATGATATACAGATGAAATAAGGCACAGCCTTCGGTGAAAATTCCGTTGGTTGTGCCTTATTTTTTCAAAATAATAAAATTACTGTGTAATCTTAGCGAGCAGACCATTTGGATATCCAAACGGTAAAACTCGTTAGGGGTGTACCCTAAGACCCAAAACAAAATTCCTTCTTTTTTTCAGTTATCCGAATTGCATTAAGCGTTTTCTAAATCAAAATGCTGTATCGCAATGTCATCCAACTGCTTGCGAATTTCCAAGAAATCACAATCTAAATTAAGAGTTTTAACCGATATTGCGTTACCTCCCATTTTGTAACTGTTATTGGGCAACACCATTTCATCGGTCTTTGCATATAGCAACATACCCGATACATTTCCGGTATTCTCTTTATCAAGGTTCTTTACATAAGTGAAAATCTGATACAAATTTCCTGAATGAAGTGTGTTTACATTATATTGCTTCTGCGTAGTATGAGCATAATACTTTGCATCTATAACCAAGGTCTTATCGCCCTTTTTGAGCATTATATCAGACTGCATGACAGGAAGCATTTCTCTGTATCCATCATCCGTATCCCGCGGAATTTGTGATGCAGAAACTTTTAAGTTTGGGTGTTCATTCTTATAGTATTCCAATATGAATTTCTCATACAGTCTGCACATACGCTGCTCATCAAGAAAATCCATCAATTTAGTCGAACCTTCTGTATTTGTTTGGAGCAACCCTTTAATTATAAGATAACAAATTGAAATCAGCATTTGGTAAGTCTGATTGTTTCGGTTATACTGTATTTTCCAATTTATACTATGTAGTTCAATAGGTTTTACTTCTCCGAAAAAAACTAACAGCTTTCGTAGTTCCTTTTTGCGAGTCTTGCTGATGTCCGAACGCACAAGCACTTCCATTGTTGTTCGTATTATACGGTTCATATAAGAATTTACAGAAAAATCATCATATTTACAAACAAGCTGTTTTTTTATCATTGTTTGTTCTTTAATAGATGCCGCTATATCAATTTTCCCTCTTATCGTCGATAATGGTTCCGTTTGCAAAATATATTCTTTACCAAGACCTCTCTTTATCTGAGAAGTGACTCCTTTTGACAATATTGCTGCACAAAGTTCTGCAACATTTTCAAATTCTTCGGTTAATACCTGTCTATATCCTTGCTCATTAAGAACCTGAAACGCATACGAAAGCATATAGTATATGTTCTTTATGCGTATCATTTAATTGCACCTCTCAAATTCATCGACCAATCTCTAACCTTAGTAGGTTCATCAAACCAGTATTCTTTTAATAGTGGAATAAGCTCAAATTCCACAACAGCTTTAAGCCAGCTATCTGTAATATCTTTATCCGTACAAAAGTAACTATGACCAATCCTAAAGCCATCTCCAAGTGACTCATCATTTGAAATCGCAATGTTGAGGTTTTCAACCATAGAAATTAACTTTTCTAATTTTTCATTGTTCTTATCTGCCAAGTATTGTCTAAAACCATCCGAAGAAAATGCTGGTGCAAAATCAAAAAATGCAAATCTTCTTCTCAAGGCATAGTCCATCATGGCAAGGCTACGGTCTGCTGTGTTCATCATTCCTATAATGCGAACATTTTTAGGAACAGTAAACCATTCATCCTTATAAAGAAGTTTCAGCTTTTCACCTCGTTTATCACTTTCAATTAACATCATCAGTTCGCCAAATATCTTGCTTAAATTTCCTCTGTTAATTTCATCTATGATAAAGAAATATGGGCGTTCGTCATCTATCTCCGCTGCTTTGCAGAATTTATAGAAAACTCCTTGTACAAGAGTGAACCCATTATCAACCGGTCTATATCCCTGAATAAAATCTTCATAACTATAACTCTGATGAAATTGAACCATCGAAACACGACTTGTATCTTTCGCTCCCATTATCGAATATGCAAGTCTTTTCGCAGCAAATGTCTTGCCGACACCCGGAGCTCCTTGCAAGATAATATTATATTTCGTATTGAGCAATTCTACCAAAGTATCGTATGTATCTTCACTCATATAGACTTCTTCTAAAAAATCATCTTTAGAATACGAAGGATACTTTATCTCAGCTTCTTGCACCGCTTCATCCTCCGCTTCGTCACCGAAAAGTTCTAACAGCTTTTGCACATAATCGCTGTAAGGAGTTATATTGGTAAGCGTTTTCATCACCGCTTGTCCCGGATGTTCCCACTCTCCCTTATATTGCCACTGCACTTTTCTAATCTGTTTATAGTTTGCTCTTGTGTCATCAAAAATGTAATCAGAAGTTACTACGCCTTTTCCAACAATTTTATGCATACCTTTTTTGGCAAAAACAATATCTCCAACTTTAATTTCATTTGCAAACTGCCATAGACAATGAGCATTATTTTTATAGGAATAGCTTGCGTCATATACGCTTTTCATTCTTTCTTTGATTTCCTCTTTTGATGAGAAATCCTTCAAGTTGCCGACTTCATCCCAGCCGATACCCATAATGCCAAGTTTATAAAACTCGTCCCACATACAAGCATTATCGCCCGGAGAGTAAATCCAGTAATTTGTCTCTTTAACATTTGAGTCAACCCTTTTTGTTGTAGGCTCATCAGTAGTTTCTTCTTGACTATTTTTCCACGCACAATATGACAATTCAGGAAAACTATGATAGTCATATTCTTTTTGTTTAAGGGCATTTCTTGCCTGTTCGCACATAAATAGATAACTTGTTCCATTAGGCAAACCCTTGTTAATGTCAGAAAAAATTGTCGTAAAATAATGCGGCATATTATCGACATCAGTAATGAAGGCTCTATTGGTTGAGTCTAAGTTGATAAAGGTATATGGTCTTACCCAATAAAGCCCCATCGTTATATTCCACTTAATCATCTTTTGCTTTGTTACTGTGTCATAGGCAGCAATGAAAGCATTTTTATTCTCTGTGGAAGTTTCATCAGAATAGGCAATGGCTTTTTCCAGCAAATCCCACAGATTGTCTATATCCTGTTCTCACCGGTTATCCTTGTAAGCAAAGAACCACGCACTTAAATTCATAACAACAGGAATGCCGTCAAATTCTATTGGAACAGCAGCTTTAATTGAAAACTGCTTTGCAAATTGCTCTAAAATTGCTATACGGTTTGCATTTGTAATGCCCTTATTAAAAGACCCAAAAATTGTAAAAGGACAAATATCCTCGTATATCTCTTTTCCTTTTTCCCTGAAGGGAAAATTCATTCCAACATCAGAAAAGATTGTTTTCAGAATGCCGATTAACTCACTACGGTTATTCTTATATTTTAATAGTGCAGAAGCCAGCTCCGTATAGAAACTCGTCCACTGAAATCTTTTATCCATAATCGTCCTCCATCAATTTATGCTTCCATAACATTATCTGTCCAAAGCTCACACTGTGTCATAACAGTCTGTACGGCATCTTCCATACCCTCCGGCGGATACTTGTGCTTTTTCAAAAGTTTCTTGATAAGCATACGCATTTTTGCTCTTGCAGACTCACGCTTCTGCCAATCTATCGTCTTATTCTTACGGAGAGTATCCGCAAGTTCTTTTGTAATGGCAATCAATTCTTCATTTTTGTAAAAGTCTTTGATTGCCTGTGGCTTTGTTAATGCATCATAGAAAGCAAGCTCATCAGCAGTCAACCCTAACTGGTCACCCTCTTTTTGAGCTGCTGCAATCTGTTTAGCCAGCTTGAGCATTTCTTCAATGACTTCTTCGTTAGTAAGCATACCATTCAGATAAGCATTAAGAGAACGCTGCATAATCTCGCTGAACTTCTCTGATTTAACTACATTTGTTCTGCGATAAACGGATACCTGCTCAGCTATCAACTTCTTCAATAATTCAACAGCAAGGTTCTTTTCTTTCATATTTGCTACTTCTTGTAGGAACTTCGGGTCAAACAAAGAAAATTCCTCTTTGATGTCGGAGAAAAGATTAATTACTCCGTCACTCTTGATACTCTGTTTCAAAAGCTCGTTAATTCGTGCGTTCATTTCCGGCAAAGAAATCTTCTTTCCCACACCTGTATTGGTCAATCTGAGTACAAGAACTCGAACTGACTCAAAGAATGCTGCTTCAAATCTGTCGTCCTCAGCGACAAGAGAAGAACAAAGTGACAATGCCTGATGTAACATAAGAGCTTCTTTTACAAAAGAGTCCTTTTCATCAACTTTTTCTCTACCTATAATAAAATTGACAGCACCGCTGATAGTTTTTGCTCTTTCAAGGTCTGTACCATTTACAAATTTAGAGTAATCATATTCATGGAATTTGTCACGGCAAATGGATAACTTCTCCAAGAACTTTGGATATGCAACCTTTGCAACATCTGTATCGCCATAATTCTTTTTGTCACGGGAAGTATAATCATTCATAGCTTGTTTTAATGCGGAAGCAATGCCAACATAATCAACAACAAGACCTCCCTCTTTATCACGGAACACACGATTTACACGAGCGATAGCCTGCATAAGATTATGTCCGGACATAGGCTTGTACACATACATAGTTGCAAGAGACGGAACATCAAAACCGGTCAGCCACATATCCACAACAATTGCAATTTTCAGAGGACTGTTGTTATCCTTGAATTTCCTTGCAAGCTCATCCTTGTGATGTTTATTACCGATAATCTGACGCCATTCTTCCGGGTCATTATTACCGGAAGTCATTACAACTGCAACCTTTTCCTTCCAAGCAGGGCGGAGTTCCAATATACGCTTGTAAATCTTCATGGCGATAGGGCGGGAATACGCAACAATCATTGCCTTACCGGTCAACAGATTTTCACGGTTATTTTCGTAATGGTCAAGAATATCGCAAACAAGGGAATTAATGGTGTTATCGTTTCCGAGTACAGCTTCCATTTGTCCAAGCTCACGCTTACTCTTTTCGATGACTTCCTCATCAGCATTGGCAGCCATAATGTCATACTCTGTATCAATCATCTTCAAAGTTGCTTCATCAAGATTGAGCTTAATAACACGGCTTTCATAATAAACAGGGCGTGTTGCTCCATCCTCAACCGCCTGTGTCATATCGTAAATGTCGATATAATCACCGAACACCTCACGAGTGCTGCGGTCTTTGGAAGAAATCGGCGTACCTGTAAATCCAATATATGTAGCGTTCGGTAAGCTGTTACGAATGATACGAGCTGTACCCACAACTCGTTTTGCAATATCTTCGCCTTCTTCATTTTTTGTAATCTTTATCTTTTCGGCAAGTCCATATTGCCCTCTGTGTGCTTCATCCGCCATAACAACAATATTATTGCGTTCAGACAGTGGTTCATCAGACTCCTCAAATTTCTGCATTGTAGTAAAGATGATACCATTTGCTTGTCTGCCGGCAAGCAGAGTTTTCAGGTTTTCACGACTTTCAGCGTGCATAGGTTCTTGCCTTAAAAAGTCCTTACACTTTGCAAACTGTCCGTAAAGCTGGTCGTCAAGGTCATTTCTATCTGTAAGTACAACGATAGTAGGGCTATTCAATGCTTCCTGTAAGAGGTGAGCATAGAACACCATAGAAAGTGACTTTCCACTTCCTTGTGTATGCCAAAACACACCGCCCTTACCGTCAGTAACGGTAGCGTGTTTTGTTGACTCAATGGCTTTTCTAACAGCAAAATACTGATGGTATCCTGCAAGGATTTTGAATGAATTGATACCTTCATTTGAGAAACAAATAAAGTTCTTAATAATATCAAGCAGCCTTTCCTTTTGGAACATCCCCTCAAAGAAAGTGTCGAACTGAGCATACTGTGTATTTTCATAATCGCCGTCTTTTGTTTTCCACTCCATAAAGCGGTCTTCACCGGAGGTAATTGTACCGGCTTTGGAGGTTAGCTGGTCACTCATCACACAAATGGCATTATAGATGAACATTGACGGAATTTCCTGCATATAGTTACGGAGTTGCCTGTACGCTTCGGAAGCATCCGTTTCTTCACGGGATGGAGATTTTAGCTCAACCAAAACAACCGGCAAACCATTCAAAAAGAGAATTACATCCGGTCGCTTGTTGCTGTTTTCAATAAAAGTCCACTGATTAGCTACAATAAAAGAGTTGTTGTCGGGATTTTTGTAGTCAACAAGATAGACGATAGAGGAATGTTCCTCACCGCCAACAAAGTATCTTACCGGAATACCATTTTGCAAATAATCCATAAAGACTGCGTTTTTCTGCACAAGTTCTCCGTTTTCAAAATTTTTCAGTTTAAATAAAGCGTCCTGAATGGCATCATCAGGCAAATCCCTGTTCAAATTATACAAGGAGTCAAGAAGAACCTCCTCATACAAAGGACTGTAAAAGTCCCTTTCAATATCGGGACCGTATGCGTACTCATATCCCAATTCATTTCTAAACAGCTCGATTACAGAGTTTTCATAATCGGCTTCGGTATATAATCCTGGCATTTTCATTCCTCCATTTATTTTAGCTTTAATTGCTTTTTTATTTTATCATCAGCTTTTTCATTTACTAAAATATCGTATTTTTCTCTCAACTCGTCAAATGACGCAAACAAATTTTTTCTGTGTTTCGGCTCGTTAAAAATATTTTGAGCTTTCTCCAATGTCATCGGATACTTTTGATTTTGTTCCTGCATTTTACAAAGTATAATTTGATATTGATACATCCGAAATAATGCATTTTCATAAGCAGAAACAAAACTACTATAATGTTCTGCCGCTTTTCCTTCAAAATAAAGTCTTAATTCTTCTGAAAGGTTTTTTAGTTCCTCACATTTTTTTAAAAAATCCACTTGATAAGGCTGTTCCAGAAGGTGTTTTAAAACATCAAGTTGTTGATACATATATGTATTATTTGTGAGCCAACCGAATATCAAATCATTTTGAAAAAAAGGTTCTTCATTATTTTCTGATTGAAGATGGTTATAATTATCTTTGCATAAATTTACCAAGCCTTTGGCTCGCAAATATGATTTTAATCTACGGTCAAAGAGATGTTGTTTATTACTTAATTTTGTTTGATGTGAGGTTTGGAATAGAGCAATTATTGCAACAATCACAGTTATAAGTGAAAAACCTAAATTCCAATCAAACATTATTATCCCTCCTCGATAATATAAACAATAATTTAGAGCAACAAGCTCAGGCAATCTTTACAAATGAGTTTCTTTCGCTTGAAACTCTCCCAGATGGTTGGAAACAAGCCAGTTTAATAGACATTGCAGACTATCTAAATGGTCTTGCTATGCAGAAGTATCGTCCATCAACTGATGAGACAGGTATTCCCGTACTTAAAATCAAAGAACTTCGTCAAGGATGTTGTGACGATAACAGTGAGTTATGCTCTCCAAATATTAAAAGTGATTATATCATTCACGATGGCGATGTTATTTTCTCTTGGTCAGGCAGTTTACTTGTCGATTTTTGGTGTGGCGGTGTATGCGGATTAAATCAGCATTTATTCAAGGTTACATCAGCCAAATATGACAAATGGTTTTATTATGCTTGGACAAGACATCACCTTGACCGTTTTATTGCCGTTGCTGCCGATAAAGCAACAACAATGGGTCACATTAAGCGTGATGAACTTGCAAAAGCAGAAGTTCTCATTCCTAATGAAAAGGACTACAATCGAATTGGAGCGTTGCTCCAGCCAATTTTTGACTTGATTATCTCAAATCGAATTGAGAACAAGAAACTTGCTGAAACAAGAGATACCCTTCTTCCCAAACTAATAAGTGGCGAAGTTGATATTTCGGAGGGTGATTATGAATAAGAAAAAACTTTCAATATCATTTAACGCACCTCTTAACCCACAAGATACAGAACTACAAACCTATGGTTGCAGAGCAAACAACCCAGATATATGTGGAAATAATAGCATTCCCAATGTCTGTGCCTTCGCTTCTGAGGACTGTATTTGCAAAAAGCCTTCAAGAGCTTGGAAAAAACAGTACAACAAACTCAAAAGTTAAGCCGCTAAATTATTGTTTATCTTTTCATTTTCATCGATTTTATCATCAATCATTGATAACATCCTTGCTATAACTTTTTGCTTTTCATCATCAACGATTTCAACTTCTAATTCAGAGATATCATTTCTATTAACTGAGCCAAAAACCGTACCATTTTCTTTATTAATTAGGTGTGGCACATTATGTTTCATTAAGTAATAGAGATAGTCCTGATTACCATTTTTCATTCTAATAGAACATACACCTCGTCCAAGACACATATCAACAGGTGTATAGTTCAAGTCGCCAACAGGTGCCCTTACACTCATTATTACATCTCCTGCTTTAGCAATTTTTGTAACCATTGAGGTATATGTATCGAAAACAGGATATCTTCTGCCAAATGTTCTATTTCCTTGAAGAAATGGCATTCCCTCACCAACTGTATTGTAATATACTGATTTAGGGGATTGTCCCATCGTAATATCAGCTATTTCGCTGAGCTTTACTTTCATATATTTACCTTCCTATCCAATATATTTTCGATGAGCAATCTTTACATTGCTCTGTTTGACCATTGCATATTGCAAGGTCGTGTCTATCTTTCTATGCCCTAAAAGCTGTTGTAACTGCTCAATGGGCATTCCTTTATCTATTGCCATCGTTGCAAGTGTACGCCTAAACTTGTGCGGGTGTACCTTGTGCAACCCTAATCGTTTTCCATATTCACGCAAACGAACCTCAACTCCACCGATTTTCAATCTTTCGTGCGGCGCTTTCAGCGAAACAAACAAAGCTGGGTTATCGTCATTTCTGCTATTCAAATAATTTTGCAAGTGTATCTTTGTCCTTGCATCAAAATAAACAACCCTCTCTTTGCTTCCTTTACCAAACACAATACATTCTCTCTCGTTAAAATCAATATCATTTCGATTTAGCAATACCATTTCGCCGACACGCATACCCGTTGAAGCCAGCATATCTATCATTGCCAAATCTCTTGGCTCAGTACAGTTATCTCTCATCAGTTCCAACGCTTCATCGGAATATGTTTCCTTGATATTTGTACCGGTTTTCACTCTGTGTATGCGTCGCACCGGACTTTTTAGTATGTAGTCCTCATCCTCCAGCCAAGAGAAGAAGCTTGAAAGAATACGACGGATATTGTCAATCGTAACCTTGCTTGATTTCTTTTTTTCCTGATACTCGGTCAGGTATCGCCTTATGTCATCGGTTTCAATATGCTTAACGCTTTTGCCGACGGTTGCAATCATCATTTCGATAGTTGACTTATAGTATTTAAGAGATTTCTCGGAACAGCCCTCAATTCGTTTTGCTGCCAAGAACAGTTCTACATAGTTCTGCTCCGAGTTATTCTCTCTATTTTGATTTTCCGTTACCTCATACTTCGCAAGAGCATAAATCAAAACCTCTTGCAGTTTTTCACTTTGTGCGTTGTTCAAGTATGGTAACATTCCCTGAACAACATCTTTGATTAAATCTTGTTTCACAGTCAATTCTCCTTTGAAATTTTCTTAGAGAACGACTATGGGGCGGAAGTCCCCCGATATTAACTTCCGCCACCCACGGAAGTTATGGGTATGTTATATGCTAAACAATAATTTAGTGGCTTAGATTTCAATATCAGATACATCGATTTCACCAGACATTAGTTTTGGTAATAATTCATCTCTCAATTGTTTTAGTTTTTCAATTTCTCTGCGGAGATTTCTAATTTGAGCAAAGATAGGTTGAACTATTTCATCAAAATTAGATAGTATTTCTTTAGCGGGTATTATTATTTCTATTTTTTTAAGATTGCTTTGACTAATTTTTTGCTGAACAGCACCTGTTACTATAGATTTAATATTTGTTAAACTGAACAAAAGGTATAAAGTTTCAACTGAGAATCCATTTTTACCCCTTAATATATGTGCGTGATTATTTACCCAAAATTTTCCTTCAACATATTGTAAGATTGGAAATCCATATCGATCAACAACTGTCCCATCTTCACCAAGAAGAAGGTAAATTCCATCAAATAAATAGTCATCCACATAATCCATAAGCGAAGTTGCTCCATAATATGGATATATTTTGTCCATTTTATCTCGTTGACTTCCAGAAAGAGGAACTCGTTTTGAATCATATACTTCGATTATGTCTCCAATAGTTCCAATTGCCCAATCTTCAGGCATTGTATTGGAAAAAGGGTCAAAATCGATAAACCAAGACTTAAAAAGTGATTGAGCTTGCTCAAATAAATTATTGTTTATCTGATTGTTAAGTTCAATCTTGTCATCAAGAGCCTTTAGCAGCCCACCAATTTTTCTTTGTTCTTCAAAAGGCGGTATTTCAATATTTAAACTTGCAACAACATCAGTTTGGACTCTTTGGCGACCTGATGAACCGACCATAGATTTAATTGCTGGATTGCGAACCAAGGGGCTACAAATCAAATAGTACAAGAACTCAGCGTCACTTACACCGTCGATAGCACGAAAGACAATATACTCCGTTGAACCGAAGCCGACTTCATCATCGCTCAAAACTGAAACTTTTGCAATTTTTCCGTTCTCAAGACAAGGAGTAATTCTTGCCATAATCGTGTCGCCATTTCTAAATTTTGTGCCACCCTTATATTCTTCAAGCACGAATTCCGGAATATCTCTACAAAATGGTTGCAACTTGTCCATTGGCACTTTCTTTGCAACAACGCCCTTGCCAATACTCTCTTTTGGATTTATATTAGCGATTTCTGATAGCTTTTTCGTAGTCCAATTACACTTCATACCCAATCGCCCCCAATTTCTTACGAATTTCATCTTCTAACTCATGGGACTTATCAAACATATCTGATAGTTCTGAAGTAAGACGAGTCATTTTTTCTTCAAATGGTTCTCCGTCATCTTCCACTTCTTCAATACCGACATATCTACCCGGTGTAAGGATAAAGTCCTGCTTTTCGATTTCCTGCAAATCGGCGACGGCACAGAAGCCTTTTACATCTTCAAGTGTTCCGTCTTGGAAAGTCGTAAATGTATCTGCTAACTTTTGAATATCGTCATCGGTAAAATCTCTGTGTTTGCGGTCAACCATATAACCCATTTTGCGAGCGTCAATAAAAAGAGTCTTACCTTTCTGTTTCTTATTCTTTGAAATGAACCAAAGTGTAACCGGAATAGTAACGCTATAAAATAGTTGTGTCGGCAAAGCGACAATACCTTCCACAAGGTCAGCCTGAATAATATTCTTTCTGATTTCGCCCTCGCCGCTGGACTGTGAAGATAACGCACCGTTGGCAAGCACAAGACCGATTTTCCCGTTCGGAGCAAGGTGATGTATCATGTGTTGTATCCAAGCATAGTTTGCGTTGCCGGCAGGCGGTGTACCATATTTCCAACGCACATCGTCTTTGAGCTTTTCCTGTCCCCAATTAGAAAGATTGAACGGCGGATTTGCCATAATGAAATCAGCTTTTAATGTTTTATGCAAATCATTAAAGAATGTATCTGCCTGATACGGACCAAAGTCTGCGTCGATACCACGAATTGCCATATTCATTTTTGCCATCTTCCAAGTATCAGCATTAGACTCCTGACCGTAAACGGCAATTTCTCCACGCTTTCCACTGTGTGCCTGAATGAACTTTGCACTCTGTACAAACATACCGCCCGAACCACAGCATGGGTCATATACACGGCAGTTTTTGAACGGTTTTAAGATGGCAACAATTGTTTTAACGATACTTGCCGGAGTATAGAACTCACCACCCTTAACACCTTCGTAAGCTGCGAACTGTTGAATACAATACTCATAGGTTCTGCCAAGTAAATCTTTGCTTTCTTCGGTATCCCCCATATCCATATTGGTAAATAAGTCCACAACATCACCCAAAACACGCTTATCTAAATCAGGACTTGCATAATTTTTCGGCAAAACATTTTTAAGCGAATTATTTTCTTTTTCGATGGCTCTCATAGCATCATCAATTACAATACCAATCTCTGGAGTATGAGCAGCCTCTCTTATTTTATCCCAGCGAGCATCCTCCGGCACAAAGAAGATATTATCTTCTGCGTATGCGTCCTTATCATCTTCAAAGCCATCGCCCTCATCAACGAGCTGTTGATAGCGTTTTTCAAAAGCACTTGAAATATATCTCAAAAAGATAAGACCTACAATAACCTTTCTGTATTCTGCTGCGGGGATATGTCCCCAAAGGACACACGCTGCATCCCAAATCTGTTTTTCAAAGCCGATATTGGCGTTATTTTTATCTGCCATTTTGTTCCCTCCGCATTTAATCCTTTACAAATTCAAGAATATCATCAACACCGCAATTTAAAGCCGTACAAAGTCGTTCGACACTCTCCATTGAGATGTATTGGTCGTTCTTCAGTCTGGTAATAATATTTGCACTGACGCCGGCTTTTTTAGCAAGCTGGGCATTGGTGATTTTTCTATCAATTAACAAGTGAAACAATCTATCATATTTAACAGCCATAAATTGTACCTCCTATAATAATTCACACTTATCATATCACAAAATCGTGAATAATTCAACAAAGAGTCAATTTTTCATTCAATATCATTTGTCTGCTAATAAAAGCAGGCAAATTTTTTTATCTTTTTTTGAAAATAGGGTGTCCATTTGACCTCTCTCGGTTCAAACAAGTGAAGGGAGGTTTTAATATGCCAAGATTATCAAAAAAAGCAAGGCGGGAATGGAATTTCTTCATAAGTCCCAAGACAGGCAGACGCACCTACAATGACCTTTGTCGTAAATGCAGTAATGCTTGCAAACAAAGTTTCAAGGCGGTTATTGTTTTTTGTCCTAAATACCAGTCTAAAAGAAGTGTTAAAAACGCACCTAACAGCGATAAATTTACCGATTCAAGCTAAGCCGAAGAATGACACCTAACGAATTTTTAATGGGCGTATAAAAGGAAAAATCGCTGTTTTACACACCTTTTCCTTACAGAAAAAACGGTTACAGCAACAAAAAACAAACGGAGAGTAAGGCGTATAAATATATAAATAAATATATATCTTTACTCTCCGAAAAAAGAGAATTTTGAAAGAGAGGTATTTATATGATTGCAAACAAAGTATATACCCGTGAAGAAATGCGGGAAGAACGGATACACACCGCCGATTACTGTTTTATCGACAAAGCAGGCGAATACACAGCAACGCTGATAATGAAAGCCGAAGCAAGTTCGGGAATGCTGAGATTGTTTTTTCAGCTGAGTGACGGAAGAAAGATTATCACACCTGTGTTTTGGTGGCAGAAATATTTGGGCTTTTACGAAATCGATAACGGCACAAAAGTAAAACTCATATACAAAGAAAATCCTAAGGGTATTTATCTTTACACCGCAGAAATATTAGATTAAGGAGAAAAACAAAATGTCCGAAATCATTAAAAACATCGAAATCAGTTCGCTTGTTCCTTTTGAAAATCATCCGTTTAAGGAAAGAAGCGGAATGGAGCAAGAAGAGCTTCTTGAAAGCATAAAAGAAACCGGATTGCTCGAACCGATAACCGTGCGTTTTCTTTCGGAAGGTAAATATGAAATTATCAGCGGACACAGAAGAGTAGAAGCCTGTAAAAAGTTAGGACTATCCAAAATACCTGCCACAATAAAAGAATTAAGCAAAGATGAAGCAATTGTTGCAATGGTGGATTCCAACATACACAGAGAACATCTGCTCTGCAGTGAAAAAGCCTTTGCATACAAAATGAAATTAGAAGCACTAAAGCATCAGGGAAAAACTTATGGACAAGTTGTCCACAAGTCAAGAGATAACATATCGGATACGGAAAGCGGCAGACAGGTTCAGAGATATATCCGCCTGACTCACTTAATTCCCGAACTTCTGAAAATGGTTGATGCGGAACGAATAGCCTTTACTCCGGCGGTTGAATTATCATACTTACCCGAAAATGAACAGAAAAAGTTGGTTGCAGAAATCGAATACGCAGACGCTACACCTTCGCTTTCACAAGCTCAACGCTTGCGAAAATTCAGCGAACAAGGACGGCTATCCGTTGATACGATATTTGCCGTATTAAGTGAGGAAAAACCGAACCAAAAGGAACAGGTGAGGTTTATGGCGGAAGATATCCGCAAATATTTTCCGAAGAATTATTCCAATAAAGATATGCAGAATACAATCATCAGACTGCTTGAAAAATGGCAAAGACAAAGAGAACGAAATGCAAGGGAGGAACGATAATGGATAGTAATGCAGTTTCAATATTCGCTCCGTATTATGAGGTTGACGATACTGCTTTCATTACGAAAATCGGAAATACAACCTATGAGGTTGTAACCCATTTCAATGTGAACGGAAAAGAAACAGTATTGGAGCAATTCAAAGAACTCTTGACCGAACTTAATTTGGTATAACCACACATTCGACAGCCAAAGCGTTGCAAGTGTATAATTTTCGTACCTTGCAATGCCCGGTTGTCGGAAAGGAGAAAAATATTATGACAACACAGAATACAAATGGGCAGAAAGAAAAAATAACGGCTCTCTATTGCCGACTTTCACAAGACGACGGCAGAGACGGAGAAAGCAATTCCATATCCAATCAAAAAGAAATCCTTATGGCGTATGCAAAACGGAATGGATTTTTACATCCGCAGTTCTTTATCGACGACGGTATATCCGGGACAACCTTTGAAAGAGCAGACTTTAAGCGTATGCAGTTTATGATTGAAAACGGAGAGGTTTCTACGGTGATTGTAAAAGATTTATCCCGTTTCGGAAGAAACTATCTGCAAGTGGGCGAATATCTTGAAATCAAATATCCGACAATGGGCGTACGCTTTATTGCCATACAGGAAAATGTGGACACCGCAAAAGAAAGCGGAACGGAAATGATGCCCTTTTCCAATATTTTTAACGAATGGTATGCAGCACAGACTTCAAAGAAAATCCGTGCCGTCAATCAAATGAAAGCCGCCAAGGGACAACGAGTTTCTTCCTCTGTGCCTTACGGATATATGAAAAATCCCGATGATAAGCAAAAGTGGTTGATAGATGATCCTGCCGCTGAAATTGTAAGAAAGATATTCAACCTTTGCCTTGCGGGAAAAGGACCGGCACAGATTGCGAGACAACTTGAAAAAGAAAAGGTACTTACTCCGACGGCATATTATCATTCCATCGGTAAAAAGACAAGCAATCCAATGCCTGCTAATATTTATAGGTGGAGAGACAGTAGCATAGAACATATTCTTGAAAACAGGCAATACACCGGCTGTACCGTCAACGGAAAAAGCACAACGGTCAGTTACAAGGTTCATAAAGTTATTGAAATACCGAAAGAGGAATATCAAGTTATCCCCGACACGCAAGAAGCAATTATCAGCGAAAACATTTGGTTACGAGCACAGGAACTCAGAAAGAACAAACGCAGAAACACGGCAACAGGCAGAAAAAGCTTGTTTTCGGGACTGGTTTACTGTGCCGACTGCGGAGCGAAGCTTCATTTTTGTGCCGCAAAGAGCTTAAAGAAAAATCAAGAGTTTTTCCGATGTGCCAATTACAAAGACGGCAGAGGAAGCTGCTCCATTC
>FR882574.1:0-12201 GCA_000435715.1 Firmicutes bacterium CAG:145
ATATATAATTTAAATAAAATTTGTATTTTAGGGCAGTATAATTACTGCTCTTTTTATTACATACGATCAAAGGAGGATGAAATGCTCGTAAAAGATTTGATGTCCGCTTCCGTTATTTCTGTCAATCCGGAAGACACTTATGACCAGATAAGTTTTATAATGAGGTGTGAAGATATAGGTATAGTCCCCGTATGCGACGGTCAGAATCATCTTCTGGGAGTCATAACCGACAGGGATATGCTCATGCGAAGAGATGAGGGACATGATGCAAAGGCTCTTATGACCGCATCTCCCGTCACGGTAAATTCAGGCGACGATATACATCAGGCCGCTCTTAAATTTTCCAAATACGGTATCCGGCGGCTTCCGGTACTGGACAGCGGCAGGCTGGTGGGCATGCTGAGTTTTAAAGATCTGGCCAAGAAAAAAGTTCTTACTGCCGAGATTGGCCATATAATGTACAACATCTGCAATTACAAATAAAAAGAGGCTTATAAAGCCTCTTTTTATTCGTTGCTCTTGTCGTTGTCTTTAGCGTCCTTATCCGTATCTGTACCAGCGTCGTTTTGATCCTGCTGTGCTTTTCCGGCGTCAGTGGCGTCTCCTACAACTCCTTCGTCCCCTGGTTCAACTACTCCCTGATTGAGGTTGCTGGAATCTCCTTCTTTTTCCTGTTCAGTCTTAGTATCGTTATCGTCTGCTACCATATCTTTGTCATCATTTCCGCAGCCTGTGAGGGCCACAGTGAGAATCAGCATGAGACAGAGAAAAATCATTGTTGTTTTCTTTTTCATAAAAAACTCCTTTCTTTCATATATTATATTTTGGAGTTATTTTCTCATCTTATGCGTATTATCATAAAAAAATACCCCGAAAGCCTCTCTAAGGCCTTCGGGATATCGGCGTCAAAATCATATGTCCTTATTCTTCAGAAAATTCTTCGTCTTCTTCCGGATAATACTCTTCAGCTTCTTCCGTAAAATCTTCCTCTGCATCCTGCATAGCTTGCTTAAGGCTGAGGCTGATTCTCTTTCTCTCTGTATCGATATCGAGAATCTTGGCTTCCACTGCCTGTCCTACTTCGAGTTCTTCCGCTATGTCAGAAACCCTCTTGTTAGCCACTTCGGATATATGAACCAGTCCGTCAAGACCCGGCTCAAGTTCTACAAAAGCACCGTACTCTTTGATCTGTACCACCTTACCGTTCACTACTTGTCCTACTTCGTAATTTTCGTGAATTACGGACCAAGGTTCAGGAGTGGTCTGCTTGAGACCCAATGAGATTTTGCCTTTCTCTTCATTCATAGAAAGGATCTTCACCTTAACTCTGTCTCCTATCTGCAGTACTTCCTTAGGGTGTTTAAGTTTACCCCATGAAATTTCAGAAATATGTAACAGTCCGTCTATTCCGCCTAAGTCTACGAAAGCGCCGTAGTCGGTAAATCTCATTACCACACCTTCGACCACATCGTCTACGTTCAGACCGCTCCATATCTCGGCAAGCTTTCTCTGCTTTTCTTCGTTAAGAACGATCTTGTGAGAAAATACGGCTCTGTTTCTCTTAAGGTCAACTCTCGTGACCTTAACGTCCATATCTTGTCCTATGAACTCTTCCGCATTTTCAACGAATTTATCGGAAAGCTGTGACATAGGAATAAATCCCGTAACTTCCTTGTAAGCTGCTATAACGCCTCCGTTTACCTGCCTTACAACTTTTACATTGAGAACGGTACCGTTTTCGTAAGCTTCGTTGATTTCATTCCAGTGTTCATTAGCTTCTAATTTCTTCTTGGAGAGTAAAATCACACCATCACCGTCATCTGTCTTAATGACTTTCGCCTGGATTTCATCGCCATCCTTAAATAAATCTGTCAGCTTCTGGTCTCCCTCTAACGTTACTTCTTCTTTTGGAATCACTCCATCTTTTTTGCATCCCATGTTAACGATGATCTCTTTGTCAGTAACTTGGTGTACCTTCCCGTTAACAATTTCGCCGACACGAGGTAATCTTAAGGATTTCTCGATATCATCCATTAAGTCCATCATGTTCATTTCATTTTTTTCTGTGATGTTTTCACTCATCGTAGCAATAACCTCCTTAATTACGCATTCAGGTGTCGACGCACCTGCTGCAACACCTATTTTATTACATTTTGACAATTCACGCAATGGTAAATCTTCGATTTTTTCAACAAAAAAGGTGTTTTGGCAAAGTTTTTTTGAAATTTCGTAGAGTTTTTGCGTATTGGAGCTGTTCTTGCCTCCTATTATTACCATCGCATCACATTCATCTGCCAGAGAACGACAATCTCTCTGACGTCTCTCTGTCGCGCTGCATATGGTATTTTTTACGGTGAATACCTTATTTTTTTTGGTGAAAACATCTACGACGGAATATAGAAGTTCTTCTTTTATAGTAGTCTGGCATACGATGAAGAGGTTGTCTTCGGTGATTTTCTCCGCTTTCTCTACGGAGTCTATCACCGTAGCCTCGCCTTTGCACCATCCTTTTATTCCCTGAACCTCCGGATGATTCTCATCTCCTACGATGACGATATTGTATCCATCTTTAGAGGCTCTGGAAACCAGCCCATGTATCTTGCTCACAAAAGGGCATGTAGCGTCTACCACGTCGAGGTTCATCTCATTGGCCTTATTCCAGAATTCTCTGCTCTCTCCGTGAGATCTGACGATGATGATATCATCGAGTGACGCCTGCAAAAGGTTGTCCAAAATGTTTACCCCTTTAGCCCTGAGTCCATCCGTAACCAGTCTGTTGTGTATAAGCGGCCCAAATGTATATATCCTTCTGCCGTCTTTATTTTTTTCAATCTGCTCTTCTGTTTTCTCTATGGCTTGTCTTACTCCGAAACAAAATCCGGAGTTCTTTGCTCTTATTATATCAGTCATGCTTTTTATCCAGGCTTTCCAAATATTTTTTAAATGAACTCTCCGATCCGTTCTCAGTAGGAGTATAATACTTTACTCCTTCTCTATAAAGATCGTCAGGCAAATACTGCTGTTTTACATAACCGCCGTAGGCGTGAGGGTATTTATAAGTAACGCCTATGCCAAGTTTCTCTGCGCCTTTATAATGATTATCCTTAAGATGATCAGGGACATCGTCCGTAGTTCTGTTCCTTATATCCTCGGAGGCTCTTTCAAAAGCAGCTATTGCTGAATTAGATTTAGGCGCTGCTGCCAGAAGGATGACTGCCTGGCTTAAATTTATAGCAGCCTCAGGCAGACCCACCATCATAGAAGCCTGCACGCAGGAGTTTACTATGGAAACAGCGGATGGATACGCCATTCCCACATCCTCGCTGGCCATTACCAGCAGCCTTCGTCCTATGGTCTGTATGTCAGATCCTCCATCTATAAGTCTCGCAAAGTAATGGATAGCTGCGTCAGGATCGCTTCCTCTTATGGACTTCTGCAACGCACTCAGAAGATTGTATTTGTCATCTTCTTTATCGTAGAAGCCTATCTTTCTCTGCATGGCTTCCCCAACTCTCTCTGCGGAAACTCTCTCGCCTCTATCCACATTTTCAGCTATAAAGCCCACTGTATCGAGAGCTACCCTCGCATCTCCGTTGGATAGTTTTGCTAATATATCGACGGCCTGTTGGTCCCACGATATATCTATGGCCCCTATGCCCCTGTCCTTATCTTTTAAAGCTCGCCCTATGATTTTTTTAAGATCTTCTTCTCCGAGTCTTTTGAATTGATATATATTTCTGACTCTGCTGATCACCGCATTATTTATCGAAAAGTAAGGATTCTCAGTAGTACTGCCTATGAATCTGATCACTCCTTCTTCGAGAGCCTTGAGCAGTGAATCCTGCTGCATTTTGTTCCAGCGGTGAAACTCGTCTATATAGAAATAAGTAGTTCTCTTCTCCAGGCCGAAGAACCTAATCTTGGCGGACTCCAGAAGTTCCTTAAACTCTTTGGTACCTGTGGTGGAAGCGTTTATCTCCTGAAAATCGCCGTCCATTTCTCTGGCAATTATTCTTGCAAGAGTCGTCTTTCCTGTACCGGAAGGTCCAAAAAATATGGCAGAATCAAAGGATCTGTTTTTTACAGAATTATAAAACAGAGAACCGGGATACAGAAAATGCTCCTGTCCAAAAAATTCTTCGAGGTTCTGCGGTCTCATCCTTGTCGAAAGTGGAATCATTTTATCTCCTTTAGAAAGAAGCTATAAAGACATCCTCCACCTCTTTATCTTTTATACCGTTGAGTTCATCTATAGCTTCGTCTTTAGTATTAACCACAGGGCTAATAACCTTGTAATTACTGTCTTCTTCTATTATCTTCGTCTCTATGCCCTTGGATTTAAGATCCGAAGCGAGTTTTTCAGCAGCCTCCTTAGATGTAAAAACTCCGAACTGAAGCGCATATCCTTCTTCAGGCGCCGCGCTGACGTCTGTTCCGGATGCGTCTTCTTGCGAAGCTTCTGACTGCTGCTCAGTTTCTCCGGCAGAGCCTTCCTCTCCTGAGGCCTCTTCATCCTTAGAGTCGCCTCCATTGGCTATCTTAATGGGACTTTCATCTGCATCATAACCCAGCAGCGGGCCTATGACGAATCTGGCAGTCAAATACCCGAGTGCGACTGCTACTATCATTATAACAAGAAACACAGTAAATTTCATCTTAGAATTTTCATTGGGACGTTTTCTTTTCTTTACACGTCTTCTGTTTATCTGTCCAACCATATTAAATCCTCCCGCTTTATTACATTCTATTTTTCCTTACGGTAAATATTCCTACATAAAATGGCCGAAGGTAATGTCAGAAAATTTGTATGGCAGTTTCACCGTATCTCACTGTATTTCGCAGAGCCTCACCTCTCTTTTGAGTTGACAGATAAACGCTTTTATTCTCATGACGCTGAGATTTTCCGTATCAAACATCTGTACCAGCATATCCAAATATAATCTGCCGTTTTCCGTAGTTGATCTTTTCAGATCATTTATAAATGTCGCCAGCTTTTTCTTCGCTCCTATCCTGTTTTTATCAGGCACATAAGTAAACTTTATATTCTCAAAATCTTCTTTTATGTAAACTGTATTCATATCCATTATAAACTCCTCGGGAAATATCAGATATTGATTGCACTCCTCCATAGCCGATATAGTTTTTTCCACTACCGTCAATATTTTATCTGCTCCAAGCAGACCGCAGTCTGAAATCCTTTTATACCCGGAGGTGTAATAAAAACCCGTAATCCCCTCCTGATTCTTTATTATACTTATAGGGAATATTCCCTTGCATATTCCTTCTGTCAACAAATCCATTTTCTCCTCATATCCAAGCTGTTCCTCCTTAAACTTGATCATGACCTTATTGAGCATTTGCAGCACCTCCACATATTTTGCATGGTAAGTATCCCTTTCTCACAGCGTCTTCCTCTTCCATTTCCCGGCTGTATTCTCCCTTATATCTTTCTGCTACATAAAAGCATGTTCCCCTGTGATATCTCGTTCCGTACCGGGGAAATATGATCACATCTTGTGATGCACCTCCTGTATGAAAATCCGCCGCATCCAGCGGCCGCCCCATATTCAGTGTTCCGGTAAAACCTCTTGTCAGCAGACTTTCTTCAAAGTTAATTTTTCCATCTATGCCTATGGCATTTACCACATTGAACTCAGCCTTGCCTTCTACCGAAATCAGGTCCGTCATCTCACCGCGTCTGTACAAATACCTAAACCCTGTTATATTGAAATCCACAGGATTTTGTTCTGAAATCCTGCTTTCCATTTCATTGCAAAGGGAAACAGAATTATTATATTTATAGGATTCAAGGTCTATGGCAAGTACTTCTTCAGCAGTAGAGAAACATATATTTTCACATATCCCAACTATTTTTATTATCAGTATAAGCGCTGACACGCATAAAATCAGTATCGGCAGAAACACAGCGGCCTCCAGTATATAGCTTCCCCTCTTATCGCCGAACTTTTTATCAATAATGTTCATCAAATTCATATCCTTGTCCATTCACATTAAATTGATACCGTAGCCCCGTGTTATATTCTTTCAGCAAGGAGGTGTCGCTGTACAGATATTTCATATTTATCTGTATGATATCCATTATCCTCATGATCTTCGTGTCTTCTGAGATCCCGCATAGAAGCACCGACAGATACGATGAATAGTCTTCTCCCCTCATTACCTTTGGCGCTATATAACTCGTCCCCTCCTCTCCCGCGTCCTCTTTTTCTGCACTTTCTTCTGTTTGCAAGCTGCCGTTTCCCAGCACATTTTCTATAGACAGAGCCCAATTTGTATCGTCCTTAAGAAGCGGAACTGTCTTTTTATCATATAATATTTTCAGATCGTTCTCTGCCTCCGCATATGCCCATAATTCCAGGATGACTGCCTGCGTAAGAAGCGCCGCGGGTCCGGGAGTTACAGCCGAAGCTGCGGCCATGGCAATTTCACGCTTTTCGCTGCAAGTATAAAGATAATACAGGTTTAACATATTCCGCAGTGTTTTTATCTTTGCGGCTGTATTCTTTCTGGCTTTTGCCTCATCAGGCTCGCCGCTTATAATATATTCTGTTTCACATCGAAAATATGTCTCCTTTAAATCTTTATCGTCCATATGATTTTTAAAGAATACAGATATGTATCTATCTGCCGCGGCATTTCCGACGATACCGCTCAGGCTTATTCCTGATTTTATTTTATCTGCCAGCCCGGCCAAATAGCTCTTATCAGCCTTGCCATACGACGGCAGCCCCTCTATTATCCAGCGGCTGCTTATACGCCTGTCTGCGGTTTCCCCTTCTGTCATATCCTCACTGCGGTCTGCATCTTCATATCTTTGAGGGACAAATCCGGACAGAACTATTTTTTCTATCTGCTTCTTCATATTGTCTTTCTCCGTCAGAGCATATTCCTTTAGTGAGCACGATGTATCTGAGCTTTCTATATATTCTTTATCTCCAAAAGAATAATCTTTGTATATATCTATCTTTTTTGCAGTAGATATATCGTCTCCCAGAAAGGCCATAAGACCGTAACGTTCTTTAAGGAATATATCGTATTCAGCTAAAATGCTCTTACCCCACAATCTTCCGAATCCATAAGATACGCTGCCTATAGCCAAGTTCCCTGCAGATCTGACAGACGCGAAAATCAATATAGTGATAGAGAAGAACGCCATAAGAGCGAACACTGCGAAAGACCCTTTTTTACTGCTAAATCCAATCGATAAATCTTTCATACTTTCTTATAGTCTCTATTTCTTTCTCACAATCCCAGGCGCTTATGTCTTTTGTATGTTTTGATACCTGTTGGGCTACATCGCCGTGAAAGGTCATTATCAGCGCAGCCAATGCAAACAATATCAAACAGCTGACCGGCAGGACTATAGATGCCTCTATATAGACGCTGCCTCTTTTATTGAGCGACATGACTTCAAAATTTGCTTTTGCTTAAGCTACCGAAAGTATCATTGACAAAGTCAGTGATCTCCGATTTAAAAATCAAGCCTATGGCTACTGCTATGGCCACGAGAATAGCTACTTGTACCATTTCCATTCCGCGCTTGTTGTTGAGTGACAATAAAGTCTGCTTCAATTTCATCCTTATACCTCCTTTTAATCTATATACATCTGCAACATGGCAGGTGCTGCCGTTATCAATATCAGCGCTATCAGAAGAAGCGCCAATGGAAAACTCATCTTACTTTCTGACAGTCTTATCTTCTCCAGCGCTGTACGCTTTCTCTCTCTCCACAGCTGTTCACCCTCATCGGCTAACTTGTCCCACAGATCCACGCCTCTTCGGCTGCTGTCGGCTATTATACCCGCTACCCGTGAGAGTTCTTTTACTCTGCTGTCTCTTCCCAGACGATAGAATCCTTTTATGATGCTCTCTCCTGTTTTCATAGAGTCGTCATACACCCTTATATATTCGAGGATAAATGTATCCTGTCTTTCTCTGTCCAGCTTTTTATAATTCACAGCTATATATATCATAGCCTCCTGCAATACCATTCCGCTGTTCAGCAGCAGCAAAATCTGGTTTATAAAAGAGGGAAGCGACAATATCATCTCTTGTCTCTTCTTTTCTTCTTTTTTTCTCTCTTTATATTTCAATCTGAATCACCCTTTCCATCACTGTCAGTCCGGCGGCCATGAGAACCAGAGATATCGTCGATACTGCTCTGCCTAAAGTCGTCTCGTACAAAGGAGCCATATAATCGGGAGACAATATCTTTATCATCAGTATCAATCCGAAAGGAGACGATGCTATCACTCTTCCTTCAAACCGCTTTTGCACCATTATGGATGAAAGTTCTCTCTCGATATCTATCTTGTCTTCTATTATCCCGGCACTTCTTTCCGCTGCTTTAGAAAAATCTGCTCCCGTAGCCTTGCATGTCTTACATACCATCACAAAATCTTCAGCATCCTCAAGGCCGCTCCTCTTGGCAAAATCATCAAAGGAATCCACGTCAGGCATATTGCTCTCCTTGATGTTTTTAGTCATCTGTTTAAGCTCTCTCATTATATAATCCTGATCATCATAAGTTCCTCTCCAGAAATCTATGGATTCTTCAAGGGCCTGCCCCAGGCTTCTGCCGGTAGAAACGAAAGATGAAATGGAATACAGCAAATCTTTAAATTGAGACAGCAGTCTGCGCTTTCTCTTCTCCAGCATTCCCTTCTTATACATATTTTCTGTCATCATCAGCGCGATTCCTGCTGCAAGACCTGCGATTACGCTGTCATAAAACGCCCATCCTATCATCATACCTGTCGATATGACTGCCGCCCTGAATCCGGCCTTTTCATGAAATGACAATTCCAGTTTTCTATAATCCATATTTCTCACCGTCAGGTACAAGTACCTGATCCTTAACTGCCATGAGCCTTTCAATCTTGAAGTATCCGCCGTCATATCCAAGCAGCCTGCTTATTTCAGTTATACGCCTGCACTTTCCTCTTCGCTCTATATGAACCATTATGTCAATGGCTTGAGCTATCTGAGCCCTCACCGCCTCTATGTCAAGCGGTATCGCCATCAAATACATAGTCTCCAGCCTCTTGAGCATTCCGCCTATAGAATTTCCGTGTCCTGTACTCATGCTGCCCGAATGTCCTGTGTTCATGGCCTGAATCATATCCAACACCTCTTTTCCCCTGACCTCTCCTACTATTATCCGGTCAGGCCGCATCCTCAGACTGCTTTTTATCAGATCGGACATATTTATCTTTCCCTTCCCCATGGTGTTGGCCTGTCTACATTCCATCTGCACCAGATTCTCTATATAATTGAGCTTTAATTCTGCCGAATCCTCTATGACTATTACTCTCTCCTCTGCTCCTATAAATTGTCCCAAAGCATTCAGAAGGGTAGTCTTCCCCGATGAAGTTCCTCCGCTGACAAATATGTTATATTTGGATTTCACCAGATCTTTCAGCAGTTCCGCAGCCTGGGCTGTCAGCGTACCGTTGCATATCAGATCTTCCATCTTCATATATTTGTCGGAAAATTTTCTTATCGTAAGAGTAGGGCCGTTGACTGCTATATTCTTATATACTCCGTTTACCCTGGACCCGTCGGCAAGTCTGGCGTCAACTATAGGCGACAGCTCGTTTATTTCCCGATGTACTTGAGACGCAATATTTTGCATTATCTCCTCTAATTCCTCGTCGTTGTCAAATCTCAGTTCATAATGCTTTATTTCACCATTTCTCTCAAAGAAAATCTGATCCTTCCCGTTTACCATTATCTCCGTTATCTCTTCGTCATCTATGAGCGGCGTCAATATGCCCATAGGTTTTCTCACTCTGAAAAATACGCCTTTTATCATGGCGTTTATATCGCTCATAGTCATATTTTCAGTCCCGGGATGTTCAAACGTCTCATGAACTATTATATCCATGGCCGTGATATCATCCATTTGGCTCCTGCCTGATATCTCTCTCCTGGCGGCAGCTATAATCTCATCTCTGAGCTTTTTTTGTTCCATATAATTTCTTTTTATGTAATTATTTTCCATTTCACTAATATAATAAAACAGCTGCAAAGATATTGCAACTGTTTTCATTCGACAAGTGTCGACACTCTTAATACCGGCTTCTAATCACTACATGTCAGGTATACTGTTCTTCATATGCCCAGTAATCCTGGCCATCGCCTGAGCAAATTCTCCTTCCATGGATATGTTTATTCCCTCTCTCTCGGGCTCAAAGCTAACCTGATCCTCCGGAAGTAAAAGAAGATCTTCTCTGCCGGTTTTTTTAGAGAAATTCAAGATCCTGAAATCAATCTTCAGATTACTGTTTTCAGGTCTGCTGTCTCTCCTGCTTGCGACTTCTATCTGAACTGCATCCTCACATGCGCCTCCGTAGGAGTCTGCGACGATATGATCGAATCCTCCTCTTCTGCATAGAAGAGCTAAAAGTTCCGTGGCGGAACATTCATATTCAAAGCTGTTTCGCACAGGTTGAGGAGCGAAATAGCTTACGCCCCATTGGTCTCTTGCCAAAAATTCATCCATCGGGAATATTCCTTCGCAGTTCATCAGTTTGTATAAAAATTTTCTTTTGGACGATATGCCTGAAAAATCCGCTCCCGCATAGAGGGAGTAATCATCTTTTCTTTTGAGATTGAGATACAGCACTTTCGCCTCTTCCATGGCCAGCATCCTCGCTGTCATGACTGCCACCGACGTCGCTCCTGCGCCGCCTGTCAGAGAAAAAATTTCCCATACCCTGGCCGAATTGCCTTCTCCCATGCCAAAGAGTATTCCCGTGCCCTCAAAATATAACTCAGAGGACTTTGAGACCATCTCTCTCACCGTCAGACGTCTTTGTCTCTCTATCCTGACCGCAAAAGTACCGTATGCCTCTCTGTCAGTGATCAGTATGCCGTATAAACTGCAAACTTGCGCTTCTCTGAGAGAATGAGCCTCTTTGACTTCTATGCCCGGACTTTCCATAGAAAGCCCCCGCATAAGCGCTTTGGCGTATTCTTTATTTTTGATAAAAACAGTTAAAACAAGCTTTTTCATAAGCCCCTTTCCCTGTTTCCCTTTGCCTAAGATTCTTTTATCATGCCCCTCAGTTTTTTCAGAGCGTCCGTCAAGGAACCGATCTGATCCATCAGCCCTATCTCTACGGTATCTGGACCAAAGAGAAGAGTTCCCACATCGTTTGCCATATTATCCGTACAGTTCATCTTCTCCTCTATCTCTCCCTTTTTCGCATGAGAATGTTCTACGATAAAATCCACCACCCTCTCCTGAGTCTTTTTCATGTACTCAAAAGTCGGCTCTGCAGTGATGAGAGTACCGCTTGTTCTTATAGGATGGAGCGTCATGGTAGCCGATTTTGCGACAAACGAGTAGTCTGCCGACACCGCCAGGGGTATGCCTATACTGTGGCCTCCCCCGATTACCAGCGATACAGTAGGCTTAGATATGCCGGCCACCAGTTCAGACAGAGCCAGGCCTGCCTCCACATCTCCGCCTACGGTGTTTAAGATCAGCAGAAGTCCTTTTATCTCAGGGTTTTCCTCTACTGCTATAAGTTCAGGTATCAGGTGCTCATATTTAGTAGTTTTATTATCTTGAGGAAGTACGGTATGTCCTTCTATGCTGCCTATTATATTGATATATTGTATCTCGCTTTTAAACCCACTGCCGGTGGTAAGAAGACCTAATTCCTTTATGACTTCAGCAGCGTTGGAATTTTCTTCTCCGGTCTTGTCCTTTTCTTTTTCTTCACTCATAATTGGCTCCCTTTCAAAGTAAAATCTAATATCCCTATTATTAGCAAAGGAGACGCTATTTATGCTGTTAAGTGAAATCGGAGATAAGGAAATAGTAGATATAGTTAAAGGAAGCATGCACGGAAAACTGTGGGACGCCGAAATGCTCTTTGACGAACAGACCGGAGTCATCAAGTCGCTGCTCATTCCTAATTTCGGAAGCAGTCTTGGAGGAAGATTTAAAGAAGAACTGCAGCTTCCGTGGAATTCTATAGTCGTCATAGGTGAGGACATGATAATATTCAGATCAAATTAGCATTTTGTCTGATGATTGTCTCGTAGAACAAAAAGAGCCCCGACTTGCGATCATCTTCTGTCATGATAACTCATCGAGGCTCAATATTCCACTTGTTTTTTTGTTATGAGAAAATTTTGCTATCTTACTGCAGATTTTCGGTATTCTGC
>FR882574.1:12240-26986 GCA_000435715.1 Firmicutes bacterium CAG:145
CGTTTTCTGCTTGACTACATTCATAGTGTAATTGCCGAAAACATCTACGGTCTTGACGCATATGCTCCGATCCGGGCAAGATGCCGGCAGAAGTTTTTCGCAAACCCTTGTAAGCGTTCCTTTTTCTCTTGAAAAGATCATTTCAGGGCGAAATACTCTTCCGTCAAAGTCAAAATCTACGCTCCAGTATTCTATAAACTGAAGGGGATATTCTCTGGCTGCAGTCTCAAACTGCTCCCTATCTTTACCGTCTATCTTTTCCTTTATGCCCTCAAGTCTATAATCATCTAAGGATATTCTGACAAGTTCTTTATCGGATCCTGTTATATCTTTTCTTTCAAAAGAAATCTGCGCCTCCCCGAGACAGCTTCGTTTATCGCTCATATCTTCCATGACGCATATGGGAAAGCCGCCGTCTTGTAATCTCTTTACAGACGCAGATACAGCCAGAGGACTTCCGTCGCAGCTTATCCAGCGCCTCCCCATCTTTTGGGCTACCGCGGCCAAGGTTCCTGATCCGCAGAAAAAATCGGCGCAGATGTCTCCCTCTTTCGTAGCCGCAGGTATGATCCTTCTGAGCAATGCCTCCGGTTTTTGCGTCGCATAGCCTGTCCTCTCGGAAGAAGTGCGTCCCACCATATCTACGTTCCATACGTCCTTCATGGTGACCATGGTATACCAGCCCATATCGTCCTTGTACTCTTTTACACCTTTAAATCTATAAGGCTTAAATCCTCTGTTATAAGATTTTTCCTTATCCGGTGAAAAATAATACTTCTTAGTCTTGGAATAGACCAGTATGGTGTCGTGTTTCCTCGAAAAATGGCGTTTGCCTGATCCTCCGGATTTATAATGCCATATTATCTCGTTTACGAAATTGTCCTCTCCAAATATCTCATCCATAAAGATCTTGACATAGTGGACTGCATGCCAGTCCAGATGCACCCATATGGTACCGTCTTCGGCAAGCAGCTCCTTCATCAGGAGGAGCCTCTGACAGAGCATTTTCAAATAGCCTGTCATATCTCTGCGCCATATATCGTCATATGCGAAATATTTTACTGAACATTTTTTCTTTCCGTCCGAAGACTTAATATTTATGACGGCGTCATAAGCCGCCTTGCTGAAAAAGGGCGGATCTATATATATCAGATTTATTTTGCCGGACATATCTTTCTTTTCGATAAGATATTTAATGAAAGCGGCGTTATCACCGAGGGCCATTATGTTAGGCTCCTCTGCGCCTTCAGATCCCCTCCCCGCTTCACCTGAAGTGAGGAAGGATCTTCGGCAGTTTATTTCCTCGGAAATATCAAAATTTCCAGGCGTGATTTTGAGGCTCTCCCGCCTGCTGTCTTCCAATATTTCACTGAATCTTTCTATGAGGCTCATATATCCGCACCTGTTTTATAATTATTTCATGATCGTATTATAGCACTTTTCATCATCCCACTGCTTGTAGATCTTATCTACTTCGGCCCTTCTCTTCACCTTTTGGGTAGTTGTCTTTATCATAGGCTCTTCGCTCATTATGAAATGATTTATATGCTTATACTTAGGCAGTATATCGTTGATGTCCGCCAGGTCTTTGGCAAACCTCGCCGCCAGCTGCTCCCGGGTGATACTTTCATCTTCCAGCAGAGCCGGCTCATATACTATCTCGCACCAGAGAACCAGCTCGTTATGCTTCTCTCTTGTAAACATCATACATTCGGATACATACGGAAGTTTCATTATCATCTCTTCTATCTCTTCCGGGAACACATTCTTTCCGTTTTTAAGGACGATGACATTTTTCTTTCTTCCTGTGATGATCAAATTTCCCTTGCTGTCAATCCTTCCCAGATCTCCGGTATAGAACCATCCATCCACTATGGCCTTTGCCGTCTCTTCAGGCTGATTGTAATACCCTTGCATGACATTAGGTCCCTTAGCGACTATCTCTCCGATACCGTTTTCGTCTTTTTCTTCTATCCTGATTTTGACTGAATTCATAGGCGTTCCTACAGATCCCGGAGAAACTGCCCAAGGTCTCTCTGCCGTAAGAACGGGAGAAGTTTCTGTCAAACCATATCCCTGTATAGTACTTATACCGAAGTTGTTGAGTCCTTCTGATACCGCTGGATCTAAAGAAGCTGCGCCGCTTATTATCAGTCTCAAACTTCCGCCAAGCTTATCTATTATCTCTCCGAAGATCTTTCTTCTCATATCCAGGCCCACTTTTCTCAGGAATTTAGAAAGTTTGAGTCCCATATTTACGGTCTTAGTCTTTCCTTGCTTCTCTATCTGTTTCATGACCTTGTAGTACAGGTTTTCAACCAGAAGAGGAACCCCTACGAATACGCTTACCTTATACTCTGCGAAATTCTTCTGTACATATTTGAGCCCGTCGCAGAAAACGTTATCTGCTCCCGACGACAAGAATACGAGGCATCCCACCAGCCCAAAGCTGTGATGAAAAGGCAGAAAGGCCATATTGACATCGGTAGGGAAAAATATTTCCATCTCCAGCATATCCCTTATGTTGGAAGCGATATTATGGTGGCTCAGCATGACTATCTTGGAATCGCTGGTAGTACCTGAGGTAAATAAAAATACGGCAGTATCTTCCTCGCTGACTTTTTTGCTCAAATAGCGATTCTCACCGGCATCCAGAGCATTTCTACCCTCTTCCATGATGGTTTGGCTGAGGCTTCCCTCGCCTGCCATGCAGATGAACTCTACCTTATCTCCGTGCTGGGCTTTTATATGATCGACTACATTCTGAAACCTCTTGTCATAAAACAGCACCTTGATGCCGCTTCTTGCTACGCAGGTCTCAAGCTCTGTCTCTGTGAGTCCTTTGTCAAAAGGCACAGCTATGTTGCCGCCGCACACAGCAGAGAGAAAAGTTAAAAACCACGGAAAAGAATTTTCACCTATTATTCCGATACGGCAATCATCGTATCCTCTCAGGATCATTCCCGTGCCGAATGCCTCTATATTTTCGATGAGTTCGGTAAAAGTTCTCCCCTTTATCTCTCCGTCTTCTTTAAAACGGAACGCGTATCTCTGCGGAAATTCCCCTGCGGCGTTGTATATGAGTTCTTTTATAGTCCTGCCCTTGTTGACATAGGACGCTATCTTTTCCATAGCAATCATTCTCCTTAAAATAATTTCTCATTCACTTAGTATGAAATACTAAGTCAGTTGTTATTATATACTATTTATGTCTTCTTGTGTGATATTTATGTGAAGATAAAATAGGAATCAAGTCTTCTCTTCCGGCTTTTTTTAAGGCCGCAGCAACTATCCTGCTGTTTTCTCTCTTATGAAAATGTATGAGAGCTCTCTGCATCTTCTTTTCTTCCATGGTTTTGGCCACATATACCGGCTCCATAGTCAGAGGATCCATCTCGGTATAATACATGCAGGTAGCCAGCGTGCCGGGAGTTGGATAAAAATCCTGAACCTGATCGGGAACAAAACCATATTCCTTAAGAAACAGCGCCAGTTCCACCGCGTCCTTTAGAGTGCTGCCGGGATGGCTGGATATGAGATAAGGTATCAGATATTGCTTCATTCCAAGGCGCTTATTTGTCTCTTTATATTTAGCGGCAAATTTGAGAAAGACTTTCTTAGACGATTTATGCATATAGCCCAGGACGTTTTTTGAGACATGCTCGGGAGCGACCTTGAGAGTACCGCTGACATGATATCTGCACAACTCTTCTATAAAGGCGTCGCATTTCGGATCGGCCATGAGGTAATCATATCTTATTCCTGAACGTATGAATACTTTTTTGACCTTATCCAATTTTCTCATACTTCTCAGTATATTCAGATATTCCTCGTGATCCGGCTTTATGGCGGCGCAGACTCCGGGAAACAGACAATCTCTGTCGGTACACACTCCCTTCGCAGTCTGTCTCTTGCATGCAGGCCCCCTGAAGTTTGCCGTCGGTCCTCCCACGTCATGGATATATCCTTTGAAGTCTTTTTTCTCTGTCAGTTTTTTTGCTTCATTTAAAAGAGATTCTCTGGTTCTTCCTCTTACCTGCCTCCCTTGATGATAAGTAAGAGCGCAGAAGCTGCAGCCTCCGAAGCACCCCCTCGTACTGACTATGCTGAACTTCACCTCGCCAAATCCCGGAACTCCGCCTGCGTCCTTGTATGAGGGATGTTCTTCATTTTCGAAGGGAAGCTCGTAAATCTCGTCAAGTTCTAATGGTTCAAGGGGAGGCTGAGGAGGGTTCTGCACGACCCATACGGTGTCGGTGTATTTCTCGGCCAGGCCCTTTGCAGATATAGCGTCATTATTCTTAAACTGCACTGCAAAGCTCTCTGCATAAGCCTTCTTGCTCTTTATTATATCATCATATGCGGGAAGCTGTATAAACTTATTTTCGTCAGGATTCGCCGCCGCCTTGTAGCAGGTGCCTCTTATCCAGGTCACATCTTTTATTTCAAATCCGTCCCTCAGAGCGTCTGCAATCTCGCATACAGCCCTTTCTCCCATCCCGTAGATGAGGAGATCGGCCTTAGCGTCCAGGAGTACAGACCGTCTTATCTTATCGCTCCAATAATCATAGTGCCCCAGTCTCCTGAGGCTGGCCTCGATACCTCCTATTATTACGGGAACGCCTTTATATGCCTCTCTGGCCCTGTTTGCGTACACTATCAGGGCTCTGTCAGGCCTTCCTCCTGCCTCTCCCCCTGGAGCATACTCGTCCCTTTTCCTCTTGTGTTTAAAGACCGAATAATTGTTTACCATGGAATCTACAGTTCCGCTGTTGATCAAAAAACCAAGGCGCGGTCTGCCAAAACGCTTAAAATCCTCACAGGACCTGTAGTCAGGCCTTGAAAGCACCGCTATCTTATATCCTCTTTTTTCCAGAAGCCTTCCTATTATAGCAGTTCCGAAAGAATGATGGTCCACATAAGCGTCTCCTGTCACGAGAACGAAGTCCGGCTGCATCCATCCTCTCTCATGAATTTCTTCTCTTGTCACCGGCAAAAACATATGAAATATCCTTTCTCAGTGTATATTTCAGAAAAAGAGTGCGGGTTATCCCCCGCACTCTCAAGATCTCTTTTATCGCTGTCCCTTATCGTAAGGTATTCCTTCTGCTTTAGGCACTCTCGATTTCTTGGAAGTAAAGGCCAGTACTATGAGAGTTATCAGATACGGAAGAAGTCTGTATACGTAAGGGCTTATACCCAGCTCGGCCAACATATATACTCCGTCGCCGTTGATGTCCAAGCTGGAATACGTAGCTGCTATGCACTTGAATAATCCGAAGAGAATTCCACCCAGCGCTACGTTCAGTGGCGTCCAGTTACCGAATATCATTACGGCCAGAGCTAGGAATCCGTATCCTGCCACTTCGCCCGTAGAAGCGCAGTTAGCTGTAGTCAGAGCATAAGTGAATCCGCCGATTCCTGCCAAAGCTCCCGAAATAGTAACTCCGGCATATCTCATCTTATAGACGTTTATTCCCAGTGAATCTGCCGCCTGAGGATTTTCTCCGCAGGAACGCAGTCTGATTCCGAATTTTGTCTTATATAAGATTATAGACAGAACTATGAATATTGCCAGACATATATAAGTCGTAAGATAGACTTTATTTATCAGAAGATTGCCGATAAATCCGAAGTCATGATCTCTTTCCAGACCGAAGGTGCTGGGTTTTATCATGAACCATCCGGCTGCATCTCCTGTGGCCATTCCCAGAGCGTTCTGCTGAGCGATCAGGTTTATCAGAAACAACACTATAGCCGGAGCCAGCATGTTCAGCGCAGTACCGCCTATAGTCTGATCCGCCTTGAGGTTTATAGCCGAAAAGGCTAAAAGCAGCGAAAATATGGCTCCGAATATGGCCGATACCACAAGGGCCAAAAGCATGAGAAGCTGCCCCTGCTCCTGAGTAAAGACCTGATTTTCCTGCATGATTCTTACAAACAGAGCGCCTACGAACGCGCCTATTATCATTATACCCTCGAGAGCGAGGTTGATTACACCGCTTCGTTCTGCGAAGATTCCGGCCAGAGCCACGATCATCAGAGGAATAGCGTAAAGCATAGTCTGTTGTATCAAGAATACCATTACTTATCTCCTCCTTCCTTCAATACAGACTCTTTTTCTTCTTTCTTTTTCTGTCTGTTGTTGAGAAGCATCTTTATTATCATGGCAAAGGCGCTCAAATAAACTATAGAAGCTATGATTATGTCCGTGATGTACTCATTATACGCAGTCAGAGTCTTGAGCTGCATTCCGGCGATATTCAGCATAGACATGAAACATCCGGTGAATATGACTCCGATAGGGTTATTGGACGCCAGGAGGGCGACAGGTATGCCGTTGAAGCCTTCTGCAGGGAGGGCCTGATATGTAGACCAGAAAAATTCCGTATTTCCTGCCAGATAGTACAGCGAAGCGCCGGCCGCCGACAAGGCTCCCGCTATTGCCATGGAGTATATTATGTTGAGTTTATCGTTGATTCCGGCGTATTTAGCCGCATGGCGGTTGCTTCCGCAGGCTTTGAGCTGGTATCCGAAAGTCGTCTTACTCATTATTATGTACATGAGTACAGCTATGAGTATAGCTATCAGTATTCCTCCATTCACCTGCGATCCCGGAAATATCTTGTCCAATCCGAAGTCAAAGGTTTCAACTCCGTTGGAGGAAGTGGGACGTATGTAGCCTACCTTTCCGCCTTCGGCGCTGTTCTTGAGCGTTTCCCTCACGTCGAAGAACCATGAGACCAGATTCGCCGCTATCCAGTTGGTCATTATACAGGTGATTACTTCGTTTATATTCAGATATGCTTTTAAAAGTCCCGGGATGCATCCCCATAGCGCGCCTGCTATGATTCCGCCCAGGAAAGCAAGTATCCACACTATCCATGCGGGAATCGTCTCAGTAGGAAGTGAAAGGGCTATATAAAGAGTAGCAGCCGTTCCCATGAGGTATTGTCCAGGAGCTCCTATATTGAAAAGACCTGTCCTGAAGGCTACGGCTACAGAAAGCCCCGTCATTATCAGAGGCGTGGCTCTGAAAAGCAGATTTCCCATGTTGACCGGATTAAATCCGAAAGTCAGATCTCCGCCTTCCCGTCCTGTGCTGAACACTCCGAAGAATACCAGCTTGATACCTTCCCAGATACCGTTTATACTGATGCCTTCTTTAGTAAGTCCGACTATAATTATTATGAGCGTTCCCACTATCATGCCTATGAGGATAGAAATAACGGCGGAAATCACACTTTTAGTTCCGTCCTTTGCATAAAATTTCTGTTTCCCTGTCTCAGGATCAATTTTATACATCTATTCCACCTCCTTATCGTCTCGTTTGGCTCCGGACATATAAAGTCCCAGCTCCTGCGGATCGGTCTTATCCGGATACAATTCTCCGACGATTTCCCCCTCGTACATTACGAGAATCCTGTCGGAAAGGCTCATTACCTCGTCAAGTTCCAGAGAAACCAGCAGTATAGCCTTATTCTTATCCCGTTCAGATATCAGCTGACTGTGGATATGCTCTATGGCTCCCACGTCCAGGCCTCTGGTAGGCTGTACAGCGATTATTAGAGGCTCGTCTCTGTCAAGTTCTCTGGCGATTATAGCCTTCTGCTGATTTCCGCCCGACATACTTCTGGCTATGGTGACAGGTCCCTGGCCTGAACGGATATCGTACTCTTCTATGAGTTTGTCCGCATATTTCCTAACTTCATTAAATTTTATGAATCCATGGTTCTGGAACCTCTCTTCTCTGAACTTCTGAAGTACCAGATTCTGCTCAAGAGTATATCCCAATACGAGGCCGTGTTTATGCCTGTCTTCGGGTATATGGCTCATTCCCGCAAGGCCGCGCTTTCTTATGCTGGCGTTTGAAATGTCCTGTCCGCATAGTTCAATATGACCTGCCGACGCTTTCTCAAGGCCTGTTATCCCCTGAATAAGCTCTGTCTGTCCATTTCCATCTATTCCGGCTATGCAGACGATTTCTCCCCTTCTCACATCGAAAGAAACTCCTTTTACGGCGTCGTTCTTATGTATCTTTGAGGGAACTCTAAGTCCCTCTACAGACAAGACGACATCCGAAGGTCTTGCCGGCTCCTTATTTATCTCAAGCTGCACAGGTCTTCCCACCATCATGGTGGACAGTTCCTGCTTAGTAACGTCTTTCGTGTCGACTGTTCCGATATATTTTCCTTTATGCAATACCGTTACTCTGTCGGATACCGCCATTATTTCGTTTAATTTATGAGTGATGAACAAGATAGATTTGCCTTCATCGGCAAATCCCTTCATTATTTGCATGAGTTCGTCTATTTCCTGAGGAGTCAGGACAGCTGTAGGCTCGTCGAAGATCAGTATCTCGTTTTCTCTGTAGAGCATCTTGAGTATCTCAACACGCTGCTGCATTCCAACGGTAATATCTTCTACCTTGGCGTCTACATCTACCTTTAGTCCGTATTTTTGGGACAGTTCCAGAACTTTTCTGCGGGCTTCCTTTTTCTGCAGGAATCCCAGCTTCGTAGTTTCAGCTCCCAGTATTATATTATCTAAAACGGTGAAAACATCGATCAGCTTAAAATGTTGATGCACCATTCCTATACCCAGAGAAGTAGCATCGTTGGGGTTGTTGATCTTAACTTCTTTTCCGTCCTTCTTTATAGTGCCCGCCTCCGGTTGGTACAGCCCAAAGAGGACGCTCATCAGGGTGGACTTTCCTGCGCCGTTTTCACCAAGCAGCGCATGTATTTCGCCCTTCTTCAGTTGGAGCGTTATGTCGTCGTTAGCCACGATACCGGGAAATTCTTTCCTTATGTGGTTCATTTCAATTACGTATTCTGACATCGCTTTTTCCTTGTCTTGATAATTATTTCAGTTTCTTGAAAATTTGTTAAAATAACCCACAAAAAGGGGGAACGTGAATTCCCCCTTTCTATGAAATTTTAGTAATTTTTAATCAAAATATCATGATTATTTGATGAAGGAAATGTTTTCCCATTCGAGAGTGCTCGGATCTGATACCAGTTCATCTGAGATTTCGATCTCTCCGCTCTTTACTTTTTCGTACAGAGCATTGTAGTCTTCAACTGTCCAGTTTTCCAGTTTCCAAGTGTCGGTAGGGATTCCTACTCTGTCTTCAGCAGCTCCAAAGGTAGTTACCTTTCCGCCGAAATCAGACCATTTTCCGTCATAGTCGCCCTTGATGACGTCCATAGTAGATCCTGCCAGATCTTTCATAGCTGAAGTTATAACGGTATCAGACTGACCGGACTGGTCAACGTCTACACCGATTACATAAGCGTCATTTGCTCCTGCTGCTGCAGTACCAGACTGGAACATGCTGCCACCGCACATGAACACTACTTCTGTGCCTGCTTCATACCATCCGCTGAGCATGGCCTGTAAATCCTGAGAAGCGGAGAATGTGGAGCCATATTCCCAGCTGTATCTCATTTCTACCTTAGTTCCCTTTTCTGCTGCGCCTGCTTCAACGCCCTGAACGAATCCGTATCCGTATCTCTCGCAAGCCGGGTTAGATCCGCCGCCGCCGCCGGAGAATCCGATCTTTTCAAATCCTTCCATAGCCGCCGCATAGCCTGCAAGATATCCTGCCTGTTCTTCCTTGTAAACTACGGATGCGATGTTATCGACTCCCTCGATGGAACCGTCGATAAAGATGAAGTGTACGTCAGGGTAAGCCTTTGCAGCATCTCTGATTGCCTTCTCCTGAAGGAATCCGGCCGCAACGATGATCTTAGCGCCGGCGTCTGCCGCGTTCTTCATGGCGTCATATCTGTCTGCGTCTGTAGCCTGATTGCCGTTAGCTGGCTGATAATACTTGTAAGAAAGATCGTTTTCATAAGCGTACGCCTTGACTCCGTTCCAGGTAAACTGGTTGAAAGAACCGTCTCTGAGCTGGCCGACGTCCGTTACGAAAGCGAGTTCATACTTTCCGTCTTCGGATTCCATAGTATCAGAAATCTTGTCGTAATCGATAGCGCCGTCTGTCTTTGCATCTTCGCCGCCGTCTTTGCTTCCGCAAGCCGCTAAAGCGAATACCATCACAAAGACCAGCATCAATGAAAGAAATTTTTTCATTTTTTCCCTCCTAAGTGATCTAACAATAAGTTGTTACTCTGATTATATAATAAACCTCATGAAAGTAAAAGTATTTTTTGTATTCTTATGAAGTTTTTGTCAAAACTTTTTGAATAAAATGTGTTCTCAAGAGAGCCAATTAAGCAACGCCTTTGGCCGTCATAGCCGGATGATACAAATCTGAGACCCATCGGCGATAAACCTTTTTCTGAAGATTCGGCAAAGCATGCATGAGATTTTCGGCATACACGCTGTCCCGAATCTGATATATCTTGCTTATCCTGCGAACATCTGCACCCAGTATGCAGTTCCGCCGGAATCTACGGCATAACCTACTCCCAGTTTAGTATATCCGCTTCCCAGTATATTGGCCCTGTGGCCCTGAGAATTCATCCATGCGCTCATCACCGAGCTTGCGGTCTTCTGTCCTTTAGCTATGTTCTCTCCGGCTGTCTTATATGAAAATCCGTATTGGTTCATCATATCGAACGCCGATCCGTATGTAGGCGAGGTATGTGAGAAGTAACCGTTTTCAGCCATATCTTCGGCCTTCATCTGAGCCAGCTTATTCAGCTGGCTGTCCAGGGACAAGGTTCCAAGGTCTGCCTGGCTTCTCTCGCTGTTAACGATGCTCAAAACTTGCGCAGCTTTTGAACTTTGGTTTAAAGATCCCTGCTGATCTGATTCCCCCGATCCCTGATTATAGTCCTGATCGCCTGTGCCGGGCTTTTGTGTCTGACCGCCTTCCTGATCGCCTGAATCAGGTTTTTGATTCTGGCCTCCGGACTGACAGCTGTTTTGGAGGTATTTATTGATGTAATCGGTAAACATGCTGCAGATCTGTCCGAAGTTACTTCTCGTACTCGCATCGGCTTTGTCAGCCCCGAGAGTAAATACTGTCCCTCCTGCCAGTAAGGTTACTGCCAAGAGCATTGATAAAATCTTCTTTTTCATATTTTATCTCCTTTCTTGTGTCTTACATAACCACTATAAACACTTTTCACCGCCCATGTAAACTCACAAAATATGGAGACCTATCCAGATGGTGGTGGCGGTCGGCTCGCTAAAAGACCTGAAAACACGACCCGTATAAATTCTATAGAGCTCAATCATCCGCCACGAGAATCTTGATATGATGAGAAAAAGAGCCGCCCGTTCCGTCCCTGTACAGGGCCGGTTCAGGCAGCTCTTTATCTTATTTTCCGCAATCTTGGTAAGTATACCCTTTATCCTCTCCCGGAAGATTGTAGTTTTCGTCCTTTTCCTTATTTGTAGGTTTCGGATCTGTCTTTCTGGTCATCTCATCGCCCCCTCTTCTCATATGTTTCTACCTGAGGGAACAATTTATTCCTCTATTTGTTAAATTTTCTTTTTCTGCAGGTATATTTTTCCATTAAAACTTATTATTTTTTTCTTCTTGGCTGTAAGTCAATATCTCTTCTCTGTATTCCAGTACTCTCGCTGCATAATCGCTGATACTGCCTTGTGCAGCAAAGCGATCGGCAAATGCTTCTCCTCCGTTATAGGCCATCAGCGCCCACTCCGTCCCTTTTTCCTTTGATAAGAGTTCTGATAAAAGATCCGCTCCTACTCTTACATTCTGTTCAGGATCCAAAAGGTCTGTCACGCCCAGCCTTCTCATCCTGTCCTCATGCCATTTAGGCTGTATCTGCATCAATCCGAAGCTTTCATGCCCATCTCCCATTACGCCGGGGTCGAATGACGATTCATACTTTATCATCGCCAGAACAAGGGCCATATCTATTTCGTAATCGTCGCATATAATCTTTATTTTCCGCTGAAGATCAATGCTCAGGGGAACGTCATATCCCGTGAATTCTGTATATTTCATTTCTGTCAGTTTCGCATCTATGACCATAGTAACTGCCGCGCTGAATGTATAGTTGATAGTCTCGCAAAGCTCCCTGCCTGTTCCTCTTGCCGTTTCAGAATTCATGGCCTGAGCTTCCTGAGTGTATGTCAGTCCTGCTGCCGATACTATAAGTGCGGCGGTCAGTATAGTAAAGATTTTGGCAGGGCGAAACGAGAAATGTCCTTTTTTATTTTTTGACTCCATCATCATAAATTTACCTCTTTACAGTTTTTGTCCCAACTGCTTCTTTATATAAGCTTTCCCTTTTATATCTCATTTCATTACGCTATGGCATATGTTTGTGAGATCTACAAGATAATGGGCCTTAAAGAGGAAATTTATAACAGTAATTTCAGTCTTATTTTGTCATATCATAAGTTTTTTTGTTTTTTTCTGTCGTCTTACATGTGTCATTTCACCGTGCTGTGACAAACGGCAGGAGATAATCTCCTGCCGTATAATAAATAATGCAGGCCGCCTTTTATAACTGTGACATAAAGGGCAGTCTGCATGATCATCATATTCTATTTTTATTTTTTGCCGGCTTCTTCTGCAAGATATTCTTCGGCATAATGAGCCGCTACCGCTCCGTCCGCCACTGCCGTCACTACCTGTCTGAGGACTTTTGTCCTCACGTCTCCTACGGCGAAGACTCCTCTGATATTAGTCTCAGTAGATTCTCCGGCCCGGATATATCCTGAAGGGTCCAGATCTATCTGGTCTTTCAGCAATCCCGTCTCAGGTCTTCTTCCCACACTTATGAAGACGCCGTCGCACTCCACTTGTGAGATTTCTCCTGTATTGACATCTCTTATCCTGATACCTCTTAGTTTTTCATCATATATAAGTTCGGATACGGCGCTGTTCCATCTGAATTCAACATTTTGCGATTTCATCAGCGGGTCATGATATATCTTAGTAGCTCTCAATGTATCTCTTCTGTGGATTATTATCACCTTTCTGCATATGCGGGAAAGCAGGAGAGCGTCTGCGGCGGCGGTGTTCCCACCGCCTACTACTGCTACAACCTTATCTTTATAAAACATGCCGTCACATGCGGCGCAGTAGTTGACTCCTCGTCCCACCAGTTCCTTTTCACCTTCTATGCCCAGCTCTCTCGGTGAGGCTCCCGTAGCTATCACGACAGTCTTGGCCTTAAACGTTCCCTCGCTGGTTGTCAGAACTTTGGTTTCTCCTCTGAGATCGGCAGAATAGACTTCTGCTATCAGTGTCTTAGCCCCGAATTTTTCTGCCGACGCCTGCATCTTTTCACCTAAAGTGAATCCGTCGACGCCATCCTCAAATCCCGGATAATTATCTATCTGCGAAGTGAGCGCCATCTGGCCACCAGCCGACAATTTCTCTATGACGAGAGTCTCAAGTCCTGCTCTTACGGCGTAAAGAGCTGCGGTATAGCCGCCGGGGCCTCCGCCTATCACGATCATATCATAAATATCCTTCATATTATCCACCTATTTGTCCAAATTGGCATTTATAAACTCTTCCAGCTTGGCCTTTGAATCCGGCGCCACTACAGAGGCTACAGCCTTTCCGCCTTTGTAGAGGATAAACGTAGGGATGACTTCTATGTTTTCTTTTTGAGCTATCTCCTGTTCCTCGTCGATATTCACCTTGCCTATCTGTACTGTCTCTTCATACTGCTTTGCAAGTCCTGGCAAGACGGGAGCTATTCTTCTGCAATAGACGCACCAAGGCGCCCAGAATTCAACCAATACAGGTTTTTGTCCGTCATTCATCTTCTCGTTGAAGATTTCTTTGTTCATATCTATAATACTCATAATTTTTTCTCCTCTCGATTATCATATATTTTTATTATACCCGCCAGCCGGACTTTAAATCGGAACAGGAACTTCTGTCGTTGATTATATTAAAGAAAACATTTGACATATACCGTCAGATCTTTTTATACTAATATCAGAAAGATCTCAAATATTTTCCTATAATAAAGAAAGGTCGATAGATCCATGGATTTTTCAAACTTTTTCCCGATGTGGGATCGTCTCTCTCAGACTCACAAAGACATTATTCAAAGTTCTGCCGTAAAAAAGACTGTAAAAAAAGGAACTGTACTCCACGGCGGTTTTAACGACTGCAGCGGGCTTTTCTTGGTGACCTCCGGCATGCTCAGAGCTTATATTCTCTCGGAGGAAGGCAAAGAAGTCACTCTTTACAGGCTGTTTGAAATGGACATTTGCCTGTTCTCCGCCTCCTGCATGATACAGAGCATACAATTTGAAATCATGATCGAAGCCGAAAAGGATTCCGAAGTCCTGGTCATCCCGGCCGACGTCTGCAAAAGCCTGACAGAAGCCTCCGCTCCTTTAGCTAACTACACCAATCAGATCATGGCCAGCAGATTCTCCGAAGTCATGTGGCTCATAGAGCAACTGATGTGGAAGAGCTTTGACAAGCGTCTGGCTCAGTTTCTGGTAGAAGAAACTCTGGTCGAAGATACAGACGTCTTGAAATTAACCCACGAGAAGATAGCTAATCACCTCGGCACAGCCCGGGAAGTAGTAAGCAGAATGCTCAAATACTTTGAAGGAGAAGGCCTCGTCATGGTCTCCCGCGGGTCGGTGAAGATCACAGACTTATCCCGTCTCAGACAGCTCTACGAGGACTGACTTTCTTCTCATCAGAAATCGATGCGGCCGCAGACGGCAATGGGTATTCGGTATTTGCTATGATAATATATATCCTCATAACTCACTGTGATTAAATCACTTAAATTCCAAGTAAAAAACCGCAAACTCAAGT
>FR882575.1 GCA_000435715.1 Firmicutes bacterium CAG:145
TAGACGGGCCTGAGTTCGACGGTTCGCTGGTAGACTGGGATGAACTCATCAAGAGAAGCAATTACTATAAGGATCAAGAAGCTGAAGACAGGGCTCACATATGCCGCTTGACAGGAGGTGTTCGTTACCATGATTAACTTAGTGAGAGAGAAGAATCCTATGCCGGAACAGGCTCCTGACGTGCGAAACAAGAACTTTCTGGAGGTAGCCTGCGGTTACACCGAAGATATGGCGGTAAACGAGGCCATGAGATGCCTCAAATGCCGCAAGAAGCCTTGCATGTCCGGCTGCCCGGTCATGGTTAAGATACCTGACTTTATAGCCAAGGTAGCCGAAGGCGAGTTTGAAGAGGCCTATCGCATCATAAGCGAGACCAGCTCCCTGCCTGCCATCTGCGGACGCGTATGCCCGCAGGAGAACCAGTGCGAGGGCAAGTGCGTCCACGGAAAGAAGGGCGAGCCTGTGGCCATAGGCCGTCTCGAAAGATTCGTAGCCGACTGGCACGCCGCCAACTATGGCAACGAGGAGATAAAGCCTGCCGAGACCAACGGCCACAAGGTGGCCATAATAGGAGCCGGCCCTGCCGGGCTGGCCTGCGCAGGAGACTTGGTGAACAAGGGCTATGAGGTGACGGTGTTCGAGAGCCTCCACAAGACCGGCGGAGTTCTGGTATACGGAATACCTCAGTTCCGTCTGCCTAAAGAGATAGTGGCAGCCGAAGTGGCAGCCTTAGAGGCTAAGGGAGTCAAGTTCGTCACCGACGCCATCGTTGGAAGAGCCATAACGGTAGACGAGCTGATGAAGGAGGAAGGCTTCGAGTCGGTGTTCATCGGAACGGGAGCGGGCCTGCCTGCCTTTATGAACATCCCGGGAGAAAACCTGCTGGGAGTATGCTCCGCCAACGAATACCTGACCAGGATAAACCTGATGAAGGCTTACCTGCCTGAATACGATACGCCTATCCAGAGCGCCAAGAACATCGCCGTAGTAGGCGGAGGAAACGTGGCCATGGACGCCGCAAGATGCGCCAAGCGTATGGGAGCGGAAAACGTGTACATAATTTATCGCCGTTCCGCAGAAGAAATCCCTGCCAGGGCCGAAGAGATTCATCACGCCGTAGAAGAAGGCATCGATTTCAGATATCTGACTAATCCTGTAGCGGTGAAGGGAACGGAGGACGGCCACGTATGCGGTATCGAGTGTGTAAAGATGCAGCTGGGCGAGCCGGATGCCTCCGGAAGAAGAAGACCTGTGGAGGTGAAAGATTCCAACTTTGTTCTCGATGTGGATTGCGTCATAATGGCTATAGGAACGAAGCTGAACACCCTGATTCTCGATACCACAGAAAATCTACAGGCTAACAGCAGAGGCGGCATCGGAACCGATGAGGCAGCTGCTACTAACCGTGAAGGCGTATTTGCGGGAGGAGACGCAGTTACGGGAGCCGCTACTGTCATCAAGGCTATGGGCGCCGGAAAGGTGGCTGCAGCCGGAATTGACGAGTATTTAAACAGAGTATAAGAAAATTTTTCATTTTAACTACAAAACAGCCCGGCTGCAGCCGCGCTGTTTTGTAGTTAATTGTATCTTGAAAAAATATAAAATTGCAGATAAAAATCCTTGACAAGGGAAAGATAAAAGTGTAAACTTAAAACAAGTTAGCTCCCGCTAACCAATTTTTTAAAGAAATGGTTAGTGTAAACTAACTGGAAAACGGAGAAAGATAATGTCAGAAGAATTAGTAATAAGACATTGTGCGCCTACCCTTGCGGTCATGAAGACGGGAAGCATGTTTTCCTGTATGTTTGAGACTAAAGATGAGATGAGAGATACCATAAGAAGGCTCAACCGCATTTTTTCCAAAAGAGGTATAAGGACTCTTCCTCTGAGGAATAAGGACAACAGGTTTCTCATATACGTGTTTAGACCGGAAGACCTGAAAAGAGATCTGGAAAACGGTCAGGTGTGCGATCTGCTTGAAAAGAGAGGATATTGCTGCAAAACGCCGCAGAAATGTATCGCTCAGCTTATTAAAAGAATAAACGAATCACCGGACTTTCCTCACGAAGTGGGATGCTTCTTGGGCTTCCCTCCCGAAGATGTTTGCGGCTTTATAAACAATGAAGCCAGAGACTGCAAATGCGTCGGATACTGGAAGGTCTACGGCGATGAGGAAAAAGCCAGAAAACTTTTTGACAGATACAGAAAATGTACAAAGGTATACTGTGAATGTTTTGAAAAAGGATATTCTCTGGAGAAACTCACAGTAGTAAAAAAGAGTGCAAACTAAGTTCACATATAGGCTATAATAGCCTCCAATTAGCCAAAATTTCTTAATAGCCATGAAAAGGCCGGCGACTTCATACACCGCCGGTTTTTTCGTGGTCAGACGGCTTCTTGAATTGAGAGTTCGGCTGTTTCGGTAAACATTGATAAAAATACAGAAAGAAGGCAAAATAGTTATCAAATAAGCAACATCTCGGAAGCCGGTGCGAATCCGGCGCTGTGTCTCAGCAACCGTGAAATCAACGAAAAGACAAGTCTTCGGTTTTAAAAAATACTGGAGATATATGCCACTTGATAGCGCTCATCTTTTCTGTAGGGTTTTGATGTCAAAAACGAAATAAGTAGATTTGAACAGGGCAGATACATGACTTATAGTTCTGCAAACATAAAAATAGTATATAATGGAGATATTAAATTCTGGTCAAATAAAAAATTGTGTGAAGTTTATATATTTCGCTTTTTTCGATTTTAACCATTATATTGTAAACTTAGTGAGGAAGATATAAAATACTTTAACACATAATTTTTTTACTAAGATCTATTCAGGCCGCCGTATAGGCGGCCTGAATGTGAACACATCTAAGCCTTAAGGGCTTCAATCATTTCCATGACGGTTTCGCGGCAGGCGCCGCAAACATTTCCGATATTCAGATCTGCACAGACCTCTTTGAGGTCTGTCTTTCCGCTCTCTTTTAAATAATCCTCTATCTGACCACGGGTGACGTGCCTGCACACGCAGACTTCGTATTCTCTTGAGTTCTTGTCCATAAAAACCTCCGTTAAGTTAAACTATGAATTATATTATACCACAATTTTGCTGGCTGTTCTTTTATGATGTGGAATATTGATGAATTTATTTTCGCTTGTTTTGGTGGAGAGGCTATTTCGAGCGGGGCTTGCCTCACTCATTTTCAGCAAAAGTCTCGTTTTGAGTGGACCGGTACCCACTCGATTTTTGCAAAATGTGCATTTCAGGTGGGCCTTGTCCCACTCGTTTTTACTAAATGCGGCGTTTCGAGTGGGCTGCTACCCACTCGTTCTTCGAATAAAAGTTCTTTCGAGTGGGACCAGAATTGTAGATAGAAGATGAAAAAGGTCGACTTATCTCCATTATTTAATATTGTATGGAATTTTGCGAAGGGAGTATACCCACTCGTTCACGTTAGAATTTTCGGTTCGAGTGGGGCCCGCCCCACTCGTTTTCAACAAAAGTCCCGGTTCGAGTGGGCTGCTACCCACTCGTTTTTGTCAAAATGTACATTTCAGGTGGGCTGCCATCTGATCGATTTCAATAAAATAGCTAATTTGTGTAGATCTCGATTCAGTTCTAACTGATTTATAGCCTGCCATCAGTACACACTCGGTTCACTTCCAGCCCAATCTGACTCATTCTCGGACAGCTCTCAGATATTCTTCTGCGATTTTACGAGGGATGACCTTAATAATCTAAGGAAAAAAACAGATGGCGGCTGCTTTTATTTTTTGCCTCAAAGTGGTATAATTCAAATAGAAATTTTAAAGAAAAGAGATGAATATAATGATTAAAGTAGACATTTTTTCAGGATTTTTGGGAGCAGGCAAGACAACTCTGATCAAAAAACTTGTAGAAGAAGCCTATAAAGGAGAAAAAATCGTACTCATCGAAAATGAATTCGGAGAAATTGGCATAGATGGGGGATTTTTAAAGGATTCCGGGATAGAGATCAATGAAATGAATTCCGGCTGCATATGCTGCAGCCTGGTGGGAGACTTCGGAAAGGCACTCAGGCAGGTCATAGAAGACTTTTCGCCGGAGAGGATATTGATAGAGCCTTCCGGAGTGGGAAAGCTCAGCGACATAATAGATGCGGTGAGAAATCTCCATATAGAAGAAGTACAGCTTAACGGATTCACGACTGTAGTAGACGCAGGAAAAGCGAAGCTTTATATGAAGAACTTCGGGGAATTTTTCAATAACCAGATAGAACATGCCAGCTCTATCATCCTGAGTCACACTGACAGAGTGAGCCGGGAAAAACTTGATTCTGCCGTAGAAATGATAAGACAGCATAATCCGCATGCGGTTATTATAACTACTGACTGGGACAAACTTACGGGTTCCCAGATATTGGCGGCCATGGAACGGAGAGATACCATAGAAGAGGCTCTTCATCACTTAAAGGAGGAGCACCACTGTGGACATGATGGTCAAGAACATCATCATGACCATGATCACGACCACCACGATCATGACTGCCACCATGATCATGAAGACGATTGCGGCTGCGGTTGTGGACATGATCATCACGATCATCATCATGCAGATGAAATCTTTGACAGTATCGGCATAGAGACCACCAAGAAGTTCAAGGCAGAGGATATACAAAAAGCTTTAGAGGCCTTAGAAGACGAGCATGCGTACGGATTCGTACTGAGAGCCAAAGGCATAGTGGAGGCCGAGGACGGAAGATGGATACATTTCGACTATGTTCCGGGGGAGCCTGATGTCAGAACCGGAAGCGCCGAAATTACAGGAAGGCTCTGCGTGATAGGCTATGAGATGAAAGAAGATAAAGTAAAAGAACTGTTTGGAATATGATAGCTGCATCTAAGACATAATCCAGCAGAAAGGAGCTTTAATGGCAATGAGAGAAGTGCCTGTGTATCTCTTTACGGGATTTCTTGACGCAGGCAAGACGACGTTTATACAAGAAACATTGGAGGATCCGAAGTTCAACGGCGGAGAAAAGACACTGGTACTGCTGTGTGAGGAAGGAGAGGCAGAACTGCTTCCTTTGGCTTTTGCCTCCACCAATGTAAAGATAATAAAAATAGAAGACGAGGAAATCATAACTCCGGAATACCTGCAGAGACTGGAAAAGGAGATGGGATTTGAACGAGTGGTCATCGAATATAACGGAATGTGGCTCATCGACGATCTGTATCAGAAATTGCCGGTCAACTGGGTAGTCTATCAAGAGATGGCGTTCGCAGACGCCAGAACGTTTCTGACATATAATAATAACATGAGAAATCTGACTGTGGACAAGATGAAGTCCCCTGAAGTCATAATATTCAAACATTTTGACAGATCTATGGACAAGATGGATTATCATAAGATAGTGAGAGTTATAAACAGAAGGTGCCAGATAATCTACGAATATGCCAAAGATCAGATAGAATTTGACGATATAGAAGACCCGCTGCCGTACGATATAGAGGCGCCGCTGGTAGAAATAGAAGACCAGAATTATGCTATCTGGTATACCGATATAAATGAGGAAGAGGATAAATATTACGGCAAGACTTTGAAGATCAAAGGACGTTCACTGCTTGGCGGCGGCTTGGACGATGATGAATTCGTCATAGGAAGACATATAATGACCTGCTGCGTAGAAGACATTCAGTTCGGAGGACTTGTAGCCAAATATGACAGGGCGGAAGAACTTGAGCACGGCGGATGGGTCGAGATGACAGCAGTGGTTAAAAAAGAATTCAATCATATGTATCAGAGCGAAGGTCCTGTTCTTTATGCAGTTTCTGTGAAGCAGACAGAGCCGCCGGAAGAAGAAGTAGCCACATTTTATTGATACGCCGCAGGCTTTTGGCGGCAGAGCGGAGAGTGATTTTATGAGAAAAACTAAGATAGTATGTACCTTGGGGCCTTCGTCTTCCGATGAGACCACGCTTAAAAAAATGCTTCTGGCAGGAATGAACGTGGCTCGGCTCAACTTTTCCCACGGTACTCACGAAGGACACAGACAGACCATTCAGCGGTTTCGAAAAGTCAGAGAAGAACTGGGCATACCGGCAGCAGTGCTTCTCGATACTAAAGGACCGGAGATAAGAACCGGCAATTTTGCCAACGGAGAGGAGATCCTAAAAGAAGGGCAGGAATTTATCCTTACCACACTGCCTGTTTCAGGCACTTCCCAGAGAGTTTCCGTCACATACAAGGATCTTCCCAAAGAAGTGAAGCCCGGCAACCTGGTCCTTATAAACGACGGGAAGATAGTCATAAAAGTTGAAAATACCGATGACACAGAGGTGAGAGGAACGGTCATACACGGGGGAAAGATCAGCAACCACAAGGGAATAAATCTTCCTAACGTGAGGCTCAATATGCAATACATGAGTCCCCAGGACAGAGAGGATATCCTCTTCGGAATACAAAATGACGTGGACTACATAGCGGCGTCTTTTGTACGAAGTGCCGGCGATGTGGAGGTCATAAGGAAACTTCTTGAGGATAACGGCGGAAGTGAAATTAAGATAATCGCCAAGATCGAGAGCACTCAGGGAATAGAGAACTTTGAAGAAATACTCGAAGCCGCAGACGGAATAATGGTGGCGCGGGGAGATATGGGAGTCGAAGTCGCCTACGAGAAACTTCCAGGAATACAAAAGAAATTCATCAGGAGATGTGTACAGTCAGGAAAGATAGTGATCACCGCCACTCAGATGCTGGAGTCCATGACCACCAGCCCCATTCCCACCAGAGCAGAGATAACAGACGTAGCAAATGCAGTCTTTGACGGAACTACAGCCGTGATGCTTTCGGGAGAGACTGCTGCAGGAAAGTACCCTGTGGAGGCGGTGGCTACCATGGCAAAGATAGCTATGCAGGCCGAAACAGATCAGCCTAAGGTTCCTTCGAGAAATATGATCTGGCATGAGATGGACGCCATGGACGTCACCAACGCCGTGGGTCATGCGGCATGTACTTTGGCTAAAGATATAAACGCGGCTGCCATAATGGCCATAACAAAGACAGGATATACGGCCAGGAGAATGTCCAAGTTTCGGCCGGATATAATGATAATAGGCGCCACCCCTTATGAAAAGACTTATCATCAGCTTTCTCTTATATGGGGAGTGACGCCACTCATGGCCAACTACAGATATGAAATAGAAGATCTGTTCGGACATTGCGCTAGGAAGGCTCTTGTAGCAGGGCTCATAAAGGAAGGCAGCAACATAGTGATAAGCGCCGGCGTGCCGGTGGATGTGCCGGGAAATACTAATATCATAAGAGTGATGGAAGCCAATTACGAAAAGTAAAATTTCTGAGAATAAAAAAACTGTCGCAGTTACTCGTTTAAAGAGTAATTGCGGCAGTTTTTGTAACCTTATGTGATTATGGATACATATTATTCCGTAAGCATCTTCTCGTATGCTTGAAATATTTGCTCTTTTATCTGATTGCGAACTTCAGAGCAAATAGGGTGGGCAACATCTCTAAAAGCGCCGTCGCTCATCTTCTTGCTTGGCATAGCGATGAACAAACCGTTTTGACCGTAGATTATCTTGATATCGTGGACTACGAATTCGTCATCAAGAGTGATCGAAGCTACTGCCCTCATCTTCCCGTCGTCAGAAATCTTTCTGATTCTTACGTCGGTAATATTCATTTGTTCCACCTTCCTTACATCGTACACTTATTTTTTATGACAAATATAGTATACTCTAACTATCCAAATATTGCAATAAGAAATTCAAAATATGTCGCTATTTGGCAGGATAGATATAGTTCTTTTCTCTTCGTCTATTTCACCGAGAAAAACGATGGAAGTGTAGTCTTCTATTTTCTTCTTTTTGGGCTCGACTCCGGCTATCGCTACGCCTACTCCGACTACGGCGCCGTTAAATTCTCCCACTATTTCGGTAATGCCGGAGATACTTCCGCCTCCACGCATGAAATCATCTATGATCAGGACTTTTGATCCGGGACGCATCGCTCTCTTTGACATGGACATTCTCTGAATTCTGTCATAAGAACCGGAAAAATAGTTAATACTTAAAGTAGAACCTTCGGAAACCTTTGCTTCGCGCCTTATTATCACCAGAGGCAGATTAAGAAGGTGGGCGACGCTGGCTGCCAGAGGGATTCCCTTCGTTTCCACGGTAGCTACGTAGTCAGCCTCTGAATCTTTGAACTTTCTCGCAAAGACGGAGGCTATCTTGTTTATGAACTCGGGATCGAAAAAAATGTCAGAAGTGTACAGAAAATTTCCTCCCAGCATACGGGCTGGATCGGATAGCTTTTCGCAGAACTCCTGCTGGAGCAGGCGAAGGGCCTCGTCTGAAATATGGGGGACAAACCGTACTCCTCCTTTTGCGCCTATCCCTGTTTCAAGCCTGCCGCGGCCGGTAAATAAAAGAGCGTTGTTGGCCGCCCTTATATCTTCGCTGACGCTGGATTTTGCGGCGCCGAACAGATCGCAGAAATACTGTAGACTGTAAGTTTTGCTTGGAGAGCCGGTCAATATCTGTATCATGGCTCCAACTCTTTCAGTACGCTTCATTTGGATCCTCCTGATGTGTTATTAGATGATAATATATTATTTCTTTTTGATTTTTTTGTCAAATATATAAACATTTTCAGGTGGAATGTGCTATAATATTTTAGACCACTATGGTATCAAACTTGGAGGCAATTAGAGTATGATTGATTTATCACACTATAAGAACATACATTGCATTGGCATAGGGGGAATAGGACTATCTGCCATTGCGGAGATCCTCTTATCGAGAGGTTATAACGTAACGGGATCCGACATGAAAGAGTCGGATATGACAGCAAATCTTGCAGGCAAGGGAGCAAGGATTTTTATAGGCCATAGAGCAGAAAACGTAGCGGACGCCGATCTGATAGTTTATTCGGCGGCAGTGGGCAGGGACAATCCGGAGCTTAAAGAAGCGGAAGAAAAAAGGATTCCCGCCATCACCAGAGCAGAGATGCTGGGAGTGCTGATGGACGAATACAAAAACAGCATCGCTATCTCCGGCACTCACGGAAAGACTACGACGACCTCTATGGTTTCTTTAATTTTAGACAACGCTAAGACTGACCCCACCATCCTGGTGGGAGGCAATCTGGCCGAGATAGGAGGCAACGTCAAAGTAGGGCAGGGAGAATATTTCGTTACGGAAGCCTGTGAATACATGGACAGCTTTCTGAACCTCAGGCCTAAGATAGAAATCATTCTCAATATCGATTCCGATCATCTGGATTATTTTAAAGATATAGATCATATCGTGAATTCTTTTGATAAATTTGCAAAGCTGGTTCCGGGAGAAGGGCTCATAGTTGCCTATGAGGCTAATCCTTTTGTCAATCAGGTGATAAAAAATCTCGACAACGCAGTCACCTTCGGTCTCAACGAGAATTGTACCTATGGGGGAGACAACGTGGTGTTCAACGAGAAAGGGCTGCCTGCTTTCGATGTGAAAAAGGAAGGCAGACTCCTGTGCAGAGTGCAGCTTTCGGTTCCTGGCGAACACAATATACTCAATGCGCTGGCCGCTTTTGCCTGCTGCCACAGTTTAGGCATCCCTACAGGAGTCATAAAAGAGACTCTGGAGGCATATCACGGGACCCAGAGGCGCTTTGACATAGTCGGAACTACAGCTTCAGGCGTAAAGATAGTAGACGACTATGCCCATCATCCTACGGAGATAAAGGCAACGCTTGCAGCATGTCAGAATATTCCTCACAATAAGCTGTGGTGCGTATTTCAGCCCCACACTTATACCAGGACGCTGGCTCTGTTCGACGAATTTGCCGACGCGTTCGAAAAGGCTGATGAACTGGTCTTAGCAGAAATATATGCTGCCAGAGAGAAAAATATTTATAAAATTTCGTCTGCTCAGCTGGCAGATAAGATAAAAGAGAGTCATCCGGACAAAAAAGTGACTTTCATGCAGGACTTCAACTCCATAGCCGACTACGTGGAAGGTAGCGCAGATAAGGGAGATCTGGTTCTGACTATGGGAGCCGGAGATATCTATAAAGTAGGAGAGATGATCTTAGAGAGATAACGTCTTTTGAGAGGAGGAAGCCATGTTTTTAGAGGAGATAGAGGAAAAGAGAAGAAGCAGGCTGAAAATAATAGAGGAACATGTTAAAAACGGCGTGGTCTTCGCTGACGAATTCACAGCTTATATCGACTGCGGCGTGACTATAGGTGCGGGGACTCATATCGGGCCTTGCGTCACTCTGAAGGGTGATACGAGCATAGGCAAATCATGTGTGATCGGACAAAATACGGTTATTGAGGATTCGAGCATAGATGACGACGTAGAGATAAAAAGCTCGGTCATCACACAGAGTACTGTCGGAAGCGGCAGCAAGGTAGGCCCGTTTGCATATATGAGGCCGGGCAGCCATGTGGGCAGGGACTGCAAGATAGGGGACTTCGTAGAGGTGAAGAATTCTACCGTAGGCGACGGTACCAAGGCGTCCCATCTGACATATATAGGTGATTCAGATATAGGCAGCGGAGTAAACTTGGGCTGCGGCGTCGTATTTGTCAATTATGACGGTACCAATAAATACCGTTCAGTCGTAGAAGATAATGCGTTCATAGGATGCAACAGCAACCTTGTCTCACCTGTAAGAGTGGGAGAGGGCGCTTATATAGCCGCGGGGAGCACAGTGACGGAAGACGTGGAAGGGGACGCTCTTTACATTGCCCGCGCAAAAGGGTCTGAGAAACCCGGCTGGGTTTCTTCTAAAGGGATTTTGAAGAAGAAAAAGTAAAAGTACTTATGAAAATGAGAAGGCGAGGTAGAAAAAGTGAGAAGCGGAGTATTTGCTGACTACAAAATCTTTACAGGTAATTCTAATCCTGCATTTGCTGAGGAGATCGCAGGCATAATGGGTAAGCCTTTAGGCAAGTCCACGGTGACTAAATTCAGCGACGGAGAGATATCGGTCAACATCTGGGAAACGGTGAGGGGACTTGACGTGTACATAATTCAATCGACTTGCAGCCCGGTAAACGATAATCTTATGGAGCTGCTCATAATGATAGACGCCATGAAGAGAGCTTCGGCAGGAAGGATCAACGCCATAATCCCTTATTACGGGTACGCAAGGCAGGACAGAAAAGCTAAGGCCAGAGACCCTATCACGGCCAAGCTTGTAGCCGATCTCATCATGGCCGCCGGCGCAGACAGAGTGTTGACTATGGATCTGCATGCCAACCAGATACAAGGCTATTTCGATATTCCGGTAGACCATCTCCTGGGAATGCCGATCCTCGCTAAATATTTCAAAGAAAGGCATATGGATGATCTGGTAGTTGTCTCTCCGGATCACGGCAGCGTGACCAGAGCCAGAAATCTGGCTCAGTATCTCAACTGCCCTATAGCCATAATAGACAAGAGACGTCCCGAGCCTAATAAGAGTGAAATAATGAATATAATAGGCAATATCGAAGACAAGAATTGTATCATAATAGACGATATGATAGATACGGCGGGAACCATCTGCAATGCGGCCAACGCTATCAAAGACCTGGGAGCCAGATCAGTGAGGGCGGCTGCTACTCATCCCGTTCTTTCAGGTCCTGCCGTAGACAGGATAAAGGCTTCGGCCATAGAAGAACTGGTTCTTCTCAATACAGTTCCGCTTTCGGAAGAGAAGAAGCTAACGAAGATGACATTCCTGTCAGCCGCCCCGCTTTTTGCAGAGGCTATGACAAGAGTATTTACCAACGGCTCCATCAGCGTGCTGTTCGATTAGAATAAGAAATCAAAAGGTCACCGATACTCCCTTTGAGTATCGGTGATTCAGACAACAGAGGGAGAAAGCTATGTACATAATAGCCGGACTGGGAAACCCCGGGAAAAAATACGAGCAGACTCGTCATAACATGGGCTTTCTGGCGGTTGACTTTCTGGCGGAGAAATATGACATAAAGGTGAACAAGATCAGATTCCGCGCGCTGACTGGAGAAGGCAGAATCGCTGGACAGAAAGTTCTGCTGCTGAAACCCCAGACTTACATGAACCTGAGCGGCGAATCGGTCAGACTGGCCTTAGAGTACTATAAGGTAAGTCCCCAGGAGCTTATAGTCATATATGATGATATAGACATACAGGCGGGGATGATAAGAATAAGAAAAAAGGGCAGCGCCGGCACCCATAACGGAATGAGAAATATTCTTTATCATATACGGACGGAGGATTTTCCGCGCATAAGAGTGGGTATCGGTTCCGGCAGGAAAGAGGATATGATAAACTATGTGACCGGAAGCGTACCAAAGGACGAGATTACGCTTCTCAAAGAGGCGGCTGACAAAGCGGCCTGCGGAGCGGCCTGCATAGTGGAGAAGGGAATAGAGAAGGCTATGAACGAATACAATATAAAAAGCGCCGGAATAACCCCGTCCCCATAGAAGACGGGGATGTTCCAGCCATGATTTGGCCGGAGAAAGAAAAGAAAACAGTAGAGGAAGTTAAAAATGATCAACATTACGGGTGTATCGGATGCCCGAATAGCTCCCATAGCCGCGCATACAGCAGAGGAAGAAAGTCAGACCATAATCATCGTTCCTACCCTCATAAGGGCCCAGCGATTAGCATCGGACCTTTCTTTTTTTGTCAGAGATAAAGAAATTCTCGTGCTGCCTGAAGAGGAGAAGGTATTCTTAAAATATAACGCAAGAAATCAGGACAGACTGATCGAAAGAATGAAAGCACTCAAGGCGCTCAGGACCGGAAAGCCGGTCATCATAGTAGCGCCTGTTTCTGCTGCAATAAAGAAGATAAGCCCTCACAGCATATTTGAGGAAAATGTAATGACCCTGTCGATGGGACAGGAAATCGAACCCGCTGAGTTAAAAGAAAAGCTGGTAACCATGGGATATGAATACGCCCATATGGTAGAGGGGCACGGGCAGTTCAGCATAAGAGGAGGTATAACAGACATATTTACGCCGGACGGCGATCATCCCTACAGAATAGAATTTTTCGGAAGCAGCGTGGACTCCATCAGGACTTTTGATATAGATACGCAGCGTTCGGTGAAAAATCTTAAAGACGTTCAGATATACCCGGCTCAGCAGATAACTGCCGGAGGAGAGACTTTCACAAGAGGCGCTTCTGCCATAAAGAGAGAGTATGAAAAGCAGGCCGATAAGCTAAAAAGCACGTCTCCTGAGGCTGCGAAGAAGCTTAGAGAAACATCTGAGCAGGTCTGCGAATGTATAGAAAACATTTCCAACATGCAGCTTCTAGAGAATTATATACATTACTTTTACGACCGAACGGAATATATATGGGACTATATGGACTCGGGAAGAGTGATGCTGGATGATCCGGAGAGAATCTTTGAAATTCTCGATCTGAGAGAACAGGAATTGAAAGACGACTTCAAGGTTCTGCTGGAGAGAGGCCAGGTGATACCTAAAGATTCAAAACTCATCGGAGGTATATATGACCTTAAAGAAGTCCTGGCGAGAAAGTCTACGGTCATATTCACTCCTTTCCCTAAGAGAATCAGGGGCATTGACACCTTTGACAAGATATATAATGTGAACAGCCGGCAAGTAATAAATTTTGGAGGCAATCTCAATCTCTTTGAGTCTGAACTTAAGGCTTATGACAGGAAAGGTTATGATATAACCATAGTCGCAGGATCCGAGGAAAGGCTTTCCAACCTGAAAGATCTTGCCTCAAGAATGGGGCTGGAAGAAAAGATCACCTTTGCCAAAGGAACCTTGACGGCCGGAATAGATTTCCCGGAGGAAAAACGCTGCTGGATAAGCGAAAACGATATATTTAAATACAGCAAAAAGACAAAAAACCGCAGGACTTTCAAAGAAAAGGGACAGAGGATCAAGTCTTTTTCCGATCTTGCCAGCGGAGATTATGTAGTTCATGAGAATCATGGAATAGGCAAGTTCATAGGCATCGAGCAGCTTAAAGTCCAGGGAGAGAAGAAGGATTATATAAAGATAAAATATGCCGGAGACGATATGCTCTATGTACCGGTGGAACAGATGGATATAGTCCAAAAATATATAGGCGGCGACAGCGCATCTCCGAGAATCAACAAGCTTTCGGGAGGAGAATGGAAGGCCACAAAGGCCAGAGCCAAGGCGGCGATAGCAGTATTTGCAAAGGATTTGATTGACCTCTACGCTCACAGAAAGCTGGAAAAAGGCCACGCTTTTGAAAAGGACACCGTGTGGCAGAAAGAGTTCGAGGACAGTTTCCCTTATCAGGAGACAGAAGATCAGCTGCGTTCGGCAGAGGAGATCAAGAGAGATATGGAGAAGCCTTTTCCTATGGACAGACTTCTCTGCGGAGACGTGGGGTTTGGCAAGACTGAAGTGGCTGCCAGAGCTCTTTTTAAGTGCGTAGCCGAAGGAAAGCAGGCTGCAGTGCTGGTGCCTACCACGATCCTGGCCAACCAACATTACTTCACCCTCAAAGAAAGGTTCGAAAATTTCCCTTTTAATATAGAGATGCTCTCGCGTTTTAGGACTTCGGCTCAGCAGAAAAATATTCTGTCGGGACTTGAAAGCGGAGAGATAGACCTGGTGGTGGGCACGCACAAACTCCTCTCATCGGGAATCAAATTTAAGAATCTGGGACTTCTGGTCGTAGATGAAGAACAGCGCTTCGGCGTCGAACACAAGGAGAAGATCAAACAGCTGAAAAGCAACGTAGATGTCCTGACTTTGTCGGCTACTCCTATCCCAAGGACGCTGAATATGTCTCTGACAGGTATAAAGGATATGAGCGTCATAGAGGAGCCTCCCGAAGAGAGGTATCCGGTTCAGACTTATGTCATGGAGCAGGACGACGGCCTGATACGGGATATAGTGGAAAGAGAACTGGGGCGGGGAGGGCAGGTCTACGTGGTATATAACAGAGTCAGAGGTATACATCAGATAGCCGCAAAGATACAGGAACTGGCGCCTTCCGCCCGAATTGCCGTAGGACACGGACAGATGAACGAAAATCTTCTGGAAGACACCATGCTCAGTTTTATAAACGGTGAAAATAATGTCCTGATTTCTACTACCATAATAGAATCCGGCATAGACATACCTAACGCCAACACCATGATAATAATGGATTCTGACAGGTACGGCCTGTCTCAGCTTTACCAGCTCAGAGGAAGAGTGGGCAGAGCCAATCGTCAGGCCTATGCCTATCTCATGTATCAAAAAGACAAGGTGCTTGGAGAGGCGGCGGAAAAGAGGCTCAAGGCCATAAGAGAATTTACCGAGTTTGGGGCAGGCTTCAAGGTGGCTATGAGAGATCTGGAAATCAGAGGAGCCGGAAATATGCTGGGTACCGAGCAGCACGGACACATGGTAAATATCGGCTATGAGCTTTACTGCAAGATGGTGGACGATGCCGTAAGAGCTTTAGAAGGCGAGATAGTAAACGAGGACAGGGAAGAGACGACGGTAGAGCTCAAAGCTTCGGCTTACATACCGGAGACTTATATTTTCAGCGAACCTATAAAGCTCCAGATGTATAAGAAAATAGCCTCTGTAAGAACCAGAGATGATGAAAACGAGATAATAGATGAACTTACCGACCGCTTTGGAGACGTACCTCAGCAGACCATAAATCTGATAAAGATATCTCACATAAGATATCTGGCGGGACTGATGTCTGTCACTGAGATAAAGCAGAACGAGAACAAAGTCGTACTCAGCTTCGACGCTAAAAATCCCCTCAGCGGGTTCGGCCTGGCCAGCGCCACATCTGCTTTCGGGCATCGATTGTTTATTCACGGCGGCAATCAGCCTTTTATCAGGCTTACCATAGGGCCGTCTGTCCAGAAGGGACGGCTTGCTCAAAATCGAAAGCTCTATGAGATTTCCAAAGGCAAACAGTATACTGGCGCTGAGAATCTTGACGATACTCTGAAGCTTTTGGAAATATTGGCTGAGAACAGAAAGACGGTCGGCAGGTAGAAAATCAAATTTCAATATGTTATAATATGGATAGATAGGGGGGACGAGAATGAAAAAAATCTTTACCATATTGGCATGTATCTTTACCGCCGCAGTTTTTATGCCGGCGGCTGTGTTTGCAGACGGAACTTTGCAGGTACCTCCAGCAGGCGATGAGAGAAATCTAACTCTTTGGATAGTCGTCATAGCGGCGGCAGCCGTGGCGGGAATAATCCTGGCAGTGATAAAGCTAAAAGGAAAGAATAAGTAAGATTGAAAGAGACGCCTATTCATGACAGCCGGCGTCTTTTACGTATGCAAGTAAAAGCCCTGCGTTTTATGCAGGGCTTGCCGAGCTTGAATATTTAGTTTTCCATCTGGCGAGCTAAAAAAGAGGCTCCTACTTCTGCTACTTTTAGTTCGGCTTCGCCAAGAGACCTGTCATCTTTGGCGAGAATTGTGATGGAGCCGATAGGGTCTCCCTGAGATATGATGGGTACTACGATTTTAGAATCATTTAAGTAGCGGTTCTTACTCTGGATGATCTTATCCAATTCGGGATCTATGCGTTTATCGGCGTATTCTTTGCGTCCGGAGCCTGAGGCTGCGATTACTTGATCCGTATCTGAAACTATGATAGTTCCGCCGAGAATCTTCGATACCGTTTCTGCGTATTCTCCTGCGAATTGGCTCAGTTCATTGATGGGAGAGTATTTCTTCAGTATGACTTCTCCGGTGTTTCCCGTATAAATTTCCAAAGGATCACCTTCTCTGATCCTTAAAACTCTTCTTATTTCCTTCGGCACTACCACTCTGCCGAGGTCGTCGATCCTTCTTACAATTCCTGTAGCTTTCATAGATTTAACACCTTTCAAAGATAATTTTTCGTTTACAATTTTAGTATCTGCTTCCAAAGTTTTTTTATACGAATTAAATTTTCCAATATTGTAAAAAGAAACTTAAGATCATCACTGGTAATAGAAACAGCTTACTCGCTATGACTTCGGATACGGGGGAAACTATAAAATCATTGGAAAAAGTTGTGAAAGTATGATAAAATCAATAGTTGAACATATACCGACTGTTGAAAGAGAAGAGGGGAAAATATGATTTTCAAAGATATCACTATATTAGATGAAAATTTTGAAATAAAAGATAATATGTATGTAGTAACAGAGAGAAGCTGCATAAAATATATAGGGAAAGAAATGCCCGAGGGCGATTTTGGAAGACAGTATGAGGGAAAAAACAAACTTCTGATGCCGGGATTTTTTAATTCCCACGCCCATTCGCCAATGTCCCTCATGAGAGGATACGGCGAAAATCTGGCCCTGCAAGACTGGCTGAATAAAAAAATATTTCCCTTCGAAGATAAGCTCTCCGGCGAGGCAGTGTACTGGGGAACGCTCCTATCCTATGCTGAATCTCTGCGGTTTGGCATAGTGTCGTCCAGCGAGATGTACTATTTTATGGACGATATGGTGAAAGCCGCCTTAGACAGCGGGATAAAAGCCAACATCTCAAGAGCTATAGTCAATTTTGACGAGAGTGATCCGTGGCGTCTGCCTTCGATGCAGGAGATGAAACGTTCTTTTGAAGAATATCATAACATATGTGATGAAAGAATAAAGATTGACATGAGTATACATGGAGAGTATACGTCCAATCATCTGGCAGTGACGGCAGTAACAGCTTATGCCAAGGAGAAGGGCGCACGCATGCATGTCCACATCTCCGAGACCAAGACGGAACATGAGGAATGTAAAGAGCGGCACGGGGGCAAGACTCCGGTGCAGTATTTTGACAGCCTCGGGATGTTTGACGTACCGGTTACAGCGGCCCACTGCGTATGGATAGAAGGCGATGACTACGAAATACTTAAAACAAAAAATGCAACAGTAGCTGCAAATCCGGTGAGCAATTTAAAACTTGCCAGCGGAGTAAGCAACGTGCCTGAAATGCTGAAACTGGGACTCAATGTCGCCATAGGCACCGACAGCACGGCCAGCAATAACAGCCTCAACTTCATGGAGGAGATGAAAGCCTTTTCCATCGCGCCAAAAGCGTGGTTCAGAGATCCTCAGGCAGTATCGCCGGCGGAGACGCTTTATGCTGCCACGAGGGCAGGAGCTTTGGGCCAGGGAAGAGAGGACAGCGGTATCATCAGAGAAGGAGCAAGAGCGGATATGATAGTATTAGACTTATCCGGCCCTCATATGCACCCTGTCCATGATTTGAGAAACAATATAGTCTATTCTGCTTCAGGAAGCGATGTGTGCCTGACTATGGCAGATGGAAAAGTATTGTATGACGACGGAGAGTTCACCACGATAGATCTGGAGAAGACCATATTTGAAGCAGAGAGAGCTACAGAAAAAATTTTAAATCAGCTGTAAAGGAAAGGAAATTACTGATGGCAAACAGTAAGATACTTAAAGGAACCGCTATACTGGGTATAGCGGGAATCTTTGTGAAAATACTAGGGGCGGTGTTCAGAATACCTCTGACGGCGCTTATAGGAACCGAGGGTATGGCATATTACGGTTATGCGTATCCCCTATACTCATTATTTCTCGTAATAGCCACTGCAGGTATTCCTGTCGCCATATCGAGAATGGTATCGGAAAAGATAGCGTATAATGATTTTTCCGGCGCTCAGAGAGTATTCAGAGTTTCAAGATGGCTACTGCTTGCGATAGGAGTATTTGCTTTTGCAGTCTGTTTTTTCGGGGCAGAACTCATAGCAAAATACGTTTCCAAAGATATGGGAGCGGTACTGCCCATAAAGGCCATAGCTCCTGCGCTTATATTCGTGCCGGTCATGTCGGCCTACAGAGGATATTTTCAGGGCAGACAGAATATGAACCCCACCGCCATCTCTCAGTTTATAGAGCAGATATTCAGGGTGGCGGTAGGACTCATACTTGCCTCGGTAATGGTGGCGCAGGGTCTTGAAATGGCCGCCGCCGGAGCGACTTTTGGAGCGACGGTAGGTTCGATAGCAGGCCTTTTGATAATAATGCTCATATACGCTTTAAATAAGAAAGCCATAAATTATCATATCAGACAAAGCCGTCAGATTCACACAGAGAGACGGAAAAAAGAGAAGACGATGGCTATTGTCAAGCAGATACTCATAATAGCCATACCTATAACTATAGGAGCTTCTATTCTTCCTCTGGTCAATTTTGCCGACAGCGCCATAGTTACCAGAAGACTCCTGGACGGGGGATTTACTGATGTGGAAGCCAGAGAGCTCTGGGGACAGCTGAGCGGATACTGCAACACGATGGTAGGACTGCCTCAGGTTCTGACTCAGGCCGTGGCCGTGGCTATGGTACCTGCTATAGCCGCCGCATATAAACTGAGGAACAGAGCAGAAATAGACGAGAACATCAACTTGGGCATGAGAATCAGCATGATAATCGGAATGCCCTGCGCCGCAGGCATGATAGCCCTTGCGGAGCCTATATTGCTGCTTCTCTTTTCGTCAGAGGCAGCCAGCGCCATAAGCGCGGCGCCTACGTTGATGGTGATGTGCCTGGGCGTTCCCCTGATGGCCCTTCTGCAGACGACTAACGGTATTCTGCAGGGAGTCAACCGCCAGGTGCTGCCCATGAAAAATTTGGCTATAGGAGCGGTGGCTAAGATCATCCTGACTTACGTTCTGGTGGCTATACCGTCGCTGAACATAAAGGGAGCCGCCATAGGATCAGTCTTCGTATACGGCATAGCGCTGATACTGAATCTCAGGGATATGAAACGGTATACGAAGGTAAGAGTGGATTTCATGCTGACATATATCAAGCCTACGGCAGCTTCGGTGATAATGGGAGTATGCGCTTTCGCTTCGTATAAGATACTGTTCGGAGCCCTTGGAAGCAACAGCCTTGCGACTTTGGGGGCGGTGGTTGTAGGAGTCATCGTTTATGCCGTCTTGATACTGGCGACGAAAGCTATAACCAAGGAAGAAATAGGAAGGCTGCCGAAGGGCGGAAAACTGGTTAAAATCTTAGATAAATTCATAAAATAGAGGAAACAATGATGAAAAAAGAATACGCTCATTTAGCCGCTTCGGCCGCAAAACCTGGAGAGGCCATAGAAAGGATAAAAGAGATCATATCGATTCTCCGAAGAGAATGTCCATGGGATAAAAAACAGACTCATGAGACTCTGAGAGGGTGTATGATAGAAGAAGCCTATGAAGTAGTTGAGGCCATAGACAATAAGGACCGGGATAATTTGAGAGAAGAACTTGGAGATGTGCTGTTGCAAGTGGTATTTCATTCCAATTTATCGGAAGAAAATGGAAACTTTGATCTGACAGATGTGATAAACGATGAATGTGAAAAGATGATAAGACGGCATCCGCATGTTTTTTTGCAGGAAATATCAAATAATCACATAAAATCTATTGACAAAGCACTTGAAAAATGGGAAAATATCAAGGAAGAGGAGAAGAAGAGCACCACAAAGACACAAGATCTGAGAGGTGTGCCCAACGCATTGCCGGCTTTGATAAGAGCTGCAAAAGTTCAGAAAAAAGCTGCCGAAGTAGGTTTCGATTGGAATGACGCTCAAGGCGCCTTGGACAAGATTAGAGAAGAGACAGATGAGCTTACGGAGGCAGGGAACCGGACAGAAGTTACTGAAGAACTTGGAGATCTGTTGTTTTCTATAGTAAACGCAGCGAGATTTTTCAAGGTAGATCCGGAGGACGCTCTCAATATGGCAACAAAAAAATTCATTAGACGATTCGCTTACATCGAAGATAGAAGCTTGTCTTGCGGAAAGCTTTTAAAAGATATGAGCTTGGAAGAGATGGACGAGTTGTGGAACGAAGCGAAAAAGTCGGAAAATGAGATTTGATCTCAAACAATTATTTTAGGAGGAAATTTAGATGAACAAGGCTGAACTGGTAGCTGCAGTAGCAGAGAAAACCAATTTTACTAAGAAAGACGCAGAATTAGCGATTAACGCATTAGTTGCAAGCATTGAAGACGCCCTGGTTAAGGGTGACAAAGTACAGTTGATCGGATTTGGTACTTTCGAAACGAGAGAAAGAAAGGCAAGACAGGGAAGAAACCCAAGAAAGCCTGAAGAAGTTATAGAGATAGCAGCATCAAAGGCTCCTGTTTTCAAGGCAGGCAAAGCTTTAAAGGACGCTGTGAACAAATAGTTCATATGCTTTAAGGAGCCAAATGAGAATAGATAAGTTTTTAAAGAATTCCAGGCTCATCAAGCGGCGGACAGTCGCAAAAGATGCTTGCGATCAGGGCAGGGTTTTTATCAATGATAAAGCAGCCAAGGCCGGTTCGGAAGTGAAGGTAGGCGACGTCATAAGGATAGAATTCGGAAATAGTTCTATTTCCGCTAAGGTTCTTGTCCTCAGCGAATCCTGTAAAAAGGAAGCCGCAGCAACAATGTATGAAATAATATAAAGAAAGTCGGCGCAAAGTTGACTTTCTTTTTTTATGAGATGGATTTGACGGCATAGCGCATCGGATAGGATTATCATAGAGCGGTCGAAAGTTCTCTGACTATCTTATCTCTTAACATCTCGAAATTTTCTTGAGAGTTTTTAATCTTCCCCTCGCTCATAAGAAGAGCAGTACCTGAGGTGAGGACTGAAACTCCGAATGTCGCCGATGATCTGAAAGCTGCTTCCTCTTCTGATGGATATAACCGATGTATCTGTTCCGTTATCTTGTGATCGAAAGAATCGCTGTTCATACCGTACAGAGGGTTTGCGATCTTGAACCTGATATTTGCAAGACAAAGCGAAACGATTCTTTCCACCGGATCCTCCACCGAAGATATTATCTGATCGGCCAGATGATTCCACTTTTCTTCGATGAAGGCGATAGTCGCTCTTATAAATTCTTCTTTATTTTTAAAATGTTTGTAAGGAGCCGCGCAGCTGGCTCCGCAGGATGCGGCAACCCGCCTGAGAGAAAAATCTCCCATGCCGTGGGTAAGGATCTCGTCTATCCCCGCCGTCAAGAGCTTTTCTTTCAGCATTACGGCGCTGTCTATATCTTCCATAGTTTCTCCTTAAAAGTTAATGGTGTTAACTTCATTATAAACTCTCAGTAAGAATTGTGCAATATTTTTTAAAGATCAGTTGACTTTTCAACGCAAAATGCTTATAATTCAATGTAGTTAACAGTGATAACTTAAGAGGTGAATATGACGAATAAGACTACTCAGGAATTGAAAGAAATAAGGCACGGCATAACAGAAGTAGATAATAAGATGGCGCTGCTCTTCAAAGAGAGGATGGCCCTTGTAAAAAAAGTCGGAGAATATAAGAAGACTAACGGTCTGCCTATATATGATCCTGCAAGAGAGGCTCAGGTGCTTCAGGGCGGAACAGAGCGAATGGATGATCCCGATCTGAAATCGTATTATGTGAATTTTTTAAAAAGTGTAATGGAGATAGCCAGGAGATATCAGAGCAACATTTTAGAAGGCCTCAAGGTGGGATATTCAGGCACGGAGGGTGCTTTTGCTCATATAGCGGCTTCCAAGATATTTCCTACGTCCCGGAAGATAGCGTATGCCGGATTTAAGAAGGCATATGAGGCGGTGGAAAAGGGAGAGTGCGACTGTGTGGTGCTTCCTGTAGAAAACAGCTTTGCAGGGGATGTGGACCAGGTAAACGACCTGATGTTTTCCGGAAGTTTATTCATAAACGGCATGTATGATCTGGCTGTTACTCATGATCTTCTCGGCATAGAGGGAACGGCTCTTAAAGATATAAAGACAGTGGTGAGTCATCCTCAGGCCCTGTCCCAGTGCGCCTCGTTCATAAAGGATAACGGATTTGACGAGGTAGAGTATTCCAACACGGCTCTTGCCGCAGAATATGTCAAGTCTAAAAACGACAGATCTGTCGCAGCTATCGGAAGCGCCGAATCGGCAAAACTTTTCGGACTTGAGGTCGTAGCCAGAAGCATAAACGACGACAGATCAAACACCACCAGATTTGCTGTGTTTTCCAGGGTGGAAAGCAGGGCTTCCAACACCACTGACAATCCTTACTTTTCATTGATGTTCACAGCCAGAAACGAGGCCGGTTCTCTGGCCGAGGCTCTCAGCATAATCGGTCGTCATGGATTCAACATGAGGACTCTGCGTTCAAGGCCGATGAAAGAACTGATGTGGCAGTATTATTTCTATGTGGAAGCCTCGGGAGATATATACGGAGATGACGGCAGGCAGTGTCTAAAAGAAATGAAGAGCTGCTGCGATATGATAAAGGTGGTCGGCTCTTACGCCAGCATAGAGGATCAGGAGATTTAATGATGAGAATACCTGTAGATTTAGGAAAAGACAGTTACGATATAATCCTGCTTGAGGGAGCCTTGAGCAGAGCGTCAGAATTTGCGGATCTTAAGAGAAAAGTGTTGATAGTCACCGACAGCGGAGTTCCTCCTCAGTATTATGAGGAAGTGGCGCAGTTCTGCAAAGAACCGGTGACCGCAGTTATTCCGGCCGGAGAGGATTCTAAATCCATGGAGAACTTTGAGAAGCTCTGCCGCCTCATGCTGGAAAATGGATTCGGCCGAGGCGACTGCGTAGTGGCTGTGGGCGGAGGCGTTCCCGGAGATCTGGCAGGGTTTGCCGCCTCATGCTACATGCGGGGAGTGGATTTCTATAACATGCCTACGACTCTCCTCTCTCAGGTGGATTCGTCGGTAGGCGGAAAGACTGCCGTAGATCTGTGCGGTATTAAAAATATAGTGGGCGCCTTTTATCAGCCCAAAGCGGTGATAATAGATCCTCTCGTCTTGAAAACTCTGGACGCAAGGCAATTTTCCTGCGGAGCAGCCGAGATAATAAAGATGGCTGCATGCTTTGACAGGGAACTCTTTGAGACCATCGAAAAGAACAGGATAGAAGATGATCCTGAAATGTTCATAGCTGGAGCTTTAAATATAAAGAAAGACGTAGTCCAAAAAGACGAGAGGGAGTCAGGACTGAGGCGGGCTCTCAATTTCGGCCATACTTTAGGTCACGGAATCGAGAGCAATACGGACCTTCTTCACGGAGAATGTGTCTCCATAGGAATGATACCTATGTGTTCGGCAAAGATACAAGAAAGAATGAAAGCCGTTCTCCGAAGGGAGGGGCTGCCTGTAAGCCTGTCTGAGGCGGCCGTCCAGGGCAAGACCATATTGCCTGAGGAAAGCCCGGACGATCAGGTTCGCGTAATAGCCGAGGCTGTGCTCCACGATAAGAAGGCTCAGGACGGAAAAGTAGTTACAGTTCAGGTAGATGATATCGGAAGCTGCAGTTTTGTAAAGATGGACAGTCAGCAGATTTTAAAGTCCCTGAGAGAGGTTTTATGATGAAAAATACTATAGGAAACGCGCTGACGCTGACGCTGTTCGGCGAGAGCCACGGACCTGCCATAGGAGCGGTGATAGACGGCATTTCCCCGGGAATAAAGATAGATGAAGAATATATAAAGGCCAGACTCGATCAGAGAAAGCCTTATGGGGAGAGCTCTACTAAGAGACGAGAGCCGGACGTAGCCGAAATAATCAGCGGAGTGTTTGACGGATATACTACGGGAACTCCCCTTACGATGATCATAAGAAACTGCGACACAAGAAGCGGAGACTATGATCGGCTCAGAAGCGTGGCAAGGCCTTCTCACGCCGATCTGACGGGCTTTTATAAATATGGAGGCTATGGCGACTTTCGAGGCGGCGGCCATTTTTCGGGAAGGATCACGGCCGCTATAGTGGCTTCCTGCGCCGTGATAATGAAAGCTCTCGAAGATAAGGGAATCATGATAGGAACCCATATCAGCAGCTGCAGGGGAGCCTGCGACAGAGGCTTTGAAAACTATGAAGAAGATATAATCTCTCTGAGCGAAAAACGCTTTCCTGTACTGGGAGACGGAGCTGATATAGAGAGAGAAATTCTTGAGGCGGCCCGCGAGGGGGACAGCGTAGGAGGCGTACTTGAGACGGCTGTCATCAATATGCCGGCAGGCGTAGGAGAACCGTGGTTCGATACTATTGAAGGAATGCTTTCTCATGCTGTATTTTCTGTTCCTGCCGTGAAGGGGATAGAGTTTGGCGCCGGCTTTGGGATAACGAAGCTTAGAGGTTCACAGGCCAACGATGAGATGACCTATGAAGGAGGAAGAGTCGTTTCTGTGAGCAACAACAGCGGAGGCATAAACGGAGGTATTTCCAGCGGTATGCCTATAATATTCCGTACAGCCATAAAACCTACGGCGTCTATCTATAAGGAACAGGATACGGTAGATTTCAGAAAAAGAGAGAACACTAAGCTTACCATACACGGAAGACATGATCCTGCTATCATCCACAGAGCAAGGGCAGTCATAGACGCAGTTACCGCCCTTACGATAGGCGACCTGCTAATTGCAAGATACGGCAGCGATTTTCTCAGGAGTGAAAAATGATTAAGTATGGACTCATAGGCGAAAAGCTGACCCACAGCTTTTCAAAGGAAATACACGAAGAAATAGGAAGATACGATTACGGTCTTTTGGAGATTCCAAGGACTGAGATCGGGAAGTTTTTAAAGGAAAAAGATTTTAAAGCCGTGAATGTGACTATCCCTTATAAGAGAGAAGTCATTCCCTTCCTCGACGAGATATCAAAGGAAGCTAAAGCTATAGGATCGGTAAACTGCATAAGAAACGACGGAGGCCGGCTAATAGGGCACAATACGGATTTTGACGGGCTTTCTGCCTTAGCAGACTATGCGGGAATCGACATGAGAGAAAAGAAAGTCTTGATCTTGGGGACCGGCGGCACCTCGGACACCGCTTTGGCGGTAGCTAAGATGGCAGGAGCTTCAGAAGTGTACAAAGTCAGCCGGCGAGCCCCAGGCAGCGACAGAGCCTTGGAGAGAGATGAGGCGCCTGTAGTTACATATGAAGAAGCGCGCAGGCGCTGCAAAGACGCAGAAGTAATCATCAATACGACTCCGTGCGGAATGTACCCCAATATTTTCTCTAAAGCCATAGACCTTGAGGACTTTAAGCGCCTTGACGGAGTGCTGGACGTCGTCTATAACCCTTTGAGTACCATGTTGATAGCCCGGGCCAGATCTATGGGAGTAAAAGGGAAAGGAGGACTCTATATGCTGGTGGCGCAGGCTGTCAAAGCTGCGGAATTCTTTCTTTCATGCGAATATGGAAAAGAAGAGATTGACCGCATATATGAAAAAATATATAAAAAGAAACTCAACATAGTGCTGACGGGCATGCCCGCCAGCGGAAAGACTACCATAGGCAGGATCATAGCCCAGAAGCTTAACAGAGAACTTATAGATACAGATCTGCTCATAGAAAAGGATCAGGACATGACCATCCCTCAGATATTTCATCAATTCGGAGAGAATTATTTCAGGGATGTGGAAACTCGCATAATAAAGGAAGCTGCGGCAAAGACAGGAACTGTCATATCTACGGGAGGCGGCGCAGTCCTGAGAGGAGAGAACGTTGAAGCGTTGAAATTAAGTGGAAGAATTTTCTTCATAGACAGAGATCCAGCTGCGCTGACGCCTACTTCAGACAGACCTAAGGCTTTCAACAGAGAAGAGATCATGAAGCGTTATGAAGAAAGATATGATATATATGTTTCTACTGCCGATCATATCATAAAGAGCGAGGAAACGGCAGAAGAAGCCGCTTTTGAAGTTCTGGAGGAATTTAAATGAACATTGTAGTTATAAATGGACCTAATCTGAACATGCTTGGCATAAGGGAACCGGACAAATACGGAAATGAAACTTATGAGATGTTAACAGAAAAGATAACTGCTCACTGCGAGAATAAAGGAATAAGGGCAGAATTTTATCAGTCCAATCACGAAGGAGATCTGGTGGACAGGATACAGCAGGCTTATTTCGACGGAGCTGACGCAATAGTCATAAACCCGGGGGCATACACCCACACAAGCATTGCGCTTCTGGACGCTCTCAAGAGCGTATCGCTTCCTGCCGCAGAGGTTCATGTTTCAGATGTGGCGGCCAGAGAGGATTTCCGGCAGATAAGCTACATAAGGCAGGCTTGCAGTTTTACGGTCTTCGGGCACGGAACGGACGGTTATCTGGAAGCTATAGATTATCTTGCCGAAAATGCGTTGGGGAGATCATCAAAAGAAGAGACGGAGAGTAAGAGATGAAAGTAAGGATAAATAAAGGAGTGGCCAGAGGGCGTATCGAGGCTCCTCCGTCCAAGAGCATGGCTCACAGGCTGCTGATTTGCGCCGGATTGTCCGAGGGAGAGTGTACTGTCCACGGCATATCTGAATCAGAAGACGTCCTGGCTACTCTGGACTGCCTAAAAGCCATAGGAGCCAAATGGAAGAGGGACAAAGACGCTATAACTGTCACGGGGACAGACATCAGAAAAATACCTGCAGGAAAGATACTCCCATGCAGAGAAAGCGGCAGCACTCTCAGGTTTTTCATACCCATATGTCTCGTTTCCGGTTCCAATGCGGTGCTTTCGGGAAGCAGCAGGCTTATGGAAAGACCCCTTGGCATTTATGAGACTATCTGCCGGGAACGGGGAATGATTTTTTCGAGAGATGAAGGAACGCTGATGATCAAAGGCCCTCTTAAACCCGGCAATTTTAAATTGGCAGGCAACGTGTCAAGTCAGTTTATCAGCGGACTCTTATTCGCGCTGCCGCTGCTTTCTAAGGACAGTAATCTGACTATAATCCCCCCGATAGAAAGCAGATCATATATAGATATGACCATGGCGGCTCTCCTGACCTTCGGAGTAGAGACATGCTGGAAAGACGAAAATACTATATATATAAAAGGCAGACAGAAGTATCAGGCTTCGGAAGCTTATGTGGAGGGCGATTATTCCAACGCGGCCTTCTTCGAAGCTCTCAATGTATTCGGAGGAGAAGTGGAGATAGGGAATCTGCCAAAGAACAGTATTCAGGGAGACCGGGTTTACAAGAAGATGTTCAGCCAGCTTAAAGAGGGGACTCCTATATTGGATGTATCCGATTGTCCTGACCTTGGCCCCATACTGTTTGCCGTAGCCGCTGCCGAAAACGGAGGAGTCTTTTCGGGAACCAGCCGCCTCAAGATAAAGGAGAGCGACCGGGGAGAGGTGATGGCCGGAGAACTGAAAAAGTTCGGAGTCTCTGCTGCCGTATATGATGATGAGATAACTATATATCCGGCAAAGTTTGAAAAACCCTGCCGGGAGCTAAAAGGACACAACGATCACAGGATAGTCATGTCAGAAGCGGTGCTGCTGACCCTCACGGGAGGGGTAATAGACGGGGCTGAGGCTGTCACCAAAAGCTTCCCTGATTTTTTCAAAAAATTAAACTCCCTGGGAATCGAGGTAGAAGAAATTGAAGATTGACGAAAATACTAATATATTGATAATCGGACTTGGAATAATAGGAGGAAGCTATGCCAGAGGATTCACTGAGGCGGGGTATAGAATCCACGCCATAGATACAAACGAGAAGACGATAGAGTATGCTCTTAAAAACGGCATAGTGGCCGAAGGCACTACGAAGACTGACAGAAAGATGATAGAATCGGCGGATCTTGTGATTTTCGCCCTTTATCCTCATATATTCAGGGAATGGATAGAGAAGAACCAGTGGTATTTTAAGAGCGGAGCGCTGATAACCGACGTAACGGGTGTAAAAGGATGTCTGGTCAGGGACATACAGAATTTTTTAAGAGACGACTGCGAGTATATAGCGGCTCATCCTATGGCCGGCTGTGAAAAACTCGGCATAGAACACAGTGATGAGAAGATATTTTACGGGGCCAATTATATAGTCGTCCCGACAGAGAAGAACACTGATGAGGCGGTAAAAACTTGCAGCCGGATAGGTGAAATACTCAAGTTTGACCGCATATCCTATCTTTCTCCGGAAGAACATGACGAGATGATAGGCTTCGTATCTCAGCTCACTCACTGCATAGCCATGTCGCTGATGACGTGTAACCATACGGAAAAACTGGAAGATTACACTGGAGATTCATTCCGCGACCTGACCAGGATAGCGCGTATAGACGAAACCATGTGGAGCGAGCTTTTTCTCCTCAATAAAGATGCGCTTCTTCACCAGATGAAGCTGTTTACCATGGAGGTCTCCAAGCTGGAGAGAATGTTGATGGAAGCGGATAAAGAAGGCATAAAGGACATGATGAGACGCTCCACAGCGAGAAGAAAACTGTTCGATAAAGAAGAGAACCGGGAGGAAAAAATATGAATATGGAATTCAGGCGTAAACTGCCCATACCTAAAGACATCAAGGAAATGTTTCCTATAAGCAGCGAGTATGCCGCCGAGAGAGAAGCAAAGGTAAAGGAAATCGAGGATATTCTTGCCGGCCGGTCAGATAAGTTTATATTGCTGATAGGCCCGTGCTCGGCAGACAATGAGGAAGCTGTTTTGGACTATCTTGCAAGGCTCAGAAGAGCCCAGGACAAGGTGGAGGAAAAGATATGCATAATTCCGAGAGTGTACACCAATAAGCCCCGCACCACCGGCATGGGATATAAGGGAATGCTTCATCAGCCTGATCCCAGCAGAAACGAGGACATGTTGAGAGGCATAGTCACCATAAGGGAAACCTACATAAGAGCCATGAAGGAGACAGGTTTTTTCTGTGCAGACGAGATGCTGTATCCTGAAAATTACAGGTATCTGAGCGATTTGCTTTCTTATGTGGCTGTGGGAGCCAGATCTGTGGAAAACCAGTTCCACCGCCTTACTGCAAGTGGTCTTGATATCCCGGTGGGAATGAAGAACCCCACCAGCGGAGATCTCTCGGTCATGATAAACGCCATAACTGCGGCTCAGGGCTCCCATACCTTTATCTATAGAAACTGGGAAGTGGTCAGCAAAGGAAACCCATACGCCCATGTGATATTGAGAGGACATACCAATAAGAGGGGGCAGTCCATACCTAATTATCATTACGAAGATCTCAAGAGCGTTTGCGAGATGTATCTGAAAGCAGAGCTGAAGAATCCGGCGATAATAGTAGACGCCAATCACGCCAATTCCGGAAAGCAGTATATGGAGCAGATAAGGATATCGAGAGAAGTTCTTCAGTCTAAAGAACTGAGCGAAGATATAGATAAGATCGTAAAGGGACTTATGATAGAAAGCTACATCGAGGACGGATGTCAGCCTATCAACGGCGACAAATACGGACAATCCATCACCGACCCTTGCCTGGGCTGGGAGAAGACAGAAAAGCTCATATATGAGATAGCCGAAAGAGTATAAAAGTTTGCAATATCGAAGGCTATATACGATGATGATCTGCTGATCGGTTTTGTGCTGTACTGCTTTGTAAAAGATGAACAGGATTATGTAATTTTCATCTAAAACAAAAGGATTTTTCTGCAATCAAAACCACCAGTTAAACTGCTGGTATATTGTCCCTTAAGAGACAATATAAAAGGCTATCCCGACCAGGACAGCCTTTTTTCATTGCAGATCTTATTTAATTATCCTGACTACTATGACTCGCTGTATTATGGGAAGTAACACAAACACGAGAGCTGCAAAAATCACGCAGTTGGGTATCCTTGATATCACATAAGCGAAATAACCCATTCCGTTTGGACCGCCGAAAGTCAGATACAGAAAATATGTAGTTCCTAAAAGCTTGATCAGAAGCGATATTGCAGCTGCCAGCAGCGATCTGAGCCACAGAAGCTTGCCGGAGAGATCTTTTTTATAAAAGACCAGTCCGAAGGCAAGTCCAAGCAGAAAAAGCGTAAAAGTTATTCCGGGGTTAAAAGGACCTACGGGAAACAGTATAGCGCCTATGGCGTCTGCAAGGGCGTAGGTGAGAGCCGACCATAGTGGGCCGAAAATCACAGCTACTATGAATACGGGAATAAAGTCTACCGAAATGTGATAGACCGGAGTCGCCGGAAACACTCTGTTGATTATAAGAGTCATGGCGATCATCAGGGCCACCAGCACCAGCTTGTAGGATCTGCTGTAAACATTGTTTCGTTGCATTAAAAAATCTCCTTTCTCTATAGTGTGACTACACCATAGAGAAGAGGAGATAAAAAATCCCCGGTACCGATCAGTATACGATATACGATTCTTCTTTATACAGTGTAGCAGCGGACGCAATATTGTACCGCGGCTTTAGGGTCTGATATTCAAGGTTCCAAAAGCCTTCGTCTATGAGCTACATCCCATCTCATAGCACTTAACGCACAATATTTACTCTACTTAACTTGCATTATATCATAACATGGTTTATCAGACAAGAGCATTTAGCCGAAAACGACCGCCATACCATGGCGGAATTATATACATCGACCTTGGCCATGTTTAATTTTCATATTACAAGATGTTTTCGGGAGTTATCTTTTCTTTTGTCTTTAGAAACAGCATCTGGCCCGCTAAAGAATTCAGCTCTCCGGAAGAATTGGAAACGTCCTCCGCATTCACATATTTATCAGCCTTAGCCAGACAATAATCTATCTCGCTCAATTCTTCGCTATTGAGAAAGAACAGCGCCTTTTTCTTATATTCGTTCCAGGCCTGTGAAAGCTCTGTCACCATGGCACGGCTGTCGTCCCAATCTTCTGCTTCTACTGCCGGAATAAGATCTGAATATATAAGGTCTGACATTTCATCGACTGATCTTGCAGAATAGCTGTCAAAGAAGAGCCATCCGCCTATGAGAACGGCCACGATGGCTACGGATACGATCAGATCTCTCATACCTGCACCTCCTTTGCATACGGACCTATTTCTTTTTCCGCAGTATAGATGTGTATCTTCTTTTCCGAATCGCAGAAAGCCAGGAATATGTCTTTTACAGAAGTTATGCCTGCAGACTTGAGCTTATTGTCAAAATTGATCTTGTCTATTCCTGCCAGGATCAGGTTTCTGTCGTAGACTACACCGTCGGAGACTACTATGGCAGGAAGCACTCCTTCGGATACGGGTATTTCCATGTCTTTAGGAGTCAGAGGCCTGTTCTTTGCCTTCGGTATTACCGAAAGCTGTCCGTTGGATTCTAATATGGCGTATTCCACATCGCTGATAGAAGGACAGTTCTCGAGACGAAGCTGCTCGAGAAGATCGGTACACGATATTCGCTGTCTTGTAAGTTCCTTGACGTTGAGCTTTCCCTTTTCTATCAGCATGGTGGGTTTTCCTGATATAAAGTTCTTGAAGGATTCACTCTTTATGGAAAGAAAAGAGATCAACACCTGCAGGAACATGAGCATGGTTATGGCGATTATACCGTTTATAAGAGAAGCGTCAGCAGAATCTATAGGTATAGCAGCCAGCTCGGCTATCATGAACACTATCACCAGCTGAAAGGGAGACATCTTTGAAAGTTCGGACTTGCCCATGATCCTTACAGCCAAAAGAAGCACCAAATACATTATCAAAGTTCTGATTGCAACTATTAACAAAATTTCCACCTCCAAAATCTTTTCTTTATATTGTTTGCAGAGAATTTGTTTGATATACTGTAAATTGCGATTAAGGAGAACTTGATAATGAAAAATCACAGCTCAGACTTAAACAGATCAGTTTTATACTTTTTCATCTACTGGCCGCTGGGTACTATCTGCCCGATGATAGGACAGTATCTGAGCTCCATCGGTTTCAGCGGAACTCAAGTGGGCATAATAACTTCTCTGGGAACGGGAACTGCTATAGTAGCCGGATTTTTTTGGGGAAAAATATATTCCGGCGTGACAAAAAAGAGATGCGTACTCATGGTGATGTGTCTTCTGGCTGCATTCTTTGGATTTTTGAATACTGCGACCACTGATTTCGCCATTTACGCCGTCATATACAGCTGTATGTACTTCTTTCAGGGACCGGCTCACGGTATCGCAGACGCACTGGTGCTCAGCAAAAGCAATAATTATCCTATAATAAGAGGGGCAGGCGCCGCAGGTTATGCAGTAGCCTCCTTTGTCGTAGGAAAATACGCTCAGGACAGAGGACTTGAGACTATCTTTTATCTGTATGCGGCGGCTTTTGTCATAGCGGCATTTCTCGTGATGAGAGAGTCTGAGCCGCTTTCCGAAAGGCAAGAAGAGAGCATAAAAATGAAGGATTTGTTTAAGAATAAGGTCTTCGTCAGGCTTCTCATATGCGCTTTTTTTATGACAGGAACCAGCATAGCTCACAATACATATTTCGGATATCTGTTCAGACAAGAAGGCGGCAGCGTAGAGGGGATAGGGACGGCGTTTTTCCTGATGGCCGGAAGCGAAGCTATAGTCATGGCGGCGGCTTCACGCTTTTCTAAAAAGATCGGAACGGAAAAAATGCTTCTCTTTGCCAGCATAGTCTTAGTTGCGAGATTTGCGTTTTATGCCACAGGGCCAAGTTATAAGCTGCTTCTGGGAAGTTTCTTCCTTCAGGGGCTGTCCGGCGGCATAATACTGATGGAGATAGTAAAATACTTTAATAAGATAGTGGAACCTCGCATGACCGGCATGGCCATATCTATCTATTACGCTCTCGGAAACAATTTCAGCGTAATAGTTGCAAGCCTGCTGGGCGGTATAATTTTAGACATAGCAGGCCCCCAGGGCGTATACGGTTTTTTTGCAGTATTTAATTCTGCTGCAATAGTCCTTTATGTAGCTTTGGGAATGAGTAAAAGAAGATCGTAAATGACAATTAACGCACGTCTTTGGGTTTTAAGAATAAGGCTACCAAGGGGTACAGAAGAAGAGGCAGCCATAATATAGGGGCGTATAGACAGTAATTCAGAGAACTGTATCCGAGAGTGCCCGATACGAATATGGCAGTAGCGCTCCACGGCACCAGAGGTGAAATCCCCGTTCCTGTATCGAGAAATATAGATGTTATATGAGAGCGGCTTATGCCGTTCTTTTCATATATGGAATTGAGGGCCGGGGCTAAGATCGAGTTGGTAGCATAGTAATTTCCGGTAATGACAAAGCATACCGTATGTATTATCACAGAAGATGTTATTATTCTTACCCTGCTTTTGGAATCATTGAAGATCTTGTCGAGAAGGCAGGCGATAAGACCCAGCTTCTTTATTATTCCTCCGAAAGCTGCGGCAAAGATGAGGAGGGTTAATATCGAGGCCATGCTGTCTATGCCTCCGTAATTCAGCAGATTATTGACGGAAGGATCGTCGCCATAAGCGTATCCCGAAAGCAGTCCTTCAAAAACGTCAGAGGCATCGTGACTCTGTATAAATAACGCTTCAAGGACTCCTGCGGCGATACCTGCCATAAAAGCCGGTATCGTCGGTATCTTGAGCAGTATCAGAGCGATGAGAAGAATGGGAGGCAATAAGGTGATGATGCCTACATCGAATTGCCCCGAGATCGCTTTCAGAAGGTCAGAAGCTTCGGACGCCTGAGAAACAGGCTGGTCAGCGGAAGACATCCCCAGCAATATGTATATCACTGCCGAGACTATGAAAGAGGGGAGATTGGTAGCTGCTGCGGCTTTCATGGATCCTATGGATGTGGTATCTGTCAGCTGACATGCCAAGACTACCGAGCTGGAAAGAGGAGACATCTTATCTCCTAATATAGCCCCCGACACTATAGTGCTGACAGTGTATATGGGAGATAGTCCTAAAGCGTTGGATATCCCCATGAACGCTATCCCGAGTGTGGAAATGGTTCCCCATGAGGTTCCTATTACCATAGATGTCAGCGAGCACATCAAAAAAGATATTATCAAAAAGAATTCAGCGTCTATAGCCTTAAGTCCTATACAGATCAAAGCCGGCACAGTTCCGCTCATTATCCAGCTGGCCACCAGTGCGCCTATCAGCAGAAGTATGATGATGGGAACAAGTATGCCGCTTATAGCTGTCGTGACTGATTCTTGTATGACGGAGTAAGGTATTTTCTTGACAGAGCCTATTATGCCGGCAAATATAGCTTCTAAAAGAAGAATGACGGAAATGGGCATTTTAATTATAAAAATACCTGTCACCATTATCGCTGTTATTCCTGCCAGCATCCATAGAGATTCTCTGAAATTTAAAGTCATATCGCATCACCTAAAATATAAGATTTATGATACCGTAGAAAACGGTAGGGCATAAGAGACATGCAAGGCCTGTAAAAAAGGTTGCAGTCATGGCCCCATAAGGAACAAGTCTCTGATCTGTAGCCGCAAGTCCGGCAGATACTCCCGATGTAGTCCCCATGATACCTCCGTACACCATAGCCGAACGAAAATTATCCAGCTTCATGCATCGGGCCAGCAGAGGAGTTGCTATCATTACTGCTATAGATTTTACCACACCTATAGCGATAGATAAAGCGATAATATTTGAAGAAGCGCCTACTGCGCTGCCTGTTACCGCGCCGGTTATGAAGGTTACCGTACCTGCGGCGATGGTTGCGACCTCAGCAGGATCAGTGTATCCGAACATGGCGGCAAAAATTGTTCCCAGTACAAAGGCAAAGGTAACTCCTACTATGAGAGAAAACATGCCGACAAGTCCTGAGCGTTTCAGTTCTTTGAGGCTTGCCCCATAAGCAGTTGAAATAATCGCAAAGTCACGCAGGCTGCTTCCCCCGAGGACACCTATGCCGGTGAATACGTCTATATCAGATATTCCGTGGCTGCCGCCTGTAATTCTGCCGCCTATATATGCAGCTATCAGGCCTATCACTATGGCTACGGCAGAAGCAGGGAGTCTGCCTTTAAAAATATATTTGGAAATTACGCTTGACAATAAGACGCCGCCGGCAATGAACATAAACGACATGATAAAAGCATTGTCAATAAGAATACCATTGATTATTTCCGTTATATTCATGATGCGGCCCTCTCTTCCTCTGTAACCTTGCTTCCGGGGAGAAAGCTTGAAAGCCAGACTAAGATGAAGCCTACCAATACGACTGCGATACCTGCGGCTATAGCTAAAAATCCCGAACTTACTGCGGCGACAACGTCCTGAGTGGCAGTCATTGCTATAACGATAGGTATATACATGGCTTGCCAGAAACCTATTCCCTCTGAAATGTCTTTGCTTAATTTACCTCGTTCTTTCATCTTATCTGTTGCTAAGAGCAGCAGAAACATGGCGAAACCTACTCCACCTACATTGGAACCTATCCCTATGGCCTCACCTATGATATCTCCGGCAAAAAAACCGGAGAACATACATACTGCAATGATTGCGACACCGTTTATCATTTGTATACCTCTTTTCTCCAATTTTGTTTTGCCACCGCGGCTGACTTATGAAAGTATACTATTGATTTTTCTGTTCTTCCAATATAAGATAAGTTATAAATAGATTGATCTGACGGAATAAGAGGAGGTGGATACGTTATGGAACTACTTCAGCTAAGATATTTTTACAAGATAGCTCACTCTAAGACTCTGACTCAGGCTGCGGATGAACTGTGCATATCTCAATCATCTCTTTCCAGGATGATTGCCCGTCTTGAGGATGAATTTGAAATGAATTTCTTTGACAGGCGAGGACGCAATATCAGTCTAAATAAAAACGGAGAGATTTTTCTGCATTATTGCACTCAGATTCTCAATTCTGTTGATGATATGAGAGAAGAATTGATAGATTTTAAGAACAGAACAGATATGACGGTGAGTGTAGGATTTTACTCTATGTCAAGCCTTTTGATTGATATAATAGGTAAATTCAGAAGATCGTATCCCAACGTTCAGATAAGAATCCTTCAGCATTACCATGAGGACGACTCTCTTTCATCTTTAGACCTCATAGTAAATTCAGCGATTCCCGGGAATGAACCTGAGAATTCGACAGTGCTGCTGAGGGAAGATATACTTTTGGCCGTACCTAAGAATTTTAATCTGGGGGGGGGGTACTTCATTTAGAAGAGGTTGCTGATATTCCGCTGGCATCTCTGGTCCGAGGACGCTCCATAAGAGATATAACTGAAGCATACATGAAGAAATCAGGAGTGAAACAAAACATTGCTATAGAGACGGATAGCCCTGTTACTCTCAGAAGGATAATAAAGGATGGGCAGGGAGCGGCCTTCTTTCCTGAGAAGACTTGGAAACTTGAGGATAGCAGCCTTGTGGATTTTGTGAAGATACAGCCTCCCTGTGAAAGAAGCGTGTATGTGAGATGGAACAGACCTTATTATAAGGGATCTGCCGCAGTTTTATTTTATAATTTTTTAAGAGAGTATTTTAAAGAGTAGAAGTTATCGACCCTTCATTTGCGAGGGGTCGTTTTTTTATGCCTTCAAAGTCATGAACTTATAAATTAACTTATATTGGAAGTTATCGGGTATTTTGATTATTTTAAAAGTAGTTGACGCGTCATCTGTCAAAAGGAGTAGCCGGGGAATTATTTAAGGAATAATGAAAGGAAAAAATTATGGAAGAGAAGAAGAAACTAAGCTTTGCAAAAGCTCTCATCCTGCTTCTTGTGGCAGTGGCCATGATCTTCGTAGTCAAAGCGAAGATAGGCGGCGACACATCAGTGTCTCTGCTCTGTGCAGCCGCCGCCGTCAGCGCCTTAGCTATGATCTGGGGCGTAAAATGGGATGACATCGAGAGTGAGATAAAAGAAAATTTTAAGTCCATGGCTTCGCCGCTGATAATACTAATGTGTGTGGGTCTTTTAGTAGGAACATGGATGATATCAGGCTCTATACCTACTATGATATATTATGGAATGAAATTCTTAAGCCCGGGTATATTCCTTGTGATGGCGTGTGTCATTGCATCGATAATGTCTGTGATGACAGGTACTTCATGGGGTACTGTCTCTACCGTGGGAGTAGCGCTGATGGGAGTATCCGTAGGACTTGGAATTCCTCCTGCTTATACTGCCGGAGCTGTTACTGCGGGAGCCTTATTCGGAGACAAATTATCACCTTTGTCAGATACTACCGTAATGGCGTCAGCAGTAGCTGAAGTAAACATATTTGATCATATAAAATACATGCTTCTTACAACTGTACCTTCTATATTAGTATCTCTCATACTTTATGCGATACTTGGATCAAAGTATGCAGATCATGAGATGGGTGGAGGAGACTATGACTCTATATTAAGTACTCTCAGAGAGACTTTTAATATAAATCCTATAATGCTTATACCACCGGTGATAGTAGTAGCTCTTATAGTTCTGAAAAAACCTACTATACCTACTTTCTTCTCGGGTATATTAGCGGCTATGGTCTTAGCCTGGGTTTTCCAGGGAGCATCTTTTTCAGATGTGATCTACGCCATGGGAGGAGGTTATTCTGAGTCCACGGGAGTAGAAATAGTGGACACGATGGTAATAAGAGGAGGACTTAACAGTATGCTGAGCACTATAGTTTTGGTGCTGGCAGCCGGCGTTTTCGGAGGGCCATTGAAAGCATCAGGAACTGTAGAAATCATCGTTGACAAATTATCAAAAGTTGTTAAAAATGATAAGCAGATGATGATAACAGTGGCAATACTGCACCTGGTTCTGTTCCTGATAGTAGTAAGCTACTATGTATCTTTCGTAGTAATAGGAAATATGACAAAGGATATGTATGACAAGTTCGGTCTCAAACGTACAAACCTTTCAAGGATGCTGGAAGACACAGGAACGGCAATTGCGCCCCTTATTCCGTGGTCTTTATCGGGAGCATTTTACTCCAGCACGCTGGGACTTCCTGTGTGGGATTTCGTAATATATGCTCCAATAACTTATCTTGGAATGGGATTCGCATTGATCTATATTTTAACAGGATTTACTATTGCGCGTACCAACGAAGGAAAACAGAAAAAGCTTAGAAAGAAAAATAAAATAGAAGAAACAGCTTAAAAGAAAATAATTGGCTGAAGAGACCGGGCGAAAGAAATTGCAGCGCCCGGTCTTAGGCATATGATAAAATGGAGGGAAACATGACAAACGTCTATTTTAATGGGAATGTTATAACTATGGAGGACGAAAAATGCAGCGCTTTCGCTGTAGAAGGTGAAAAGTTTGCAATGTCGGGGTCTGATGAAGACGTGATTGGGAGATATCCTGATGCTATAAAGACAGATCTGAAAGGTAAGACAGTACTTCCGGCTTTCTTTGAGACTCATATGCACATCCTTTCTCTTGGTATGTTGCTTAAAGATATAAATCATAATGATTGCACAAGCATAGAAGAACTTATTGAGATAAGCAGAAAATATATAGAAGATAACCGGGTGCCCGCAGGCAAATGGGTGAGAGGACGGGGCTGGAATCAAGATAAGTTTAAAGATGAAGCACGTTTTATAACAAGATATGATCTTGACAGAATATCAAAAGAACATCCCCTGTGCTTCGTTCGCACTTGCGGCCATGTTATAGTGACTAACAGCAAAGGCCTTGAAATGATAGGGATGGAAGAGATAGCTCCCGACATAGAAGGCGGACAGATAGATCTTGACGAGAATGGAAAGCCGCTGGGCATATTCAGGGAAAGAGCCAGAGCCTGCATATTAGATGCGATTCCGGAAAAAGAAGTGGAAGAAATAAAAGAACTCATACTCCTTGCACAGGAGGAAGCGCTCTCCTGCGGAATAGTAGAGATACATTCAGATGATTTTAAAGACGTGCCCACAAACTATAAAAAGGTAATACAGGCTTACAGAGAGCTGGTGGAGGAAGACAGGCTCAAAATAAGAGTGTATGAGCAGTGCAATCTGCCGTCAGTGGAAAAAATACAGGACTTTCTCGACAATGGATACCACACCGGATGGAATCTGGGAGACGGTCTTTTCACCCTCGGACCTCTCAAGCTTCTTTCCGACGGCGCTCTGGGAGCGAGGACGGCGTATTTAAATGCGCCATATAGCGATTCTCCGCAGCAGAGAGGGATGTTACTATTTGAAAGTGACGATCTCAAGGCTATGGTGAAGAAATGCCACGAGGCAGGTATGCAGGTGGCTATTCATGCCATAGGCGACGGAGCCGTAGACGAAGTCATAGATGCTATAGGAGAAGCAAAGAAAAATTATCCCAGATTAAATGAACGCCATGGAATAATACACTGTCAGGTCACTACTCCCGAGCAGCTTGACAAAATGAGGCAACTTGGACTTATAGCCTATATACAGCCTATATTCCTGAACTATGATTTAAAAATTCTCAATGAAAGATTGGGCGCGGAGAGAAGTAAAACGGCATATGACTGGAAAAGCTTCTTCGAAAAAAGGCTGCATCCTACCGGAAGCTCTGATTGCCCTGTAGAGTCGCTTAATGTCATGGAGAATATTTATTCGGCAATGGTCAGAAAAGATTTGAATGGGTACCCCGAGGGAGGCTGGAAACCGGAGCAAAACCTATCACTTGAACAGGCGCTTAGCCTTTTTACCATTAACAGCGCCTACGCTTGTTTTTCAGAAGAAGATAAAGGAAGCATAAGAGAGGGAAAATCAGCAGATTTTATCGTAATAGATAAAAATATAGAAGAGGCTGCCGCTGATGAAATCAAGGACATAAAAGTAGAAAAAACATATTTAAGAGGAAATAAGATTTTCGACAGCAAAGATAAGTAAAGTGTGTTCTTTAAAGCGTTTTGCTCATTATAATCGAGCGGAACGCTTTTTGGTTTGCTTGATGATCTTCTCGTCAGATTTGTGAAAGTATTGTGAAAAGTTTTCCATATCAGTTGACAAGGGCGTATTTCGGTGGCAGCATACTTAAATAATTTTAATTAAATTTTTTAATTAAAATTATTTATTTAAAAAAATGAAAATATTTAAAAAGGAGAATGAAGAGATGGATTTTGAAAAAATAAAAGAGATAATGGTGACCACACTCAGCTGTGACGAGGAGAAGATCGCTCCGGGAGCAGAACTGTCGGCAAATCTAAAGACAGACTCATTGGACGCCGTTGAGCTGGTCATGGCCATCGAAGAAGAACTGGGCGTCAAGATACCTGATGAGGAACTGAGCAACATGAGAACAGTCAAGGATATCATAGATTGTGTAGAAAAATATCAGACGTAATCATGGAAAAAAGAGACATTTTTGAGTTGCTGGGTCTCTTTGATAAGAGCAGTCTGGCAGATCTGAATATAGAGGACGGCGAAACCAAGGTGAGCATGAAGAAACCATGTTTCGGGCAGCCTGCCATAGATATGGAAGGCGCAGAATCAAAAGACCGATGCAAAGGAGAGGAGCATGCTGGGGATATTGAGCAGGACGATATCGAATACATAAGATCTCCTATAGTAGGAGTGTACTATGCAGCCCCGTATCCGGATGAAGCGCATTTCGTGGCAGTAGAGGACAGAGTAGATGAAGACCAGACGCTTTGCATAATAGAAGCTGTGAAGGTCATGAACGAACTGAAATCACCCTGCGCCGGAACGATACAGGCCATCTATGGCATGACAGGAAGCCTTGCAGAATACGGGCAGATCCTCTTCGAGGTGAAAAAATGCTAAAGCGCGTGTTGGTGGCCAACAGAGGAGAAATAGCCGTAAGGATAATAAGAGAGTGCCTGGACTGTTCCATAGAGGCGGTGGCGGTATATTCGACAGCAGACGAATATTCACTCCATGCGGCTATAGCTACAGATTCCGTATGTATAGGAAGCCCCAGACCTCAGGACAGTTATCTCAATATGAATAATATCACAGAGGCTGCTAAGGCTACCGGCTGTGAAGCTATTCATCCAGTTTTTGGGTTCTTATCAGAGAACAGCGTCTTTGCCAAAAGATGCGAAGAATGCGGAATCAAATTTATCGGCCCGTCTTCCGGCGTTATAAAATTGATGGGAGACAAGGCTTCGGCCAGAGAGCTGATGAAAAAAGCAGGAGTGCCTGTGACACCAGGTTCAGAAGGGACAGTAAACGATGAAGATGAAGCGGCAGAGGCTGCTATCAGGATCGGTTACCCTGTAATGATAAAGGCCTCGGCAGGCGGAGGAGGCAGGGGAATGAGAAAGGCTCAGGATGAGCAGGAACTGAGAAAAATGTTCGCCGAAGCCTACTGCGAGGCTGAAAGTTGCTTTGGAGATGTAAGCATCTACATAGGAAAACTCATATCAGCCCCGCGGCATATAGAGATACAGATCATAGGCGATTCCTCTGGCAATATAGTTCAGCTGGGAGACAGAGATTGTTCTGTACAGAGGAGAAATAAGAAGATGCTGGAAGAGGCGCCTGCCTGGGGTCTCGATGAGAGGCTCAGGAATGAGATGGGAAAAGCGGCAGTGAAAGCGGTGGAAGCGGCAGGATATGAAAGTGCAGGGACTGTGGAGTTCATAGTGGATAAAGATGAAAACTTTTACTTCATAGAGATGAACACCAGGATACAGGTGGAACATCCTGTCACAGAAGCAGTAAGCGGTATCAACATAATAAGAGAGCAGCTCAGGATAGCCTCCGGGATGCGCCTGTCTTTCGAGCAGGAAGACGTTGAGATTTTGGGACACGCTATAGAGTGCAGAATAACTGCTGAAAAGATTTTCGACGACTTTGCTCCGTGTCCGGGAACGGTAAGTTTCCTGCATCTGCCTGCCGGTGAGGGTGTAAGGGTGGACAGCGCTCTTTACAACGGATGCGAGATAAGCCCTTACTACGATTCCATGGTAGCTAAAGTAATAGTCAGAGGGGATTCGCGCCTTGCGGCTATAAGAAAAATGAGAAGGGCTCTGGGAGAAACCGTCATAGAAGGCGTTGAAACTACCCTGCCCATACAATATCTTCTGATGTATGACAGCGATTTTATCAGAGGAAAGTACGATACGGGATTTATGGATCTTCATCTGGATAAACTGCTGTCTGTGTATGAAGAAGCGGGAGGACGAGATGAATCCGTTTAGAAAGAAGAGGGCAGTTCTTTCTGCCCTTAAAGAGATAAAAGAGAACAACAGGACGATCATTTGCCCAAGATGCGGTTCTGAGTACAAAGAAGATATACTCGCAAAAGAGATGTACGTCTGTCCGGATTGCGGACATCACTTTAAGGTGACATCCATCTACAGGATAAAGACAGTACTGGACGAGGGAAGTTTCAGAGAGATATGCCAGACTATAAAAAGCGGAGACCCGTTGGGCTTTCCCGGATATACGCAAAAACTGTCTTCAGTCAGAAAAGATACGGGACTCAGAGAAGCCGTCATAACAGGCACAGGCAGGATAGACGGAATAAAGACTGCGGTATGTATGATGGATAACAGATTCCTGATGGGAAGCATGGGGACTGCGACAGGAGAGAAGATAACCAGGTGCTTTGAGTTCGCTACCAGAAAGAGACTTCCCATGTTGATATTTTCTGCTCCATCACCAATATGGCTGCCGGGATGGCGGCTATAGAGTTAGGATTCAGAGGAAGCTGTCAATGTATAGTTACGGCTTGCGCATCTGCTACCAACGCTGTGGGAGAAGCTTTCAGACAAGTCAGAGACGGATATCAGGACGTGATGATGACAGGAGGAAGCGAAAGCTGTATATCAGAGCTTAGGATAGGAGGATTCACTTCCATGAAGGCTCTTTGCGAGTCAAACATACCGGGCAGGGCTTCCATACCTTTTGATAAAGAGAGAAGCGGCTTTGTCATGGGAGAGGGGGCCGGCGTCATAATATTGGAGGAATACGAACACGCGGTGAAGCGGGGCGCCGCAATCATAGCAGAAGTTTCGGGATATGGAGTAGGCTGTGACGCCCATCATATGACCGCGCCTTTAGAGGACGGAAGCGGAGCCGCAGAATGTATGAGAAAGGCTCTTGAGGATGCTGGCATAAAGAAAGAACAGATAGGATATATAAATGCCCACGGAACATCTACGCCTATGAATGATAAGTGCGAAACTAAAGCTATAAAAGAAGCTTTCGGTGATCATGCCTTTAAACTGGCTGTGTCATCTACGAAATCGATGACGGGACACCTTCTTGGAGCTTCCGGAGGAATAGAATCTATATTGGCGCTGCTTGCAGCAAAAGACGGATTTGTACCGCCTACTATAGGATACAAAGTTCCCGATCCCCAATGTGATCTGGATATAGTGGCAAACCAGGGCCGGAGCATGAATATAGAATACGCAATGTCTAATTCGCTGGGATTTGGAGGACATAACGCGTCAGTGATTTTCAGGAGGATATGATATATGGAGCTAAAATCGGATGAAATCAAGAAGATCATTCCCCACAGATATCCTTTTTTGCTGATAGACAAAGTGACTGATATGAAGCTGGGCGAGCGGGTAGAGGCGATAAAATGCGTATCTGCCAACGAGATGTATTTTATGGGACATTTTCCGCAGAAACAGATCATGCCGGGAGTTCTCATAATAGAAGCCTTAGCTCAGGCAGGAGCGGTAGCCATCTTGTCAATACCCCGGAACGAGGGTAAAGTAGCCGTGTTCGGCGGAATAAAGAACTGCAGGTTCAGACGGCAGGTCACACCGGGAGACGTTTTGCATCTGTACTGCGAGATCTCTCAGATAAGAGGTACCGTCGGTTTTGGCAAGGCTATGGCAAAGGTAGACGGAGAGATAGCTGTTCAGGGAGAAATAACTTTTGCCATAACGGAGTGATCTTTTTTGAAAAAGATTCTTATAAGAACCTCGTGAAAAATGTAATTGAAGAATACTTGTGTTTTTGATAAAATAAAGGCGGAGGAATTGTATATCATGTTAGAAGAGAGATTTGCGGAGATCTATACTAAATTCAAGATCAGCCTTTATGCTAAGGTATTCAAGCAATTTGACGACAATCGAGACGGATTGTCGGTAGTAGAAGTGTTTTGCGTAGAGGTAATATACGCCCTTGGCAATCCTACGGTAAATGAATTTGCTACTTTCTGCAAATTCTCAGCGCCTAACGCCGCATACAAGATCAACAATCTGGTGCGAAAGGGATATATAACAAAGGAGAGAAGCCTTGCAGACAAGCGGGAGTACCATCTGGACGTCACGGAAAAATATATGCAGGATTACGGCATAACATATGATTATATGAATGTGGTAATGCGGAGAATAAGAGAACGCTTTTCGGAGGCTGAGGTCAAGGAGCTGGAGGGCATACTTGACGTCATATCCGGCGAGCTGATGCCGGAGGTAAAGATCAACAGAAAGTTTGACGATAAGGCTTAGGAGGCTGTCAAAGAACATGTATACATATTTTTTCCAAAAAAGACAAAAATAGATATTGACATAAGTAAAAAAGAGTGCTAATATAACAAAGCTGTCACCGCAAAGCGGGGCAGCGGGACAACGAAAAAACTTGAAAAAGTTAGAAAAAAGTTGTTGACAACAAATTGGCAATATGCTAATATGTTAAATGTTCGGCTGCACGGCCGGACGGCGGGAAAAAACCCGCAGGAACCTTGAAAACTTCATAGTATGGAAATTTAGTCAAAGAGAAGAAATTCTCAAAACTAAAACGAAACAATCAGCAAAAGTGTAAGAGCTTTAAATGAGAGTTTCCGACAATTTCTTAAGAAACAATAATTCGAGAAAACGAATTAAAACGCAAAGTTTTGCGTTTATCCTAAGGGATAACTTTTAAGAAGAGATAGTAAAGGCTTCGGTCTTTAATATATCATTTTAACAAAGAGTTTGATCCTGGCTCAGGATGAACGCTGGCGGCGTGCCTAACACATGCAAGTCGAGCGAGAAATCTTGAAATGAAACTTCGGTAGATTTTTAAGATGGAAAGCGGCGGACGGGTGAGTAACGCGTAGGCAACCTGCCTTATGCAGAGGGATAGCCATTGGAAACGATGATTAAAACCTCATAACGCCGGAGAGTCACATGGTTTTCCGGCCAAAGATTTATCGGCATAAGATGGGCCTGCGTCTGATTAGTTAGTTGGTGGGGTAACGGCCTACCAAGGCGACGATCAGTAGCCGACCTGAGAGGGTGA
>FR882576.1:0-11093 GCA_000435715.1 Firmicutes bacterium CAG:145
GAACCACCCGTTTTACGGGTGGCACCGATTTGATGAGGAGAAAAGATGGCAAAGAAAAAGATTACGGAGCTGGTAGATGAGCTTCTGGCAGACTTCCTGAAGGAATGTGGGATGGAGCTTTATCACAGCGAATTTGTTAAGGAAGGCAAGGATTGGTTTCTGCGAGTCTACATAGACAGAGACGGCAGCCAAAACGAAAACGAATATGTTTCCACCGATGACTGCGAGAAAGTCAGTCGGTTCCTGAGCAAAAGGCTGGACGATGAAGACCCTATAACTCAAAATTATTATTTGGAAGTGTCGTCTCCGGGGATGGACAGGATCTTATACAGAGAAAAAGACTTTGCCAGATTTACGGGAAGCCCGGTAGAAGTGAGCCTTTATAAGGCGATAGACGGAAAAAAGAGTTATTCCGGCACGCTGGCGGGCCTTATAGACGATCATGTCGTGATCACAGATGAAAAAAATAATGAACTGAAATTCCCTGCGGAGCAGGTGGCCAAGACCCGCCTTGCCGTAGTTTTCTAAAGGAGGTTAAAATGAACAAGGAATTTATTCAGGCGATTGAAGATTTGGAAAAAGAACGTCAGATTTCCAAAGACGTACTTATCGAAGCGATAGAGTCGGCTTTAGTCTCGGCTTATAAAAAAAATTACGGCACATCACAGAACGTAAGGGTAGATATAGATCGTGAAAACGGAGATATAGCCGTACTGATGCGTATGGACGTAGTCGAAGAAATAGAAGACGAACTGACTCAGATATCTGTAGAAGAAGCCAGAGAAATAGACTACAGATATCAGGCCGGAGATATAGTGGAATACCAGGTAACTCCCAGAGACTTCGGAAGGATCGCCGCCCAGACAGCTAAACAGGTAGTGGTTCAGCGGATAAGAGAGGCGGAGAGAGGAATGATATTTGACGATTACGTCACCAGACAGGGTGAGATCGTCACCGGTACCGTACAGAGAATAAGCAATGAGACCATGTTTATAAACCTGGGAAGGACCGAGGGTATACTTTCGGCCAACGAGCAGGTGCCGGGAGAACATTATAAAGTAAATGACAGACTTAAAGTCTATATCATGGATGTAAAAAAGACTACAAAAGGGCCTCAGGTATTCCTTTCCAGATCTCATCCGGGACTGGTAAAGAGATTATTCGAGCTGGAAGTTCCCGAGATAGAAGATGGAACTGTGGAGATAAAAGGAATAGCCAGAGAAGCAGGTTCCAGGACTAAAATGGCCGTATATACTCAGTATGAGGATATAGATCCTGTGGGAGCATGCGTAGGAACCAGAGGCATGAGAGTTCAGGCCATCGTAGATGAGCTTCACGGAGAAAAGATAGATATCATCACATGGAGCGAAGATCCGGTGGAACTGATAGCAAGCGTGCTCAGCCCGGCTAAGGTAGAGGCGGTAATACTCGCAGAAGATGGTGAAAAATCAGCTATGGTAGTGGTTCCTGACTATCAGCTGTCTCTGGCCATAGGAAAAGAAGGCCAGAACGTAAGACTGGCGGCCAGAGTGAGCGGATGGAAGATAGACATAAAGAGCCACACTCAGTATGAGGCCATAGAAGAAGCCGGCGAGGACCTCTCAGAGGAGATCGTAGAAATAGATGATGATAGCTCAGAGGAACTTAGGGAAACGGATGAACAGCCGAAAGAAGAACCGGCTGCTGATGAAGCCGAGGGCGAAGAGATTCTAGTCTCTGATGAAGAGGAAGATTCTGAAGAGTAAGGCCGCGGAGGTGATTGCACTTGAAAGAACGAAAAGTACCTATGAGAAGGTGTATAGGGTGTATGGAGTCAAAAGAAAAAAACTCGCTCATACGCATAACCTTATCAGACGGAAAACTGACGGCTGATGTAACTGGCAGAGCCGACGGAAGAGGAGCTTACATCTGTTCGCATTATGAGAGCTGCCTGCAAAAGGCTTTCAAGAAAAAAGCTTTTGAGAGGACTTTCAGTACGGCAGTCAGCCAGGAGCAGAAAGAAGAACTCATCAGACAGCTTGAAGAGATAAAAGGAAAAAATGAAGGATAAAGTTTTGAACTATCTGGGACTTGCGGCCAGAGGAAGGCTGCTGGTCAGCGGATACAATACGTGTGTATTCATGATAGATAAGAGAAAGGTCAGACTGCTTGTGATCGCAGAAGATCTTTCCGAAAACTCCATAAAGAAGATAACAGGGATAGCAGAGAGAAAAAACGTGCCTTACCGTATCTACGGCAGTATGCGGGAACTCTCCCATATGACCGGAAAGACGGACAGCGGTATCTTCGGAGTTACAGATGAAAATCTGGCAAAAGTGATTTCAGAGAAGATTGATCATAGAGAATCTTAGAAGGAGGTGTTCTAATGGCAACAGAAAGCAATACGAAAGAAACAAAGATAGTGAGGGCTACGCCCAAGAAGACTGACAGCCAGCAGGAAGAACAGCCGAGAGTAACTGTCAAAGCGGCAGTTAAACCGCAGGTGAGGACACAGACAAAGCAGGCTCAGACCAAACAGGCGTCTCAGGAAAAGTCCGCTCAGAGACCGCCTATGGGAAAACCTGTAGCTAATAAAGAACTGGAAGGCAGGAGCAGGATGCCTATAGGCAGACCTGTAGTGCCCAAAGAGGTGGCAGAGAGAGGAAGACAAACTCAGGAGCCGGTTTTAGAGAAGCCGGCAGAAGTGAAGGAGATAAAAACCGAAGAGCCTAAGACGCAGGCTTTAAAGCCTGAGACAGTAAAACCTGAGGCCGTAAAGACTGAGGCGGCACAGAAGGAAACTGCGAAGCAGGATGCTCCTAAGCCTCAGAGAAGCGAACAGACAAAGAACGCAAGACCTGTTTCAGACAATACAAGAACAGATGCTCCGGCAAGATCAGGCGCAAGGCCTGCCGGAAGCAGAACAGAGGAGAGACCTCAGTCTTCACGTCAGCAGTCAGATCGGCCTCAGAGAAGCGACAGACCGCAGGGAGCCCGCCGCAGCGACAGGCCTCAGACAACATCCGGTCAGAGGGGAGACAGACCTCAGAGAGGCGATAGGCCTCAGAGACCGTCAGGCGGATATACTCAGAGAAAGGACGGCGACAGACCGCCGAGAAAAGACGGTGACAGACCGGCCAGACCTCAGAGAAGAGACGACGCGAGACCTTCCGCTTCAGGAAGCACAGTGAACGCTAAACCTACTCAGAAACGAGCAGAAAAGCTACAGCACCAGGATAAAGAGAGAAATAAATTCGCCAAGCTGGACAGCGGCGGTAAGAAAAACAAGCAGAAGATTCAGCAGCGCTCTCTCGAGAAGCAGGCTAAACCTAAGAAACACAGCAAGCCTAAGCAGGCCCCAGTAGTAGAAGAGGATATAATGGAAGAACTGCCTACAGGAACAATAGCTATCACCACGCCGATAACCGTCGCAGGCTTCTGCGAACAGGCGGGAGTATCCACGTCCCAGGTAATCATGGCGCTGATGAAGCTGGGAATAATGGCTAACATAAACCAGAACGTCGACGAAGACACAGTTCTGGTACTGGCCGACGAACTGGGAATCAGCGTGGCAGTGACCAAGGTGGAAGAAGAAATAGAAGAAGAAGGCATAGAATCCTTCGAAGACAGAGAAGAAGATCTCAAGGCCCGTCCGCCTATAATAACGGTAATGGGACACGTAGACCACGGTAAGACTTCGCTCCTGGACGCCATAAGAAAGACTAACGTTACGGCTTCTGAGTCAGGCGGAATAACTCAGCACATCGGAGCTTCCGAGGTAACCATCAACGGACAGAAGATAGTATTCCTCGATACTCCGGGACACGAAGCCTTTACGGCCATGAGAGCCAGAGGAGCCCACATCACCGACATCGCAGTGCTGGTAGTCGCTGCTGACGACTCGGTAAAACCTCAGACGATAGAATCCATAAGCCACGCCAAGGCGGCGGGAGTTCCTATCATTGTTGCCATCAACAAGATAGATAAGCCGGGCGCTAACCCGGACAGAGTAAAGCAAGACCTGACGGAACACGGCATACTGGTGGAAGACTGGGGCGGCGAGGTCATTTCCGTACCTGTATCAGCAAAGACAGGCGAGGGAATAGTGAACCTGCTTGAGATGATACTGCTTCAGGCAGAAGTCCTCGAACTCAAGGCAAATCCTAATCGTCTTGCCATGGGTTCTGTAATAGAAGCCAGATTGGATAAGAACAAGGGCCCTGTGGCTTCACTTCTGGTCACCAATGGAACACTTAAGAGCGGCATGAGCATAGTAGCCGGAACCTGCTCCGGAAGAATACGACTGATGACCAATTACAAAGGCGATACCATTAAGAAAGCCGGTCCTGCCACAGCCGTGGAAATCCTCGGACTCACAGACGTTCCCGAGGCGGGAGACGAGTTCCACGCCGTCAAGGAAGACAAGATAGCCAGAGAAATCGCCGAGAACAGGAAGTCCAAGCTGAGAGAAGAAATCCTTGCAAGAAACGCAAGCACCACCCTGGAGCAGCTGTTCAGCCAGATACAGGAAGGCGAAGTCAAAGACCTCAACCTGATCATAAAGGGAGACGTTCAGGGTTCCATCGGAGCAATCGTTTCTTCTCTGGAAAAATTAAACAATGAAAACGTAAGAGTAAAGATAGTTCATACGGGCGTAGGTACTGTGACCGAATCCGACGTAATGCTGGCAGGAACCACGGGTTCTGTCATCATCGGATTCAACGTAAGACCTACCACCGCCGTTCAGACCTTTGCCGACAGAGAAAACATCCAGATCAGACTCTACAGAGTTATCTACGATATAATCAACGACGTGGAAGACGCCATGAAGGGAATGCTGGATCCTGAATACAAAGAAGAAGTTCTGGGCAAAGTTGAAGTCAGAGAGACTTTCAAGGTTCCTAATGTGGGAATCATCGCCGGAGCTTATGTTCAGGAAGGAAAGGTCATCAGAAACGCAGAAATCCGTCTGGTTCGCGACGGAATCGTCATCCATGAGGGTCATATATCTTCCCTCAGAAGATTCAAGGACGACGCTAAAGAGGTGAATCAGGGATACGAATGTGGTATAGGTATCGAAAACTATAACGATATCAAGATAGGCGACATAATAGAATGTTTCCACATGGTCGAGGTGGAACGCAAATAGCGACCCGTATGACCCAAAGAAAGGATAATTATGGGAAAAGGCTACAGACAGGGAAGACTGGGCGAAGAGATAAGAAAGATAATAGGCAGTATGCTCATTCATCAGATCAAAGATCCCAGACTTTCCTCAATGATAAGCATATCGGGAGTAGATGTGACCAGCGACGGAAGTTACGCCACATGCTATGTGTCTGTTCTCGATATGAATGAGACAGGTCAGGAGAAAGAGGCTTTAGAAAAGGATATCCTGGCGGGGCTTGACAGCGCCTCGGGCCTGATGAAAAAGGAAATAGGAAAAAAAGTCAGGATGCGAAGGGTACCGCAGCTGATATTCAAGATGGATCATTCCATAGAATACGGAGAGTATATAGATAAGATATTAGGTACCATGGACTTTGACAGCTATCAGAAAGATGAAGAAGAGGACGGGGAGGACCCGGCAGAGTAAGCTATGAAGAATAACTCTTTAAGAGAAATAGCGCAGGTTTTACATGAGGCAAAGAGCATTCTGCTCTTTCCTCATGTCAATCTGGACGGAGACGCTTTGGGCTCCTGCGCAGCCTTGTGCAGGACTCTGAGGCTTGACGGAAAGGATGCGTGGATTATGCTGGAAGACGATATTCCGGCAAATTTGCGTTTTTTGGACAAAGGATACTGCACATGGGATAAGGATAAGATCGAGGAGCCGGACGTATGTATGTGTGTGGACTGCGGCGATACAGGCAGATTTCCGGGCAGAGCCGAAAAATTTGCCGCCGGAAAGACGACCGTATGCGTGGATCATCACATGACCACCGAATTCTTTTGCGATTATAATTATGTGGAGCCGAAAGAAGCCGCTACAGGGCAGATTATATTCGACCTCCTGGGCATTATGGGCGCAAAGCCTGATAAAGAGACGGGGGAGGCCATCTTTGCCGCCATAACTACAGATACCGGCGACTTTCAGTATTCCAATACTCAGAAGAAAAGCCACCTCATAGCTGCTCAGCTTTACGACTGGGGCGTGGACTTCAATAGAGTCAGCGTTGAGATATACGAAAACGTACGCCTTGCAAAGATAAGACTCAAGAGCAGAGCTATGGAAACTCTCAAGATAATAGGAGGCGGCAGAGGCGCAGTAGTTACGGTCAGCCGCGATATGCTTGAGGAGACAGGAGCCCTGATGGAAGAAAGCGAGGGATTGGCTCAGGATCTCAGATCCATATCGGGAGTGGAATATTCGGCAGTACTCAAAGAATACGGGCCGAAAGCCGTACGAGTGAGCCTGAGAGCCAAGAGAGAAGGAGACGTCTCCAAGATTGCCGCCCGCCTGGGCGGAGGCGGCCATATCAAAGCCGCCGGATGTACTCTGAATACAGATCTGGATACAGCTGTTTCCATGGTCGAAAAAGAGATAGAAAAAGCCATAGAAAGACTTCGATAAATATGATAGAAAACGGAATATTAAACATATATAAGCCGGCCGGCATGACTTCCCACGATGTTGTAAATATAGTCAGAAAAGTTATGGAAATAAGAAGAGTAGGCCATACGGGAACTCTGGATCCAATGGCTACAGGAGTCCTTCCCGTCTGCGTCGGCGCTGCCGCCCGGATAACAGAGTACCTGGATATGGATTTTAAGACCTACAGATGTACTCTGCAGCTTGGAAAGACGACAGACACTCAGGACATCTGGGGCCAGACTATAGAAGAACGGCCAGCCGAGCAGGTGACCGAAGAAGCTGTGAGAAAGGCATTTGCTCCTTTCAGCGGCCTCATAGATCAAAAGCCTCCTATGTACAGCGCAGTGAGAGTTAACGGCCGCCGCCTTTATGAGTATGCCAGAGAAGGAAAAGAGATAGAAGTAAAGACCAGAAAAGTATTTATCAGACGTCTTGAAATATTATCTTTTGATAAAGAGACAGAGACGGTCAGTTTTGAAGTAGAGTGCTCAAAGGGAACTTACATAAGGACTATATGTCAGGATGTGGGTATAGCTTTGGGGTGCGGAGCCGCCATGTCGTCTCTTGAGAGGACCGCCAGCGGCAGATTCGAGGCAAAAGACGCCGTGGATCTGGATCAGCTGAGAGGTATGAGCAGAGAGCAGGCCGCCAAACTCATGGTAAGTGCCGATTTTCCTCTGATTCATTTCGGACGGGTAACGGTGGACAGCCAGGCAGCCAAAAGCTTCACAGACGGCAGACACCTTTCCATGAAAGAGTGCATAGTGGAAAAAGAACCGGAATTCAGGGATAAATCTTCTGATATATATATCAGGCCCGAATACAGACGAGCCTATAACGTTTACCGCAGACAGCCTCAGGGTAATATTTTTTTGGGAGTTGCGTTCTACAGCGATAAATACAAGAAGCTTGTGGCAGACAAGGTTTTCATGACAAATGCAGAAAGCCTTCATTTATAGGCAAGCCGCTTGCGCAGCTCCCGACAATCGAGGCTGACGGAGACTTCAATTCGATAAAGAGGTGATAACGATGAAAGTATTTAATTCTTTAGATGAAATAACCGGCACAGAAAGTTGCGCCCTCGCTCTGGGTAATTTCGACGGAGTCCATAAGGGACATCAGGCGCTGATCGCTAAGGCCGTAAGGGCAGCAAAAAAACAAGGCATGAAGAGCGGAGTATTTACTTTTTCCAATCATCCCAAGGGACTTATGCCGGGGTGCAAAGAATTTAAGAATATAATCTACAGTGAAGAAAAAGAGGCTTTGATCGCCCAGCTGGGAGTGGATTATCTTTTCAATATAGAGTTTAACGAGGCGATAATGACCATGCCCCCGGCCGATTTTACACAGAAGTTACTGGTAGATAAATTCAAAGCTCGGGAAATATTCTGCGGATTCAACTACAGGTTCGGATTTAAAGCTGCCGGAAACGTGTCTTTTCTCAGGACGGAAGGAAAAAAACTTGGCTTCAAGGTCAACGTGATGGAACCGGTGAGCGTGGACGGCGAAGTGGTAAGTTCAACTCTGATAAGAAGTCTCATAAAGTCCGGCGACGTAGACGAATGTTACAAATATCTGGGCAGAAATTACGACATCGGAGGCGAGGTCGTGGTGGGAAACCGCCTCGGAAAGAGCCTGGGATTTCCTACTTCCAACATCATGATAGATGAGAACATGGTGACTCCGCCCAACGGAGTATATATAACTTACTGTATTTACAACGGAAAAAAGTATCCCAGTGTGACCAACGTAGGGGTGAAGCCTACGGTGGGCATATATAAAAAGAATGTAGAGACTCACATATTCAACTTTAACAAGGAACTCTACGGAAAATATATTAAGGTGGAATTTCTCAAGATGACCAGAGACGAAGTTAAATTTAACGATATAGAACAGCTTTCCGCCCAGATCGCAAGAGACTGCGAGGAAGCGAAGGCATATCACGGTCTGCAAAAGACCCTGCCGTGACAAAGACCCGAAAAAAGTTTTCGGGTCTTTTGTTATAAACAGCTTGACTTTTTGTCCTGGGGGGGGGTAGACTTATTTTGAATAAGTATATTTTAAACGATAAAGAGGAGGAAAAGATGGAGAGACAAGGTTTGATGAAGAAGAATCTTGCAGTCATTTTGGCTCTGGTAATGATCTTTACCATGTTTATTCCCGCAGCAACGGGAAGGGCATATGCGGCTCAGGACGCTGTCGTCAGCATAGACGGCAAGAGTCTTAATGACGGAACGAACGACGTAGGAGGAGGCACTGCCGTTTTCAACAAGGCAGAGGGAACGCTGACTCTCAAAGATGTCAAATCGGAAAACGGCTTACTGATCGTCTGCCAGGAAAAAAAGTTTACCGTCACTGTTGAAGGCACGACTTCCATAGGAAGTAAAGATGCGCAGATAAGCGGAGCTGCGATCTGGTCTGATACGCCTGAACTTGCAATTATAATAGCTGAGGGCGCTTCACTTTCCGTATATGCCAACGATGCCAACGCCGTTTATGCGTATAACGGAAATCTGGATATATCGGGAAAAGGAACTCTTACAGCTGATGTTACAGGCAAATACCCGGCTGTTTGCGCCGGTCTGGGTATTTCTATGAGCGGCGGCCTCTCTCTTTCTGTGGATTCGGAAAGAGCCGGAATCTTTTCAGAAAAGGGATATTTCAAGGCTGAAAACATCACCGGACAGATAAGATCAAATAACATAGGTATCGTAGCGCAGACATACTATGTAGTAAATCCCGACACTGACGATGAGGATTATGTAGACGTTCCGTCCTGGATAGAACTGACTGACAGCGATATCAGCATCTCGTCGGCTCACGGAGCAGGTCTTCACTGCGGAACAGGAGGAATTACAGTAAGCGATTCCACCTTGGACATCAAGACCAGCAGAGATATCGACAACGATGAAGGATATGGCATGTATTCCAACGGTACAGTCACTATAAAAGGCGATATGACGGATGTCACTGTTGACGGCGGAATAGGAATAGATGCGGATAGGTTGAATGTCGAGGGCGGAAAAGTAAAAGTGGATACTGAAGACAATTCTCTCTACGGATGGAAAGGAGTTTCCATTTCCGGCGGAGAGATTAACGTTCATTCTGTGCTTTACAGCGCTATAGCCACTAACAACGGCAGACTGGAGATCACCGGAAAAGATACGAAGGTAAAAGCTGTGAGCGACAGCGCCGAATATGCCTCCGTGAGAGTAGTGAGAGCAGGCAATGACAGCGGAATCTTCTTGGACGCATACGTCACTGCCGTCAATACTGCGGGCAACAAGCCTTTTGAAGGAAAGGTAAAAGGAGAGGGTCCGTCTATAACCTTAGGAAGCAATTTCGAAGCTGACGGACTTGAGATATATACAGATGGTTCAGGCACTTCTTACTTCATCAAAGCCGGAGAAACGGGAGATGATCCGGCTCAGGGAGAGGTACAGATCTGCAAGCATGAATGGTCCGAGCCGGTATGGAACTGGAACGAAGACAAGTCAGAAGCTACGGTAACATTCACTTGCAAGATCAATGAAGCTCATACCGAAAGTATAGAAGCGCAGATAACCAGCAAGACTACTGACGCCACCTGCGGAGCTGACGGCAAAACGGTTTATACGGCTAAGGCCATCTTCGGCGGTGAAGAATATACAGATACAGAGGAAGTAGTGATTCCGGCCACAGGCAAGCACACGTATAAAGACGGAACGTGCGAGATCTGCGGAGCAAAGGATCCAGATTATCAGAAGCCGCAGGAGCCTTCAAAGGAGCCTTCTCAGAATACGTCTGACGGAGATGAGGACAACGTTCCTAAGACGGGAGATGAAAGCCTGCCGTATCTGTGGCTTGTCATCATGGCAGTCTCATTTGCAGCAACTGCAGGTATAAAGAAGAGATCGGAAAGATAATACTCATATCGAGTTATATGAAAGACCGCAGAAAAATTCTGCGGTCTTTTGAAAATACGGGCCAAAAGCCATTAAAAAGAGATAGACAAAAGCATTTGTATGTGTTATTATAAGTTGTTGAAATAAGTACCTATTGCTTTGTCTGGCGACACTCCGGCGCTTCACGAGGCAGCAGGCGGATAAGAAGAGGAGATATAAAATGATTACTAAAGAAATGAAACAGCAGATCATCAAAGATTATCAGCTCAAAGAGGGCGACACAGGCTCCCCTGAGGTACAGATCGCCGTCCTGACTTACAGGATCAACGATCTGAACGAGCACCTGAAGGTTCACAAAAAGGACCACCACTCGAGAAGAGGACTTCTCAAGATGGTAGGACAGAGAAGAAACCTTCTTGCCTACCTTAAGGAGAAGGACCTGGAAAGATACAGAACACTTATCGCTCGTTTGGGACTGAGAAAATAAGCAAGCTGCATAAGAGTTTAATCTAAGCGGGGAGCCAGCTCCCCGCTTACTTTGTATCATTTGGTCATGGCTCCCGGCATTGATTTTTAGGTTTTTCGGATCGTCCAAAAGTCGGCGGGACAGGAAAATCAATGCGGCGAGCCATCGG
>FR882576.1:11115-13637 GCA_000435715.1 Firmicutes bacterium CAG:145
CGAGCCATCGGTATGATCTTCTCGGCTATCATGTCTGTGAGTTTTTATATCAGGACTTGACGGCCGCAAGGAGTAAGAGAAGTTAAAAGATATTATGAAATTAACAGGAGGTAGTTGTTAATTATGGCAAGATTTGAAGATTACAGAACGTTTAAAACCGCAGTGGGAGGCAGACTCCTGCAGCTTGAGATCGGCAAAGTCTGCGAGCAGGCCAACGGACAAGTCATGGTGAAATACGGAGATACGGTGGTCAATGTTACGGTCTGCGCGTCAAAGGAACCTAAGCCTGACATAGATTTTTTCCCGCTTTCAGTGGATTTTGAAGAGAGAATGTACTCCGTAGGAAAGATCCCCGGAGGTTTCATAAAGAGAGAAGGCAGACCCAGCGAGCACGCCATACTCACATCGAGACTTATAGACAGACCTATAAGGCCTCTTTTCCCTAAGGGATATTATAACGACGTAGTAGTGGTGGCTACAGTAATGTCAGTAGATCCGGACTGTTCCCCTGAAGTATGCGGAATGATAGGATCATCGGTAGCTCTGGCTACTTCCGATATTCCGTGGGACGGACCTACAGGCTCTGTCAAGGTAGGAAGAGTAGACGGACAGCTGGTGATAAACCCTACTCTTGAACAGAGAGAAGTCTCCGATATGGACATGACGGTATCCGGAACTAAGGACGCTATCATGATGGTAGAGGCCGGAGCCAACGAAGTGCCGGAGATGGAGATGCTGGACGCTATCCTCTTCGCCCACGAAGAGATTAAAAAGATCGTAGAATTCATAGAAGAAGTGGTCAGAGAAGTAGGCCGTCCTAAGCAGGATGTCACTTTATACAAGCCGCTGGAAGAGATCGATCAGGCTGTCAGAGCTTACGCCGCTCCTAAGATGAGAGAAGCGATACAGACTTCCGATAAGCTGGAAAGGCTCGAAAATATGGACGCAGTAGAGCTGGAGACAAAAGAGCATTTTGCCGAAATCTATCCGGAAGGCTCTAAAGATATAGATTCCGTACTGTACAACATAACCAAAGAGACGGTCAGAGCCATGATACTCGACGAGGGAATACGCCCGGACAACAGAAAGCACGAAGAGATCAGACCTATATGGTGCGAATCTTCGCTACTGCCGAGGGCTCATGGAAGCGGACTCTTCAAGAGAGGGCAGACTCAGGTTCTCTCTGTATGCACACTGGCTCCTGCCAGCGAGTCCCAGACCATAGACGGAATCACAGAAGACACAGAAAAGAGATATATGCACCACTATAACTTCCCGGGATTCTCCGTAGGAGAGGCCAAGACTTCAAGAAGTCCGGGAAGAAGAGAAATCGGACACGGAGCCCTAGCAGAGAGAGCCCTGATACCGGTTCTTCCGAGCATAGAAGAGTTCCCTTACGCCATAAGAGTGGTGTCGGAGGTATTGTCCTCTAACGGTTCCACGTCCATGGGCTCAACCTGCGGATCGTGCCTGGCTCTGATGGACGCCGGCGTTCCTATCAAGAAGCCTGTGGCAGGTATCGCCATGGGACTTATCGAGAGAGTTAAGGAAGACGGAACATCTGAATTCGCCATACTTTCAGACATACAGGGAATGGAAGACTTCCTGGGCGACATGGACTTCAAGGTGACCGGTACCGACGAAGGTGTTACAGCCATCCAGATGGACATAAAGGTTCACGGACTGTCAAGAGATATTCTCGAAAAAGCTCTGAAGCAGGCCAAGGAAGGCAGAATGTATATAATGGGCAAGATGATGGAAGAGCTAAAAGCTCCTCGTCCTGACCTTTCCAAGTACGCTCCGAGAGCGATCACCATGAATATCGACCCTGATAAAGTGAGAATAGTCATCGGACCTGGAGGAAAGACCATCAACAGGATAGTAGACGAAACCGGAGTCAAGATAGACATCTCGGAGGATATACCGGGTCTTGTAAGCATATACAGCGTAGATCAGGAAGGAGCAGAAGCCGCCCGTCGCGAAATAGAGCTTCTGACCAAGGAAGTGGAAGTAGGTGAAGTTTACGAAGGAACAGTAATGAGAATAATGAACTTCGGCGCATTCATCGAGGTGCTTCCGGGCAAGGAAGGCCTCCTGCACATTTCCAAGATGGCTAAGGGCAGAGTGGAAAAGGTGGAAGACGTGATGAACATCGGCGATAAGGTGGAAGTCAAGGTTGCCGAGATCGACAGCCAGAACAGAATAAACCTGCTGAGAACCAGCTTCCCAGACGAAAAATAAATAAAATGTCACAACCGGCCGGCCTTAGCGCGCAAGGCCGGTTTTTGCGTGGTGAAAAGGATGATTTGTTTTATACGTGAGAGCTTGCTCCTGACTCCACTCGAGTTACCCGGTTAATAAGGAGAGTGGGGCAGACCCCACTCAAAGTCAGATTTTTGGTTAAACCGGGTGGGTGCCGACCCACCCGAAATGCCAAGTTCATATAAAATGAGTGGGTACCGATCCACTCGAAATAGGGCTTTTCTTGAAAACGAGTGGGTACCGACCCACTCGAATAGAAT
>FR882577.1 GCA_000435715.1 Firmicutes bacterium CAG:145
TAGCATTACCGATGGGGATTTAATCAACGATTTATGCAAAATAATAGTCATGCTCATAAAAGTATTTGTAGTGGTTACTTGATGTAGTTGAAGTTGCAGTAAATGAGATTGAAACTAATTGATTAATACCTGCATTCACACCTATACCTCCACTTGAGGTTGTTGTTCCGTTATTATAAAAGTCTCCGTTTATAACATACTCTATTTTCTGTGTGCTGCGAAGCCATACTTTTAAGTCACCTCTAAACTGTTTTGATATTGACGAACCGTATGCTTTTCTAACAAGTTCCACATTATATATTGAATTTATATTGAAGAAATTTCCACCAGCATAAACTTGGCAATAAAATTCAATATAAGGTTTATATGAACTTGTTACATCAAGAGTTACTGTTCTTGTAATGTATTTCACATCTCTTCTTTACTGATCTACTTTAATATTTTCTGGAAGAGTTGCTAATGCCTCATTATAGGTCATATCATGTTTATCTGCAATATCGTTTACCATTTCATCGAAGGTCATCAATTCTTCTTCTGCCTTTTCAGGATTTTGCGCTAAATCAGCTAAAGAAATTACGCCTCGCATTTCAGTAGTTGCTTTTTCTGTACTTGCATAAGTAGGTATAGTGAAACATGTAAAGATAAAGCAAAATATTATCGCAAGAGATAAACATTTTTTAGTTCTGTTCTTCATGACTGATCCTCCTTTAATTTTAAAATGAAGCTCCATACAGCCAATCCTATTCCAAACATACGAACTGATGGTATGATTTCCGGAAGTCTTATGTCGACATACTTGTAGCTGAATATAGAATAATCTGAGTTGATTATATCCATTAAAAAGTCAGGTAAAAATGGAGCTAACAAAATTATAATCAAACCTGCTATAAAAAATTTAGTTGAGCTTTTCTTTTCTTTCATCATTCACTCTCCTCCCGTACACAGTATTCCTCTAAGCATACAACAACTTTTATGGTAGCTGCAAAGGAAACTAACACACCATTCTAATACCTCCTTTATAAGGTTAGTTTTTCAGAGCAACTATCACAATAACATTTAAACTTATATGCAAAAAACGCATAGGCTTTTTTAGCTTATGCGTTTAACTAATTCATTTAATCAATTATACAGTCGTTTAATATTTATGCTAATAAATAAATTGTAAAGGCAATAAGCTACTTGCTTATTAAATAGATTTAACCTTCTAAAGCATAAAATATTTTATCTATCATTAAAATATCATATTGACAACATATTGTCAACAAAACAATCACTTTTTTAAACAATAAAATATTTTTTCCTTTTTTAGGAGAAAAAAAGCTCGAAAAAGAATACACTTTTACATAATGGAGGCACACATCAAATATATATTCAATATAGGTATATTTAAAAACTAAGCGGGCAAGCTGCATTTCATGTCATAGTTGTCCACAGGCTATGTCGAAAGAAATAAGATATTGTTTAAGAGGAATATCATAATTTTCCTGCTAATTTTATTAGCCTTGATCACCTTTTTAAAACCTATATACTTTTGGTCAAAAGAAATTATACCCGCTTGGATTTTAGGAAAGGAGATATATTTTAATATACTATTCGGTGTTCTCTTAGGAAGTATTATATGTTTAAAGATGAACAGGCATAATAAATTCAAGAACGATGATAGAAAAATATGAAAACAAACAAGAATCATGGAGTCATATAAATGTATTTGCACAGCCAAGGGATTCTCACTGCCGAAAATCCCTCGGCTTTTTTCATCTTAAGAGATAATAAACGACGCCTCTTTAACAAAATGCTTATTAAGCGAGCCAATAAATAACAAGGCTCACAAGCAATATATGTACCTGTGAGTCTTGTCTGCACCGCCGAGCCGTAATACTTGCTTTTTTGCTGCTACAGCACAAAAAGCGTCTTGTATCAGGGAATGAGCTCGAATCAATAAATTGGGATGACATTTTCGATGTAATTGACAGAGAATAGTTTTATAAGATTTGCCACATGAGCAAATCGACAGCGAGGTATCTTTTACAAAGCGGAAAGGTACCCTGCAAATACACAGGCAAAAGAACACGGTGTTATAAAATAAAAAAAGAAGATGTTATCGCTTACTTGAAAGACCGCAAGGCTTTCTCTGAAAGCTGCTCCTCCCCTGCCGGATGGGTGCAGCAAAGAATATTTAAAATCCTTTAAGAAATACAATATGAATATGATTCCGAAGGTTTATCTTGTGGAATTTTTCTGCTCTCAGTATTTTCGTACCATTACCCGCAAATCCGATTGGCATATCAGAATTTTAAAAGCCTTTCCGCATTGGAAAAAGATACGAGATGTTAAGGAAGAATAACGCAAAAATCACTATTCGTCGTAAAAAGTGTAACGGTAAGCCGAATATTCGCTGTATTTTTTGTAATTCGGCGTTTTAAGGCTTTTGTTTTTGATAAAAATACTATACATATTTTTTATCAGAATAATGTTGCTTCAACTCTACGGTTGTTTTTTCGCTAATCATCGGATTAAATTTCTGTTAGTCGTCGGAAAAGCATTGTAAATTTATCAAAAACTGAAAAGTCGGAATTTTATCGAACAAATTATATTGAAAAGTCAGAATATTTATGCTATAATTCATTTGAAAAGTATGACGGGGGGTGTGCTTATGCTGTTTCGTAAGATAGAATCGCTCATTGAGGAGCATTTAAAATCAGATACAAAAAAGATTCTTTTAATTGACGGCGCTCGTCAAGTCGGCAAAACATATATTATTCGTTATGTCGGAGAAAAGCTGTTTGAAAATTTCATTGAAATAAATATGGTTGAGGATTCTTTGGGCGACCGTCTTTTTGCCGAAACTAAAACGGTTGAAGATTTTTATCTCCAGATTAGTATGCTCAAAGGAGAGAAAATGAAAGAAAAGGAGAATACTTTGATTTTCATTGATGAAATTCAAGCCTATCCCCATCTTCTGACTCTGCTAAAATTTTTGTCTCAGGATAACAAATTCACATATATTGCAAGCGGTTCACTCCTCGGCGTTACACTTTCACAAACTACATCTATCCCGATGGGCAGCATTAGAAAGGTTAGAATGTATCCGCTTGATTTTGAGGAATTTCTATATGCAAACGGTTTGAATGAACTTGCCCTTTCCTCAATGCGAAAAAAGTTTGAGCATCTTGAATCTCTCGATGAGCCAATGCACAATAAGATGATGGATTTATTTCGCAAATATCTGCTTATCGGTGGGTTGCCCGACGCAGTCAATGCGTATCTTGAAACCAAAAATATAAAAGCAGTCCGTGAAATTCAAACCGAAACACATAGCTACTATGCCGCAGACGCAGCTAAATATGACGAAAAAAACAAGCTGAAAATACGCAGAATTTATGACCTTCTCCCGTCTAATATGGAGAATAAGAAAAAACGTGTTGTGGCAAAAAGTATTGAAGATAAAAAGGGCAAAACCTTTAATGATTATGTTGATGAGTTTGAATATCTTATAAGCGCAGGTATTGCTCTTAATGTTCAGGCAATTTCAAACCCCGTATTTCCGCTGATTGAATCCACTGGGAAAAACCTGCTTAAATTATATCTCAATGATGTCGGTATCCTGACCAATATACTATACGGCAATAATATTCGTGCCGTTTTAGATGATGAAAAAAGCATAAATCTCGGCTCGGTTTACGAGACGGTTGTGGCAAGCGAGTTGACCGCACACGGATTTAAACTCTTTTACTATGATAATCGCAATAAAGGCGAAGTAGATTATCTGATTGATGATTATGACAGTCTTTGCACTGTACCGATTGAAGTGAAGTCGGGCAAAGACTATACCGTACACAGCGCACTTAATACATTTGTTAAGAATGAAGATTATCATATAAAAAAAGCGTTTGTTGTGTCTAACGAAAGAACTGTTAAACAAAACGGCAAAATAACATATATTCCGATTTATTATATTATGTTCTTCAATGCCGATTCCAGTAACAAGAATATGCAATTTTAAAATCGCACATTCAACTTATATGAGTCTCCTTTGTATAATAGTGATACAAAGGAGGTTTTGCTGTAAAAATGAAAACCACGGGCTATGCCTGTGGCTTAAAAGGTCTTCCGGTGGTGAGGAAAAAAAGACTTATATTTGTTATAGTAGAATTGGTCTGGTAACCAGATAAGGAACGAAGGAAGATCCGTAAGAGGAAGAATAAAAGAACCCCTCTGCGAGAGGTTGTTTGAGAAATGAATACGGTTGGCAGTCCGTTTCGACGCCTCTTTAACAAAATACTTATTAAGCGAGCCAATAAATGACAAAACTCACAAGCAATATATGTACCTGTGAGCCTTGTTTTGGCGGAGAAGGTGGGATTCGAACCCACGTGCCCTTGCGGACAACCGCATTTCGAGTGCGGCTCGTTATGACCACTTCGATACTTCTCCATGACCATAATAATATACCACAGGATCCGTGGGTCCGCAAGATGTGTTTTTACTTTTCAGCTTAAAATGTCTTAATTGTCAAGACATATTTTATCGCATATTCACATAAACGCTGGCGATATCTCATTTCTTCTGTTACAATACTCATGAGAGGATACTCCTTTTGATACTTTTGTTTTTTCGTCGAAACTTATTGTATCAGAGTATTCCTCTCTTTTTTTATTTTTTTGTCACATATGTCTTATCACATTACATGTTTTTACTTTTCAGCTTAAAATGAAGATGTTGCGTCAGCTTCAAGCAAGAGGACGGCGATGGAGAAAACCTAAACAGTTGTGAAAATTCGAAAGCTGTGCTAAAATATACCTATTAATATATGGCGGACGTACTTTGCCCGACCGGTACGTGATCAGGCATAAGGAGAAGGCGAAGGCGATAGGCGAGACATGAGACTATATAGAGACTTTGCCGCCGAAAAAATATAAAAAAAGAGGAAAAAGATGACAGAGACCACATTGATATACATACTTACAGCAGTTACCGGCGTTCTGACCGCATGTATCATTTTTCTGATGATAAGCAATAAAAATCTCATCAAGAAGATAGAGGATATGGATAAGAGCGACCAGGGAACCGTTCAGACGCTGCAGAATTCCTTTAAGACTTTTGGAGACATGATTTCTCAGAATCAGAGAGACAGCGCTGCGGCTATGGATAGACGGCTCTTGGACCTCAACCACAGATTTTCCAATATGGCGGTAGAGAACGAGCAGAAGCTTGAAAACATCCGAAAGACCATGGAGCAGAGACTTTCGGATCTTACTGCCGATAATAACAAGCAGCTTACGCAGATGCGCCAGACGGTAGACGAAAAACTTCAGAAGACTCTGGAGGACAGAATAAGTCAGTCCTTCAAGCTTGTGAGCGAAAGACTTGAGGCCGTGTACAAAGGGCTGGGAGAGATGCAGAATCTGGCGGCAGGAGTCGGAGACCTTAAAAAAGTGCTTTCCAATGTCAAGACCAGAGGCATACTGGGTGAAGTTCAGCTTGGAGCTATACTGGAGCAGATACTGACTCCCGATCAATATGCAGAAAACGTCAACGTCAAGGGCGGCGGAGGCGAGAGAGTGGAATTTGCGGTCAAGCTTCCGGGCTCAGGCGAGGGAGAAATATGGCTGCCTATAGATGCTAAGTTTCCGGGAGATGCTTACGGCAGATTGATGGACGCATATGACAGCGGTGATACGGCAATGATAGAAGAAGCCGGAAAAAATCTGGAAAAGGTCATAAAGAGTGAAGCGAAAGACATAAAAAACAAATATATAGAACCGCCTAAGACGACGGATTTCGGGATAATGTTCCTGCCTTTTGAAGGTCTGTACGCCGAAGTGGTCCGCAGAGGTCTTCTGGAAGAACTCCAGAGGGAGTACAAAGTGAATATAGCAGGGCCTACCACCATGGCGGCTCTTTTGAACAGCCTTCAGATGGGATTCAGGACGCTGGCCATACAGAAACATTCAAGTCAGGTATGGAGCATACTGGGAGCAGTCAAGACAGAGTTCAACAAGTTCGGAGACGTGCTTTCAGCTACGCAGAAGAAGATAACACAGGCCGGAGACGAGCTGGATAAACTTATAGGCACCAGAACCAACAAGATAATGACTCAGCTTAAGAAAGTAACGGAGCTGCCGGAGGCCGCTTCGGAGCAGATACTGGATATGGCAGAGACAGACGGCGGGCAGTATAAGACGTCCGAAAATGACGAGTAGAGCCGTCAGAATGTATATGAACTTGAGAATCTGAGATCGGGAAAGACTTATGAAGATATTTGCGATAGGAGATTTGCATCTGTCCTTTGACAAAAGAGTAGAAAAACCTATGGATATATTCGGCGAACAGTGGGCTGATCATGCTCAGCGTCTCAAAGATAACTGGGTCGGATCGGTAAGCGAAGATGACACCGTCATCATATGCGGAGACATTTCGTGGGGCCTGAGGCTTGAGGAAGCCGCCGCTGATTTTGAGTGGATAAAGGCGCTGCCGGGAAGAAAACTTCTGTTCAAAGGAAATCATGATCTGTGGTGGTCCTCTGCCGGAAAACTGAACAAGCTCTACGGAGACCAGAAGATGATCTTCCTCCAAAATGATGCGGCGCTTATTGAAGGCGACGGCGGAAAAAAGATAGCAGTATGCGGCAGCAGGGGATGGATATGTCCCGGAAGCGAAGGATTCACCGTCGAAGACGGCAGGCTGTACAGAAGGGAGCTTCTCAGACTGGAAATGTCCCTTAAAGAAGGAAAAGAACTCAAAGCCGACGAGATTATCGGCGCACTTCACTTTCCGCCTACCAACGATAAACAGCAGGCTTCGGGATTCACACATCTGCTGAGCCAATACGGGGTAAAGACATGCGTCTACGGACATCTTCACGGAAGCGATGCTTTTAAAAACGGCCCGAAGGGCATATTTAACGGGGTCAGATATGAACTTGTTTCTCTGGATTATCTTGACGCCCATCCAAAGGAGGTAATTATATGAGTAAAGTTATATTGATAGTGACAGACAGCATGGGAGTGGGGGAACTGCCTGATGCGGCCGATTACGGCGATAGGGGGGCCGACACTTTCGGACATATCTTAGAGAGAAAAAAAGAAATGAACATCCCTAATCTGAGGAGACTGGGGATAGGCAATATACAGGGAGTCGCCTGGGAGAAGATGGCTTGTCCGAATCTTATGGGAGCTTTCGGAAAAATGGCGGAAATCTCCAAGGGAAAAGATACTATAACGGGGCACTGGGAAATCGCAGGGATATATACAGATACTCCATTTAAGACTTATCCGGATGGATTTCCGGAAAAATTCATAAAAGAATTTGAAAAAGAGATCGGCACAGAAGTTCTCGGCAACTATCCGGCTTCCGGAACCGAGATAATACAGCAGCTTGGACCTGAGCACGAGGCCACAGGCAAACCTATAGTATATACTTCGGCAGACAGTGTTTTTCAGATCGCAGCCAATACAGAAGTCATTCCTTTGGAGAAACTTTACGATATATGCGAAAAAGCTCGCAAATTGCTGATAGGCGATGTGGCTTGCGGAAGAGTGATAGCAAGACCTTATGTGATAAAGGACGGAGAGCGGGTGAGAACTTCAGACCGCAGAGATTACGCAGTATCTCCGCCGGAGGACACCGTTCTTGACAAAGTTAAAGCCGCGGGGAAGACTGTATACGCAGTAGGAAAGATCAGCGATATATTTAACGGAAAAGGCGTGACAGAGGCAGTTCATACCAGCGGCAACATGGACGGCGTAGATAAGACTATACAGGCCATTGGGATGGATTTTGACGGATTGATATTTACCAATCTCGTGGACTTTGACTCGCAGTACGGTCACCGCAGGGATCCTCTCGGATACGGCAGATGCATAGAAGAGTTCGACGCCCGTATACCGCAGATCATCTCAGCCATGGGAGAGGACGACATAATGATCATATGCGCCGACCACGGCAACGACCCGGTACACAGCGGTTTTGACCATACGAGAGAATATGTGCCTGTGCTGGTCTTCGGCAAAAAAGTAAAGGCAGGAACAGATCTTGGAATAAGAAAGACTTTTGCTGATATAGGAGCCACTGTGGCTGATATACTTTCGGCAGAGCCGACTAAGATAGGAGAAAGCTTCAAAGAGGTGATTCTATGATGAATATGGTTGACATCATCCAGAAAAAGAAAGACGGAACAGAGCTATCCGCTGAAGAAATAAAGTGGTTCATAGACGGATATGTAGGCGGAGAGATTCCCGATTATCAGATTTCCGCCCTGCTGATGGCGATATGTTTTAAGGGAATGAACGAAAAGGAAACCTTCTGCCTGACAGACGCCATGAGGTATTCAGGAGATACGATAGACTTGTCACCTATAAAAGGAATAAAAGTTGACAAACATTCTACGGGAGGAGTAGGAGATAAGACGACGCTGGTGGTAGCTCCTCTGGCTGCGGCATGCGGAGTTCCCATAGCTAAGATGAGCGGAAGAGGACTTGGTTTTACCGGGGGTACGGTAGATAAGATGGAATCCATACCGGGATTCAGAACATCTCTTTCTCCTGAAGAATTTTTGTCTCAGGTCAACGATATAGGTATTTCGGTGATAGGACAGACTGCTCATATCACGCCGGCAGATAAGAAGCTCTATGCCCTCAGAGACGTGACTGCTACCGTGGACAGCTTCGGACTGATAGCCTCAAGCATCATGAGCAAAAAACTGGCAGCAGGCAGCGACGCCATCGTATTGGACGTCAAAGTGGGAGACGGGGCTTTCATGGAAAATCATGAGGACGCGTCTGTTCTCGCCAATCTAATGGTTAAGATAGGCAACAATGCAGGCCGGCGCACGGCGGCGGCCATTACCGAGATGGGGCAGCCTCTTGGAAAGGCGGTGGGCAACAGCATAGAAGTCATAGAGGCTATAGAGACTCTCAAGGGGAAAGGACCTTCAGATATAACTCATTTGGCTGAGAAATTGAGCGGCATAATGGTATATCTCGGGGGCAAGGCAAAAACTCCGGAGGAAGGCATGGAGATGACGGCCGCAGCTCTCAGAGACGGCAGAGGTCTGGCTAAATTCAGAGAATTCGTCAGGGCTCAGGGAGGAGATCCTAAGGTTACCGAAGATTACAGCGTCTTTCCTCAACATTCACTGACGAAACAGCTGAGAGCCGGCGAAGGGGGATATGTGCAGAAGATAGAAGCCAAGAGGATAGGGCTGGCTTCACAGCATACAGGAGCAGGCAGAGCGACTAAGGAGGACGATATAGATCTTTCCGCCGGAATATACGTATGCCGGAAGATCGGAGACAAGGTAGAGCCGGGAGACGTTCTGGCTGAATTTTACGGAAATGATGAGAATAAGCTGACAAATGCCGTGAAAGAAGCGTCCAAAGCTTTTTCTATAGGTGAGTCTGCGGCAGAGCCGCCGGCTTTGATAAAAGAAATAATAGGAATATGAGGGGGTACATAGATGAGCACAGTTACTGAATACGCTAAGATACAAAGAGATTTATGCGTGCAGAACGACCGTATAAAATCCGAACTGTTTGAGGAATACGGAGTAAAAAAGGGTTTGAGAGATCTGGGCGGTCACGGGGTTTTGACCGGGCTTACTAACATATCTCATGTAATGGGATTTAAGACGGTAGACGGCAAACAGGTGCCGTGCGACGGAGAACTCCTGTACAGAGGATATGATGTTACAGAACTTGTAAAGGGATGTATAGGAAACAGATACATCTTCGAAGAGGGGGCATATCTTCTGTTGTTCGGCCAGCTGCCGACTAAGGAGCAGCTTTCCGAATTTGAAAATGTCCTGTATCAGTGCATGACTCTGCCTAAAAATTTCACCAGAGAGGTGATAATGAAAGCTTCCAGCTCTGATATAATGAATTCCATGACGAGAAGCATACTTACTCTTGCTTCTTATGATTCTCAGAGGGACAATCTTGATCTTGACAATGTGCTGAGGCAGTGTCTTCAGCTCATAGGACTCTTTCCGATGCTGGCCGTTTACGGATACCACGCATATAACCATTATGATAACGACGGCAGCATGTATATACATCGCCCTAAGCCTAACCTTTCTCTGGCAGAAAATTTGCTTCAAATGCTCAGGCCGGACATGAAATTTACAGATCTGGAGGCGCAGGTGCTGGATATAGCGCTACTTCTGCATATGGAACACGGCGGCGGAAACAACTCCACTTTCACGACGAGAGTAGTAACCTCTGCCGGCTCTGACACATATTCGGCCATCGCAGCCGCCATGTCATCCCTTAAGGGAAAGAAACATGGCGGAGCAAATCTCATGGTTATGAACATGATGGACGATATAAGAGAACACGTATCGGACTATTCCGACAAGGAGGAGGTAGCCGCTTATCTTGATAAGATTCTAAACAAAGAAGCTTTTGACAGAAAAGGGCTGATATACGGAATGGGACACGCAGTGTATTCGCTTTCAGACCCGAGAGAAAAGGTGTTTAAGTCCTTCGTGGAAAAACTTGCAAAGGCCAAAGGCCGCGACGAAGACATGACACTATACAACAATATAGAAGAAATGGCTCCGAAGGTCATAGCCGGAGAGAGAAAGATCTTTAAAGGCGTCAGTCCCAATGTGGACTTTTACAGCGGTTTTGTATATGACATGCTGGACATTCCAAGAGAGCTGTACACGCCTCTGTTTGCTGTGGCCAGAATATCCGGTTGGAGCGCTCATAGAATGGAAGAACTCATAACTGACAGTAAGATCATCAGACCTGCATATAAGAGCTTGGTAGTTAAGCGTGATTATATTTCAAGAGACGAAAGATGATGATCTGCAAGGAGATGAAAATTTAAGAGATAATTTAAAATGCCATCGGATCTGAAATCTCCGATGGCATTTTTAAAAAGGAGAATATCGAGCGCAGTGGAAATAAGAGAAGTGAACAAAGATAAGAAGCAGTATCTTGCGCTGCTCATGTCGGCCGACGAGCAGGAGAATATGATAGACAGATATATAGAAAGAGGCAGGATGTTTGTCTTGTGGGACGATGGCGCCAAAGGCGAATGTGTAATTACCGATGAGGGAAACGGCGTTCTGGAAATAAAGAATATCGCTGTTTTGACAGAATACAGAAGAAAGGGATATGGAAGGGTCTTGATAGACTTTATCATCAGCCGTTACGAGGAAAAATATACAACGCTGCAGGTAGGAACCGGCGACAGCCCCATGACGGTGCCCTTTTATGAAAAGTGCGGGTTCGTAAGGTCTCATGAAATAAAAGACTTTTTTATCGACAATTATGACCATCCCATATATGAGGCCGGCGTGCGCCTTAAAGATATGATCTACTTGAGGAGATCTTTCTCAGACCGAGAGGATAATGAACAGAGAGGAGAATAAGATGATAGAATATGAGATAGACTATAAAGAATTGGACGCAGGCATCTTTATTCGTTTTGTCAATGAGATATGGCCGGGGGATTATGATGAGATGAAGACCGGGTCGGCCCTGTCTAAGACTATGAATATCACTGCCTGGGACGGCGGAAAACTCGTGGGTTGTCTGAGGGTACTTTCTGATGGATATTATTTCGGAACCATAACGGAGATGCTGGTTCTTCCGGAGTATCAAGGACAGGGTATCGGCAGCAGGCTTCTTAAACTGGCAGGTGAAAATACGCCTACCATGCTTTACTTCGGAGCTCAGCCGGGTCTGGAGACGTTTTACGAAAAGAACGGGTGCAGCAGAAGTCTGACATCCTACATCTTGAATGAAAAATGATAATATAGGAAGAAGTTGTTTAAGCTGGTCGTTATTCCCGGTATCGAGCTCTTTTAGCTCTTTTCCGGGAATTTTTTATTGGCAGGTCCCGGGCTGCTTGGATTACAGGGCGTTTGCGGGAGTTTTTGGCTGTCTTCTGGGTAGTGAGAGGGTCTTGCAGCCTATATTTCTCTATTTATTTTAATAATAGTCCCATAAACAGCTTTTCTTTTAAAGGGACGTTTTTGCAGCCTTAACCCCGGCTCCGGCAGCTCGCGGCCGGTCTCAGTGGCCGGCCTTTTAATCTATAACAAAAAGGAATAAGCAACGTAAAAAAACAAGAATTGTACTTTCCGTTTTTTTGCTTATATAATCTAACAAAGAATAATGTTAAAAAGGAGATAATCTGAAAATGGATAGAATAAAATTCGGAGTCTGTGAATTCAGTTTTCCTTATTGGGGCCCATGGGCCGTCAAGATGGCAAGTGAAGCCGGTTACAGCGGTATACAGCTTGCTGACGGCGGCGGATCCATGTACTCCTATCCTCTGAACGATAAGTGGATACAGGACGGCTACCTTGAATCCGCAGCCAAATACGGCGTACATTTACAGTCTATCCACCTCTACACTCTGGTGAGGCAGGGCTTTATACGAAGCAGTCTCACAAGCAGAGACGGAAAAGAGGGAATGGAGAGCATAAAAAAAGGTATAATAGCGGCTTCACAGATGAACATACCCGTCGTCATGATAGAGGGAATGAGAATGTACGGCGCAGCCCAGCGCCGCCACGTATTGGATATGTACAAGTATGCGGTGGAAGTTGCCGACGCCTACGGCATTCAGATAGCTATGGAAACCGATATAACCATGGAAGAACATTTTAAATTTCTCGACGCTTTCGACGGTAAGCTGAAACTATGCTTTGACACCCATAATCCGTGCATGTACGGCACCGGATATCCGCCCGACATGATAAGAGCGCTGGGAAAAGACAGGATAGATCATTTCCATATGAAGGAGTCCATGCCTGACAGCGAAGGATTTATCACAAAGGAGACTGCTCCTATAGTATTGCTTGACCAGGGCGGTACTTACTTTAAAGAATCGGTTCAGGCCATAAAGGATATAGGATATGAAGGCTGGATAATCTCCGAGACTTTTTATACGAGGCCTAATCTCAATCGAGACGGCGAAAATTACGTTTCTCTTGCTAAAAGAGACGTGGAAACATTGAAGGAAGCATTCAAAGATTACTGATCCCATTCTTGGCGAGGTCCTCGCGTGGACGGGCATCCGGGGAGGCAGAATATGATCTATATAGAGTCGGACAGCAAAGACCCTTATTTTAATCTGGCTCTCGAAGAATATGTCTTTGAGAAGATGGACAGGGGACAGGAATATTTCATGCTCTGGCAGAACGACAACACGATAGTGGTTGGAAAATACCAGAATACGGCGCAGGAGATAAATCAAAAATTTGTCGATGACAACGGTATACGCGTAGTAAGACGGCTTTCCGGAGGAGGCGCCGTCTATCATGACAGAGGAAACCTGAACTTCACTTTCATAGTAGATCAGAAAAAGGGATTTGATTTTAATTTCAGAAGGTTTGCCATGCCTGTGGTAGAGGCCCTTGATTTCATGGGAATAAGAGCGGAGTTTACCGGCAGAAATGATCTTGTCATAGATGGAAAAAAATTCTCAGGAAATTCTCAATACCTGAAACAAAACAGGATCATGCATCACGGCTGCATCATGATCGACAGCAATCTGATAGACGTAGCCGACGCGCTGAAACCTAAAGAAGCAAAGTTCGAATCCAAGAGCGCCAAGTCAGTCAGGTCGAGAGTGACTACCATAAGCGCTCAAAGTTCGTTTCCCGTTACTGTGGAAGGATTCAAAAAAGCTCTGATCAGGCAGGTCATGGGAAAAGAAGAGAAAGAGAATTACAGCTTGACCGAAGAAGATCTGAGGGAGATCCGAAGGCTGGCCCAAGAGAAATATTCTACATGGCAGTGGAACTACGGAAAATCAGGCAACTACAATTATTACAATCATCATAGATATCCGTTCGGATCAGTGGAGGCAAATGCGCAGGTTAAGGATGGCGTCATACAGGAGATTTCCATAAGCGGAGACTTTTTCGGCGCCGGAGAAATCGCCGACGTGGAGAAAGCCCTTGAGGGAATACGGATAGATGAAAATCTTGCTTTTCATATCGCTAAAAGGATAGATATAGGAAGCTATATAAGAGGCATGACGCCTGAGGATATGCAGAAATTGCTGCGCTGAAAAGGCGGCGGAAGACAAGAGAGAAGGCGTGTAAATGAATAAGACAAAAGCAGAGATCGTGTTTCAGGTAGGGATGGTAGTGCAAGATGTCGAAAAGACCATAGAAAATCTGAAGACTTATTTTGAACTGGACGAAGAGAGCATAGTCATAAAATCAACGAAAGAAAAGGCTCAGCAGGGCATCGTCACAGAAAACAAGTATAACGGTGTGCCGGTCGAATTCTACATAAAGACTGCCAGACTGAACTTCGGCGGTATAGATTTCGAATATATAGAACCCCTCTGCAAAGAGGGAGGAGACCCTTATTCGGATTGGCTGAATATACACGGGCAGGGGATACATCATATAAATATGAAGCTTGAAGACCGCAGCGTCATAGACAGTATCATGGCAGAGAAGGGTATTCCTCCCCATGTCTTCAGCAGGACAGGCGATCTAAAACTTGAGACATACGATTTCAGAGACCTTTTCGGGTTTATAGCAGAACTTGGAGATATGGTAGTCGGCCCTATGGCCAAAACGTATTACGAAGAAAAAAACAAAAATGAAAAATAGAAGAAGACGAAAGGAGACTCTAACATGGGAAGATTAGAGGAAAAAGTGGCTGTCATCACAGGTGGAGCCAAAGGTATCGGTTACGTTACATCAAAGACGTTCAGCAAGGAGGGCGCTGCTATCGTCATAGTCGATATGGATAAAGAAGCAGCAGAAAAAGCCGCTCAGGAAATCTGCAAAGAGGGCGGAAGAGCAGTGGCTGTAGTCGCCGATCTGACCGAACAGAAGGACAGAGAAAACATATTTGAAAAAGCAGTAGAAGAGTTCGGTAAAGTCGACATACTCATCAACAACGCGGGATGGGGATGCAAGCTGCCGTTTCTTGAGACAGACTTCGCCTCCTTTGACAGATCGGTAAATCTGAACATGAAGGCTACATATTATATGATACAGCTGGCCTGCAAGCAGATGATCAAGCAGGGCAGCGGCGGAAGAATCGTCAGCACGTCCTCCACGGCGGCTTTTCAGGGAGAACGCAACGGTTCGATCTATGCTGCCACCAAGGCAGGTATCATAGCTTTTTCAAGAGCGATAGCTCTCGAAATGGGAGAATACGGAATAAATATAAACTGCGTTGCGCCGGGATTCACTAGGACTAATAATAACAGCCATATCCCGGGAAGCATAGACGATAATTTCCTCAGCATAACGCCGACCAAGAGGATCAACGTAGCTCAGGATATAGCTAACGGATACCTCTTCCTGGTGTCAGATGAGGCAAGGCAGATAACAGCCCAGGTTCTTCCTATCGACGGAGGCTATTCGGGAACTCGCGCTATGCAGGCTCACCAGGACGCTTCAATGCAGGTGAAGTGATTACATACGGAAAATGCCGGCATGATCCGGCTCAAATAACTTTACTCCTTGTACATTGTCCGGGTATGGTTCCCGGACAATGTATTTTCACGATGAACGCCGCGTCATTTTAAAATTAGCGATTAGGCCGAGGGAGGATCCGGGAGGATATCATGAAAAGAAAATTGGGAATATGCGAATGGTCGCTGCCCGTCTCCGGGGCGACTGCCATAGAGATAGCGGCAGAAGCCGGCTTCGAGGGGATGCAGATCGGAGAAGCAGGAGGGAGACTGGCTGCTTTTCCGCTTAATAATCAAAAAGTACAGGAAAGCTACAATCAGGCCGCTCTGAAATACGGAATTAAGCTGCATTCTTTGAACTTAGGCGCGCTTTTGTCAGAAGGAACTCTCAATTATCTGCCGGACTCGTCTTGCGGCCGTCATGCCATAGAGAGTTTGACAAAGGGATTTGAAGCCTGCGAAAAGATGAATATAAGGACCGTAGTGATAACCGCAGATCCAAGGAACGAGGAACAGCTGAAGAATTCAGCGGCGCATCTTAGGCTGGCTTCAAGGATGGCAGAAGAAGCCGGAATAGAGATAGCTGTAGAATCGGCTATTCCCATAGAGGAGATATATAAACTTTTAGATTTTTCCGGGGCTTTTGAAGACAGAAGCAGGATAAAGATATGCATGGACATACTTAACCCTCTCAGGTTCGGAAGCGGAGATCCCTGCGGCCAGATGACATCTTTCGGGAAAGACATGATAAGCCACTTTCACCTGAAGGACAGTAAAAAGGAACTGTTCGTTCCCGGCCAGAGAGGCTGCGTGCTTCTGGGAACAGGAGACGGAAAGTACGAACAGTCTGTAAAGATCATAAATGACATGGGCTTTGAGGGATGGCTGATGACGGAAAACTATTATTATCTTCCTCCTATGAACGATGGCGAGGCGGATTTCATCGCTTTGGCCTCTTGCGACCTTGAGACCATGAAAAAAAGTTTTAAAGAGGATGGTCGCAGCGCTGGCGGCAACATCTGACATATATATAAAACTAAGTTATGTTTTTATATTCCTTTTTTCAATTTGCTTAATAGATATAGAATTGTTACTATTTAAACATAAAAGTGACAATTATTTGTCACTTAATACGCCATTATCAAGTTCGTTTATCTATTTTATAAGGGAGAGGTAAAGTCATGAAAAAGAAAATCTTAGTGTTAGGTATGATCTTCATCATGGTCCTGGCGATGACAGCCTGCGGAAAGAGTGGAGGCAGCGGCGACCAGGAAACATGGAACTTAAAATTCAGTATCGCCGGCAGTGAGAATATCCGTATGAGCCAGCTCTGGAAAGAGTGGGCGGATATGATAACCGAGAAAACTGACGGAAGAGTCACTTTCACATTCTATTACGACAGTACTCTTATAGACGCCAACAGTGAATATGCGCAGCTTACGGCCGGAGTAGCGGACATAGCGGATATCCACAGATATGCGTCAGACGGATTCACTATGCTGGAGAAATGGAAAGGATTCACAATGGGAACTCCGATAGGAGGACAAGTAGCCATAACAAAAGCACTTTTTGAAGAATTTCCTGAACTTCAAGAGGAAACATCAGGTATACACCCTTTGGCTTACGCTTTTGACGGCGGTACATATCAGCTTCTAACAGTAAATAAAGAAGTGGACTCAGTAGACGATATGAAGGGACTGGTAATCTGGTGCGAGGCAGACTTCAACGATTTCGTAAAGGGAATGGGAGCAACTCCTGTAAACACTCCTTGGTCGGAAGTATATTCTTCACTTCAGAAAAATATGTACGACGGATTGCTGATAGCTGCAGAGACGCTGGAGTCAGTAAACTTTGCGGAAGTATGTCAGTACTGCACCATGGTGAACCTCAATTATCTTACGCAGCCCGGACACTTTATGAATCTGGACGTATGGAACAGCTTGCCTGATGATATAAAGGCGGTGTTCAACGATGAGGAAGTAGTCAACTTCATCGAGAGCAATATGGAGAAGAGCGCCCACGAAGCTGAACAGGAAGGAATTCAGTGGGCTATAGATAATCACGGAACTAAAGTGATAGAATTGTCCGCTGAAGAACAGCAGAAATTCATAGATGTGCTCAACGAGTCGAAGAAGAGCATTGCGGCAACCTTCGATTCTGAGGGACTTCCTGGAACCGAGATTTTGAATGCGATGATAGAGCTGAGTAAACAGTATGAATAAGACATTTTAGGAAAGGTAAAATCATGAGCAATTATGACAAGAAAAAGATTGCCTTTGTTGAAAAAAGCAGCGAAATATTGGCGATCCTGGCAGGAATTTTCCTGTGTATCTCTACTATATTCATGTTTACGAATATGCTGACCAGAACAGTAGCAGATTTCAATATAAGGTTCGTCTACGAACTCTGCGGACTGTGCGCGGCAGGAACGGCGTCCTTTGCCATACCATTTGCCACGTTTAAATCGGCACATTCACAGATGGATATAATAACAAGTCATCTGAAGCCTAAGAAAAGGGCTGTATCCGAGGGAATCTCCGGTATATTTACGATGGTAATAATGTTATTCACCGTGTATGTATTGGTGGTATATGCGTATCAGAGAACTCTGGTCATGGAAACCACCACTACTGCAGGACTTCCTACGTGGATATTCAGATGGCTGTTTGCAGTAGGAATGTTGATAACTACTATAGCAGCTGCGCTGGAAATGATTGATTGTTTCAGGATAGCAGCAGGCAAAGAAGTAGTGCGCAGCCTTGAGGAGAAGAACGCTCTTGAGGGCACAGAAGGAGCAGGAGAAGGTTTTGTCGCTGCTTTCGTAACTCAGGGAGCAGAAGAAGCGGCCGAAAAAGCTCTCGAAGAAGATCTGAAAAAGGCTGAAGCAGATAAAGACGTTGACGGAGGTGAGGAACAATGATGACTACTGCTTGTTGGATAGGCCTTGGAGCCATCGTTCTCTTCTTTATCCTGGCGCTGATGGGAGTAAAGATCTGCTATGCCATGCTGGCCAGCGGCGTCGCAGGACTCATATTTATAAACGGCATAAATGGAGCCATATCGGTTACCAGCACGGCGCTGTTTTCCATGGTATCGAGTTACGACTATGCCGTACTGCCCATGTTCATATTGATGGCCACCATTATAACAGAGACAGGCATGGGAACGTCTCTGTACTCATCTTGCAGAACGTGGCTGGGACAACTTCCGGGAGGACTTTGTATCGCCACTATAATAGCATGCGCTGTATTTGCAGCTGTAACAGCTTTCCCTTGGGCTTCTATCATGGCGGTGGGAGCTATAGCCCTGCCTGAAATGGCTCGTTATAAATATGATAAAAAGATGGCATTAGGCTCTATTGCCGCAGGTTCGGAGTTGGGAGACCTGATTCCTCCTTCGTCCATGTTCATCGTATACGGCATGATGACAGGCACATCCATAGGAACACTTCTCATATCCGGAATCATGCCGGGATTACTGATGGCAGGACTGTATGTCATAGTGATTCTGATCTGGTGCAAAGTAAAACCCAACGCAGGACCTCGAAGCACTAAGACTTCAGCTAAAGAAAAGCTGATAGCCCTCAAGGATGTGGGGGCTCTGCTCGTAGTCATCCTCTTCGTAATGGGCGGAATACTGTTGGGACTTTGTACGCCTACAGAGGCCGGCGCTCTCGGCGCTGCTCTTGCATTCATAATCGCATGCTTCCAGAAGAAGATGAGCTTTAAGATATTCAAACAGATACTCATATCAGGTGGAAGCATGATAGGTATGATATATATCATAATAGCCTCTGCTATGATAATGAAACAGATGATAGCCCTGTCCGGCCTGCCGTTCACTATCTCTCACGCTGTAATGAATATGCACCTGCCTAATATACTTCTGATCCTCGTAATACTGATCGTCTATATAATCTTAGGCATGTTCGTAGACTGCATGTCCATGGTTTTACTGACCGTGGGAATCTTCCTGCCTATCGTTCAGGACTGCGGATTCTCGGCCATCTGGTTCGGAGTAATCTTAGTAAGGATGGGAGACATCGGCGGATTGACTCCTCCTATGGGAATGACCGCATTCTTCCTGAAAGGCCTGGCAAAAGAACCTCTGGTAGATGTATTCAAAGGCGTCATACCGTTCCTGATTGCCGACTTTGTGGGACTGGGACTGCTGGTGGCATTCCCGGCCATATGCGAATGGCTGCCTTCAGTGTTAGGATACGCTATAACTTAAGCAAAAAATATATCTTTTATCCGGGTGCGTTAAGACATGCGCCCGGATTTTTTTAAAGCTGCCGAAAAGAAAACGGCGCTGGGGAGGATAATATTATGAAGAAAAGAGGAATTATAAATCCGGATTTAGCTTATGCTCTGGCAGACCTGGGGCATATGGACAGCTTCGTGATCTGCGACATGGGCTTTCCCATTCCCAAAGACGCAAAGAGGATAGATCTGTCAGTGGTAGCAGGCATGCCGGAGTTCCTGCCGGTTCTGAAGGCTTGCCTGAATGAAGTAGCAGTTCAGGAAATGGTATTGATGGAGGGCGTCGTATCGTCTAACGAATATCTCCACGATCAGATACTGCACATGGTACACAATCAGGAGGTGGGCTATCTTTCTTTTGCGGATTTCAGAGAAAAGGTAAAGGACGCCAAGTTTTTCATAAGGACAGGAGAAAAGAGACCCTGCTCAAACATATTTATGGTAACTTCTTCCGGTGCGGAGGAAAGAGTAGCTAAGTATGATATAAGTTTTATATAATTAAAAGTGATATCTCCATATTACTTTTAAAACTTGGATTTTTTGAATAGATCTTGTTAAAATTTATGTCAAGAAGACTGACAAATTATTGTCAGCTAAAAAACTTAGACGAGGTAGACAAATGAAAGGGAAAAAGATTTTAGCAGTATTGCTGATATTCGTGATGATTTTTGCGATGACAGCCTGCGGAGGCGGAGCAAGCGGAGACGATAAGGTTTATAATCTTAAAATAAGCCTGGAGCCTTCAGAAAGTAACTTTATGGCGGAAAACTGGAGAGAGTGGGCCGACGCTGTCACAGAAGCTTCCGATGGCAGATTGCAGTTTACTTTCTATTACGATAATACCCTGGTAGACGCCAATGCTCAGTATCAGCAGCTTGTATCGGGAGTAGCCGATATCGCCGACGTACACCGCTATGCTTCAGACGGATTCGTCATTACAGAGAACTGGAAGCTCTTGACGGCAGGTATACCTGTAGATCAGCAGACTTCTCTGTCATATAAGTTCCTGGAGGAATTTCCTGAAGTAGCTGACGAGTTCAAAGATGTGAAGATACTCGCTCATACATATTCCGGAGGCGGAGCCTATGATATCCTGACTGTTGATAAAGAAGTCAAGACTCCTGCCGATCTTAAGGGAATGACTATATGGTGCGAGGCAGACTGGAATGAGTTCATAAAGGCCTGCGGAGCCACGCCTGTAAATACACCGTTCTCAGAAGTGTATTCTTCACTTCAGAAGAACATGTACGACGGACTGATGATCGCCGCCGAGACTCTTCAGTCATGTAACTTTGCTGAAGTCTGCGACTATGTGACTATGATAAACTTCTGTTATATGAGCGGGCCGGGACATCTGATGAACATGGACGTATACAACAGTCTGCCTGATGATCTTAAAGCCATCATCAACGATGAAGAGCTCATCAAAAAACTTGAGGACGCCAACAGAGAAGATGGATTCGGACTTGAAGAATCTTCTATAAAATGGGCTGAGGACACTTACGGCGTAACTGTAGTGACTCCTACCCGGGAGGCAGAAGCTGAGTTCTTGGAACTGCTTACAGAAGCTAAGGGCACTCTGGCCGAGAAACTCGATTCACAGGGACTGCCGGGAACACAGATGGTAGAAGCCGTTGCCGAGTGGGCTGAAGAGTAGCCGTATTACATGAGATTATAAAGCTGTCCGAAGACGAACAAGGAGGATTCGGCGATGAAAAAGATACAAGAGGTAAAGGCACTGCCTGAGGCTGAGAAAAAGGCTGATGTGCATTTTGTGTTTCAGATAGCTATAGCTACTTTTGACATGGAAGGTTTATTGAATAACTGGAAAAACCTGTTCAATATAGACGATTCCGCCGTCATAAAACGCTGCACTAAAGATTTGTTCGATAAAGGTGAATTTGACGGCGCCAACTACTACGGCAGACCGTGTCAGTTTTTCATAAAATACTGCCGCTTTGACCTTGGGAACATGGACATCGAAATAATAGAACCTCTCGACAAGACCCCGGGGAATCCTTATTCGGACTTTCTCATAAGGAACGGAGGGAAGAGCGGAATACAGCATATAGCCGTCAGAATGGCAGACAGAGAAGGCTTCAAGAAGACCATGAGCGATATGGGTATAGCGCCTATGCAGAAGGCCGTCTTGGGAAAACCTGACGAGAACGGCTTTGTCAAGGATTGCTATTTCTACGATCTGCTGGATCAACTGGGAGTAATCCTGGAGATAGGAAGCGTAGTGGTAGGGCCTATGGCCTGCGACCCGAGAGCGGGCAATCCGAAAAATTACAGAGAACGTTAGATGATACCGGAAGAAGAACCTTTGAATATCTGTTTCTTGGCAAGATGAGTTGAAGAAAGGATATTATTATGAAAAAGAAGATTTTAACCGTGATGCTCATAGCTTTAATGGTGTTTACCTTTGCATCCTGCGGAAAGTCGTCAGGAGAAGAAGAAACTTACAATCTGAAGTTTAGCTTGGCCGTTTCTGAGTCTAACTTCCAGGCAGAAAGCTGGCGCACTTGGGCAGACGCCGTAACAGAAGCAACAGACGGAAGAGTTACGTTTTCTTTCTACTACGACGATACTCTGATAGACGCCAACGCTGAATATCAGCAGCTGCTTTCAGGAGTCGCCGACATCGCAGATGTACATAGATATGCCAACGACGGCTTCAATATCTCAGAAGTTTGGAAGAGCTTGACTTCAGGAATTCCGGAAGATGCGGTAGTTGATTTTTCATATAGACTTTATGAAGAATTCGACGCCATATCCGACGAGTTCAAAGATGTAAAGGTTTTGGCGCAGGGATTCAACGGCGGTACCATGTACCAGCTGCTGACCGTTGATAAAGAAGTTACCAAGCCATCCGATATGGAAGGGCTCACCATCTGGTGTGAGGCCGACTGGAACGGCTTTGTGGAAGAATGCGGCGCAACTCCTGTAAACACGCCTTTCTCAGAAGTGTATTCGTCATTGCAGAAGAACATGTATGACGGAATGCTCATACCTACAGAAACGCTTCAGTCCTGCAACTTCGCCGAGGTCTGCAAATACTGTGTAAAGCTGAATCTCTGCTATGCCAGCGCTCCGGGACATCTGATGAATATGGACACATGGAACAGCCTTCCTGATGATATTAAGGAAATTATCGACAGTGAAGAGATTAGAAGCGTTGTAGAAAAAGCTAATGTGGAAGGCTTCAAGGCAGCAGAAGAAGGCGCCATGGAATGGGCAGAAGAAACTTACGGAACAAAAGAAATCGTTTTGACCGATGAAGAGCATACTGCATTTATGGAACTTGTGCAGAAAGCCAATCTGGAAAAAGCAGCCGAGCTTGACAGCAAAGGACTGCCGGGAACGGAAATCGTAGAAGCTCTGGCCAAATGGACTGAAGAATGGAAGTAAGGAATATAAACTGATTTAAAAATCAACAGGAGTTATATACGCTCCGATTCAACAAGATCAAGAAACAGACAATATGAACCGGGCGTTATCGGTCAGCTCCTCTGTAAGACACAGCAAGCGTACCGTATTCGCCCGGTTTTGCAGATAACGAACAAATCCATGGAGGAATAAAAATGAAAACAGTTCAAACAGTGATAGGAAATGTGGATACGAATAAACTGGGATCGGTTCTTATGCACGAGCACATATACAGCTCCAGCATGGGCGTTGCCCTCAGCTATCCTCAGCTTTATAAAGAAGGCACCGAAGAGAAGATAGAGAAAGACCTTAAAGAAATGAAAGCCAACGGGATAGAAACAGTAGTAGACGCGACGCCTGTAGGCCTTGGCAGAGATGTGAGAGGGCTGAAACGAGCCAGCCAGAAGACTGGAGTAAATATAGTAGCCACCACCGGCTGGTGGGGAATGGAACCGCCTTATGCAGGCAATATACCGGAGGAAAAGTGGGCGCAGGCTTTTGAAGACGATATTAACAAGGGCTGCGACGGCACGGACATAAAAGCCGGAATATTAAAAGCGGCCATGGATAAGGAAGGCCCTACGCCGTGGAACATAAAGACTCATCATGCCGTAGGTATGGCGCAGGTTGCGACGGGGAAAAAGATTATGCTTCACACCTACTGCCCTACGGAGACGCCGAGACATCAGCTGAATTTGCTTAAAGAAGTGGGAGTCGACATGAATAATGTTTCCGTAGGACATATACCTGAAACGACAGATATGGATTTTGTCAAATGGATATATGACCAAGGAGTCTGGCTGGGAATAGACAGAATGCCGATAATAACACTTCCCGGAGAGTATGCAGTAGGAACGGAAACAAGAATTAAGTTCATCAAAGCCATGCTGGACGAAGGAATGGGCGACAGAATGTTGTTTTCCCACGATATATTCAGCATGTCAACGCTGTTCGACTATCAGCCGGAGGATATACTCGAATACATAGGAGGCATATGCCCGGAAGGCTTCCTCTTCATAAAGAAAAGAGTATTCGGAAAACTGGCGGATATGGGAGTTGACCCTGAATACTTGTGGAACTTAACCATAGACAACCCTAAGAGATTTTTTGAAGGATGAAGATGATGGAAAGACAACAGATAAAGCAGATCTTCGGCATAGTATGTGTGGTAGAGGATTTGAAAGAAGCCACAGAGAACTGGAGAACCATGGTGGAGTTTGACCCGGGCTCTGTCAGGACAGGAAAGAGCGCCGAAAACGTTAAGCATATATACCGGGGCAAAGAGATAACGTGCCGGTACAAATATACGGATTTCGATATGGGAGGAGTCAGAGTCAGACTGATAGAGCCGGAAAATAAATCGGGCGGCGACCCTTATTCCGACGCATTATCAAAGAGAGGTCCGGGGTTTCATCATCTGATGGTATATCCAGAGAACCGGGAAGAACTGATAGAAAGATATGAGGAGGAAGGTCTGAAACCTTCTCTGATAGAGGAGAGCGGGGAAGGCGCGTATCTGATATATGATTTTGAACAGGATACAGGTCTTTGCGTCGCACTGCATGACGAAATCACAGGACCCTGCGCCAGAGTATGAGGAGGACGTCAGGAGTCTGATATAGGAGGAAAAAATGAAGGCGCTATTGTATAAGAGCGGCGGACGGGACAACGCGGAAATCTGTCAGGTTCCGGATCCCGTCTGCAAAGATACCCAAGTATTGATAAGAGTAATGGCCTGCGGAATATGCAAACCTGCGGATTCAAGCCACGACAACGGGACGTCCATGTTGGGAGAATATCCTGTAATACCGGGACACGAGTTTGCCGGCATAGTTGAAGCCGTAGGAAAAAAAGTGACGAGATTCAAACCGGGAGACAGGGTGGCGGTAGATAACGGCGCCCCATGTATGACCTGTTATTACTGCCAGAGAGGGCAGTTCGCTTTCTGTGAAAATTACAAAGCACTTGGTCAGAGCATAGACGGAGGCTTTGCGGAGCTGGTGGTCTCGCCCGAAAGCCATGTATACGCCGTACCCGGCAAAGTGTCAATGAGAGCGGCGGCGCTGAGCGAGCTGGTGGGCTGCGCGTATCACTGCATAGACAGATGTCAGATACCGCAGGCGGCAGACGTACTTATTCTGGGAAGCGGGGCCAGCGGTATGCTTTTGGCCATGCTGGCTAAAAACACTCAGGCCGGAACGGTTACCATAATAGACTCTGTAAAGAGCAAGCTAAAGAAGATAGAGACGAAGGGCGTCAACACGGTGCTGGTGGACAGGAGCGATTACGCTATCCACGAAGCTGAATTAAAGAGGCAGTTCCCAAAAGGCTTTGATGTGATAATAGACGCGTGCGGTAACGCACAGCTCATAGAAAGCAGCTTTGAACTTCTCAAGGCTCAGGGCAAATTCTTGAATTATTCCTTTGCCTCTACAGACAAAAAAGATATTACACTCAACATGTCTCTCATAGCCCGAAAAGAACTCAGCTATATGGGAACTACTTTTCAGCATCATAATTTTGAGCAGGTGCTGCGTTCCATGGAGACCGGCAGAGTGGATCCGGAATTTATCATATCTGACGTATATCCTCTCGAACGCTACTTTGAAGCGTTGGATAAGAATATGAGCGACAGCGAGGCTATCAAGATAATCATAGAGCCAAACGGTCCATCCGAGGGAAGATGAGACGGAAGGACGAAGGGAGACAAAATGAAGAAATTTAAATTTGCATCCTGCGAATACTGCTTTCCCGTATGGGGGTCTCTGGCGGTGGAGATGGCCGCCGAGGCAGGCTTTGACGGAATAGAAATCACAGACGGCGGAGGATATTTGCAGCCACATCCCGACAACAACGGATTTGTGGAATATGAGAGGCTGGGCCTTGATCTCAGCAGAAAGGACAATTTTCCACTGACGGATCCTTTTATTCAGGACGACTATATGGAGGCCGCAGCCAAACATGGGATAAAGCTCATGGGTATATATTTATATCTGCTGGAGAATCAGGGGTTTATTAAAAATTCCGACGACTCAAAGCAGGGGCAGCATTGCCGTGAAACGATAAAAAAAGCCATAGAATCGGCAGCCGTTATGGGGATACCGCAGGTGACTCTGCCTGTGAGAGGGCTATTCGGAGTTTTTCAGCATGAATATGCCTTTCAGAAGATAAAATACGCTCAGACTATCGCAGAGGAAAATGGAGTACAGCTGCTGATAGTCAGCGACGGAGCGGCCCGGTGGCAGAAGGAGATAGCAGACAGGACAGAGGGAAAGGCTAAGCTCTCTTTTAATACTCTGGACCCTGTGGTCTGCGCCGCAGGGAAAGCTCCCGAGATGATAAAGGAGCTGGGAAAGGAATACATAAGACAGATCAGGGCAAGAGACCTGAAAGCCGGCACCGATGGATTCGTAACCCGCCAGGGAGGCAAAAATACAACATTAGGCACAGGAGACGCCGGCTTCCTGCAGAGCGCCGAGGCGATAAAGAAAAGCGGTATCAGCGGCTGGGTGGTATCTGAGACTCCGTATTACAGCGGGCAGATAAACAAGGTAGGCGGTGACTTCTGCGAAGCGGCGTCAAGAGATGTAAATTTACTGAAGACAGTTTTTGGCGGAGGACTATGATGAAGAGATTTCAATTTGCAGCCTGCGAGTGGGCCTTTCCGTGCTGGGGAGACTTGGCAGTAAAGATGGCTCATGAAGCAGGGTTTACGGGAGTACAGCTGGGCGACGGAGGCGGCTCCATGCAGGGCTTCCCGCTACGAAACAAGAGAGTACAGGACTATTATCTGAATATTGCCGCCAAATACGGCATGAGCTATCCTCAAATACATCTCTATACTTTAGGACATCAGGGATATTACAGAAACAGGCCGGAGAGCAGAGAAGGCCGCATATGCACAGAGAGCATCAAGCAAGGCATCATAGCCGCGTCGGAGATGGGAGTACCTTGCGTGACCATAGACGCCATGAGGCTCAACGATCCGGCGAAGAAAGCCTATGCCATAACCGCTACCGATTATGCGGTAGCCTTGGGAGAAGAATATGGAATAAACATAGCGGTTGAGACTGATATGACCCTTGAGGATCATTTTACTTATATCGACAGATACGGCGGAAAGCTCAAATTATGCTTCGACACCCATAACCCGTGTATGTACGGAACCGGATATCCGCCTGACATGATAAGAGCGCTGGGAAAAGACAGAATGGATCATTTTCACATCAAGGATAACGGCGGCAACAGGGACGGATATGTCAATGTAGAGTCTCCGCTGGTTCCTTTCGGAACGGGAATCACATTTTTTGAAGAATCGGCCCGGGCGGTCAAGGAAATTGGATTCAGAGGATGGATAGTGTCTGAAAATATGTATTACCATCCGTCCATGATGAAAGGCGCAGCCGACTATATAGACGCAGCACGCCGGGATGTAGAAGCCTTGAAGAAGGCTTATGGAACGGAGGAATAAGATGACTAAACTCAATATGGATCTGGTTTGCCAGGTAGCCGTAGTAGTTCCCGACCTTAAAAAGGGTCTGGAGTCCTTCAGAAGACTTTTCGGAATAGACGAGGACTCTCTTTCCTATTCTGATTCCACAGACGCCTATAGAGAAGGCAGGCTGAAAGAAGTCAAGTATAACGGCGCAGAAGGGGAATTCCACTATGAACAGTACAACTTTTTCATGGGCGGAATGGATATAGAAATGTTTGCTCCTCTTAAAGGCTATGAAGATGAGGTAAACCCTTTTACAGACTTTTTGAGAGAAAACGGACCCGGCGTGCACCATCTCAACATACGGATGGTCAACAGACAGGAGGGAATAGATTACTTAAAAAACGAATTGGGAAAGATTCCGCTCTACGACCTGTATCATCTCGGAAGACACTGCACTTACTATGACCTGAGAAAGGAACTGGGAATAATAGTAGAATACGGTATGAGGGTGGTAGGCCCCAGAGCCGCTATGACAGAAGAAGAGATAGAAAAATTGACTGCCTACGGCAGCGAACTTGGTGAAATAAATGGGAGACGATGATGAAAGCAGTTTTATATAAAAAAGGAGGAAGGGATAACGCCCTGTTTACAGAGGTACCTGACCCTGTATGCGGCCCGGAGGACGTGCTGATAAGAGTATACGCGTCGGCCATCTGCAAGCCGGCCGATTTTGCTCACGACGGCGGATACTCCGTCTTCGGCAGGTATCCGCTGATACCGGGACACGAATATTCCGGCATAGTGGAGGCGACAGGAGAAAAGGTGATCCGTGTCAGGAAAGGAGACAGAGTGACGACGGATGCTAATAAACCTTGCGGAAATTGTTATTTCTGCCGCAGAGGAGAAGTTCAGTTCTGTGACAAAAATGAAGCATACGGACAGACCATGAACGGTGGCTTCGCCCAGCTTGTGGCAGTAGATGAAAGTCTCGTTCACATAGTACCGGACAGCGTATCCATGAAGCAGGCTGCCATGAGCGAGCTGGTGGCGTGTGCATTTAACTGCATGGAGAGATGTAATTTCAAATACGGAGCAGATGTACTCATATTGGGCTGCGGAGCCAGCGGAACCATAATTGCGCAGATGACTGCAAGCGCGCAGGTGTCTTCTGTGACGGTCATGGACAGCGTCAGCAGCAAGCTGAAGAATATAGAGAAAATCGGAGCAGAAACCGTTCTTGTGGACAGAGAGAATCGACAAGGCTGCTGGTCGGCCTTAAGAGAGCGCTTTCCTCACGGGCTGGACTACATAATAGATACAACGGCCGATTCAGAACTGATAACTGAAAGCTTGGAGCTGCTGAAAAAGGGCGGAACTTTTGTCAACTATGCGTTTCAGAATAATGTCCGGGAGTCGAAGAAGGTGGAGATAGACACTAAGATGTTTGCCACAAGGCAGCTCAGCTACATCGGTTCGACGTTTTCACATTACAGGATAGATCAGGCCCTCAGAGCCATGGAGACAGGTCAGGTGGATCCGTGCATGGCAGTCACAGCGGTTCTCCCTCTCGAGAAATTTTTTGAAGGGATGGATATGATGCGAAACGATGAAGAAACCGTCAAGGTGATATTTGAGCCTAACGGCCCATCGGATTCAGTATAAATCCTTGTAATAAAGCTCTATGAATTTTGTGTATTGGCAAAATTCGAGAAAAACAAGTAACATTAAAGATGGAGAAAGAAAGATATCGGCCTTGCAGGCCGGATATGTTTGACGAAAAATCACGAAAACGGAGGATATAGATCAAGATGGCAGATTTATCTTTATTGCTTGAATTTTATGAGAACCTCGTAAAGAGCCGAAGATTCGACGAGATGCTTTGGGACGCCTATGTAAACGGCAAACCTCTCGGAATGACTCATCTGGGTATCGGGGAAGAGGCTGTAGGAACTGCAACGATGAAAGCGTTCAGAGACACGGATATAGTTTGTCCTCATCACAGGAGCCACGCTCATATATTGATGAGAGGCTGCGATATGAGATCCATGCTTTCAGAGACGCTGCTTAAATCTACCGGTACATGCAAAGGTAAGGCCGGAGAAGCTCACTTTGTAGACGCGTCAAAGAATCTTTATGTGCTGGGCGGCACACTGGGACCATGTTACACGGTACCAGTGGGATTCGCCTACAACTTCAAACACGAGGGTAAGGGAAATATAGCCGTGGCCTATTCGGGAGACGGCTCCACCTGCGAGGGACCTTTTTATGAAGGCGTAAATATGGCGGCTGCTTTTAAGCTTCCGGTGCTTTTCATAATACAGAACAACTTCTTCGCAATTTCAGAAGACTTCAGAAAGATGACGGGGCTTAACAGACTATCAACACGAGCCGCAGGCTTCGGCATACCGGGAGTGACGGTGGAAAACGGAAACGACGTGGAAGAAGTCTATGAAGCGACGATGAAGGCCGCCGAATATGTGAGAGAAGGCAACGGTCCTATGATACTGGAGATAATGACATGGAGAAAGATGGGCCATGCGCCTAACGAGGCAGGAACTAAGTATAAGGATCCCGCAGAGCAGAAAGCGTGGCTCGAAAAAGATCCAATCAATATGCTTACAGCAAAGCTTAAGGACCAGTACGGCGTGACCGATGAAGAGCTCAAGGCCATAGATGACAGAGTCGAAGAGCAGCTGACTGACGCGTGGGAATATGCCGAAAGCGCCCCTTACAGTCAGCCTGAAGTAGCGCTGAAGCACATATACGCCGGATGCTAAGGAGGTAAGGAGATATATGGAAACTAAAAAAATGACATATATGCAGGCTCTGCGTCTGGCGATGGACGAGGAAATGGCCCGCGATGAAAAAGTTATACTTTTGGGGCAGGACGTAGGTATTCTCGGAGGGGCCTACGGAGTCACAGGAGACCTCTATCACAAGTACGGCCCGGATAGGATCATCGACTCTCCTCTGGCAGAGAACGCTATAGTGGGATTCGGAATAGGCGCCGCCATGACCGGCTGGAGGCCTATCATGGAGATAATGAAGATGGACTTCAGCATGTGCGCATTAGACCCTATAGTAAACCATCTCGCCAAATACAGATATATGTCCGGAGGACAGATAGAAAAAATGCCGGGGGTGGTCAGGACTGCCATCGGAGGAGGAACGAGATCCGGTCCTCATCACAGCCAGTCCGTATACGGCCTGTTTGCGGCTTTCCCGGGACTTAAGGTAGTATGTGCTTCCACACCGGAGGACGCCAAGGGTCTGCTCAAAGCGGCTATCCGTGACGACGATCCTGTATTCTTCTGCGAAGAGGCTGCCGCATACAGAATAAAAGGTGAAGTACCGGTAGATCCGGATTTCATAGTTCCGATAGGAAAGAGCAGAGTCGTGTGTCAGGGCGACGCGCTGACGATAGCAGGATTTGGAACGGCAGTTCTCAAAGCTACCAAGGCTGCCCAGATGCTCAGGGAAGAAGGCATTGACGTGGAACTGATAGACTTGAGAAGCCTCAGACCTCTGGATCTGGATCCGGTGACAGCCTCGGTAAGGCGTACAGGAAAACTGCTGCTGGTAGATGAATTTACCGAGACTTTCGGCATCACAGGAGAAATCGCCTTTCAGGTAACCAGAGACTGTTTCGACGTTTTAAAGTCTCCGGTGGAAAGATGTACTCTGCCGGACACCATAATACCTGCGGCGCCTACGATGGAAGACTTCGTAATGCTCTCGCCGGAAAAGATAGCAGACAGAGCTAAAAAGATGATAGATAAGAAATAAAAACAGGAGGAAATTAAGATGGCAAAAGTTGTGAATATGCCTAAGATGGGCGAAGCTATGGAAGAGGGACAAATCGTTTCTTGGATGTATGAAGAAGGCGACAAGGTGGAAAAGGGAGAACCGCTGTTTGAACTCATGACAGACAAGTCCACCATGGAATTTCCATGTCCTCAGTCGGGCACTCTTCTCAAGATTCTGGTAGAATGTGAAGAAGACTATGACTGCGGAACACCTATCTGTATCATAGGAGAAGAGGGCGAGGATATCTCGGGACTTCTTTAAGAGAGACAGGAGGAACAGAGCAAGCATGAAACAGATTTCACAGACCATTCCTTATAAAGGAATGATTAAATCCATAGGCAAGAGGATGGAAGTCAGCGGCGCATATCCCATGTCATATCAGGGAATATATGTGGATGTCACAGACCTACTGGATTTCAGAAAAAAGATAAACCAAGAGAGAAATGTAAAGCTGACAGTAAACGACTACATCGTAAAGGCCGCCAGCATATCGCTTCAGAGAGTACCGATCATGAACTCATCCTTCAACGAGGATATGACCCAGATACAGATGTACAAGTCATGCAACATAAGCGTGATGACGGCATCCAAGAAGGGACTGGTAGCTCCTGTCCTCAAAGAGACTCAGGACAAGACTATTTTCCAGCTGTCGGAGGAGATGAAAGTTCTGATAGACAAAGCTAACGAGGGAAAGCTAAGCCCCGACGATTATGCGGACGGTACATTTGGAATCACCAATATAGGAAAACTTAATTCTTTCGATTCCGTGCCGCTTCCTATGCCTCCGGAGCCGGCCATAATGACGGCATGTACGGCGAAGAAGATGCCTGTGGTTCTGGATGACGGAAAGGATACTATAGCGGTCAGGATGATGATGAAGCTGGTCATCGGCGGTGATCACCGCATACTGCAGGGAGTACCGCTGGCGCAATTTATAAACAGTATGAAGGAGTTGCTGGAAGATCCGGCTTCTCTGTTAGACTAAGGAATTTTGAAAGCCCCGGATTTGAACTCTTCGGGGCTTTAGATTTTATATCGCCGGCTTTTGGCGGAGAAAAGGAGAAACGAATGAAACTGTATGTGCTGGATCTGGGAAAAATCGTGATGAAAGGCGATAATCCCGTAACCGATGAAAAAGAAGGAGGCGAGGCGGCGATTCCCGTCTGCGCTTTTCTGATAGATTCACCGGAGGGAAAGATATTGTTTGACGCCGGATGCCACCCTCAGGCTATGGAGGGAGCGTGGCCTGAGGCCATGTGCGCTAACCCTTATGTGTTCGGCCGGGAAGCTACATTGCTAAGCCGCCTGAAGCAGATAAACGTAGAGCCTTCAGAGATAAGATACGTGGTGGCCTCTCACCTTCATCTCGATCATGCGGGAGGTCTTCACCTGTTTCCGCAGGCAGTGACTTATGTTCAGGAGCAGGAGCTTTTGAAGACCATGAAAGACCATGAGAATGGCGAGCCTGACATCTTTCACATGGAATGTGACGTAAAGAACTGGATAGATTTCGGAGTGAAATGGAAGACGGTCAATTCTGACCGGCCTGTCAGCATATGCGACGGCGTATCCGTGATAGATCTCAAAAGCGGACATTCCTTCGGCATGCTGGCGCTCAAGGTAGATTTAAAGTGCGGCACATTCCTCTTGGTATCGGACGCCGCTTATTCGGCGCTTTATTACGGCCCTCCGGCCAGACGCTCGGGAGCTATATATGATGACGAAGGATATTTTGAGGCCATAGAGGCAATCAGGAAATATGAAGAAGAATATGATGCGATGGTAATATTCGGCCATGATATGGATCAATTCATAAGTTTGATAAAATCCACCGAAGGATTTTACGAATAGCGGATTCGTTCAGGTTATCAATTCCGATAACTTATATATATTTTTATTTGATTTTTAAAACTGCTATACTTTATTTAGATATAGCGCTTTGACATGTGCAAAAAACGAAATAAACCTTGCGGAGGTAAATATGAAAACAGTCATCATAGGCGGAGGCCCGGGAGGCTATACCGCCGCCATAAGAGCGGCCCAGCTGGGAGCGGAAGTAACGCTGATAGAAAAAGATTCCATGGGAGGAACGTGTCTCAACGTAGGATGTATACCTACCAAGGCGCTGATACACTCGGCGGATCTTTACAGGAAAATCAGGACGGAGGCAGGTAAAAACGGCATAATTATCGGTCAGGATGTGACCTGCGACTTTGAATCCATGCAAAAGAAAAAGTCCCAGGTAGTTAAGCAGCTGGTGACAGGCGTCGGCTCTCTGATGAAAGCCAACGGCATCAGAGTGATAAAGGGAACTGCCGCATTTACCTCGGACAAAGCCGTAGAAATACGCTCGGAAGGAGAAACTTCGGAGCTCACTTTTGACAAGGCAGTCATAGCGTCGGGTTCTATCCCTTCTGCATTGCCTATCGAAGGAGCGGAGCTTGCGGGAGTAGTGGACAGTACGGGGGCTTTGTCCTTCGATGAGATCCCCGGCTCTCTGTGTATAATCGGAGGCGGAGTCATAGGAATCGAGATGGCCCACATCTACAGCAGTCTGGGAAGCAAAGTGACCATAGTCGAAATGCTTCCGGACATTCTGATGAACATGGATTCAGACATAACGGCTGTGATGAGAAAGATAATGAAAAAGAATAAAGTATCCATCCTTACAGGAACGAAGGTAGGCGGCATAGAAGAGGCCGGCGAAGCTCTGTCGGTAAAGGTTACCGATGACCAGGGAGAGGAAAGCGTGATTGAAGCCGAGAAGGTCCTCATGTGCGTAGGTCGCCGCCCGGCCACTGAGGGTTTAGGGCTTGAAGCGGCAGGAGTAAAGACTGAAAAAGGCAGAATCATAACAGACGAAAACTTCAGAACCACCTCTGAAGATATATATGCCATCGGCGACTGCACGGGAGGCATAATGCTCGCCCATGTGGCTTCGGCAGAGGGAATAGCGGCTGTAGAACACATCATGGGAAAGACTCCTAATATAGATTTCGATACAGTGCCTTCCTGTGTCTACACCTCTCCGGAGCTGGCGGGAGTAGGACTCACCGAGAAAGGGGCCTCCGAAAGAGGAACAGACTACATAACGGGAAAATTCCCGATGATGGCCAGCGGGAAGGCCTTGATAGAGGGCGAAACTTCCGGCTTGGTGAAGATAATAGCCGAAGCAGGTACGGGCAAAGTTTTAGGACTTCACATCTGCGGCCCTCAAGCCACAGAGCTAATAGCAGAAGGCGCGCTGGCTATAAGGATGGGAGCTACCGCAGAAGATATAATATCTACTATTCACGCCCATCCGTCTGTGGCAGAGACGATACAGGAAGCGGCGCATGATTTATTAGGAAGTGCGCTGAATATGCCGCCGGCCAGATAGAAGCGGCTCGGCAGAAAGGAAAAGGAATGTCAGACTACATAATCTTAGAAAAAGACAAGGCTACGGCGATTATCACCATATCAAGAGAGAAAGCCCTCAACGCTCTCAACAGCCAGGTGATAGACGAGCTTTCTCAGGCTATAGACGTCGTAAAAGCCGACAAAGACATAAGAGCTCTCATAATAACGGGAGCCGGCAGAGCTTTTGTCGCCGGAGCGGACATAGGAGTCCAGAGCGTTTTTGACGTAAGAGAAGGCCGCCAGTGGGGAAGAAGAGGCTCGGCGGTATTCAGGGAGATTGAGCTCCTCCAGATACCTACCATAGCGGCAGTCGGAGGGTTCGCCTTGGGAGGTGGATGCGAACTGGCTCTCTCATGCGATATGATAGTGGCTGACGAAAAGGCCAAGTTCGGACAGCCGGAAGTATCGCTGGGCATCACGCCGGGATTTTCCGGCACTCAGAGGCTGCCGAGAAGAATAGGAACGGCTAAAGCCAAGGAGATGATATTCACGGGAAGAATGATAGACGCCTATGAGGCGGACAGAATAGGTCTCATCAACAAGATAGCAGAGTCGGGCAAGCTCATGGACGAGGCGAAAACTTTAGCAGAGTCCTGTATAAAAAATGCCCCTACGGCGCTCCGATACGCCAAGGCCTGTATAGACAGAGGCATGCAGACCGATATAGACACCGGAATAGCCATAGAAAACGAGCTTTTTGCCATGTGCTTTGCCACGGAAGACCAAAAAGAAGGCATGAAGGCATTTTTAGAAAAGAGAAAACCGGTCTTTAATGATAACTAACACAAGGAGGACATAATGGAATT
>FR882578.1 GCA_000435715.1 Firmicutes bacterium CAG:145
GGCCGTGGCCTGGACGGTGTGAAACTCATCGTTGGAGACAAGTGTCTCGGTATGATAGAAGCCGTGGGTGAAGTGTTCCCTGAGGCCAAATACCAACGGTGTACAGTCCACTTTTACCGAAATGTGTTTGCTGTTACACCGCGTTCCAAGGCGAAGCTGGTGACTAAGATGCTCAAGGCGATCCATGCCCAAGAGAGCAAGAAAGCTGCCCGCGAGAAGGCCAAGGCCGTGGTGGAGGAGTTGCGTTCCATGAAGCTGAAAGAAGCATCCAAGAAGGTAGAAAACGGCATTGAAGAAACGTTGACCTACTGTGATTTTCCCAGTGAGCACTGGACTCGCATCCGCACCAACAATGTCATTGAGAGGTTGAACCGGGAGATCCGTCGCCGTACCCGTGTGGTTGGGAGTTTCCCGGACGGCAATTCCGCTCTCATGTTGGTCTGTGCCCGGCTGCGCCATGTGGCTGGCACCCAGTGGGGCAACAAAAAGTACATGAACATGAAGCACCTGGAGGCGGCCCTTGAGGACACCTCCATTGCTGGCTGACTTCATTTATTCCAGAGACTGCAAACCAATTTGCGAAAAATCCTTGACACTACCAGTTTACACTACACTACTCACAAGCGGAAAGTTAAACAGTTACCTTGCTGACATTGACAAACAGGCAACGGATATGATGTTTCGATTAGTTGAGCAGATGGCTGATAAGGAAGGTGTGACCGAACAACTCAAAGCAGAATCTCCGATGTTGTGGGTTGGAAAAATGAATGAGATACAGGCAAGTGCAAGAGAGGTTGTCAATAATACTTTGATTTTCTCATAATATAAGGTAAAGGCGAAGCTCCTTTTATTGGTATCTTCGCCCTTCTTTGTAACGCTTTTTAGAGTTGTTTTTGGGAAAGATAATAGTTTTCTATAGTCTATACAATTTAAATGTAAAAAGCGTTACAGGTTTTCATAATTTCTCTTGACAAATAGAAATAATCAGGGTATGATTTGTATAACAAATCATACTTATTAAGGAGGATTACTATTACTATGCCAAAACCAAAAGGGAAATATGCTTGGACTGCTACGGTTGGCGAAAAAGGGCAAATTGTTATACCGAAACAGGCAAGAGAAATATTTAATATTAACCCCGGGGATACGTTGGTAATTTTAGGTGATGAAAAGCGAGGAATTGCAATTCCACCGAAAAAAATGTTCTCGCAGCTTGCCGCTGCTGTATTTGAGACTACTGAGGAGGATGAATAATGTCGCTTTGTGATATTAGAAATTTGAGTAAATCGTATCCCTCTTTTGTGCTGTCGGACATTTCTTTTGAGTTGAACGCTGGTAGAATTATCGGCTTTATCGGCAGAAACGGAGCAGGTAAAACTACAGCAATAAAGTCTGTTTTAGGATTTGTTCATCCTGATTGCGGCGAGATTTATTATTTTGGCTTGCCATTTTCAGAAAATGAGAAAGAAATAAAGCAACGCATTGGATTTTCTACAGGAGCAGTCAACTATTATCCAAAGAAAAAAATCAAGAATATTGTTGCTATAACGAAAACTTTTTATAAAAATTGGGATGAAACTGCGTACAGGGAATATCTTGAATTGTTTTCGCTGGATGAAAATAAAATGCCCTGCGAGCTTTCAGAGGGAATGAAAGTAAAATTCAATCTTCTTCTCGCTCTTTCTCATAGGGCAGAAATTCTGATTTTGGACGAGCCGACAAGTGGACTTGATCCGTTTTCCAGAGATGAACTTCTTGAGTTATTTGTTGAGCTAAAAAACAGAGGGGTTGCATTATTGTTTTCCACGCATATCACTTCGGATATAGAAAAATGTGCCGATGATATTATGTACATAAGAAAAGGGAAGCTTATTGCCAACTGCTCTAAGGATAAATTTTGTGAAAATTACTGCAAAGATGGGGAAACATTAGAAGAAGCTATATTACGAATGGAAAAGGAAGAGAAGGTATGAGAAAACTGTTAAAAAAAGAAATGAAGCTTGCAGCTTCTCCTCTTTCGTACATATTTATTGCCTTTGGATTTATGGCATTTTTGCCGGGTTATCCTATATTAGTCGGCTCATTTTTTGTCTGTCTTGGACTGTTTCAGTCGTTTCAATGTATGAGAGAAGCGAACGACATCACCTATACTGCTCTTTTGCCTGTTGCTAAAGGTGACATCGTAAGGGCAAAGTACGTGTTTTGTATTATGATAGAATTATGCTATTTTATTTTGACATCCGTACCTGTTTTGGTTCGTATGACGGTATTATCGGAAGTTTCCGTATACAGACATAATGCTCTAATGAATGCTAATCTTGTATATCTTGGCTTTGTATTACTGATTTTAGGGTTGTTTAATCTGATATTCATTGGTGGTTTTTTTAAGACAGCCTATAAATTCGCCAAACCTTTTGTTACTTTTATTATTGTTGCCTTTTTTGTTGTGGGCATTGGCGAAACACTTTTCCATATTCCAACACTTTCAGCCTTGAATGCCTTTGGCTTTACGCATATCGGACTGCAAATAAGCGTATTCATAGCGGGCGTAATCGTATTTACATTATTGACCGCAACTTCTATGCAACAGGCAATTAAAAATTTTGAGAAGATTGATTTATAATATTGGAAAGCCAAAAGAATTGATGAAATACCTGTTAGATTTATAAAACGCAAAGGGCAAACATTGTGAGGTGATGATATGAACACAACAGCGTGGGAATATTGTCCTGTCTGCGGCAATAAAACCCGTACCATGATACGGGAAGATACGGAATTAAAAAACTTTCCTCTCTACTGTCCGAAGTGCAGGAAAGAAACACTCATCAATGTTCAGAATATGAAAATCACGCTTGCAGTCGGTAAATGATTATGTATGCCGCCGTTATGG
>FR882579.1 GCA_000435715.1 Firmicutes bacterium CAG:145
TCATGTTTTCTTATTAGGAGGCGGGGAAATCCCCCTGATCTTTTTTTAATTTAACAAACGCCAAAAGCTTGCGCTCCTGTTTTAAAACAGTCCTCCGAAAAGACCGCCCTTGTTGTCGTTGCAGAAAAGGCAGTAAATTATCACGATAAGTATTATGAGCCATATCAGGTTGCTCCCGTTGTCTTCATCCTTGCAGTAGCAATCTTTGAAGCACTTATCCTGACACTCCTGCTGACAACATTCCATTCTTCTGAAATCGTCTCCCATAAAAAACCTCCTTATTTTATATTATAATATGACGGAGGCCTTCTAAATGTTATTGAGGTGTTTCGTCATCTTCTTCGCAAGCTGCTATGACATCTGCAAAAGACATCATATAATCGTCTATCTCATATCCCTTACATGAACTAAAGTCATAGTAGAACTTTTCTCCGTCCAACTTTTCAAGGCGTGAAAGAACCAATGCATCTCTGAGAGTCTCCGCTCTCTCCTCTCCCTCTGAAACGCTTACGCATACTACCTCTGACTCAAGAGAATACCATTTTCTGAACCTGCAAAGCTCCTCGGCCAGACTGGCCATGGTATTTTTCTCACCGCTGTTCTTTGCCATCCCCGAAAGGGACAATCTTATCTTGTCCATCAGCATATAAAACTCGTCGTCGCCGTCAGGATAAAAGTCCGACAGTTCCTCAAAATAATTATCTATCAGCATGGCCAAGTTATCCTTATCCACGTCCTCTATCAAGGCGCAGACCTCTTCATAGGGAATATCCTCTTCACATTCCAGCAAAGCCGCCATATTCTCAAAATATTCAAAGTCGGCCGGAGTATCTATATCCAGATACTCATACAGTTGTTCTCTGTTCATCCTTCCTCCTACAGTTCAAGATTTTTAAATTTCAATATCAGATCGGACCGTTCTGTCTCCAGGATCTTCTGTATCATATTGGAAAAATTTTCAGACAGATCGCTGGCATAAAAGATATTTTCTCTGTCATTTTTTTCAGAAGCCAGAGAGTCAGTTTCTTTTAAAATCTTCATCACAGGGGTGAGTATCTCCTTGGATGGATTTATAATCTGAAGATCGGGATATATCCTGCTGATGTTATCTTTTATAAGAGGATAGTGGGTACACCCCAGTACCAGTGTATCTATATGGTTTTCCTCTATAAATTCGTCCATATAATAATGTATAGTAAGATCCATTATCTCATTTTCTATTATTCCCTCTTCTATCAGAGGTACAAAGGCAGGCGTCGCTTTCTCCTTAACCTTGAGAGATCTGTTCAGCTTCTTGATTTTTTCTCTGTAATCACCGCTGGATATGGTTGCCTTCGTAGCTATTATGCCTATATTGTTCTTCTCTGTGCATTTGCTTGCTACAGCTTCTGCCGCCTGATCTATGATTCCCACGATAGGGATATCGGGAAAAGCTTTTCTCAACTCGTAGAGGCAGGTGGCGCTTATGGTGTTGCAGGCGATCACCAGCATCTTGACGTCTTTGGAGACTAAAAAATCTGCTATCTGAAAGGCGTATTGCCTGATAGTTGACACAGCCTTTGAGCCGTAAGGAGTCCTGGCCGTATCTCCGAAATATATCACTCTCTCATGAGGCATGTTCTCAAAGAGGTTCGGTATGCTCGTAAGCCCGCCGAGACCGGAATCAAAAAAACCTATAGGTCTGTTATCCATTTATGTAATAATCCTTTCCAAGATGTGGTATAATGAACCCATCGATTATGTTTGCGGCGTTGCCGAGAGGAAGGGTTCATTGAATCACCGCTGCTGCGCTTGTTACGGTGAAAAACAGCACATGGCTGTATTCTACAGAGAAAAGCACAAATTCTACAACAGAATTTGTTAAAATGGTTGTAGAATCACAATAATAAATCGTAATTTACAGCATCTTCACTTTTGTAGTATCATTCAGGCTGTTTTTCTCCCTAAAATGCTGTAGAATCAGTACAAAAGGCTGAGAAAATACAGCATGCAGCTCTGCGGTAGAAGATCCCGCCATCTGCAGTGACCACCGAGGGCTACCGCCAGAAGGAAGGGTTCATTGAATCACCGCTGCCTGTTGGGTTTGTGGTATAACAACCTCACGCCGTTATCAAAATCAAAGATTCTATAATTATACTACATGAAAAAATATTTATCTATATGGGAGGCAAAAATGTCAGACAAAAATTTAAAACAGAGAGATCAGATACCTCAGGAATACAAATGGAACATAGAGGATATGTATCCCGATGAGTCTTTATGGGAAAAAGATGTGGACGAATGTATAAAGAGAGCCGAAAAGTTTAAAGATTTCAGCGGAAAGCTGACCGAATCGCCGCAAACTCTGCTTGCAGCATTAAGAGAAAGAGATTCCATATGGCAGAAACTCGAACACGCTTTTGTATATGCGGCCATGAAAAAAGACGAAGACAACCGGGTAGATAAGTATCAGGCCATGGACGATAAGTGCGGCAGCGCAATGGCTAAAGTGGCGGCAGCCATGTCCTTCTTCACTCCTGAACTGCTGGAGGCGCCCGAATCCGAGATACTGAAATTTCTGCGCGAAGAGCCCGGACTCCTGCAGTATGACTTTATGCTAAAATCCATGCTCCGCGAAAAAGAGCATATCTTATCGGCGGCAGAAGAAAACATACTGGCTCAGATGTCCGAGATAACAGGCGCTACCAACGATGTCTTCAAGATGCTCAATAACGCAGATATGACCTTCGGCACCGTCACAGGAGAGGACGGCCAGCAAGTCCCTCTCACTCACGGCAACTATATAACTTTTATGGAAAGTCAGGACCGAAGCGTCAGAAAGGCTGCCTTCACCAACATGTACGAGGCTTATAAAAAGCTCAATAACACTCTGGCCACCAATTATAACTATAACGCCAAGACGGACGTGGTCTCGGCCAGAATAAGAAAATATGATTCAGCGGCAGCCGCAGCTTTGAGCAGCGGAAATATCCCTATGGACGTATACCTCAATCTCATCAAAGAAGTTCATAACTATCTTCCCGTAGTTCACCGCTATATTAAGCTGCGCAAGAAGGTTTTAGGTGTAGATCATCTGAGAATGTACGATGTTTACGTACCTCTTGTAGCCGCTCCGAAAAAGAAGATTTCCTTTGAGGAAGCAGTGGAAATAATGGCAGAGGGCCTGGCTCCTTTAGGCAGTGAATATATCCGGCAAGTAAGACGCGGTATAGAATCAGGATGGGTAGATGTATATGAAAATCAAGGCAAGACCAGCGGAGCCTACAGCTTCGGAGCCTATGACAGCATGCCTTATATATTGCTCAATTACACCGATACGCTTAAGGATGTATTCACTATCGTCCACGAGATGGGACACTCCATGCACTCATATTACACCAGAAATACTCAGCCCTACACTTACGGAGATCATTCCATATTCACTGCCGAGGTGGCCTCTACAGTCAACGAGTCCCTCTTAATAAAGCATCTGCTGGCGACAGAAAAAGATGAGAATATGAGAAAGTACCTGCTCAATTATTATATAGAAGAGTTCCGTACGACTTTATTCCGCCAGACCATGTTCGCAGAGTTTGAACTTCTGGCTCATGAAGAAATAGAAAAAGGCGGCGTTCTGACTGCAGGATGGCTCAATGACACTTATAATAAGCTCAACGACCTTTACTTCGGTCCCGCTATGGAAGACGACGGATATATAAAATACGAATGGTCGAGAATACCTCACTTCTACCGCGGATTCTATGTATATCAATACGCTACCGGCTATTCGGCGGCTACTGCTATTTCCGCCAAAATCCTCGAAGAAGGTGAAACGGCCCGCGAGAATTATATAAAATTCCTCAAGAGCGGATCTTCCGACTATCCTGTGGAGCTTCTGAAGATAGCCGGAGTAGATATGGCGTCCCCACAGCCTGTGAAGATGGCCATGGAAACCTTTAAAAACCTTGTTGATGAACTGGAAAAAATGTTGTAATATCATATTTATGAACAAGAACATCTTTATTTATAAGAACAATACGGAAATATCGGGAACTATCGAGAGAACTCTGAGAAAAAAGCTTGTAAAATCGGGTCTCAGGGCTCTCGATACATATGATGAGCAGACTCAACTGATAATCTGCATAGGCGGAGACGGTACTCTTCTCCGCCTCGTCCAGGACTTCGGCTTTCCCAAGACGCCAATCGTAGGGATAAATACGGGGCATCTGGGTTTTTTCCAGGAGATACTGCCCGAAAAGATAGACGACTTTATCTTTTTATACAATCAGGACAGATACAGTATACAGAGTCTCACAGGCGTGGCCTGCACTATCCGCACAGATTCGCATGTAGCTAAGCATACGGCTCTCAACGAGATCACCGTAAAGGGCATGCTGACTCATCCCGTTCATCTGAACATTTCCATAAACAACAGCTTTATAGAAAGATTCAGCGGAGACGGTATCTGCGTCTCTACGCCTGCCGGCAGTACAGCCTATAACTACGCCCTCGGAGGCAGCATCGTAGACCCGAGGCTCAACGTTCTGCAAGTAACGCCTATCGCTCCCATTCAGAACGTCGCATACCGTTCTCTGACCTCGGGCATACTTCTTCCTGCAAACGATAAGCTGACGGTGATCCCATGCAGCGAGGACGATTCCACCCTCAGCATCACATATGACGGGATGCTTGCAGAATACGACGGCATAAAGGAACTGAGCCTTCACCTCTCCCGCAAGAAGATCAATCTCATCAGATTCGATAATTATCAGTTCTGGGAAAAAGTGAAGAGCAAATTCTTGTAAGGAAAGTTTGAAACAAAGAGGTAGCGGTTAGAGAAAAAATGAAT
>FR882580.1:0-4142 GCA_000435715.1 Firmicutes bacterium CAG:145
CTTTGATAATATAATTATGACCGAGAAGCAGAGAAAAGTAAAGCCGGAAAGACGGCGACGCTGTAATATTATGCGGCAGCCGGCGCATTATATCTGTACCCCTGCAATCAACTCCTTTTAGCGGGGGACTGCCCCTTGCAAATCAGCTAAAATCCGGACAAACTGCAGAGTCTCACCGCCTGTACAGTAAACGCCCCGCTGCCCCGCATAGGAACTGATCCCCTCAGGTGCTCACAGCGAGCCTAACCAGCCGCCAACTTTGGAACCTCACCGCCGCCCACCAAGGGTGCGAGTCGCAAAGCTCATTAAAAAAGAACGCGTGGATACGTGTCATAGAACTGCACCATATACATGTTGAAAACACTCGATTTACATGCCAAAAAAACTTGAAAAAATATAAAAAAAGCTCTTGCATAAATTTGACACATAATATATACTGTAATAGCTTGCGAAAATGGCGAAGAAGCGGGAAGTTGCTGAGCTATCAGGTAATTTCCGCCGAGCATGTCCTTACTCGATAAGGGCGGAGGGATTCGCCGGTTTTTTGCCGTGTAGGCAAAAATAAAAAACACACGGCGGCGTGTAATAAGACGATAAGCAAGGCGGCAAGAAAGCCGCAGTCGATGTACACGTTGAAAACAAGGCACTTAGAACCCCTTGTACAAGCATAGCGAAAACAGTACAAAAAAACAGGAGGAACAAAAATGAGCGAATTACAGAAAATCAGAATCAAGCTTAAAGCTTACGACCACGCTTTACTGGATCAGTCGGCGGCTAAGATTGTAGAGACAGCCAAGAAGACGGGCGCAGAAGTTTCCGGCCCTATTCCGCTTCCTACGGAGAAAGAAGTCATCACTATCCTGAGAGCAGTACACAAGTACAAAGACTCAAGAGAGCAGTTCGAGCAGAGAACTCACAAGAGACTCATCGACATCACAAACGCTACTCTTAAGACTACAGACGCTTTGACTAAGCTGGATCTGCCTGCAGGCGTAGACATCGAAATCAAGCTCTAAACATCAACAAGCAAAGTAAGGGAACTCCCCTTAGTAAGAACGCATGAGAGGGAAGGCCGCAATCGCACAACCTGTGTCAGCGAGACAAGGCCCATGTGAATTCCAAACCAGAGCGTTCCAATGTAAGAAAAGGAGAAAAAATAATGAAAGCAATTTTAGGAAAGAAGCTGGGAATGACCCAGATCTTCGACGAAGCAGGAAACGTAGTTCCTGTAACAGTCATCGAAGCAGGTCCGGAAGTAGTAACTCAGGTTAAGACAGTTGAGACTGACGGATACAATGCAGTTCAGGTAGGCTTTTGCGATCAGAAGCCGCAGAGAGTAAACAAACCGCTGACCGGACATTTCAACAAGGCCGGCGTCGTTACTAAAAAGTACCTCGCCGAATTCAGAGTAGAAGAAGGCGAAGCTTACGAAGTAGGACAGGTGATAACCGTTGCAGAATTCGAAGAAGGCAAGAAGCTGGATGTAACCGGCGTATCCAAAGGTAAGGGTACTCAGGGTAACATCAAGAGACACGGACATCACAGAGGCCCTATGAGCCACGGTTCCAAGCACAAGAGACTTGCCGGAGCACTGGCGGCAGGTACTTACCCATCGAGAGTATTCAAGGGTAACGCAGGTCCGGGAAGAATGGGTAGAGATACCGTTACAGTACAGAACGTAGTGCTGGTAAAAGTTATTGAAGACAGAAACCTTATGCTGGTTAAGGGCGCCGTACCGGGAAACAAAGGCGGACTGGTTCGCGTTCAGTATGCAGTTAAAGGTCAGGACAAATAGGAACTGAGGGAAGGAGGAAGCAAAAATGGCAAAAGTAACAATGCTAAACATGGCAGGAGCCGAAGCTGGACAGATCGAATTAAACGACGCGATCTTCGCAGTGACTCCTAACGAATTCGCAGTTCACGCAGTAGTTAAGAACTATCTGGCAAACCAGAGACAGGGCACCCAGTCCGCAAAGACCAGAGGCGAAGTAAGAGGAGGCGGACGCAAGCCTTTCAGACAGAAAGGAACAGGCCGTCACAGACAGGGACATTCGACAGACCCTTCACAGATAGGCGGCGGAATCGTATTCGCTCCGAAGCCGAGAGACTATAGATACACCACTCCTAAGAAGGTTAGAAGACTGGCGCTGAAGTCGGTTCTTTCCTCAAAGGTGGCAGAAAAAGAAATCATCGTTTTAGACGAACTGAAATTTGAAGCTCCGAAGACAAAGGAGATGATCAAGGTTCTGGCAAACATCAAGGCCGGCAAGAAAGCCCTGATCGTTATGGCGGAAAAGGATGAAAACGTAGTTAAGTCCGCAGCCAACATCCCGGGATTAAAGACTATGCTGGTAAGCACTATGAACGTTTACGAAATAGTGAACCACGAAAGCTTCATAGTCACCCAGGAAGCAGTTAAGAAAATCGAGGAGGTGTACCTGTAATGAAGACGGCATATGATATAATTCTGGAACCGGTTATTTCCGAACAGAGTATGGACGTTGCTCAGAATAAGAAGTACACGTTCAAAGTTGCAACAGATGCGAACAAGACTCAGGTAAAACTCGCGATAGAAGAAATCTTCGGCGTAGAAGTAGCCAGAGTGAACATCATGAATTACGACGGTAAAGTTAAGAGAATGGGAAGAAACGTAGGAAGAACATCTGCCTACAAAAAAGCAATCATTACTCTCACTGAAAAGAGTAAAGAGATTGAGTTCTTCCAGGGACTATAATTAGGAGGCATGTGAACAATGGGAATTAGAAAATATAATCCGACTACTCCTGGTCTTAGAGGAATGACAGTCTCCACATTTGAAGAGATTACTACAAGCACCCCTGAGAAGTCACTGACTGTAACTCTCAAGAAGCACGCAGGAAGAAACAACAGAGGTAAGATCACCGTAAGACATCAGGGCGGCGGCACAAGACCAAAATACAGAATCATAGATTTCAAGAGAAACAAAGATAACGTTCCGGGAACCGTAAAGACTATCGAATACGATCCGAACAGAAGCGCCAACATCGCGCTTATCGCTTACGCCGACGGCGAAAAGAGATACATCATCGCTCCTAACAAGTTAAAGGTTGGACAGGTGATAGTATCAGGACCTGAGGCCGACATCGTAGTAGGAAACGCTCTTCCTATCGCCAACATTCCGGTAGGTACCATAATCCACAACGTGGAGCTTAAGCCGGGCAAAGGCGGCCAGCTGGCAAGATCCGCAGGTAACGGCGCTCAGCTGATGGCTAAAGAAGGCGACTACGCACAGGTAAGACTTCCTTCCGGAGAAGTTAGAAAAGTCAGCATGAGATGCAGAGCTACCATCGGCGAAGTCGGTAACCTGGATCATGCAAATATCCAGATAGGTAAGGCAGGAAGAAAGAGACACATGGGCATAAGACCTACCGTAAGAGGTTCCGTAATGAACCCTAACGACCATCCACACGGCGGTGGTGAAGGCAGAGCTCCTGTAGGACGTAAGAGTCCTGTTACTCCTTGGGGTAAACCTGCTCTTGGATACAAGACAAGAAAGAAGAACAAAGCTTCAGACAAATATATCGTAAAGAGAAGAAATGAAAAATAATAGGAAGGAGCGAAACTAATGGGTAGATCACTTAAGAAAGGCCCTTTCGTCAACGCGAAGCTGCTTAAAGCCATCGAAGAGATGAACCAAGCCAACGAAAAGAAAGTAATCAAAACATGGTCAAGACCATCGACGATATTCCCACAGATGGTGGGACACACCATCGCTGTACACGACGGCAAGAAGCACGTTCCTGTGTACATTACAGAAGACATGGTAGGACACAGACTTGGAGAATTTGCTCCAACCAGAAACTATAGAGGTCACGCCGCAGACAAGTCTTCAAAGGTTAAGAGATAAGAAAGGAGAACATGAAAAATGGAAGCAAAAGCAGTTGCAAAATACGTAAGAATGTCTCCTATCAAGCTGAAACCTGTTACAGACTTAGTAAGAGGTAAGGACTTAAACGAGGCATTGAACATCTTAAAGTTCACCCCGGGAAAAGGTTCTCAGATCGTAGAGAAAGTAGTTAAATCCGCAGCGGCAAACGCTGAGAACAACTACGACATGAACCCTGACAATCTGTACGTTGCAGAAGTATACGCACATCAGGGTC
>FR882580.1:4208-48420 GCA_000435715.1 Firmicutes bacterium CAG:145
TCGATAATCCTGAAGAGATCGAGCCACGTAGGCGTAACTTTGAGAGAGAAAGAATAGGATAGGAGGTTCATTCATGGGTCAGAAAGTTAGTCCGCACGGATTAAGAGTGGGCGTTATTAAAGACTGGAACTCCAAATGGTATGGAGATAAAAAGAACTTTGCTGATTTTTTGGCAGAAGACAACCAGATCAGAGAATATGTAAAGAAAAAATTATATGTGGCCGGAGTTTCTAAGGTTCTTATTGAAAGATCCTCCGAGACAAAGTTAAGAGTAATCGTTCTCACCGCTAAGCCGGGTATGGTAATCGGCAGATCGGGAGACGGAATCGAAGCTCTTAAAAAGGGTCTTGTAAAACTTACAGGAAAAGAAGTAGAAATTTCCATAGAAGAAGTGAGAAGATCGGAGCTTGACGCTCAGCTCACTGCCGAGGCGGTAGCTCAGTCACTGGAGAGACGTGTTTCCTTCAGAAGAGCTATGAAACAGGTTATCGGCAGAACCATGAAGGCAGGCGCCAAGGGTATCAAAGTTGCGGTATCCGGCAGACTGGGCGGAGCAGAAATTGCCAGAAGCGAAAAATACAGCGAAGGCAACGTTCCTCTTCATACTTTGAGGGCAGACATCGACTACGGATTTGCTGAGGCAGACACCACCTACGGAAAGATCGGCGTAAAAGTATGGATCAACCACGGTGAGGTTCTCGACAAGGGTCTTCAGGCTGCAGTTCGCGAAGAAAAGCGCGAAAAGAGAGAAAGAAGACCGAGAAAAGACGGAGAAAGACGTCAGCGCAGAGACGGCGACAGACAGGGTCGTCAGGGCGGCAGAAGAGACAGAAACGACAGAAACGAACTCCCTAAGGCCGTTAACCCTAGAATCAGAAAGACTCCTAAAGCTGAGCCTCAGGTAGAAGCTCCGCAGGTCGCTGCAGCAGAAGCAGAAACTGTAGAAACTGAAAACTAGACAATTATGGAAAGGAGGAACTTAAGCCATGTTAATGCCAAAGCGCGTTAAACGCAGAAGAGTTCACAGAGGAAGAATGAAAGGCGTTGCAACTAAAGGTAACACCATAACCTACGGTGCTTACGGACTGGTTGCACAGGAATGTGGATGGATCACCTCTAATCAGATCGAGGCTGCCAGAGTAGCCATGACAAGATCTATCAAAAGAGGCGGTAAAGTATATATTAAGATTTTCCCACACAAATCGGTAACAAAGAAGCCTGCCGAAGTACGTATGGGTTCCGGTAAAGGTGCTCCTGAGTACTGGGTAGCAGTAGTTAAACCGGGTAGAGTTATGTTCGAGATCGAGGGGGTTTCGGAAGATAAAGCAAGAGAGGCCATGAGACTGGCGTCCCACAAGCTCCCGGTAAAATGTAAGTTTGCCATCAAAGAGCAAGCAGCAAAGGGGGCGGACGCATAATGGAATTGAAGAAAATGAGAGATATGACAGAAGTTGAATTAAATACAGAACTGTCCAAGATGAAAAAAGAACTGTTCAACCTGAGATTCCAGCACGCGACAGGTCAGCTCGAGAATCCTGTTCAGATGAGAGAACTCAAGAGGAACATCGCAAGAGTAAAGACTATCATCAGAGAAAAAGAACTCGCTAAGGTTCAGGGCTAAGAGAGAGGAGGATGTAATATGACAGTTGAAAGAAACAGAAGAAAGACTAAAGTCGGTGTCGTTGTATCTGACAAGATGGATAAGACTGTAGTCGTTGCCATAGAAGACTTCGTAAGACATTCCCTTTACGGAAAAGCTGTAAAGAGAACCAAGAAAGTCAAAGCTCACGATGAGAACAACGAATGTCAGATAGGCGATAAAGTAAGAATTATGGAAACAAGACCTCTTTCAAAAGATAAGAGATGGAGACTTGTTAACATTGTTGAAAAGGTTAAATAAAGGAGGCACCAGATCATGATTCAGACAGAAACCAGATTAAGAGTTGCCGACAATTCCGGAGCGAAAGAGCTCCTTTGCATCCGTATATTAGGAGGCACCAGCCGTCAGTACGCCAACATCGGCGACGTGATAGTTTGTGCAGTTAAGGAAGCTACTCCGGGCGGAGTTGTAAAAAAAGGTGACGTTGTGAAGGCTGTAGTAGTGAGAACTAAACATGGTGCCAGAAGAAGTGACGGAAGCTATGTTAAATTCGATCAGAACGCTGCAGTGATCATCAAAGATAAAGAAGATAAGAACCCTGTGGGAACTCGTATCTTCGGACCGGTTGCCAGAGAACTGAGAGAAAAAGGCTTTATGAAGATCGTGTCATTGGCACCGGAAGTACTGTAGGAGGTGAACAGGATGCGTATAAAGAAAGATGATACGGTGGTAGTTATCACCGGTAAAGATAAAGGCAAGACCGGAAAAGTTCTCAAAGCTATGCCTAAGGAGAACAAAGTGGTAGTGCAGGGCGTAAACATGCAAACCAAGCACGCTAAGGCTACTCAGAAGGCAGCAGCAGAGATCAAGCATATGGAAGGCCCTATAGACGCTTCCAACGTAATGTACTATGATACCAAGGCAAAGCAGGGCACCAAGATTGGATACAAGATCGAAAACGGTAAAAAAGTAAGAGTCGCCAAGAAGAGCGGCAGCGTAATAGACTAGGAAAGGAGGAGAGAACTTTGACAGCAAGATTAAAGACAATGTACGACGAAAAGGTTTTCGGTGCGTTAAAAGAGAAATTCCAGTATAAAAACGTAATGGAAGTTCCTAAACTCGAGAAAGTAACCATAAATATGGGTCTGGGCGAAGCTAAGGACAACGCTAAAGTAATGGAATCCGCTGTAGAGGAGATCGGTCTCATCTGCGGACAGAAACCGGTAGTTACTAAGGCTAAAAAGTCTATCGCCAACTTCAAAGTGAGACAGGGAATGCCTGTAGGCGCTAAGGTTACTCTCAGAGGAGAAAATATGTATGTATTTGTTGACAAGCTTTTCAACATCTCCCTTCCGAGAGTAAGAGACTTCAAGGGCGTTAGCAAAAACTCCTTTGACGGCAGAGGTAACTATTCCATGGGTATCAAGGAACAGTTGATCTTCCCTGAAATCAACTACGATCAGGTTGATATGATAAAGGGTATGAACATTGTATTTACTACTACGGCAAAGACTGACGAGGAGGCTCAGGCGCTGCTTGAACTTCTTGGAATGCCGTTTGAGAAATAATAGGAGGGAATCATGGCAAAAACATCTCTCAAGGTGAAACAGCAGAGAAAACCTAAATACTCAACTCGCGCATATACAAGATGCAGACTTTGCGGAAGACCTCATGCTGTACTAAGAAAATACGGTATCTGCCGTATTTGCTTCAGAGAGCTTGCTTACAAGGGTGAAATTCCCGGCGTGAGAAAAGCAAGCTGGTAATATAAAAGAAAGGAGAAATACTGTAATGACAATGACAGATCCTATAGCGGATATGCTAACGAGAATCAGAAACGCCAATACTGTAGGACACGAAACTGTTGAAATTCCGGCTTCGAGAATGAAAAAATCCATAGCCGAAATTTTGAAGGCAGAAGGCTACATTGCGGATTTCGAAGTTATAGATGACAACAAGCAGGGCATCATCAAAGTCACTATGAAATACGGTGCCAACAAAGAAAAAGTTATCAGCGGAATAAAGAAGATTTCTAAGCCGGGTCTTAAAAAATATGCTAAGGCCGGCGAGGTTCCAAGAGTTTTAGGAGGTCTCGGTATCGCTATCATCTCCACTTCTAAGGGAGTTATCAGCGACAAGGAAGCCAGAAAACTGGGAATCGGCGGCGAAGTAATCTGTTATGTATGGTAGGAGGAACGAAAAATGTCAAGAATAGGTAAGAAACCTGTAGTTGTTCCTGCCGGCGTAGAAGTAACGGTAGACGGAAACAACGTAGTTACCGTTAAAGGACCTAAGGGACAATTATCACAGCAAATAAGCAAGTTAATAAAGGTTGAGGTAGCAGACGGAGCTGTAAACGTATCAAGAGACAGCGACCAGAGAGAAAACAGATCTCAGCACGGACTTGCCAGAACACTGATAAACAACATGGTTACAGGCGTAACGGCAGGCTTTGAAAAGAAGATGCAGCTTGTAGGCGTTGGTTACAAGGCAGAGAAGAAGGGCAAGACCCTCGTAATGAACCTTGGATATTCACATCCTGTAGAACTCGAAGACCCTGAAGGCATTACAACGGAATGTCCTTCGGCGACAGAAGTAGTCGTAAAGGGTATTGACAAAGCAGTTGTCGGAAACTATGCGGCAAACATCAGAGCATGGAGAAAGCCTGAACCTTATAAGGGCAAGGGTATCAAGTATGTTGATGAAGTTATCCGCAGAAAAGAAGGCAAAGCAGGCGCTAAATAAGAGAAAGGAGTGAAGTGAAAATGGCTAAAGACAGCAGAAATGACAGACGTGTCAAGAGACACGAAAGAGTAAGAAAAAATCTTTATGGAACTCCTGAAAAACCAAGACTTTGCGTTTACAGATCCAACAAGAATATTTCTGCCCAGATCATAGACGACGTAAACGGAACCACTCTCGTTGCCGCGTCATCCTTAGACAAGGATCTCAAGGCAGAAGTTGCAAACGGCGGAAACAAGGAAGCTGCAAAGAAGGTTGGAGCAGCCTTAGCTAAAAAAGCTGTGGCAAAGGGTATAGAAGAAGTTTGCTTCGACAGAGGCGGATTCTTGTACCACGGAAGAGTCGCAGAACTGGCAGCAGGCGCTCGCGAAGGCGGATTAAAATTCTAACAGGAGGAAATAAGGAATGCGTAATATCGTTGATGCATCCAAGCTGGACTTGAAATCAACCATCGTAAACATAAGAAGAGTTGCGAAGACGGTTAAAGGCGGCAGAAACATGAGATTCAGCGTAACAGTAGTAGTCGGCGACGGCAATGGTTACGTGGGCGTAGGTCTTGGAAAATCTCAGGAAATTCCTGAAGCCGTAAGAAAAGCTGAAGAAGATGCAAAGAAGAATTTAATATATGTTCCTACAGTAGGAACCACTGTACCACACAGAAACTTAGGTGTTTTCGGAGCAGGCAGAGTTCTGATCATGCCGGCGTCACAAGGTACGGGAGTTATCGCAGGTTCATCGGTTCGTACAGTACTCGAAGCTGCGGGAATCAGAGACGTAAGAGCTAAATCCATAGGCTCAAACAACTCCGGCAACATGGCTTACGCCACCATCGAAGGTCTCAAGGGTATGATGACCGTAGAAAAAGTTGCAAAACTCAGAGGCAAGACTAAGGAAGAAATCTTAGGATAGGAGGAAACGCGAAATGGCAAAAATGATAAAGATCACTTTAACTAAGAGCACTATCGGCGCTTCCCCTAAACAGAGAAAAGTTGTTGAAGCGCTGGGACTCAAAAAGATGCACCACTGCGTAGAGCTGGCGGACACTCCGCAGACTCGCGGCGCTGTCGCAAAGGTTTCGCATCTTGTAACAGTAGAAGAAATATAAGGAGGTGCCATAAATGAAATTACATGAATTAAAAGCGCCCCAGGGTGCAACAAAGGCACCTAAGAGAAAAGGCCGCGGTACCGCTACCGGACAGGGTAAGACTGCCGGCAGAGGTATGAACGGTCAGAACTCGAGATCAGGCGGCGGCGTTCGTCTGGGCTTTGAAGGCGGACAGATGCCTTTGTACAGAAGACTGCCTAAGAGGGGATTTACCAACATCTGGGCAAAAGAGTACTCCATAGTAAATGTCGAGGATCTTAACAAGTTCGCGGCAGGTACGGAAGTCACTCAGGCTATGCTCGAAGAAGCAGGAATGTTAAAGCAGGTAAAGGACGGAATCAAGGTTCTCGGACAGGGAACTCTGAACGTCGCTTTGACGGTAAAGGCAGATAAATTCAGCAAGAGCGCTGTAGAAAAGATTGAAGCTGCGGGAGGAAAGGCAGAGGTGATTTAGTATGGGTATGCTAAAGACGATTTCTCAAGCATGGAAAGTTGCCGAAATCAGATCAAAGATGATTTTCACTTTGCTGATGCTGGTCGTATTCCGTATCGGATCCAATATTCCGGTACCTAATATCAACAGAACTGTCTTGTCTGAGATGTTTACCGGTGAGACCGGACTCTTCGACTTGTTCGATTTGTTTTCCGGAGGATCCTTTAGCAACTTTACTATATTCGCACTAAGTATTACGCCATACATCACAGCGTCTATAATCGTAAATCTGCTGACCATGGCCTTCCCTTATTTCCAGCGTCTGGCGCAGGAAGGCAACGAGGGCAGAAAGAAGATGGCTCAGATCACCAGGTATATGACCGTGGTTTTAGCTCTGATTCAGGCCATAGGTCTTACCGTAGGCTTGTTCAATCAGGCTATAGTGGATAAGAGCGTATTTTCTATAATAGTAGTGATATTGGTACTGACTGCAGGAACATCCTTCCTGATGTGGCTGGGTGAACAGATCAACGATAAAGGCGTAGGAAACGGCATATCGCTGATAATCTTCTCCGGTATAGTAGCGAGAATACCTAGCGGCATCAGAAGCCTTTCCACCAGCCTCAGCGACGGCGCCATATCTGTGATCACTCTGGTGATATTGGTCGTACTGGCAGTGCTGGTAATCGCAGGAGTAGTCCTGATTCAGGAAGGCCAGAGGAGAATTCCGGTGCAGTACGCTAAGCGTGTAGTTGGAAGAAAAATGTACGGAGGACAATCGACACATATTCCTATCAAGGTAAACCAGTCGGGAGTCATTCCGATCATCTTCTCGCTGTCACTGCTTTCGTTCCCGCTCACCATAACATACTTTTTCCCTGATACGGGATTCACCGATTGGGTGACCAAATGGCTGTCTCCTTCAGGAAATCCGGGAGTATGGGTATACGGAGTGCTGAACGTAATACTGATAATAGCGTTCACCTACTTCTATACGGGAGTCACTTTCAACCCTAAAGAAGTAGCCAATAACATGAAGGCTAACGGCGGCTTTATCCCGGGAATAAGACCCGGTCAGGCTACCGAAGATTATTTAAGCAAAGTAATGTCAAGAATCACTATTGTAGGAGCCATATTCTTAGCTGTCATAGCTACGCTGCCTACGATCGTAAGCGTCATGAGCTCTCTGAACATACACTTCGGAGGAACGTCGCTGCTTATCGCGGTGGGAGTTGCCCTGGAAACTGTAAGAGCTCTGGAGAATCAGATGCTTATGAGAAACTATCAAGGATTCCTGAAATAGCATAGAGGAGATGATAAAATGCTTAGAACTATATTATTAGGGCCTCCGGGAGCAGGAAAAGGCACTCAGGCTGCTAAAATAGTTGAAAAATATCACATCCCGCATATCTCTACGGGAGATATCTTCAGAGAAAACATCAAAAACGGAACAGAGCTTGGCAAGAGAGCAAAAGAATATATGGATAAGGGAGAACTGGTGCCGGACGATCTGGTAATAGAGATCGCCACCGACAGACTCTCGAAGGACGACTGCAAAGACGGATTCCTTCTTGACGGTTTTCCAAGGACAGTATATCAGGCGGAAAAGCTCGATGAGTTCCTGAATTCTCGAGGCCATAAGATCGACAAGGTGCTTGACATAGCCGTCGAAAAGGAAGAATTGATGACGAGGCTTACCGGCAGACGTGTATGCAAAGCCTGCGGCGCCAGCTATCATGTAGTGAACATCCCTCCTAAAAAAGAAGGAGTCTGTGATGTGTGCGGAGGCCCTCTGACGCAGAGAGCCGATGACAATGCAGAAACTGTTGCCAACAGGATAGAAGTCTATGAAGCGCAGACGATGCCTTTGATAGAATACTACGAAAAGGCCGGAAACATAGCTCATATAGATGGAGCTACAGGCCTGGAAAACGTATTCGGCGACATAGTAAAAGCTTTGGGTGAATAATAATGATCATCATCAAATCAAGACAGGAAATTGAATTGATGCGCGAAGCCGGCAAAGTCACCGGACAGATACTGAGAGATCTTGAGGGACTTATGAGACCGGGTGTTGCGACCATAGAGATAGACCGCTTCGTCGAAAGAGCCGTCAAAGCGGCGGGCATGAGCGCGTCAGAAAAAGGATACTGCGGATATCCAGCCAGCATATGTGTTTCTATCAACGAAGAAGTAGTGCATGGTATACCTTCCAAGAAGAGGATTCTGAGAGAAGGAGATATCGTCAGTCTGGACCTGGTGGTTGAAAATCACGGTTATATGGCCGACGCAGCCAGAACTTACGGAGTAGGGCAGATAAGCCCAGATGCCCGGCGTCTGATAGAAACGGCCAAACAAGCCTTCTTTAACGGAATAACCTTTGCTAAGGAAGGCTACAGGCTGTCGGACATTTCAAATGCCGTTCAAAAGACCGTGGAAGGCGAAGGTTTCGGCGTAATAAGAGATTTTGTGGGTCATGGGATCGGCAGCAGCATGCACGAAGATCCGCAGATACCTAATTACGGAAAACCCGGCAAAGGCCCGCGCCTGCAAAGGGGGATGGTTCTGGCCATAGAACCCATGATATGTCAGGGTTCGTATGAGGTGGACGTTCTGACGGACGACTGGACTGCAGTCACCGTAGACGGCGGCTTAGCCGCGCATTATGAAAATACTGTTGTAATAACTGATGGTGAGCCTGAGCTGCTTACCTTGTAATGTTGAGAAGGAGATGTATTTATGGCGAAAAAAGACGTCATTGAGGCAATGGGAACTGTTGTTGACGCGCAGCCAAACGCGATGTTTAAAGTTAAACTGGACAACGGTTTTGAAGTGCTTGCACACATTTCAGGTAAAATAAGAATGAACTATATAAGAATTCTTCCGGGAGATAAAGTGAAAGTAGAACTTTCACCTTACGACCTTAACAGAGGAAGAATAATCTGGAGAGATAAGTAAAGCAACTTTAAGGAGGTGCAGAAATGAAAGTAAGAGCTTCTGTAAAACCTATCTGCGAAAAGTGCAAAGTAATCAAGAGAAACGGCAAGGTAATGGTTATCTGCGAGAATCCTAAGCACAAACAGAGACAGGGTTAATCAAATCAGCAATGGGTCATGGGCAAAATACCGGGGCTGCCCTGAACAAAGACCCTTTCAAAAGTAATTTATAGATCCCGTCTATATCGCTCCCGGACATGCGACGGAAGATGGGGGAAGGAGAAAAAGTATGGCTCGTATAGCCGGTGTTGACTTACCAAGAGAAAAAAGAGTAGAAATCGGTTTGACCTACATCTATGGTATTGGTAGACCAACTGCACAAGCTATCCTCGAAAAAGCAGGCGTAAATCCTGACACCAGAGTCAAGGACCTGACAGAGGACGAAGCAGGCGCAATCAGAAAAATCATCGATGCTGAATATGTAGTGGAAGGAGATCTGAGAAGAGAGGTTTCTCTCAACATCAAGAGACTGATGGAGATCGGAAGCTACAGAGGTATCAGACACAGAAGAGGTCTTCCTGTAAGAGGTCAGAAGACCAAGACAAACGCAAGAACTCGTAAGGGTCCTAAGAAGACCGTAGGCAGAAAGAAAAAGTAAAGGAGGTAGGAAGTAATGGCTAAGACTGTCAAAAAAACAGTAAGAAAAAAGAGAAGAGAACGTAAGAACATTGAAAAAGGCCAGGCACATATCCAATCCACCTTTAACAATACTTTAGTTACTCTTACAGACATGGAAGGAAACGCCCTTTCATGGTCAAGCGCAGGTTCTCTGGGATTCAAGGGATCCAGAAAATCTACGCCGTTCGCTGCGCAGATGGCTGCTGAAGAAGCTGCCAAGGGCGCTATGGAGCACGGTTTAAAGACTGTAGAGGTTTATGTAAAGGGACCCGGCTCCGGAAGAGAAGCCGCTATAAGAGCGCTGCAGACTGCGGGACTGGATATCACCATGATAAAGGATATCACACCTATTCCGCATAACGGATGCAGACCGCCGAAGAGAAGAAGAGTCTAAGAAAGGAGGAGTAATTTAAATGGCAAGATATACAGACGCAAACTGCAAATTGTGCAGGAGAGAAGGTCAGAAGCTTTTCTTGAAAGGCGAAAGATGTTACAGCAGCAAGTGTGCTATTGAGAGAAGAAATTACGCTCCTGGACAGCACGGTCAGGCAAGAAAGAAACAGTCTGAATACGGATTACAGCTGAGAGAAAAGCAGAAGGCAAAGAGATTCTACGGAGTCCCTGAGACTCAGTTCAGAAATCTTTTCGAAAAAGCAGCTAAGAAACAGGGTAAGACAGGTGAAAACCTGATGATCTTCCTTGAAACAAGACTGGACAACGTAGTTTTCAGACTTGGATTTGCAGCTTCAAGAAAAGAAGCAAGACAGCTTGTAACTCACGGACACTTTACCGTCAACGGAAAGAAAGCCGACATTCCTTCAATGGAAGTAAAGGCAGGAGACGTTATCAAGGTTAAAGAGAGAAGTGTGAGCTCGCCTAAGTTCAAAGAAATCAAAGAGATGTCCATCACAGTTCCTTCATGGATGACTGTGGATGTCGATAAATTAGAAGGTAAAGTCGTTGCTATGCCAAGAAGAGAGGACATAGATACTCCGATTGCAGAGCATTTAATCGTCGAATTGTATTCCAAGTAATAACCTTATTGCGGGCATGCCGCCTGCAATATAAGCCGGTTATATCTTAAACTTGGAATGAAAGGGAGGGTTTTGAGTGATAGAAATCGAAAAACCAACAATCAATAAGTTCATTGATCAAGACGGATGTTACGGTAAGTTCGTAGTGGAACCTCTTGAAAGAGGTTACGGAACGACTTTAGGAAACGCGCTCAGGAGAATACTCCTAAGTTCGCTTCCCGGCGCTGCCGTTACATCAGTAAAAATCGACGGAATACTTCATGAGTTTTCTACAATACCGGGAGTAAAAGAAGACGTTACAGAAATCATACTCAACTTAAAGAAGCTTGCTGTCAGATTAGAAGGTGAGAGCACCAAGAGAGCTATCATAAACGCGGTAGGTCCTAAGGACGTTACTGCCGCTGATATAATATGCGACTCGGATATGGAAATCTTCAATCCTGATCTCCACATCGCTACTCTTGAAGAGAATGCTACGCTGGTGATGGAAATCAACTTTGCCAGAGGCAGAGGATACGTTCCTGCGGAGCAGAACAAGAACGAGAGTACTCCGATATCGGTGATCCCTGTGGATTCCATATATACGCCTGTAACAAAAGTAAACTTTACTGTTGAGAACACCAGAGTAGGTCAGGTCACAGACTATGACAGACTTGTTCTTGAGATCTGGACCGACGGTTCCATAACGCCTGAAGAAGGGGTTTCTATCGGAGCCAAGATCATGCAGGAACATCTGAATCTGTTTATTCAGCTTACCGACACTACCGACGCCATGGAGATCATGGTGGAGAAAGAAGAAGACCAGAAAGAAAAGGCTCTTGAAATGACCATAGAAGAACTTGAACTTTCTGTCCGTTCTTTCAACTGCCTGAAGAGAGCAGCCATCAACACCGTTGAGGAACTGACTCAGAAGACAGAAGACGATATGATGAAGGTAAGAAACCTCGGAAAGAAGTCCCTCGACGAAGTAAAGGCAAAATTAGATGAATTAGGGCTTAGTTTAAAGCCCAGCGATGATTAGTCGCTCTATATAAGAGACGTAAGCCTTACGACTTTGGCAAACTCCAAAGAAGAAGACTGAACTTGCAAGAAAGGAGAATCTTGAAATGCCAGGATACAGAAAACTGGGAAGACCTTCTGCTCACAGAAAATCAATGCTGAGAAACCTTGTCACCGATTTATTCAGAGAAGGCAGAATTCAGACTACTGATTGCAGAGCAAAGGAAACCAGAAGACAAGCAGAAAAACTGATCACATTGGCAAAGCGCGGCGATCTTCATGCGAGAAGACAAGTTTTATCCTACGTTTTCGATGAAAGCGTAGTAACGAAGCTGTTTGATGAAATCGCACCTAAGTACGCCGACAGAAACGGCGGATACACAAGAATTCTGAAGTTAGGACCTCGCCAGGGGGACAACGCAGAGGTTGTATTCTTAGAATTAGTTTAATAGATCAGAGTTTTAAAACTGCCTTGTGCGCCGGACTTGAGAGTCCCGGCTGCAGGGCAGTTTTTTATAGTGTAAATAAATATAGTACCGGCAATTTGAGGTTAAAAGAATATTGTATACAAGATTCGCATTAGTTTTATCTAACAAAACTCTAATTAATGTAATAATAAGTAAAAAAATAGGAAAATAATGGTCATTTTCGCAAAAAAATACATATAAGTTTCAAAAAATAAACAAAAATATTAGTTAAGTTATTGACAGTGAAACCTCAGATGTTATAATGGTAGCAACAAAGGGAATGGGAGTTTTGCAGAATGAAACAGCACAAAGATGAGAGAGACTATAATATCAGATCCGTAGAGAGAGCATTAAATGCGCTTCAGTGTTTTAACGGCGGATCGAGAGAAATATCTCTTATGGAATTTTCCAGAATGTTGTCCCTCAACAAAAGCACCACGTTTCGAATTTTGACCACGCTTAGAAACCTGGGATTTTTAGAGATGGCGGATGACGGAAAATATAAGCTGGGTGCTGAAATAGCCAGACTCGGCAGGCTGACCGACGGCGTTAGCCTTTTGATTCGCGAGGGCCAGCCGGTATTACAGAAGCTGGCAAAACTCAGCGGAGAGACTCTGGCCATCTGCAAGTATGAAAACGGAAGAATGACTTGCATTTCTAAAGTTGAGAGCGAAAAAGTTCTCAAATGTATATGCGTTCTTGATTCCGACGTCCCTATGTTGAAAGGAGCGACAGGAAGATCTGCCCTGGCATATCTTCCTGAAGGAGAATTCAGACGTTGCATCGAGATTCAGAGAATGATAGGAAATCCGGACTGCGGCTTTGATGAACTTGATGAAGTCATGAGAGAGGTTCGCAGGAACGGGTACTACATAAGTCACAGCGAATACGACGAGAACGTCAACGCTCTGGGAGTCCCAATTTTCGGAAAGAGCAAAGAAGTGATCGGAAGCCTGAGCATAGTAGGGCCCGACAGCAGATTTGCAGATGAAGCTATTATTAAGATCTTACCCGACGTACTTAGGGAAACAGAAGTATTATCCGAAAAGCTGGGATATGAAGTAAGCGCTCCTTAAAAAAATATAGCTAAGATATGAGAACTTAGAATCAAGTATCACGAGACAGAAAGGAAAAAGACCACAATGGAAAGCTATGGAATTTTAGCGCTGCTACCGGCCTCGATAGTAATCATACTGGCGCTGGTCACTAAGAAGACTCACCTTTCACTATGTATCGGTATTTTTATCGGTGTAATCATACTTTGCGGAGGAAACCCGCTTACGGCATTCCCTGTAATGTTCAGCGATTACATCATTCCGCCGCTTACCAGTGAAGGAAACATCAGAACACTTATAATAATCATAGTAATTCAGGGCATGGCCAAGATGCTTAAGCTGACAGGAGCCGGACCGGCAATGGCCAATTCTATCAAAAAAGTAGTCAAGACGAAGCGTGGCGCCGAGACCATAACCACCGTAGCAGGTTTCGCATTCATCTATACAGAACCTTGCTTCCTGCTGGGTGTTGTCATGAGACCTATCACAGAAGCTTACAACGTAACAAAGATAAAGCTGGCTTATATATGCGACTCTTTAGGATGCAATATGGCGGCTCTTTCGCCGATATGCAGCTACGGACCTTATTATGTAGGACTTATAGCGGCAGAACTGGCGGCTCTGGGACTGCCTGGAGACGGCTGGAATATGTACGGCGAATACTGGACTCATAACTTCTATTCTATGATAGCCATACTGCTGGTATATTTTGTCTGTATCACAGGCAAGGATATCGGCAAACTCTGGCTGGCAGAGAAAAGAGCAGACGTTACCGGACGCTTGGTTGCGCCTGGAGATGTTCCTGTAGTGCCTGATCAGGCAGATGAGGTTCTCGACCCTGACAAGAAATATCCTCTGAGAAACTTCCTGATTCCGATGGCAACTATGCTTATAGTGCTCTTTGGATGCGTATTCTGGGAGGGAAACATCGTAGAAAACGGACTCTTGGGATCATTCAGAAACTGCACTATCACGCTGGCTATAGTATGCGGCCTTACTGCCGCCGGATTATCTTCTATAGTAGTGGGAGCATGTGAAAAGATGTTCACCCTCGTAGAAGGTTTTCAGAAATGGCTCGAAGGATGTTATCTGGCTCTGAGCGTAGTTATGATATTAGCTCTGGCATGGGCTCTTTCCAGCGTATCATCAGCTCTGGACCTGAGCGGAGTAGTGGCAGTAGCAGTTGATAAGATCGGCGTATCTCCTGCAATTCTGCCTGCGTTCATATTCCTGGCAGGAGCAGTTATGTCATTTGCAACAGGAAGCTCATGGGGAACTACGGCTCTGCTGATGCCAATAGCAGTACCTATCTGCTACTCATACGGACTGGGAATAGGTCTGGGAGCTGCAGCTGCAGTAGCCGGCGGACTCTTCGGAGACCACTGCTCACCTATTTCTGACACTACCATCAAGGCTTCTATGGCTTCAGGATGCGACCATATCGCTCACGTTTCCACGCAGATACCATATGCTTTGACTGCGGGAGCTGCAACGTTTGTAGCTTACTTGGTAGATGGACTTACCAATAGTCTGATATTGGGAATCGTAGTAGGATTCGCATGCGCAGCTGTCGCTATATTGATTCAGAACAAGATGACAGTAAACAAATATAAAGATTATGATTTTAACGCAGAGATAGCAGAAACAGGCGAATTTGCCGCAAAGGCAGAGGTTTAAACCTCTGCCCCCTTGTATCTTTCGGTAAAAGCGTGACGGAGAGAAAAATGAAAAAAATAGATATGATCGTACATACGCATCATATGTACACGATGCAGGGCGACGGAGTAGGATATGAGAAAGACAAGTCCATCGCTGTAGACGGCGGAAAGATCATAGAGATAGCCGCCAGAGAAGAGATAGAGAAAAACTATGACAGCAGCCAGGTTGTAGACGCGAGATCTCATATCGTGCTTCCGGGACTGGTAGACGGTCACATGCATACCACATCCAGCATACTCAGAGGAGTGGCTCAGGATGTAGGAAACTGGATGATGCACGGCACGGCTCCTTTCCTCGTAAACGCTACGAGACAGACCAGAGCGGCCGGCGGCCGGCTTGGTATAGCCGAGGCTATACTTAACGGAACTACTACCATAGGAGACGAAGGCCCTTTTGAGGCAGCCGTATGTGAATTCGTGGCTAAGGTCGGAGTCAGAGGAAATATCGGATGCAGAATAAGAAGCGCTCTGGATAAGGTCTATGCTCCGGGACAGCTATATGATTACGATGAAGGCTATACCGAGGAGACTTTCGGGGAGGCCATGGAAATATTCAACAAGTGGCACAGAGCCCAGGGAGACAGAATACGAGTAATGTTTGCGCCTCAGGGAGCCGACTTCGTGAGCGAGGAAGTCCTGTTCAAAGCTCAGGAACTGGCCAGAGAGAAGGGCACTTTCGTATACATGCACTTGTCTCAGGGCGACAGAGAGACCAAGCAGATGATGATGCGTTACGGCAAGCGGACTGTGGATTTCCTCGAAGAGAGAAACCTGCTGGACGACAGGCTGATAGGCATACATCTGACTAACGCTCAGGAGGACGAAGTGCGCAGGATAGTAGAGCACGGAAGCAGAATGGTTCTCTGTTCGGCAGCCATAGGCATAATAGACGGCATAGTGCCTCCGGCTAAACAGTTTCAGGATTTCGGAGGAACGGTGGGGCTTGGAAGCGATCAGGCCAACGGCAACAATGAACACAATCTGTTCAACGAGATGCGGATGACTGCAATGTTCAACAAAATAAAATATGCAGATCCTGAGGTCATGCCTTGCTGGAAAGTGCTGAGAATGGCAACTATAGAAGGCGCTAAGGCTATAGGTGTGGATGATGTGACCGGTTCCATAGAAAAAGGCAAGGATGCAGATATCATATTAGTGAGGACAGATATACCGGCCATGCAGCCGGTCTACGAGACTCCTATGAGAAATCTAATTCCTAATATAGTCTATGCGGCGACGGGCCGAGATGTAGATACGGTTATTTCCGGAGGCAAAATCATAGTTAAAGACAGAAAACCTGTGACTTTCGATCTGGAAGAGGTCATTGCGGAAGCGCAGGAAGCTGCGGATAAACTCGTACCGGCCGCAGAACCGGTATTTTGGGAAATTAACGGCGTAAACGCCGGATATATGAGAGAGGGAAAGCTTTGATGCTTTCCCTTTCATGACGGTAATATATTTAGAAAAGAGGTTTTTGAAGATAATTATGGGATCACAGATTTCTTTCACAGCGGTAGGCGACATTTTCATGAACAGGATGCTGCCTGAGGCAGGATATGAGGGGCTTTCGGAACTTTCAGAACTTATAAGCTCCTCGGAGGTCAGATTCGCCAACCTGGAAACCACGATACACGACAGGGAAGGATATCCGTTTCCTTTCAGCGGAGGAACGTGGGCCATGGCTCACCCTTCGGTACTTGACGATCTGAAGAAATATAATTTTAATCTATACAACGCTGCCAACAATCATTCCATGGACTACAGCCACAATGGGCTCCTGGCTACCATTAGACATATGAAGGAGCGGAATGTGAGATTTGCAGGGGTAGGAAGAAATCTGGCCGACGCGGCTGCGCCGGTATATCTGGAGTGCAGGGAGGCGAGAGTCGCCCTGATAGCAGCGACGTCTTCATTTCATGAAACGTGGGCTGCCGGACAGCAGAGAGGCGATATGATCGGAAGACCCGGGGTAAACCCTCTCAGACATGAAGAAAAATACCACGTGACCAAAAGCCAGCTGACTTCTCTGAGAGAGATTGCCCGGGAAACTCTCATCGACGCTCAGCAGGAACTGGACATCAGAGAGGGATTTGCGGTGGAAACTCCGGGATCCTTTAAATTTGCCGGCAGAAGTTTTGTGGAATCAGAAGATACATATAAGGAGACGCAGCCTGATAAGCGCGATATGCAGAGGATCATCGCTTCTATAGAAGAGGCGAAATCCCAGGCGGATTATGTGCTTGTAAGCATACACTCCCATGAGCTCGGAGGCCTTAGAAAGGATTTTCCGGCAGATTTTCTCAGAACCTTTGCGAGGGAATGTATAGACGCAGGGGCAACAGCAGTTTTAGGCCACGGGCCTCATGTGCTCAGAGGAATCGAGTGCTACAACGGAGGGGTGATATTCTACAGCTTAGGGAATTTTATATTTGAGAACGATACCACTACCCATCAGCCGGCCGATTTTTACGAAAAGTACGGGCTTGCTCATGACGCTCAGGTGGGGGCCGGAATGGATAAGAGAAGCCAGGGAGGAAAGGTAGGACTGGGCGTAAATAAAGATGTATGGAATTCCGTCGTAGCAAGATGGAATGCAGAAGACGGAAAAATAAAAGAACTCTGCCTTTATCCTATCACATTGGATCAGAGTCTTCCTCGCTACCGCAGAGGACTGCCGAGGCTGACAAAGGATACGGATGTGCTGATCTCGCTGCAGAAACTGTGCGAAGAGATGGGTACAGATATGAAGATCCGGGACGGTATAGGACATATAGATGTAAAGGAGAAATGAGATGACTTTCGATAAATTGATCATGAATGCTCACATGGTTACAGCCTCAGGCGACAGCCATGGAAATATATATATAAAAGACGGCAAGATAGCCGCTATAACTGATGCGCTCCTCGAAGGAGAAGCTCTGGAGACCATAGACGCCGCCGGCAAGCTAATTTTCCCGGGGTTTATAGACACTCACTGTCATTCGAGAGACGGCTCTAAAGGGGCTCATTATAAGGAGGATTTTGAACATTCCTCAAGAGCCGCGGCAGCAGGCGGAATAACTACTGTACTTGAGATGCCCAACTGTAATCCGGCCATATATTCGGTGGAAAACTTCAGAGACTTAGTAAAGACTATAACACCTAAGGCTTATGTGGATTTCGGAGTATGGGGGCTTTGCCTGGGAGATCTGAACAAAGATCAGCTGAAACCTCTGGCAGAAGAGGGAGTGGTGGCTTTCAAGTTCTTCTGGGGATATGCCATAGACTCTAAGACTTATCAGCTGATATATAACTATGAAGAGGGAATGAAAGATGTTATTCCGCCTTTCAGCACAGGAGAAGTATATAAATTGTTCAGAGACGTGGCCGAAACGGGCAAAAAGATTGCGATTCATGCCGAGGACTTTGGCATAATCAAAGTCCTGACGGAAGAAGCTAAGGATAAGGGTATGAACGACTATGACGGTATGCTCTATTCCAGACCTGATTTCAGCGAGACTATAGTGATAGATACGGCAATAAAGATAGCTGAGGCCACAGGAGCGGACTTACATATTCTTCATCTCGCAGCAGGAGACGGAGTCGAGATAATCAAGAGCGCTCAGAAAAAGGGAAGCAGCGTTACCGTTGAGACTTGTCCTCATTATCTTGCTCTTACCAACGAAGATTATGATCATGCAGGAAACTCCATGAAAGGATATCCTCCTGTAAGAACTAAGAGAGATATGGAACTTCTGTGGGGAGGCCTAAATGACGGAACCATAGCTTTCGTCGCCTCCGACCACGCTCCTCACACGCCGGAAGAAAAGGCGCAGGACATATGGTCGGCTCCTGCGGGAATGGTGACGGTGGAGACCATGGTTCCTGTAATCATAGACGCAGTAAACCGGGGAAAGATCAGCTGGAACAAGCTTGCAGAAGTGCTGTCAGAGGCTCCGGCAAAGATGTTCGGTCTTTATCCTGCCAAGGGATCCTTGGAAGTGGGAACAGACGCGGATATCTCCATAGTAGACCCGGATATGGAATATATAATGGATCAGACTAAGCTTCAGTCCAGAACTAAGCTGTCACCGTTTGACGGAAGGCATATGAAGGGCAAACCTGTATGTACTATAGTCAGAGGAAAGACAGTCATGAAAGACGGGGAAATTATAGGCGAGCCTTCGGGCCATCTCATTCGCCCGGAAAGGTAGACAGGATCATGGAACCAAATTTTAAAGACTCGCTGAAAACTTTGTTCGGAAAAGTTTCCTGTATAGGAGCCCTCGACGGAGGCGGAGTTACACGCCTTGGCTATTCTGACGAAGAAGATGAGATGCACCGGATCTTCAGGGAGACGGCAGAGTCTATGGGCCTTTACGTATGGGAGGATAGAGCGGGAAACAGCTTTGCCTCTAATATGCCGGAGGGAACATGCGGATATACGCTGATAGGCTCTCACCTCGATTCCGTAGTGGAAGGAGGAGAGTACGACGGTGTAGTAGGCGTCTTTGCCGGACTTTTGATTCTAAGAGAACTGAAAGCGGAAGGATTTTCAGAACCTGTGACAGTAGCAGCTTTCAGATGTGAGGAGTCTTCTAACTTCAAAATCTGCACTATAGGCAGCGGCCTGATAACAGGAGGAATCGAAAAGCGCCATCTAACGTCTGCCATAGGAAGGGACGGTAAAGCTCTTTCGCAGCATATGAGTGAAAGAGGTTTCAGCCTCGACGTACCTTTTATAAAAGGAATAAAGAAATATCTGGAGATACATATAGAGCAGGGAAGAGTTCTGGAGGATGCGGGCAAAGACGTGGGAGTAGTCACGGCCATAGCGGCTCCTCACAGATACGTTCTGACTCTCGAGGGACTGTCAGAACACTCGGGGGCGACTCCGATGAAGCTCAGAAAAGACGCACTGTGCGCCGCTTCCGAAATAATCTTGAGAGTGGAGAGCATAGGCAGAGAAGAAAGTCTCAATCATTCTGTGGCTACAGTTGGAGCAGTAGAAAATCACCCCAATGTGATGAATGCTGTCCCCGGATTTGTAAAGATGCAGATAGATATGAGAGGCATAGACAACGAAAGCATCTGCCGTATGGAGGACAGATTAAAAAGCAGTATACATGAGATATGCGACAGAAGGGATATAAAGTACTCTCTCGAGAAGACTGAAGAAAAAAACCCTGTCCTTCTGGACCGCGGAGTCATAGACGGACTTTCTGCTGCTGCCCGGCAGGAGGGCATATCTTATATACAGCTTCCCAGCGGAGCCGGGCACGACGCCATGTCTTTTGCGCCCATATGCCCTTCCGGCATGGTATTCATACCGTGCAGGGACGGTATAAGCCACAATATTCATGAGTATACCCAGATGTCCCAGATAGAGATCGGCATGAGAGTGGTCATGAGTTATCTGATGGCATGTCAGGAAAAATTCGAAGAAGAAAGCGCTTAACATTTAAGTCTCATACAGCAGGGAACGCCCGGACCTTCGGGACCCTTGCTGTTTTTTTATTAAATTCAGCCTGACTAAAGCCATGAGTTAAAAAACGGATCTTCCCTTTTTCAAAAAAATTTATCCTTGCAAAACTTAATAAAATAAAGTATAAATCGAGATAAATTTATAAAATGAGCAATATCCTTAAAACGTTGACATTTCAATGATTTGAGGATATTTTTATATGTAGAAACAGATGATTTAGGGAGGAAAATAAAGATGTCGATACAAGGAAGCATTAAATGTAATAACGGAGGAAAGATAACTGCCGGACTCTACGGTAAGGTATGCAAAGTAGCCGTAAAGGAGGGTTCAAAAGTCAAAAAAGGAGATAACATAATAGTGATGGAGGCTATGAAGATGGAAATTCCCATTGCAGCTCCCTGCGACGGCAGAGTAGGAAGGCTCCTGGTAAATGTAGGCGATTCTATAGAAAGAGGACAGGAGATCGCCGTTGTCGCATAATAAAGTATGCGCTCATCTTTGAGATTAAAATATTGGAGAAGTTTATGACTGATGACAGAGATAGAAAACTTAAGATAACTGAGACGGTTCTCAGAGATGCTCAGCAGTCGCTGATCGCCACCAGGATGACTACCGAAGATATGGAGCCGATACTGGAAAAACTCGACGGAGTAGGGTATCATTCCATAGAGTGCTGGGGAGGCGCTACTTTTGACGCCTGTCTCAGATTTTTAAATGAAGATCCGTGGCAGAGACTGCGCACACTGCGAAAAAAGCTCCGAAGCAGCAGACTGCAAATGCTTCTGAGAGGCCAGAACCTTCTCGGATACAGGAACTACGCAGACGATACGGTGGAGTACTTCGTGAAAAAATCCATATCAGAGGGCATAGATATAATACGTGTATTCGACGCCCTCAATGATTTGAGAAACCTAAAGGTCTGTGTAAAAGCCGCCAAGGCCGAGGGAGGAGAAGTCCAGATGGCCGCGGCATATACGACGGGGGAAGGCTATACTCTCGATTACTGGATAAAACTTATGACTGAAATGGAGAGTATGGGGGCCGATTCTGTCTGTATCAAGGACATGGCAGGGATACTGACGCCCTCTTCTGCGGAGGAGCTGATACGAGCCGCTAAGAAGAATATAAAAATTCCCGTACACCTTCACAGCCACTGTACCAGCGGCATAGCGCCGATGACCTATATGAAAGCCATAGACGCCGGATGTGATGCCGTAGATACGGCTATATCCCCGTTTTCCATGGGAACAAGTCAGCCCTCTACAGAAGCTATAGCTAAGGTGTATGAGGGCACGGAAAGAGACCCCGGACTGAATCAGGATCTTATTGCAGATATAGCGGATTACTTTCGAAAGTTGATGGATCGCTTTATAGCGGAAGGAAGGGTGAATCCCAAGGCTTTCTCTGTCGACTACAAGATACTTAAATATAAAGTTCCGGGAGGCATGCTGTCTAACCTGATGCTTCAGCTTGAGGAACAAAAGATGATGGACAGATTCTACGAGGTCATGGAAGAAATTCCGCGAATAAGAGAAGACTTCGGACAGCCGCCTCTGGTCACGCCGATATGCCAGATCGTGGGAACACAGGCAGTTCTCAATGTTTTGCTGGGAGAAAGATATCAGGTGATGCCCTCTGAGGCCAAAGCTCTTCTTCACGGCGACTACGGAAAGACTATAAAGGATTTCAGCGCCGTGGTGCAGAGGAAGGCTATAGGCGATGAAAAGCCGGTGACCGTAAGGCCGGCTGACCTGATAGAGCCGGAGCTTTCAAAACTTGAACGGGATCTTGCAGGGTACAAGACCTGCGACGAGGACGTGCTTACTTACGCCATGTTTCCGCAGGTTGCCATGAATTTCTTTAAAGAGAGGAAAGCGAGAGAAGGCGGCGAGGACCCGGATCTGTATGATCCGAAAAATAAGTAATATTCGGCTCAGCTTTGAATGGAGGGAGATAAAAAAATGATTTTTGCACAGCAAAACGGGCGTAAGAGTATAGGAGCGCCCGATAAATTATTCGGAGTATCACAGAAGGCGAAGCAACGCATAAGTGAAATAGGCAGAGATAATGTAATCAATTCAACTATAGGGGTACTGCTTGACGACGACGGAAAACTTACTGTTCTGGATTCTGTGACTCAATGTATACGCCGTCTGAATCCTGAGGATTATGCCGCATATGCGCCTATCCTCGGAACTCCTGAATACATAGAAGCAGTCAAGAAGGCTGTATTTTTGGATGAGATGCCGGAGGCTTTTCTCGAGGCCTGCTATACTCCAGGAGGAACGGGAGCTATAAGAAATGCCATATCCGCGTATACAAGGCCGGGAGAAAAGGTGCTGACCTCAGATTGGCACTGGAGCCCTTATAAGATAATAGCCGGAGAAATAGGAAGAGAAATATCTACTTATGAGCTATTTGACGGCCAGGACAAATTCAATGCAAAGAGTTTTGAACAGAGTCTGTCAGAACTGACTAAGACTCAGGAGCAAACATTGATAATAGTCAATACTCCGGCGCATAATCCCACGGGCTACACCTTCACTTTAGAGGATTGGGATAAATTGCTTGCGGCAGTGAAAAAGTTCCCAGATAAGAAGATCGTACTTCTGGTGGATATCGCATATCTGGACTTTGCCGGAGACGCCGGAGAATACAGGAGATTTTTTAAAAAACTCGAAAACCCGCCTGCCAATATGCTGCCGCTTATTGCTTTCTCTGCTTCAAAGGGATATACTATGTATGGGATGCGGCTGGGCGCGCTGATCTGCATGGCGAAAAACCGTGAAACGGCAAAAGAGTTCAAAGATGTCATGAGCGTTGAATGCAGGGGCTCGTGGTCTAACGGAAACAGAGCCGCCATGACGGTTCTGGCTGATATAATGAAAGATGAAGCGCTTTTTGAGAGCGTGGTTAAAGAGAGAAACCGCCATATGGATACCCTTAAAAAGAGGGGAGACGCCTTTATGGAAGAGGCTTCAAAGTACGGCCTTAGAGTCTGTCCGTATGATTCGGGATTCTTTGTAACCATACCTTGCCGGAAGGCGGAGGAAGTCAGTTCTCAGCTTCAAAACGATAATATCTTTGCCGTAACTTTGGGAGATGGGATCAGAATATCAGTAGCATCAAATACAGAAAAGGAATGTAGGGCTCTTCCGGCCGCCATAAAGAAAGCCATGGCGTCGCAAGGCCTGTAGTATATATGAAAAACCTGGATGAAATAGATTTAAAGATAATAGAATTATTGAGAGCCAACGGCCGCACATCTCTAAAAGACCTGTCCGGCGAAGTGTTTCTGACAACGCCGGCCGTGGCGGCGAGAATAGAAAAGCTGGAAAAAGAAGGCTATATAGAAGGGATCCACGCAAAACTGAATATGGAGCGTCTGGGATATGGAATAAAGGCTTTTATACAGGTCAGCGTTCCTCCCGAAAAGAGTCAGAAATTCTATGACTTTATAAAGCGTCAGGAATGTGTGCTGGAGGGTAACCACATAACAGGAGAATATTCCATGCTGCTGAAGGTGATATTTTCATCCACCAGTTTGCTGGATGAATTTATGGGAAAGCTTCAGCAGTTTGGGAAGACAGAGACGTCGGTGGTTTTTTCCACCATACTTGAAAGACCTTAGTAATGGGACTGCGAATTTACTTATCGCAGTCTCATTTAATTTTTGCCATATCCTGCTATTTTGATAAAAGAATTGAAATCGCAAACAGGATAATTTATAATTTTATCTTAGAAAATGGAGAAAAATTGAGTCGAGGGAGATATTGATTTGACTGAACACAAGGTGATATTTGGAGATAGCCGCAATCTGAGCAGGATTGCTGATAAATCCGTGCAGCTCATAATAACATCGCCGCCGTATTGGCAGCTTAAAGACTATGGAAACGACCAACAGATAGGGTTCAACGACAGCTATGAGGATTATATAAATAATCTTAACCTGGTGTGGAGCGAGTGCAACAGAGTTCTTTCTGACGGGTGCAAAATGTGCGTGAATATCGGAGATCAGTTTGCCCGTTCAAAGTACTATGGCAGATACAAGGTGATACCTATAAGGACCGAGATAATTCGCTTTTGCGAAACCCTCGGTATGGACTATATGGGGGCAATAATCTGGCAGAAAACCACGACTATGAACACTTCCGGCGGAGGAGCCGTCATGGGCAGCTTTCCTTATCCCAGAAACGGAATTTTGAAGATGGATTATGAGTTTATACTGATCTTCAAAAAACAGGGGAAGGCGCCAAAGCCTACGAAAGAACAGAAGGAAAACTCTGCCATGACAAAGGAGGAATGGAAGGAATATTTTTCTTCCCACTGGTACTTTGGCGGGGTAAGACAGCTCGAACATATCGCCATGTTTCCTGAAGAATTGCCGAAGCGTTTGATAAAGATGTTTTCATTCGCAGAAGAAACAGTTTTCGATCCTTTTGCAGGAAGCGGAACTACATTGCTGGCAGCCAGGAATTTGGGCAGAAATTCGGTGGGGTACGAGGTAAACGGCGATTTCAGACAGATTATATCAGATAAACTTTCGGGAGACGTATTATTTGAAGAAGATCTTTGCCGAACTTACGATATTGAAAGTTTACCGTATATATTCCACGACCCCCATAAAATGGATAAAAAAGTAGATTTGAAAGAAAATCAATACGGCTCCAAGATAGATGACAGCCCCTCAAAAAAAGAAGAGTTATATAGAGTCAAACGAATAATATCGCCGGAGAAGATAGAGATAAACGACGGCCGCATAATACGCTTAATAGGTGTAAGAGAGAACCATCGATACAGCGACATGGCCGTAGAATTTTTAAAACAAAAGTTAAAGAACAGAAAGATTTTTTTGAAATATGATACTGCAAGCCAGGATAAAGAAGGCCTTCCGCTGTGTTACGTTTATTTAGACAATAAGACTTTTATAAATAACCATCTCATAAGAACAGGGTTTGTAGAAGTGGATTTAGAAACAGAATATAAATACAGAGATAAATTTATGAAAAGTGCCGGAAATCCTCCGCCTCTATAGGCGGAGGATTTACTCTTTTATACTTTTGGCCGAGGGTGAAAAGCAGATGAGTCTGCTGAGGGCTGTTCTCTTATCTGCAGGCGCTCTACTCCTCAGTTTCAACAAGTAAACCGGACTTCTTTTTGCTATAGTAAATCATCTTTATATCTATACTTTCAGATAACCTTCCCATGGTCTTGTATGTAACAGGCTTTATGGAATAAGCAGTATCACCTACATAGCCGTCGATCCCCTTGGACTCTTCTTCGGGCGATGCGAGGCGAAAGGGCTCTTTTCTCATGTCGGAAATCTTTGCAAGTATAGCCCTCTGCACATACATTCCGCTGAAGGTCTTAGAGATAACAAGATCTTCAACCCATTTTCTGACCATAGATTTGTCTATGAGTTTAATGGCCTCCTTGAGGTTTTCAACTTGATTAAATATTTTATCAGTAGCTTCTTCTATAGCGCCGGGATACTTTTCTGTATACCATTCTTTCCAGTCGCTGATAGCTACGTTATATGTTGACGCTTGGTACTCAGGAAATAAATCGGACAGCTGGCCCACTATTTTTGGTCTTGTTCCCTGGGCGTTTTGGTTGGCCCAGTTTATAAGCTGTGAAGTATATTTGGGAAATTCCGGATTTGTTATATCATTTAAGGCCGAAAGCTCCGCATTGCTGATATTGAACTTCATTCTTGACCTCCCTTTTTTATATATTATAATACATTAATCTATAGAAAACAAACCGTAAAAATGATATAATTAGCCGAGATAAAACCTAAGACGAGGAGACTTAAAACATCAATGAATTTAGATCATCTTAACATACAGCAGAGAGAGGCGGCCGTTCATACACAGGGGCCGCTGCTTATACTTGCAGGCGCCGGCAGCGGAAAAACGGCGATGATGACCCACAGGATAGCATATCTGATAGAACAGGGTGTAAGCCCGTATAATATTCTGGCGGTGACTTTTACTAATAAGGCTGCCAATGAAATGAGAGAAAGAGTAGAACGCCTGGGAGTATCCGCCAGAGGAATGTGGATACTGACATTCCATTCTATGAGCTTGAGGATTTTAAGGCAATACTTTGAGGCGGCGGGCTACCAGAAAAATTTTGTCGTCTATGATACGGTAGACCAAAAAGCCCTGCTAAAGTCTATATTAAAAGATCAGAATATAGATACTAAGGAATATCCGATAAATTACCTGAGCTCTATAATAAGCAAAGAGAAGGAAGCCGACAGCGGTCCCCAGGAGTATCTGGACAGGGAAGGAGAAAACTTTAAGACTAAGGTCATATACGGAGTATACAGTGAGTACCAGAACAGACTAAAGAAAAATAACGCTATGGATTTTGACGATCTTCTCAGAAACGCTCTTCATGTGCTCAGAGATTATCCGTCAATTTTGCAGGAGTACAGAGACAGATTCAGATACGTGATGGTCGATGAGTATCAGGATACTAATCACATTCAGTATCAGATGATAAGATTGCTTGCAGAGGAACATCAGAACCTCTGCGTCGTCGGAGATGACGATCAGTGCATATACGAGTGGAGAGGAGCCGATATAAGAAATATACTGGACTTCGAGAAAGATTTTCCTGCGGCCAAAGTCATAAAATTAGAACAGAATTATCGCTCTTGCGGCAATATACTGACCGCCGCCCATTCCGTAATAAAAAACAACAGAGGAAGAAAACCGAAAAAGCTGTGGACCGACAGAGATGAAGGCTCAAAGATCGTTTATTCGCGATTGGACAGCGATAAGGAAGAAGCCAGATACATCGCCTCAGAGATAAGCCTCCTTGAAGGACCTGAGAGAAGCTATGATGATTTTGCGATTCTCTACAGAAACAACGCTCAGTCGAGGCTCTTTGAGGAGGCTCTGAGAAAAAGAGGAATACCTTATCAGATTCTCTCCGGATTCAGTTTTTACGAGAGAAAAGAGACCAAGGACATGATCTCATATATGAGGCTTGTGGTAAATCCGGATGATGAAATGGCCTTTTTGAGAGTGATCAACGAACCCAAGAGAGGTATAGGAGCCAAAACGGTAGAGAAGCTCAGGGCTCTGGCTCAGGTGAGAGGCCAGTCTATGCTTGAGACGGTTTCCGATCCGGAGATAATAGCGGGACTTCCTTCAAAAGCTCAGGGGTCCGTGAGAGAGATGACGGAGACTATAGATCTGTGCAGAAGGGAAATGGACAACCTGAGAATCTCGGATATCTATGATAATCTCATAGTGCGCACCGGATATATGAAGGCTCTGGAAAACGAAAATACTGTTGAAGCAGAAGGGCGCATAGAAAATCTGCTGGACTTTAAATCGTTTATTTACGATTTTGAGAAGGAAAAACAGGACGCCGGCGAAACTGCCACCCTTGAAGAATTTCTGGAGAAGGTGGCTACTGACGGAGACGCCGATAAGTATGAGTCGGAATCAGGCAAAGTAACTCTGATGACTTTACATAGCGCAAAAGGTCTGGAGTTCCCCGTAGTCTTTATACCGGGAATGGAGGACGGTCTCTTTCCGGGTCACAGAGCCATGGACAGCGAAGAGGGTCTCGAAGAAGAAAGACGCCTGTGCTATGTAGGTATGACGAGAGCCAAGGAGAGACTTTTCCTTACGAGCGCCGCGTATAGAATGCTCTACGGACAGGGAGACTATACGAGAGAATCGAAATTTTTAAGGGAACTGGACAGATCGGTTCTTGACCCGGCGGGAGACATGGCATATGTACCTACGAGAAAGGCGGGCGGTTCTTTAGGCATAGATACGGGAAGTCTGGACGGATTTGCCGCAAAACCGTATAAGCCTTACGATCCGCTGGCACATGCGAAAAAAGCGGCCAGGCTCAATGCCGAAGGCGGAGAAAAAGACCTTGAAACCGGCGACAGAGTGCGACACGGCAAATTCGGAGAAGGCATGGTGCTGGAATCAGACGAAAAGACAGTTACCGTCATGTTTGACAGTGTAGGACAGAAGAAACTGGCAAGAGGAATAGCTCCGCTGAAAAAGATATGACGAAACTGCGGTGAGGTGAAAAGGATGAGAGAAGAGAAGACCGCCCGGCTCAAGGAGCTCACAGAGCTGCTTAACCGAGCGTCGCGGGCCTATTATCAGGAGAGCCGCGAGATAATGACCAATTACGAATATGACGCTCTTTACGATGAACTTTCAGAACTGGAAAAAGAGACAGGTACTGTATTGGCTTCAAGCCCGACGGTGAACGTCGGATACGAAGTTCTTTCTGATCTTCCCAAAGAGGCGCATCCTCAGAGGATGCTCTCTTTAGATAAGACAAAAGATCCCGATCAGCTGGTACAATGGCTGGGAGAGCAGAAGGGGCTGCTTTCATGGAAGCTGGACGGACTGACTATAGTGCTGACTTACCGCGACGGAAAGCTGGCAAAGGCGGTGACCAGAGGCAACGGAGAGGTAGGAGAGGTGATCACAAACAATGCCAGAGTATTCATCAACCTGCCGGTATCTATAGATTTTAAAGAGGAGCTGGTTCTTCGGGGAGAGGCAGTAATTTCTTATGAGGATTTTGAGAGAATAAATGATACCATAGGTGAAGAAGGCGACAAGTATAAGAATCCTAGAAATCTATGCGCAGGATCGGTTCGGCAGCTCAGCAATAAGATAACTGCGGAGAGAAATGTAAGATTTTACGCTTTTACGCTGGTAAGCGCAGAAGGAGAGGAATTCTCATCTCGCCGTAAACAGATGGAATGGCTGAAAAATCAGGGCTTCGAATGCGTGGAATACCGTATGACAGATTCTGACAACCTGAAAGAGACTGTGCTGTGGTTCCAAAACAGGATAGAAAAAAATCCGATACCTTCTGATGGGCTGGTGCTGATATATGACGATATAGGGTACGGAAGATCGCTGGGACAGACATCTAAATTCCCTAAAGATTCCATAGCTTTCAAATGGAAAGATGAGATCAGAGAGACTACTCTTGAGGAGATAGAGTGGAGCGCTTCCAGAACAGGTCTGATAAATCCCATAGCCGTGTTTGACCCTGTCCAGCTGGAGGGGACTACCGTGAGCCGAGCGTCCGTACACAATATAAGTGTGATGCGAGATCTCAAACTTGGAGTGGGAGACAGGATAAAAGTATATAAGGCAAATATGATAATTCCTCAGATCGCCGAAAACCTTACATGCAGCGATTCTATAAAACTGCCTGAAGAATGTCCCGTATGTGGCCATCCCACCAGGATAAAAGAAGAGAACGGAGTAAAGACTCTTCACTGCGAGAATCCCGATTGCCTGGCGAAGCAGATAAAACTTTTGTCCCTGTTCGTTTCAAGAGACGCCATGAACATAGAGGGGCTGTCGGAGATGACTATTGAAAAACTTGTATCTTCAGGTATGGTGAAGGAGCTGGCAGATCTATTTGATGTGGAGAAATTTCGAGAAGAATTTACCCAGATGGATGGCTTTGGAAAGAAGTCCTTTGAGAATCTCTGCAAGTCAGTGGAAAGAGCTAAAGATGTGACTCCGGAGAGACTGCTTTACAGCCTGGGAATACCGGGCATAGGAAAAGCCAACGCCAAACTGATAGCAAGATTTTGCCACAACAAGTGGCAGGATATAGAGAACCTGTCTTTTGATCAGCTCGTATCCATAGACGGGATAGGAGAAGTGATGGCTAAAAGTTTCAGAGATTTCTTTGATAAAGACGAGAACAAGGAGACAGTAAAAGATATTTTACGCGCCGTGAGACTGGATCAAAGTGAGGAGGAACAAGGAGATACTCTGGCGGGAATGATATTTGTAATAACAGGAAGCCTGAATCATTTCGATAACCGAGATGCTCTTAAAGATCGGCTGGAGAAAGCAGGAGCCAGAGTGGCCGGTTCAGTCAGCGCTAAGACTTCTTACCTAATAAATAACGATGTGACTTCCTCGTCAGGCAAGAACAAGAAGGCGAAGGAACTGGGCATACCGATCATAAGTGAAGAACAAGTCATGGAATGGCTTTAGAGAGCGAGTCCGCTATCCTGCAAGAAATACTTGAAAAAAGCAATAAAAAAGTTTATAATATACAAGCAACTTAACAAACGTCGTAAGGTCCTCGTCTATATAGGGGCGGGTGGTAATCCTCTCCCTCAAAGATCTGAGGAGATGAAGTTGCTGTGTTTGTTACAATCGTTCGCTTCGTCTGTGACAAGCGAATTCGTTGGGAGCTACGCTCCGATTCAAATTGTCCTTAAAGAGCTTCGCCTGGCATGGTTTGGGTCCTGCGCAATGGGATGCCGTGAACCTTGTCAGGTCCGGAAGGAAGCAGCAATAAGCGGAAGTTCTTATGTGCCGCAGATCAGCCTTCTCCAACGCCACGCGCGGCTCTTTAAGGGCAATTTTCGTAATGATAAATTTATGAAGATAAGTCTCACAGGTAAGAATAAGGGGAGAGTCTATGTACACCGCATTATACAGGAGCCACAGGCCGGAGGTCTTCGACGAGATACTTGGCCAGGAGCACGTAGTAAAAATATTGAAGAATCAAGTGGCCTCAGGGTCTGTGAGTCACGCATATCTCTTCTGCGGTACCAGAGGAACAGGCAAGACCACTACGGCCAGGATACTGGCAAAAGCCGTGAACTGTCTGTCGGAATCAGACAGACCGTGCGGGGAGTGCGAGCACTGCATTGCCATCAAAGAAGGCAATTTTATAGACGTGATGGAGATAGACGCTGCGTCCAATAACGGCGTAGAGAACATAAGAGAACTGAGAGAAAGCGTCAAGTATCCTCCGGCGGCAGGACGCAGAAAAGTTTATATAATAGACGAGGTACACATGTTGTCTACGGGAGCTTTTAATGCTCTGCTCAAGACTCTGGAGGAGCCCCCTGAACATGTCATGTTCATATTAGCCACTACCGAACCTCAGAAACTGCCGGCGACGATATTGTCACGGTGTATGCGCCTTGACTTCAAGAGAATTCCTCAGAAAGTGATCGCTCAGGATATGACTGCCATATGCGCCGAAAGAGGAGTAGACATATCTGATGACGCGGCAAGACTTCTGGCAAGCTGCGCCGACGGCTCCGTGAGAGACGGACTCAGCATTTTAGACCAGGTGCTGGCCGGAGGCGATAAGTATATAGACAGAGAAAAGGTGCTGGAATATGTGGGCACTACGGGAGAAGAATTTTTCATAGATCTGACAGAACTGGTGTCCCTCAGAAAGTCTGCTAAGGCTCTTTTGCTGCTCAACGATGTTCTGACTGAAGGCAAGGATGTGAAGCAGATAATGAAAGACTGGGTGAGCCATTACCGCAGCCTTCTCATTACAAAGTTTGTTGACGATGCGGAGGATATGCTGAACATGTCGGCAGAGAATCTCAAGAGGGTTTCCGAACAGAGTCGCCGAGTATCGGTGGAGGAGATAGATTATGCGGTTACTAAACTGTCTAAGACGATAAATGACGCCAGATGGTCTACTAACCCGAGAGTTCTTCTGGAACTTGCGATAGTATCTATAGCCTCAGACGGCGGAGTCGGCGAGGCCGAGTTTAGGCCTGCGGGTTCAAAGCCACAGCGCATACCTGAAACTCCGGATAGAGATGCGGCGGCCAATATGAATTTCGAAGCCCCTGCTCCCCGGCATACGGCTGAAAAAGAGACGAAGCCGCCTGAGCCTGAACATGACCAGGAGATTCTTAACCGGAGCATAGCGCCCCCAGCCGATGCAAATAAAGGCGGCGGCATGCTGCAGGAAGAATCATATGGCTCGTTGTGGCACAGCATATTTGAGGAAGGCGAGGACAACGCCGGTAGCTTTAATCTCATCAGGAGCGGCAGCCGTCTTCATCATGTGGGAGACGATAATTTTACGGTGGTGACAGGCAGCAGTTTTACTTTAAGATATGTAGAGCAGAAGCGGCCTGAGCTGGAGAAGCTCATGGAAAAGCATATGGGAAGACCCATGAAGCTGATATGCCGCCTTGAGGGAGATCTGCCTTCGGAATCTGCGTCTGACGAATCGGAAACGGAAAAGATAGCCAGGGAAGCTGAAGAACTTCTAGGCATAAATATAGAAATAGAATAGATCAGGAGGAAAGATATGGGAAAAGGAATGAGAGCAGGAAAAAAACCTTCGGGCGGCGGAGGCGGAATGCAGAAACAGCTTCAGCAGATGCAGGCGATGCAGAGAAAGATGGAAGTCCTGCAGGCTGAGATAGAGGAAAAAGAAGTGACAACTACTGCCGGCGGCGGAGCAGTCACGGTGACGGTCAGCGGAAAAAAAGAAGTAACCGATCTCGTGCTGAAGCCTGAAGTGGTGGATCCTGAGGATATCGAGATGCTGCAGGATCTCATCATGGTAGCAGTCAATGAGGGGCTCAGACAGATAGAGGAGATCTCAAACAGCGAGATGGGCAAGCTGACAGGCGGCCTGGGAATACCGGGACTGTAAGGTAGCAGAGATGAGACAATATCCAAAACCGCTGGCTAAACTTATCGGAGAGCTGGCAAAACTTCCCGGAATAGGGTATAAGACGGCTCAGAGGCTGGCATTTCACATACTTTCGCTGGAAGATAATGAAGCGGGAGAGTTGGCTCTTGCCATCACCGACGCTAAGAGAGAGATGAAGTACTGCAGTGTATGCGGCAACTTGACAGATCAGGACCCTTGCGTCATATGTTCGGACCCTTCTCGAAATACCGACGTGATCTGCGTCGTTGAGAGCCCTAAAGATGTGGCGGCCATGGAGAGGATAAGAGAGTTCGACGGCCTTTACCATGTGCTTCACGGAGTCATCTCACCTATGGACGGGATAGGTCCCGACGATATAAATCTGAAGTCTCTGATAACAAGACTCCAGCAAAACGATGTGAAGGAACTTATAATAGCTACTAATCCCAACATAGAAGGAGAGGCGACGGCCATGTACATAGCCAGGCTGATAAAGCCGGCGGGGATAAAAGTTACCAGGATCGCTCACGGGCTTCCTGTAGGCGGGGATCTGGAATATGCAGACGAGGTAACGCTTTTGAAGGCCATGGAGGGCAGACGGGAACTGTAGCGTCTCAGATCGTGATTGATATTCCTGACAAATAAATTCTCTCTGAGGTAGCCTCAGAGAGATAATTTTTTTTCTTTTGCAAGTTTTAAGAGATAGGAATATTTTGCTCTCGCCGCCAAAAGATTATAAGAGGCGTAGTCTATGGCTTTTTCATCAGTGAGTTCGTTAAAGGTAAGGACAGCCTTTTCCAGTTCGCAGCGGGCGTCGTCGAGAAAATCGTAAAGCTGGTCATCCGATGTATAATCTCTCTTTAACGCGTTGGATCCACGGGCTTTTTCTGTGATAAAGGGGCGTCCCTTGAAAAATCTTTCTTTGATAGAAATAGACAAATTCATCACACCTTTCTGGGTTATTTAATTCTATTTTATTCCAAAGAAACATATTTTATACAAGTACGGAGGGAAAAGAAATGGGTTTGGATCTGGGAATCTTCCTGACTTATGCGGGAGCGATAATATTAGTTTTCATATTCGGAAGGTTGTTTCTGTGGCCGCTTAAAGTAGTGCTGAAGCTGGTGATAAACAGCCTGATAGGCGGCGCTGTCATATTGATAATAAACGCCGCAGCGGCAGGGCTTGGCATAATGATACCCTTAAATATGCTCAATGCCTTCATATTAGGCGTCTTGGGGCTGCCAGGAGCAGTGCTGCTGGTGCTTCTCCACATGTAAAAAAACTCCGCGAATAGTTTTCGCGGAGTTTTAAAGTTTACTTTATTTAATATACGACTTTTCCCAGCATGGAGAGAGTCAGCTCCATCGCCAGCTCGCCGGTCTTATTTCTGATGTCCAGCATAGGATTAACCTCAACCATATCCAAGGCGATGACTTTACCGCTCTGGCAGAGAGTCTCTATCAGGTAGAAGGCCTCTCTCAAAGTGAGACCGCTGTGTACCACTGTGCCGGTTCCGGGCGCAGATTCAGGGGTTATAGAATCTACATCGAAGCTGACATGTATTCCTTCGGTACCGGCTGATGCGATTTCGATAGCTTTATCTATTACTTCGGGCATTCCCATTCTGTCGATGTCGGCGATGGAAAAGACGGTTATTCCGTGCTCTCTCATACGGATTCTTTCCATCTCATCTATGTCTCTGCCGGCTATCTGCACGCAATTTTTAGTATTCACGTAGACGGGATCCTGACCGAAATCTACCATTATATCCGGTCCCGCTCCGCAGACTGCCGAAAAAGGCATGCCGTGCATATTTCCCGACGGGGAAGATTCTTCGTTATTCCAGTCTCCGTGGGCGTCTACCCATATTATGCCTATATTCTTATAATGTTTGGACGTGGCTGATATGCTGCCGGCAGCGATGCTGTGATCTCCTCCCAGCACTATAGGAAAAGCGCCGTTTTCGAGAGAACTCATCACTTCGTGATAGAGCTTTTTATTTATATCGTTTACTTGTTCATAACACCGCATGTTGTCGGCTGTCTTGCCGCTTGCCATAGGTATGAGGTCGCCCTTGTCGAGACATTCCATGCCCAGGGCCTTTATCCCGTCTGTTAATCCGGCGTATCTTATAGCGGCAGGCCCCATGTTGACTCCTCGCGTGCCTGCGCCCATGTCCATCTGTACGCCTATGATATCTACTTTTTTCATAGAATCACTCCCCTTCACTGTATCGATTTTAAGTACATCAAATATCACGATTTAAAATATTATAGCATATTCTTAACTCCGGAGCAAACTTATCAGTACGGAGGCTTGTAAAAGCGTCCGTTAAGCTGCTCAGTATTTATGACATTTATAAAAGCTTTTGCGTCTACTTTTTTTATGGCGTCGATGACTCGGCCGACCTGTTCTCTGCCTACCACCGAATATAAGATGTGCCTCGGAGCCCCTTCAAAGCATCCCGTAGCGTCTATTCTGGTGGCGTCATGTTTAGTTATCTCGCGTATTTTGCCATATACTGCGTCAGGCATTTCAGTTATTATGAGCAGAGTATCCTTTTGGTATCTCTTGAAAAGAAGCTGTATTATCTGAGTGCCAGCGTACTGATATATTATGGAGTACAGCGCCTTGTCAAATCCGAAAAGTATTCCTGCCGTAGTGAGGATGACCACATTGCCCAGGAAGATATAATTCCAGGCATCTATCCCTTTCTTCTCAGAAAAATATATGGATATGAAATCCGTACCTCCGCCGCTTGCGCCGTTTATAAGGCATATGCTTATGGCCGCGCTTCCCAGAATACCTCCGAATATGCTTATCAGGAGCGTATCGTAGGTTATGGTCACCGAAGGAAAGACATCGGTGAGTATGCTGGAGAGAAAAACGACGTAAAAAGAATATATAGTGAATCTGGAACCTATATATTTGAAACCTATATATGCAGGGATAAGATTGAGAGGAAGATATATGGCGGAATAAGCTATCTTAAGTCCGAAGTATCTCTCCGCCACCTGCTGAAACAGGATAGTCAGCCCGCTGAATCCGCCGGGAAACAGACCGCCTGTCTGAACGAAGCTTTTCAGATTGAAAGCTATTACCGCTGAAGCTATCGTCAGAGCCAGAAACATCTTTATCTCATATTTGATTCTTTTTTTATTTGCAGATAACATATTATCTTCCTTATTTATATATCAGTCTGAGCATAACCCGGAAGCCTCGGTCTGAGGCAGTTTGCATACGTCCACCCACAGCTGCGCACCGGAATAGCTAAACAGCTCGTCGCAGGAAAGCTCTATGGCGCTGTTTGAACTTCCGCAGGCAGGGAAAACCGTATCAAATCTCTTGAGAGAAAGATCGCAGTATATTTTGACATTGCTGTTTGTTATGCCAAAAGCGCAGACTCCTCCCACCGCATGGCCGGTAAATTCGATGACTTCTTCCGCAGAAAGCATTCTGGCTTTCTGCCCGAACTGATCTTTAAATTTTCTGTTGTCGATCTTAGCGTCTCCTGCGGTCTGTATCAGTATACATCCCGAGTCCCCATCTCTGAACGACAGCGTCTTGCATATTCTGGCGCCCTCTACTCCGACAGCGCCGGCGGCCAGTTCTACTGTGGCGCTGGATACGTCGAACTCTAAAATTCTGTCTTCTATGCCGAATTGTTTAAAATATTCTCTTACTGTTTGAATAGACACCGGATATCTACCTTCCTTTATATTGTTTATTGACATGCGGGTTAATTATACCATAAGCAGAGAAAGGGCGAAACCATTTTTAACAAGAATTTTGAAGGGGTTTAGGTAGAAAGGAGACCTTTGGTGCACTAACTAATTAAAGGCGCGCATCGTTTTTTTGTTGACACCAACAACAATTTTTGATAAAGTTGGTATAACGCTATCAAAAAATGTGTGATTATATTTATGAAACGGGAGGACTTTTAATGGATCAAAAGTTGCAGGAGAATCACAAGGGCCAATTTAAATCCAGCTTTGGATTTTTGATGGCCGCCGTAGGTTCGGCAGTGGGATTGGGAAACTTATGGGGATTTCCTTATAAGATGGGCGCTAACGGAGGGTTTGCGTTCCTGATCCTCTATCTAATATTGGTCGTATTTGTAGGATATGTGATCATGGTGACAGAACTCTCTTTGGGAAGAAAGACCGGAAAGGGAGTCGTAGGAGCTTATAAATCGCTGTCTAAAAAATATGCTTTTATAGGATGGATGGGAGCCATAGCGCCCTGGCTCATACTGTCATTCTACTCCATGCTGGGAGGATATTGCATCAAATATGCTTTCGCGAATCTGGGAGACTTGTTCGGAGCCGGTTTCGGCGTAAACGGCCAGGACAGCGCCGAATATTTCGGAGAATTCACCACCGATATGGTACAGACGGTGATATACTCTCTCATCTTTGTAATATTGACAGTGTTAGTCGTAAGGGGCGGCGTTTCGGGAGGAATAGAAAAGTTTTCTTCTATAGCCATGCCTGCCCTGTTCATAATGCTGGTTATCGTAATAATAAGAAGCGTGACTCTACCGGGAGCCGCCGAGGGGCTGAAATTCATGTTTAAGCCCGATTGGTCGGCCTTTGCCGGAACGAGATGGATAACGGTGCTTTCTGTAGCCGGCGGACAGATGTTTTTCTCGCTTTCTCTGGGAATGTCCATAATGATCGCCTACGGTTCTTATCTGCCTAAAGAACAGAACCTGGAGAGAAACGCCTTAGTGATACCTTTTGCAGATACGCTGGTGGCTGTTATGGCAGGACTTGCGACTTTGCCGGCTGTATTTGCTTCGGGTCTTGAGCCGGGTCAGGGACCGGGAATGTTGTTCATAACTCTTCAGACGGTGTTCAGCTCCATGGGAGGACTTGGACCTCTCTTCGGATTCCTGTTTTATGCTCTCGTATTCATAGCTGCGATCACATCTTCTATCTCCCTGCTGGAGGGAATAACTGCGGTAGCCATGGACAGCGCCATAGAAAAAGGAAAGACACCCGACAGAAAGAAGCTTTCCACCATACTCGGCGTCAGCATAGCTATAACCGCCACTCTCGTCTCTCTTGACGGCCTGGGAGCCAACGGTTTCCCTCAGTTCTTTGGACAGAGTACGTGGCTGGATTCCATAGACCTTATTTCAGAAGGTATTCTGATGCCTTTGGGAGCATGTTACTGCGCTATCGTAATACCTACCCAGCTGGTGGATGAGGAGGTAACTTTAAACGGAAATAAATTTAGGACAAAAGGTTTCTACGATTTCTGTATAAAATTCGTCGCTCCGGTCATGATGGTTCTGGTACTTCTGGGACAGCTTGATACTTTCTTCGGCCTTGGAATGTTCGGATAAAATTTCTGTGTATACTGCTTTAATATATGATATAATAAGAGCGCCCGCCAAAGAAGGCGGACGCTCTTTAATTTGCGATCATTATCAGGGAGGTCAGCCTTAATGGAACTTACAGACAATATGAGCGAGATCATGAATCTGTATAATTTTTTCGATTCCGTCATCGTCACCGACGACAGGGGAATAATAAAATATTATACTAATATGAGGGCTGACGTTTACTGGCCTGACGCCAAGAATATAACGGGTATGCACATACTAAAGCTGCATCCGGAGCTTACCGAGGAGACCAGCAGTATCATGAGAGTTTTGAAGACGGGAGAGCCGGTCTTCAATCAATTAGAAAGCTTTTACTCTTCATCCGGCCAGAGCGTGACAAATATATATTGTACTCTTCCGCTTCTCTCCGACGGCAAAATGGTAGGAGCCATAGATTTTGCGAGAGTGATAGGAGAAAATGAGAGAAAAAATATAGTTCTTCCGGGAGGAGGAGACAAAGAAAGATATTACACGGTGAACGATATAATCTCCAATTCTCCCGAGATGATAAAGATAAAGGACTCCATATCACAAGTGGCGCAGACGGATTCTTCTGTGCTCATTTATGGGGAGACCGGCACCGGAAAAGAGATGATCGCTCAGGCTATTCATTCTGCCAGCAAGAGGACCAAGAAGAAATTCGTGGTGCAAAACTGCGCAGCTATACCTGCAACGCTGCTGGAGGGAATACTGTTCGGAACGGTCAGAGGGGCCTTTACCGGGGCGGAAGATCATCCCGGACTTTTCGAGATAGCCAGCGGGGGGACACTGTTCTTAGACGAGATAAACTCTATGGATATGTCGATGCAGGCTAAACTGCTAAGGGCTATAGAAGACAAGAAAATATTGAGAGTAGGAGGTTCGTCTCCTATAACTATAGATGTAAAGATAATATCGGCGCTGAATCAGGATCCTATAGAATGTGTCAATAATAAGACCCTCAGACAGGATCTGTTTTACAGGCTTAACGTAGTCCAGTTTTATCTTCCGCCGCTGAGGGACAGGCGCAGCGATATAGAGCTTCTGACCAATCATTTTATCTTTAATTATAATCTGAAGATGAACAAACAGATACACGGTATAGATAACGAAGTGAGAGCGCTGTTTTCCGATTATTATTGGCCGGGAAATATCCGTGAACTTCAGAATGTAATAGAGGGAGCCTTTAACACGGCAGGGTTTAAGCTGATTCGTATGGAAAATATGCCGGAATACCTGATTAGAAGTTATGGGAAACAAAAACAAGTGATGATAACCGAAAAACTTCCTAAAGAAGGTATATCTCTCAGGACAGTAATGGAGGATTACGAGAAAGAGATCATTACAAAGGCAATAGAGGAGACGGAGACAATAGCTGAGGCATCCAGAAAGCTAAATATAAGCAAACAGGATCTGAATTATAAGATGAAAAAATACGGACTCAGGTGACCTGCTGCTGCTTTGGGAGCGATGATGGAAAAAAATTTCACTGATGTAAAAAAGTTTTTCCTTAAATTGCCTGAAAAGTAAAAAAATTTTTCCAATTTGATTATTGAAAAATATAGGATGTTGGAATTTCAATCTTTAAATTTTGGCATAATAATTGCTGTCTATATATAAAAGATTACTTTGAATGAAGAAAAAGGATTCAGGAGGACAGAAGAAATGAAAAAAGTCGATTTGATAGTTCATGCGCCTCATTTCTTCACCATGGAAGGTGAAGGCGTAGGTTATAAGACGGATGTATCGATGGTAGTGAATTCAGGAAAGATAGAAGGGTTCATAACCGCCGAAGAAGAAAAAGAATATAAGGCGGACGAAGTCTTAGACCTCACTCATCATGCAGTCGTTCCGGGATTTATCGACGGCCATATGCATACGGGCGACGCCATACTGAGAGGACTTGCCCAGGATACCAACAACTGGATGATGTTCGGTCTTCAGCCTTTTGAAAATGCCGTAACTCATGAAGACAGAGTAGCGGGGAGCAGAATGGCTCTTTTGGAGGCTGTAAAGAGCGGAACCACTACGCTGGGTGATTATTGGCATGATATGGACGAAGCCTGCGCTTTTATAGATAAAGTAGGCGCCCGCGGAAACATAACTCAGCTGGTGAGAGCCGCTAAACAGAAAGTATATAAGCCGGGCGAGCTGTATGAATTCGACGACGCCATGGGAGAAGAAAGCCTGGCAAAAAATATAGCGCTGTATGACAAGTGGCATAACAAGGCCAATGGCAGAATCAAGATTCTGTTTGGACCTCAGGGAGTAGATTTCCTGAGCATAGACCTTCTGAAAAAGACACAGGCTGTCGTTAAAGAGAGAAATACTCTGATGCACATTCATGTACAGCAGGGTGACAGAGAGACTTATCAGATAGTGAAGAGATACGGCAAGAGACCTGTAGAGCTGATGAGAGACATAGAGCTTTTAGATGAGAGGATCATCGCCGTACATCTTACGGACTGTACGGAAGAAGAGGCGGCTATGGTAGCGCGCACAGGCGCTTCGATGATAGTTAACCCCGGTTCCATCGCTATAATAGACGGAATCGTATGTCCGTCGGTGGCTTTCCAGGAAGCAGGCGGAAACTGTGCTCTGGGATCCGACCAGGCGCCGGGAAACAACTGTCACAATATCTTCAATGAGATGAAAAATGTAGCGCTCTTCAATAAGATAAAATTCCAGAATCCGGAAGTTATGCCGGCATGGAGAGCTCTGAGAATGGCCACTATAGAGGGAGCAAGAGCAGTAGGCCTTGGAGATGTAACAGGCTCTCTCGAAGCCGGAAAGGAAGCCGACTTCATAGCCATAGACCTCAATAAACCTACGATGCTTCCTGTATTCACCAATCCTATGAGAAATATCGTTCCTAATATCGTTTACTCGGCCCGCGGAGAAGAAGTGGCGCTGTCGGCGGTTCAGGGAAAAGTGATATACAGAGACGGAGAATTCACCAACGTAGATTACAGAGACTATTTCGGAGAAGTGAACAAGCACACTGAAGATATAGGAAAGAGGGCGAAAAAAGAATTTGACGAGATCAACGGAACCAACTCTCGTTTCATGAAGGAAGGAAAACTGTAGATGTTCTATTTAGCTATTGCAATTCTATGTAGCTTAACAATGACTTTCGTAATGAAGTATTCCGAATCCCATAGCGGCAACCGCTATGGGGTTACGCTTTTTAATTACCTTACAGGGTCGGTGATAGGCTATTTTCAAATGGATGATAAGACGCTTATCGTAGGCGGTTCAGACGGAATATTCACATTTATGATGTCTTCTATCCACGCTGTATTTATAGTATCTGTTCTTCTGATACTTCAGGCCAGCATAAATAAAAACGGAGCTCCGCTGACTTCCACTTTCAACAGGATGGGTATTCTCATACCGACCATAGCCTCGGCCATACTTTTCGGAGAGATACCGTCGTGGCTTCAAATAGTTGGAATAGGCCTGGCGATCTTTGCCATCATATACATAAGCGGAGGCAAGAAAGATTCTTCTGAGCCGAGCGCCATAGCCGAAGGCGGCCAAGATACCGCTTCAAAGGGCAACAGACATATGATATTACTGTTTGCAGCCTTTATCGGAGGCGGATGTATGGACATGATGTCCAAGCTGTTTGACGAGTTCGGTCAGGATTCATATAAAGAAAGATTCGTATTTTATGGGTTCGTGATTTCATCGGTTATCGCCTTGGTACTGTGCCTAGTTAAGAACAGACACGTCACCCCTAAGGATATGCTGATGGGGGTTATGCTGGGAGTGCCTAATCAGCTCACTATTCTGTTCCAGCTGAAGGCGGTAGGCGAACTTCCGGCTTATCTGGTGTACCCATGTTTCAGCGCTGGAGTGATTCTGGCTGTAAACGTGGTCAACGTCATAGTATTCAGAGAGGTTCTTTCTAAGAGAGAATACATAGCCACAGGCATAATAGCTCTGGGACTGATTTGCATAAACATATAGAGTTCAGATAAATTTACTCCTTGAGAACGGACGAAAGTCCGTTCTTTTACTTTTTGAGGTATAGCTCTGCCGCTATACGAGTAGCGCCGACTTACAATTAGGCTGGCGACCCTGATTAGAACAAGAACAGATATAGAAGCTGTCTAAAACTATTGCATAAAGAAGGACCCCATTGACGGGGCATCTCAAAAGGGTAGCTGCCAATGAGACTTTATAGGGCGTATGCATACCTTCGGTTCTACTGTTGATCACTGATTTACAAAAATATCGAAAAAGTCTTGACAGACGCCGCGATTACGAAGAAAATATCTGATAGTAGAAGGGGAATAATATGGCGTCTCTCGGCGTCTTCATGGACGCTCGCAGAAAGAGACCGTATCTGACGCCGGACTGCCCCGATATATTCAAGACTCATATAGGAGTCGGATACACAATGATGAAGGTGGAGCAGCTTGTTTTTAGACTCTCGCAGGGACGGGAAGACAATGGGGTTCAGAGTCCTTTATGTTTCGGGAGACTGAGGCGGCCGCCTGCCGGAGAAGAGGTGGAGATGAATTTTTTAGAAGAGAGAATAGTGAGAGAAGGCGCAGTAAAGGAAGGCAATGTTTTAAAGGTGGACAGCTTTCTCAATCACCAGCTGGACATAGATCTGCTGGATGAGATAGGGAGAGAATTTAAACGATATTTCGGAAAGAAGAAGATAAACAAAATACTTACCATAGAGGCTTCCGGCATTGCTATCGCATGTATGGCCGCATATCACTTTGACGTACCCGTAGTATTTGCAAAAAAGTCACAGAGCGTAAATATAGACGGCGAAGTCTTCATGGCCGAAGTGGAATCCTTCACTCACAGGATTAGAAACAAGGTGATAGTGTCCAAAAAATTCCTTGGACCTAAAGACAGAGTGCTCATAGTAGATGATTTTCTGGCTAACGGATATGCTCTCAAGGGCCTTATAAAGATTGTTGAAGACGCCGGCGCTTCTGTAGAGGGAATAGGAATAGCCATAGAGAAGGGGTTTCAGGCGGGAGGAAATGTGATTCGCGCTATGGGATACGACCTTAAGTCCATGGCCATAGTGGACGGTATGGACAGCAGGACGGGAGAGATAATTTTCAGGGAGCAGCAATAGGATGTATGGGGAAATTATTTTTTGCCATTTACTCTGTGCCGACATATAATTAAGTAAAACTTGTCGTGTGTAAGATCATAAAAAGCGGAGGAAAGAACATGGCCTTATTCGAAAAAAGCGTCAGATGCCCGGTCTGCAACGGATCGAAAAAAGAAGAAGAGATAGTGATGACCGTCTATGGCTGGAAAGCCTGCCGAGATTGCAATCAGGAGATAGAAGATTACAGAAAGAATACCGGTGATGATCAGTCGTATTCTGAGTGGGAACTTTCAAGCATTTTAAAAGAGGAGAAGGCAAAGCCCAAGATCTCTTTTGATCCTTCTTCCGGAGCTATGTACAGCATAGCGGGAGACCGGGGAAAAAGCATGTTTGTATTCGATAATAAGTGCATAATAGACACCGCATTGACAGTAGGCTCGGTATTGATGGGAAATGCGACCGACGGAAGAAAGATCATATTTTATAAAGATGTCGTAGGAATACAATTTAAACAGCTGGGTTCTCTTTTAGGCTTTATTCAGCTTGAAACGGCGGCTCATATAAAGAATGAGAATTCCGCTAATTTCTACTCGGAAAATTCTTTCGTATTCCAGACCATAACAGATGAGATTTGGGCTGCGTATCAGTAGTACATAGTCGAGAGAGTGGAATCCATGAAGAATTCTGAAAGCGTAGCGCCGCTTTCGCCTATGGATGAATTGAAAAAATTAAAAGAAGTCTTCGATCTGGGAATTATCACAGAGGACGAGTTCTCACAAAAAAAGAAAAAACTTCTTGATTTATAGAAAAGTAATTCCATGAGGGGAGCAGGCTATTGCCTACTCCCCTTTGCAGCCGATTTTACGACGGCTTCTCTTAAAACCGTTACAGAAAATTAAATAATACAGCGCAGCGGTTTTTAACTCTAAAAAACGGCGAAAATCGGCTTTATTCATGACTTGAGCAGCCTCGCATGAGGCTGCGTTTTTTTGCCAAAAATCGAACGTGTGTTTACAACAAATAGTTAAGGTGGTATAATGAACCCATCGATTATGATAGAGGCGTTGC
>FR882581.1:0-3865 GCA_000435715.1 Firmicutes bacterium CAG:145
TTCTGTTTTGCCATTTTCTCTGTTCCTCCTAAAAAGGTTATTTAAAAATTTGTTTACTTATTGATTTTTTCAAGCAGGCTTTCAGGCAGTTTCTCGAAGTGGTCCATCTGCATTACGTATACGCCTCTTCCCTGAGTCTTGGATCTCAGGTCGGTAGCATATCCGAACATCTCAGACAGAGGTACCATTCCTCTTACTGCTACTGCTCCCAGATTCATGTCGGTTCCTTCGATTCTTCCTCTTCTTGAAGAAATATCTCCGATAACGTCTCCCATGTATTCTTCCGGAACTGTTACTTCTACCTTGAAGATAGGTTCCAGCAGAACAGGTTTTGCCTTCTTTACGGCTTCTCTGAACGCCATGGAAGCGGCGATCTTGAATGCCATTTCCGAAGAGTCGACTTCGTGATATGAACCGTCGTAAAGCTCTACGCCTACGTCTACTACCTGGTATCCGGCCAGAGGACCTGTTTCCATAGCCTCCTTGATACCTTCCTCGATCTTAGGGATATATTCCTTAGGAATAGCTCCTCCCACGATGGCGTTCTTGAATTCGAAGCCTTCGCCCGGGTCTCTCGGATAAATTCTGATCTTAACGTGACCGTACTGTCCGCGTCCGCCCGACTGCTTAGCGTACTTGTGGTCGACATCGGCAGTAGTGGTGATAGTTTCTTTATAGGAAACTTGAGGCTTGCCTACGTTGGCTTCTACCTTGAATTCACGCAGAAGTCTGTCCACTATGATCTCCAGGTGCAGCTCGCCCATGCCGGCGATGATGGTCTGTCCTGTATCTGCATTGGTGTAAGTCTTGAAAGTAGGATCCTCTTCTGCCAGCTTGGCAAGAGCTATACCCATCTTTTCCTGACCGGCCTTGGTCTTAGGTTCGATGGCTATCTCGATTACAGGTTCCGGGAATTCCATAGATTCGAGGATGATCTCGTGTTTCTCGTCGCAAAGAGTGTCACCGGTAGTAGTATCCTTGAGACCTACGGCAGCAGCGATATCTCCTGCATAGACTTCCTGTATCTCTTCTCTTTTATTGGCGTGCATCTGCAGGATTCTTCCGATTCTTTCTTTTTTGCCCTTTACGGAGTTATACACGTAAGAGCCGGAAGAAAGGGTTCCGGAATAAACTCTGAAGAAGGCCAGCTTTCCTACGAACGGGTCTGCCATGATCTTGAATGCCAGCGCAGAGAAAGGCTCCTTGTCGCTGGTATGTCTTACGTCCTCTTCTCCCGTATCAGGGTCTACGCCCTTGATCGGAGGAATGTCCAGCGGAGACGGCATATAGTCTATTACAGCGTCAAGCATCATCTGTACGCCCTTATTTCTGTATGCACTTCCGCACAGCATAGGAACCATATTCCCTGCTATAGTTTCTTTTCTGATAGCAGTCTTGATTTCTTTAACTGTGAGTTCTTCTCCCTCGAGGAACTTCATCATCAGCTCTTCATCGGTTTCAGCAACTGATTCTATCAGCTTTTCTCTCCATTCATCTGCAAGGCCCTGCATATCGGCAGGAATATCGGTGATGTCGAATTCCTTACCCAGCTCATCCTTGTAGATCTCTGCCTTCATTTCTACTAAGTCGATAATTCCAACGAAACTATCTTCAGCACCAATAGGCAACTGGACAGGTACTGCATTTGCTTTGAGTCTGTCTTTTACCATTCCGACAACTCTAAAGAAATCAGCTCCCATTATGTCCATCTTGTTGACAAAGATCATTCTTGGTACGCCGTACTTTTCAGCCTGTCTCCAAACAGTTTCAGACTGCGGTTCTACGCCTCCCTTGGCGCACAGTACTGTTACCGCGCCGTCCAGGACTCTGAGGGATCTCTCTACCTCAACAGTAAAGTCCACGTGTCCCGGAGTATCTATTATATTGATTCTCGTATCTTTCCATTGTGCTGTAGTAGCAGCAGAGGTTATAGTTATACCACGTTCCTGTTCCTGCTCCATCCAGTCCATCGTCGCTGCACCTTCGTGAGTCTCGCCCAGTTTGTGAGTTCTGCCTGTGTAGAACAGAATTCTCTCGGTGGTAGTTGTCTTGCCCGCGTCTATGTGGGCCATGATACCAATATTTCTTGTCTTTTCCAATGGGAAACTTCTTGGCATATCATATCCTCCCTTCTACTGTGATTTGTATTTTTTCATAAGATTGTATTTTTTAATCGCACCGGAAAAATCGTTTGCGGCTAAGCGAGCGCTTCCGTCTGCGATTTCAAAATGCGCCGAATTTTTCGTTCATCGCAAAGAATTAAGGCTTGCGAGGCACGGAGCGTACTTATACGTACGTGAGTACCGAGCAGCCGCCAATTCTGCGGCGATGGGCGAAAAAGGCAAGCATTTTACCAGCGGAAGTGCGCAAACGCTCTATTAGCCTCCGCCATCTTATGAGTATCTTCTTTCTTTTTAACCGAAGCTCCGGTGTTGTTGGCTGCATCAACAAGTTCTTTGGCAAGTCTTTCGGACATGGTCCTTTCTCCTCTTGCTCTGGTATACTTGGTGAGCCATCTCAAGCCTAAGGTCTGTCTTCTCTCAGGTCTTACTTCTACAGGGACCTGATAGTTGGCTCCTCCGATTCTCTTGGCTTTTACTTCTAATACAGGCATGATGTTGTTCAATGCCTTTTCGAATACTTCCAGCGGCTCTTCGCCTGTCTGCTCCTTAATCTTATCGAAAGCTCCGTAAACGATGGCCTGGGCGGTGCCCTTCTTACCGTCTAACATGATGCTGTTGATAAGCTTAGCTACGGCAACGCTGCCGTAAACAGGATCCGGAAGTACATCTCTCTTTGGTATATTACCTTTTCTTGACACTTCTCTTCCCTCCTCGCAAAGGACGCTTTGATTCTGTCTTATCTAGTACAAAGCAACCTTGCGCAACATAATATTTAATTGCACATCTTCTTCACCCCTAAATATAAGGGATTACTCTCGGAAAGACCCTGCAATTATACGGTCTTTTCGAGTCATTGGACGGGGTACTCGACGAAACGCATTTGCCGAGGCAGAGCCTCATACAAGCTGTTCGCCGCGAGCGCTTCTCTTGTATTTTGTAAAAAAGAATACGCTACCCTATTTGCTCGCCGTCTTAAGGCTGCGCCGTCAGACCGCGATGTCTGACTTCGGCATGGCCGTGTCAGAACAAGAGGCCTGTTTTATTTTTTCTTAGGTCTCTTTGCGCCGTATTTGGAACGAGCCTGCAGTCTGTTGGCAACGCCAGCAGTGTCAAGAGTTCCTCTGACGATATGGTATCTTACACCTGGAAGGTCTTTTACTCTTCCGCCTCTGATAAGCACAACGCTGTGTTCTTGCAGGTTGTGGCCTATGCCGGGGATGTAAGCGGTTACTTCAATACCGTTAGTAAGACGTACTCTGGCGACTTTTCTGAGAGCTGAATTAGGCTTCTTAGGAGTAACTGTCTTTACCGATGTGCATACGCCTCTCTTCTGAGGTGAATGAGTATCGGTAGCTACTCTTCTGAGTGAGTTCATGCCTTTGTTCAGCGCAGGAGCAGTCGATTTCTTGACCGAGCTTGTTCTTCCTTCGCGTACTAATTGATTGATAGTAGGCATTCTTTTTCTCCTTTCTTCTTAACGTTTAAAATGATCTATTTTACGCAAGCAATCGGGCCCGGACGTTTAGTCCGGCCCGATTTTGCACAAAATCAAATATTATTTTATCATGGAACCGTTTTATCTGTCAATTCAAATTATATGACTAATCCAATTCGACGATCTGAGGTGTTTCCGGCATCTCCACTTCTGCATAATCTTCATCAGAAGTTTCAGCTTCTGAAGCCGCGTCGCTCTGAACCTGAATCTCATAAGCCGCAGGTTCTCTCATGGCTGCCAAGGCAGC
>FR882581.1:3884-27956 GCA_000435715.1 Firmicutes bacterium CAG:145
CTGCCAAGGCAGCCAGTTCCTGCTCTCTCTCGTAATTTTCCATTATCTCGGCATTTACACCGTAGTCCAGATCGATGTTCTTGTACCTCTTCATGCCTGTTCCGGCAGGAATCAGCTTACCGATCATGATGTTTTCTTTGAGACCCAGAAGTCTGTCATTCTTACCTTTGATGGCGGCGTCAGTGAGAACTCTGGTGGTCTCCTGGAACGAAGCCGCAGACAGGAACGAACTGGTGGCCAGCGAAGCCTTCGTAATACCAAGGAGTATCCTGTTGGCGAGGCAAGGTTCTCCGCCTTCTTCAGCGGCCCTCGCGTTGGCTTCTTCTATCTCGAATTTGCCGTAGAGTCCTCCCGGCAGCAGATCTGTGTCTCCTGCGTCTTCAATCTTGTATTTGGAAAGCATCTGGCTCACGATAACCTCTATATGCTTGTCGTTGATGTCTACACCCTGCTGTTTGTATACTCTCTGTACCTCCTTGAGAAGATACTGATATACACCTTCGACGCCGTTAAGTCTCAGTATGTCGTGAGGGTTGAGAGGACCTCTCGTTATCTGTCCACCGGCGAATACCTGATCTCCCTCTTTGACATTGAGTCTGGCTCCGTAAGGGATGACATAAGTTCTGTCTTCTTCCTTACCGCGGACTCTGACTTCAGTTTTATTGTCCTTACGTCCTTCTATGGAGATGACTTCTCCGTCGGCCTCGCAGATTTCTGCGATACCCTTAGGCTTTCTCGCCTCGAAAAGCTCCTCTACTCTCGGAAGACCCTGTGTGATGTCTCCTCCGGCTACTCCTCCGGTGTGGAAGGTTCTCATGGTCAGCTGAGTTCCCGGTTCTCCGATGGACTGGGCGGCGGTGATTCCCACGGCCTCGCCGATGTTGACCTCTTCTCCCGTAGCTAAGTTTCTGCCGTAGCACTTGGCGCAGATTCCCGTTCTGGAGTGGCAGGTCATTACGGAACGGATAGCTACGCTTTCTATTCCGCTGTTTTCTATTCTTTCGGCGGCGGCTTCGAGTATCTCTTCATTCTGCTCTACTATTACCTCGCCGGTCTCGGGATCCTTTATATCTACGAGGGCGGTTCTGCCTACGATTCTCTGCTTCAGCGGCTCGATGACTTCCTTGCCGTCCGTAAACGCTCTTACTTCCACTCCCTCGTCGGTTCCGCAGTCGTATTCCCTTACGATAACGCTGTGGGAAACGTCTACCAGTCTTCTGGTCAGGTAGCCGGAGTCGGCAGTACGCAGAGCCGTGTCGGCCAGACCCTTTCTGGCTCCGTTGGAAGATATGAAGTATTCCAGTATGGACAGACCTTCACGGAAGTTGGCCTTGATAGGAATTTCCACGGTCTTACCTGTGGCGTTGGCCATAAGACCTCTCATTCCACTTACCTGTCTGATCTGGTTCTTGCTTCCTCTGGCTCCCGAATTAGCCATTATATACAGGTTGTTCAGGGTTCCAAGGGATTCCATCAGCACGTCTGCGACATCGTCTGTGGCCTTATTCCAGATTTCTATGATCTTCTCATATCTCTCCTGCTTTGACATGAGACCCATGCGATAGGCTTTTTCGTATTTGTCTACCATACCCTCGGCGTCAGCTATGATGGTCGCCTTTTCTTCAGGTATCTCCATGTCGCTGATGCTTATGGTAACGGCGGCCTTGGTGGAATACTTGTATCCCATGGACTTGATGTAGTCCAGCATTATTACCGTTCCGGTGTTGCCGTGTCTGCGGTAGCACTTGTCGATAATGGCGCCCAGCTTCTTCTTGTCGCACAGGAAATCTACTTCAAGACTATAAGGATCTGTCTCTCTGTCTACAAACCCCAGATCCTGAGGGATTCCCTGGTTGAAGATAAAGCGTCCTACCGTTGACTCTACCAGTTTTCCCCTGTCTTCCTTGTCTTTATACATTCTCACCTTGACTTTTGCGTGAATTCCAACGACTCCCGTCTGGTAAGCCATGAGCATTTCATCAAGGTTTGTGAATACCTTTCCGTCTCCCTTTTCGGCATAGGTGCTTCTGTCGTCTACGCCCGGATGGGTCAGGTAGTAGCTTCCTAAAATCATGTCCTGTGTAGGAGTCGTGATAGGGGAGCCGTCCTTAGGAGCGAGTATGTTGTTGACCGAAAGCATCAGGAATCTCGCTTCTGCCTGAGCCTCCACGGAAAGCGGCACGTGAACGGCCATCTGGTCTCCGTCGAAGTCGGCGTTGAAGGCCGTACATACCAGCGGATGCAGCTTGATAGCCTTACCCTCTACCAGTACCGGCTCGAAAGCCTGAATACCCAGTCTGTGCAGCGTCGGCGCACGGTTGAGCATTACAGGATGTTCCTTGATGACGCCTTCCAGTACGTCCCACACCTCAGGTCTGACTTTTTCGACCATTCTCTTGGCGCTCTTGATGTTGTGAGCGTAGCCCTGCTCTACCAGCTCTTTCATTATGAAAGGCTTGAACAGCTCGAGGGCCATCTTCTTAGGAAGTCCGCACTGGTAGAACTTAAGCTCAGGTCCTACTACGATTACGGAACGTCCCGAATAGTCTACACGCTTACCCAGCAGGTTCTGTCTGAATCTTCCCTGCTTTCCTTTGAGCATGTCGGACAGAGATTTAAGCGGTCTCGATCCCGGACCGGTTACGGCTCTGCCGCGTCTGCCGTTGTCTATCAGAGAGTCTACCGCTTCTTGCAGCATTCTCTTTTCGTTTCTAACTATGATGTCAGGCGCGCCCAGCTCCAAGAGTCTGTTGAGCCTGTTGTTTCTGTTTATTACTCTTCTGTACAGGTCGTTCAGGTCGGAAGTGGCGAATCTGCCTCCGTCCAACTGCACCATAGGTCTGATGTCCGGCGGAATTACGGGAATCACGTCCAGTATCATCCAGTCAGGTCTGTTGCCCGAAAGTCTCAGCGCTTCGATTACTTCAAGGCGTCTTACGATTCTGATCTTCTTCTGTCCGCTGGCGCCTTTGAGCTTTGCTCTCAGGTCGTCGGAAAGCTGATCCAAATCTATCTCTGCCAGCAGGGTCTTGATGGCCTCTGCTCCCATGGCAGCCTTGAATCTGTCGCCGTACTCGTCTTTTTTCTCCCTGTACTGCTGTTCTGTCAGAATTTCTTTGTATGCCAGATCTGTATCTCCCGGATCTGTCACTATATATGCGGCAAAGTAAAGTACCTTTTCCAGATTTCTCGGAGTTATGTCCAGGCACAACCCCATTCTGGACGGAATTCCTTTAAAATACCATATATGAGATACAGGAGCGGCCAGACGTATGTGACCCATCCTCTCTCTTCTAACCTTAGCCTTCGTAACTTCGACGCCGCAGCGGTCACATACTATGCCTTTATATCTGATTCTCTTATACTTTCCGCAGTGACATTCCCAGTCCTTCATAGGTCCGAAGATCCTTTCGCAGAAAAGTCCGTCTCTCTCAGGTTTAAGAGTTCTGTAGTTGATAGTCTCAGGCTTGGTTACTTCGCCGTGAGACCATTCGAGAATCTTTTCCGGTGACGCAAGGCTGATCTGTATGGATTCAAAATTGTTCAATTCATAATCGTTATTGTTGTTATTCAAGGAGTCCCTCCCCTTTCTTCAATTACTCACTTTTGAAATCAACGTCAAAATCAAAGTCAGACGGTTCTTCATCTTCATCGAAATCGTCGATGTCTTCCTCATCGCCTTCTTCCGTAAAGCCTGCGTCTAAGAGGTTTTCTTCCTCTGCCAGCTCGGCTTCAAGATCCATGATGCCCTCGATAGCCGGAACATCCTCGTCGTATTCGGAAGATTCTTTAATCTGAATTTCCTCATCGTTCTCTGACAGCACCTTGACATCGAGGCCAAGGGCCTGCATCTCTTTGATCAATACCTTGAAAGATTCCGGTATTCCCGGAGTCGGGATATTCTCACCCTTGACGATGGCCTCGTAAGTCTTTACTCTTCCCACGATGTCGTCGGATTTTACGGTGAGTATCTCCTGCAGGGTATATGCCGCGCCGTAGGCTTCGAGAGCCCACACTTCCATCTCTCCGAAACGCTGTCCGCCGAACTGAGCTTTACCGCCCAGAGGCTGCTGCGTTACCAGCGAGTACGGCCCCGTGCTTCTGGCGTGAATCTTGTCGTCTACCAGATGGTGGAGTTTAAGCATATACATGTAACCTACAGTTACAGGGTTGTCGAAGCTTTCACCTGTTCTTCCGTCTCTGAGCCGGAGTTTTCCCGTCTTAGGATATCCGCACTCGTCCAGAAGGTCGATGATGTCTTTTTCGTTAGCGCCGTCGAATACCGGGGTGGATATATACCAGCCTTTCTTCTTGGCCGCAAGACCCAAGTGGACTTCAAGTACCTGTCCTACGTTCATTCGGGAAGGTACGCCCAGCGGGTTTAACATGACCTGAAGCGGCTGGCCGTTCTCGAGGAAAGGCATATCCTCCTCAGGCAGTATTCTGGAGATGACGCCTTTGTTGCCGTGACGGCCGGCCATCTTGTCTCCTACGTTTATCTTTCTCTTGGTGGCGATATAGCATCTCACCAACTTATTTACTCCCGGCGGAAGTTCGTCGCCGTTTTCGCGGCAGAATATCTTGACGTCTACCACGATGCCGGTCTCGCCGTGAGGCACCCTCAGCGAAGTATCCCTTACTTCTCTGGCTTTTTCTCCGAAGATGGCTCTCAGCAATCTTTCTTCTGCCGTAAGCTCCGTCTCTCCCTTAGGAGTTACCTTGCCCACCAGAATGTCGGAAGAGTTGACTTCCGCTCCGATTCTGATTATTCCTTCTTCGTCCAGATCCTTAAGCGCATCTTCGCCTACGTTAGGAATATCTCTGGTTATCTCTTCAGGTCCCAGCTTGGTATCTCTGGCTTCCGCCTCATACTCTTCTATATGAAGAGATGTCAGCACATCGTCCATGAGAAGTCTCTCGTTGAGGATGATAGCATCCTCATAGTTGTAACCCTCCCATGTCATGAAGCCTATCAGCAGGTTCTTACCCAGTGCGATCTCTCCCAGATCTGTGGAAGGACCGTCGGCCACTACTTCTCCTGCTTCTACATGTTCTCCGTGAGCTACTATAGGTCTCTGGTTGATACATGTTCCCTGGTTGGATCTCTTAAACTTCAGCAGCTTGTAAGTGTCTGTTCCGTTATCGTCGTCTCTTCTGACAGTGATGCTCTCGGCGTCGACGAATTCAACGGTACCGCTGTTCTTCGCCAGTATCACTACTCCCGAGTCTCTGGCGGCTTTGTATTCCATTCCCGTGCCGACCATAGGAGCTTCAGTCACCAGAAGAGGGACTGCCTGCCTCTGCATGTTGGAACCCATCAGGGCACGGTTAGCGTCGTCGTTTTCGAGGAACGGTATCATGGCGGTAGCCACAGAAACTACCTGCTTAGGCGATACGTCCATGTAGTCTATCTGTTCTCTGGGCATGAGAGCGATTTCTCCGTGTTCTCCCCTCGAAGCCACCTTGGCGTTGACGAAACATCCTTCGCTATCTAAAGGCTCGTTGGCCTGAGCGATGGTCATCATTTCTTCTTCGTCGGCAGTCAGATAGTGAATCTCGTCGGTTACTCTTCCCGCCTCCTTATCTACCACTCTGTACGGAGTCTCTATGAAGCCGTACTGATTGATTATTCCGTAAGTGGTCAGGGATCCGATAAGGCCTATGTTAGGACCTTCCGGAGTCTCTATAGGACACATCCTTCCGTAATGAGAATGATGTACGTCTCTTACTTCAAAGCCTGCCCTCTCTCTGGAAAGTCCGCCCGGGCCCAGAGCCGAAAGTCTTCTCTTATGAGTCAGCTCTGCCAGAGGATTGTTCTGGTCCATGAACTGAGAAAGCTGGGAGCTTCCGAAGAATTCTTTTATGGCTGCCGTTACAGGTCTGATGTTCATCAGCGCCTGAGGCGTAGTTACATCTATATCCTGAATAGTCATTCTTTCTTTGACTACTCTCTCCATTCTGGCAAGTCCTATTCTGAACTGATTCTGCAGCAGTTCGCCTACAGTTCTCAGCCTTCTGTTGCCCAGATGGTCAATATCGTCTATGGAGCCGATGCCGTAATTCAGGTTCAGTATATAACTGATGGAGGCTATGATGTCTTCTATTATAATGTGCTTAGGAGAAAGGTCGTTTTTCCTGTCCTCTAACATTTCTTTCAGCTCTTCTTCGCTGCCGCAGGCGTCCAGTATCTCTCTGAGCACCGGATAGAATACCTTGTCGGCCACTTTGAGGCCTGTAACGTCAAAGTCGACATGAGCGGCAAGATCTACGAAGTTGTTCCCGATGATCTTTGTCACGCTATCCTCTTTGTCCTTATCGAGGCCATAGGCATATATATATTGAACTCCGGCGTTTTCGATGGCTACAGAAAGATCTCTGCCGATCTTCTGACCTTTCTCTGCCATGATCTCGCCTGTCTCAGGATTGATAACGTCCTCAGCGGCAATAACGCCGTTGATTCTGTTAGAGATACCAAGTTTTTTATTGTACTTATATCTGCCCACTTTGGCCAGATCGTAACGCTTAGGATCAAAGAAAAGAGAGTTGAGCAGGGCCCGGGCGCTCTCCACTGTCGGAGGCTCGGTCGGTCTCAGCTTCTTATAGATTTCTTTGAGGCCTTCTTCGTAGTTGGCGGCGGTATCCTTCTCAAGAGTCTTCTTGAGTCTGGCGTCCTCTCCGAAGATTTCAAGGATCTCCTGATCGCTTCCAAAGCCCAGGGCTCTCAGCAGAGTCGTCACAGGCTGTTTTCTCGTACGGTCGACTCTTACGGAAATTATCTCGTTGGAGTCGGTCTCATATTCCAGCCACGCTCCTCTGTTAGGTATTATGGTGGTGGAAAACAGCTTGTTGTTGGATTTGTCATAAGTCACGTCATAGTAAGGTCCCGGCGAACGAACCAGCTGCGTCACCACAACTCTCTCGGCGCCGTTATATATGAAGGTTCCCTTCTCTGTCATCAGAGGGAAATCTCCCATGAACACTTCCTGTTCTTTGACTTCTCCGGTCTCTTTGTTGATGAGCCGAACTTTTACTTTAAGCGGAGCAGCGTATGTCACGTCTCTTTCCTTACATTCTTCCTGTTCATATTTAGGAGCATCGGTAAGGGAATAGTCGATAAACTCTAAAACCAGATTGTCCGCGTAGTCCTTGATAGGAGAAATATCTTCGAATACTTCTCTAAGGCCTTCTTCGATGAACCAGTTATAAGAGTCCGTTTGGATCTGAATAAGGTTCGGCATCTCGCAGACTTCGTTGATCTTAGCGAAGGTCATACGTTCTTTTTTACCTACTTTTATAGGTCTTGGCATCTTTATCACTCCTTATATTCTTAACAAATTACTTTGTGTGGCAGTCTAATATTATATTACATGGCTGTCAAATAATCAAGCAAAATTTGGTGCTAATTTGGTGTTTTTTTCAAAATCGGTCGTTTTACACCAGCATCGCCCCCGTCTGCTCCATACATATATGTACATGTGACAAAATTCAACAGTTAATTAAGATCTTAAATCATTTTTTATAACGATAGTCAAATCCCCGAATGATTATCGTCACTAATGATAAAAATAAACCATTATATAATAAAGGAAGTTAAAATCAGTGTATGACTCCTCAGGGTTTTGACGTAGCTTTCGTCATTTTTTACACCTGTCTTACATCTAAGGTCGCTTTACATGGAGCTCCAAAAGTGTTAATATTTAATTTAAATTATTCATACAGAGGTTTTATATGGAAATTCTGATAACTTTTTTTCTGGGGATATTTATAATAGCCGGAGCCTGCGTAGCCCGCTGCGTCAGAAACACAAAGATCATTGAACAATTATCCATATCTGCGGCCTTCGGCACCATGCTGGCGCTTTCCATTATGGAACTTTTCCCTGAAGCTTTTGAACAATTAGGCAAGGACAATGTTTGGGTGATCATCACTTTTATCGCATTGGGCGTCCTCCTTTTAAAGCTTCTTGATCATTTTATCCCCAAACATCATCATTCACACGGCGCAGACCGCCGCTATACAGCCGAAAACGTCATCCACATAGGTATCATTTCCTCTATAGCCGTCATTCTCCACAACGTGATAGAAGGGATGGCAGTATACAGCATCGCCGCCGAATCCCTGAGCTCGGGCGTCATGATGGCTATCGCCGTAGGACTTCACAATATACCTATGGGCATGGTGATATATTCGACATTGAGGCAGGAGAAAAAAACTACCAGGACGGCTCTCATCTCCGGAGTTGCTTTATCCACGTTTGCGGGAGGTCTGATAATGGCCTCGCTTTGGTTCATAATAACGCCTTTCGTAATAGGTATCCTCATGAGTCTGACTCTGGGGATGATAATATATATTCTGATCTTTGAACTTGCTCCCCACGTGATGCAATCCTCAAGCAGAGCGCTGTCTGCCATCGGTATTCTGGCGGGAATCGCAGTCATCTTGGCCGGAGGGTTCCTGGAATAGGCAATAAAAAAGGACATTCCGAATTTGAACGATTCAGAATGTCCTTTTTCTGCATACCGGGCTATGGTATTACCGGAGCATATCTTCTTTTTTTCTGAGAATATCTTCTACTACAGAGCATGCGGGACAGTCGCAGTATTTTGCGCCGGCAGCCTTTATCTCTCTGGCATGCACCGCTATTCCCTTGGCCGCATCAGCTCCGAAATATTCTTCCCCCTTCGCAGAACCTGCAAATCCAATGAGCTGATCTATCGGCATTATATCCTCTTCCAACTCGGCAATATAGCTTACAGTCTCTTCTTTTTCTCTTTCCGTCCCTGCAGCCTCAAGCCAGCGTACCGCGGCTTCTTTTGTCTCTTTACTGCAAGTAGGTGCGTCGATCAGCGCGCGGGTCTTCTCAATGATCTCATTTAAAAGATTTTTTTCCATGGTCTATACGCCCTCTTTCTTTTTAAGTTTTTCTTCATATTATCACGAATGTAAAAAATAAACAAGAGCAGGCGACGTCAGTTTATTTTACATTTATTTTACATTATTTCGATAACGAATCTTACTTTACAATAGTATCATTTAGTTGTAATCAAAAACAGTTAAAAATAAATTGCAAAGGAGAGTTGCAAAATGAAAAAAACAAAAAAGATAATAGCCCTCGGTCTGATCGCTGTAATGGCAGTATCAGTATTCACAGGATGTTCAAAAAAAACTTCATCGGAAAGCGATTTTGACAAAGCAAAAGAAATCGGCGTAATAACCCGCGAAGACGGTTCCGGAACACGTGGAGCTTTCATAGAGCTGTTTGGAGTTGAAGAAAAAGACTCAAGCGGAGAAAAAGTCGACAAGACAGTCGAGACTGCAGTAACTACAAATTCCACATCAGTAATGATGACTACAGTAGCAGGAGACCTCTACTCCATAGGTTACATATCGCTGGGATCTCTCAACGATACAGTAAAGGCCATACAGATAGACGGAGTTGATCCAACTGTAGAAAACATCAAAGACGGTTCATACAAGATCTCCCGTCCTTTCAACATCGCTACTAAAGATGGTTTAAGCGAAGCCGCTCAGGACTTCATCGACTTCATCATGAGCGCAGACGGACAGAAAGTTCTCGAAGATAACGGATACATCACCGTGGCTGAGGATGCGGCAGCCTACGCAGGCAGCATGGATTCAGGCAAAGTCGTTATCCACGGTTCCAGCTCAATCGCACCGGTTATGGAAAAGCTCAAAGAAGCTTATCTTGAAAAGAATCCTAACGTCACTATAGAAGTTCAGCAGAGCGATTCTTCTTCGGGCATGACTGACGCCATCGACGGAACTTGCGACATCGGAATGGCATCACGTGAACTGAAAGATTCAGAAACTTCAGAAGGACTCACGCCTACAGTGATAGCTCTGGACGGAATCGCAGTGATCGTCAACAACGACAGCCCTGTTACAAACCTGACCAGCCAGCAAGTCAAAGATATCTTTACAGGAGTATCCGCTGTATGGAGCGACGTACTCGGCGAGTAAAAAATAATTCAAAGGCTGCGGGCAAGCTCCGCGGCCTTTGTCTTATGAGGAGTATTATATGAAAAATACTAAAGAAACTATAATGAAATTTGTATTTCTGCTGGCCGCTACCGTTTCCATCGTTGCGGTTATTCTTATATGTGTATTCTTATTCGCCAGCGGAATACCTGCCATCGGAGAGATAGGAATCTTCGATTTCCTGTTTGGAACCCAGTGGCGTCCGGCCAACGATCTTTACGGTATACTGCCTATGATCGTCGGTTCTATCTATGTCACCGCGGGCGCTCTCGTCATAGGAGTTCCCATCGGCATACTGACCGCAGTATTCATGGCCAGATTCTGTCCTCCGTGGCTGTATAAGATAATGAAGCCTGCTACTAATCTCATGGCCGGTATTCCTTCTGTAGTATACGGATTCTTCGGACTGGTAATATTAGTCCCTTTCGTCCGCGATACTTTTGGAGGAAGAGGCGTGAGCGTGCTGACGGCTTCCATCCTTTTAGGCCTCATGATACTGCCTACGATAATAAGCATGTCTGAGGCTTCCATAAGAGCTGTCCCTCAGAGCTATTACGAAGGCGGCCTCGCCCTTGGAGCTTCCCACGAGAGAAGCGTGTTCTTCACCGTGGTTCCCGCGGCCAAGAGCGGAATCTTTGCCAGCGTGGTGCTGGGAGTAGGCAGAGCCATAGGAGAGACCATGGCGGTCATGATGGTGGCGGGAAACCAGACTGTGATACCTGAAAAGATCACCGACGGAGTCAGAACGCTGACTACAAACATAGTCATGGAGATGGGCTATTCCACAGATCTCCACAGAGAAGCCCTCATCGCCACAGCGGTAGTCCTGTTCGTGTTCATACTCATCATAAACCTTTCCTTCTCGTTGCTGAAAAGGAGGAGTAAATAATGAAACAAATTAACTTAACTACATTTCGTGACAAATGGAACGCATACAAACATGATCCAAAGTCACTGCTGCTCTTCATAGCCGTGTGCCTGGCAGCTGCCATAACTCTTGCGGCACTGGCATTTGTAATAATATATATATTGGCAAAGGGCGTTCCTTACCTCACCCCGGAGCTGTTCCAATGGGAATACAACACAGAGAACGTCTCCCTGATGCCGGCGCTGATAAACACCCTCTATATGGCCGCACTGTCGCTGCTCTTTGCAGTGCCTATAGGCATATTTTCGGCAGTTTATCTGAATGAATATGCTAAAAGAGGAAATAAACTGGTAGGAGTGGTAAGAATAACTACAGAAACTCTTTCAGGAATACCCTCTATAGTTTACGGCCTCTTCGGTTCTCTGTTCTTTGTCAAGTTCGTAGGCTTCGGACTTTCACTGCTTTCAGGAGCCCTGACTCTGAGTATAATGATACTGCCTCTCATAATGAGATCCACCGAAGAAGCTCTTTTAGCCGTCCCGGACAGCTACAGGGAAGGAAGCTTCGGCCTTGGAGCAGGAAAGCTCAGGACTGTTTTTCGCATAGTCCTGCCCAGCGCAGTTCCCGGAATATTATCCGGCGTAATCCTTGGCATAGGACGTATAGTAGGAGAATCTGCGGCCCTGATATTTACCGCCGGAACGGTGGCAGAAGTTGCGGACAGCGTATTTTCTTCCACGAGAACTCTGTCTGTACACATGTATTCCATCTCTACAGAGGGGTTATATATAAATCAGGCTTACGCCACCGCAGTGGTTTTACTGGTGGTGGTGATAATAATCAACGGACTTTCCAGCCTTGTAGCTAAAAAATTGGGAGGTGACAAAAATAATGGACAAAATTAAAGTAGAGAATCTCGACCTGTATTACGGCAATTTTCAGGCCCTTAAAAATATAAATCTGGGAATGCAGCAAAATGAGATCACGGCCTTTATAGGCCCTTCCGGCTGCGGAAAATCGACTCTTCTTAAGAGTCTCAACAGGATGAACGACCTTATCGAAGGATGCAAGATCACCGGTCAGGTTACTCTGGACGGAGAAGATATCTACGGCAATATGGATATAAATCTTCTGCGCAAGAGAGTAGGCATGGTATTTCAAAAGCCGAATCCTTTTCCTATGAGTATTTACGACAATATCGCTTTTGGCCCGCGCACTCACGGCATCAAAGCCAAAGCGAAGCTTGACGACATAGTAGAACGCTCCCTGAGAGACGCGGCTATCTGGGACGAAGCAAAGGACAGACTAAAAAAATCCGCTCTCGGTATGTCGGGAGGACAACAGCAGCGTCTGTGCATAGCCAGAGCCCTGTCCGTTCAGCCTGAGGTACTTCTCATGGACGAACCCACCAGCGCACTGGATCCGATTTCTACAGCAAAGATAGAAGATCTTGCCATCGAGCTGAAAAAACAATATACTATAATCATAGTCACCCATAATATGCAGCAGGCGGTACGTATTTCAGATAAGACTGCCTTTTTCCTCTTAGGAGAGATGGTAGAGTTCGCTCCTACGGATGAAATGTTCTCTATGCCTAAAGATAAACGTACCGAAGATTACATAACAGGGAGGTTTGGATGATATGCGTCTAAAGTTTGATGAACAACTTGCGCTCTTAAACGAAGAGCTTATAACAATGGGAGCGCTCTGCGAAAATGCTATAGCCACGTCTTCAAAAGCTCTGACAAGCGGAGATTTTGAGCTGGCTGCCGGAGTCAGAGTCCTTTCCGAACAGATCAACCAAAAAGAAAAAGATATTCAGAATCTCTGCCTCAAACTTCTGCTTCAGCAGCAGCCCGTCGCAAGGGATCTGAGAGCTATCTCATCGGCCCTTAAGATGATAACCGATATGGAACGTATCGGAGATCAGTCCGCAGACATTGCAGAGATAATAACCACGGCCCACATATCGGCATCAGGCGACACGCTCAACATAAGCGATATGGCTCAGGCTGCTATTAAGATGGTTACCGAAAGCATAGACGCTTTCGTCAAAAAAGACATCGATATAGCAAGATCTGTTATAGAATACGACGACGTGGTAGACGGATATTTTGACAAGATCAAGTCAATGCTTATAGAGAGATTCAGTAAGCCTGAGACCGACGGCGAATATGCTCTCGATCTATTGATGATAACCAAATACTACGAGCGAATTGCAGACCATGCGGTAAATATCGCAGGATGGGTCTTGTTTTCAATCACCGGACTTATGGAAGGAGTGAAGTAAAATGATCTTTTGCGTCGAAGACGACAGCAGCATACGCGATCTCATGATCTACACCCTCAATACCGCCGGCTTTGAGGCTGAAGGGTTCGCCGAGGGCGAATCTATGTTTGAAGCTCTCATGACTAAAAAGCCTCAGCTCATAATGCTGGACATCATGCTTCCCGGTGAAGACGGTATAACTATATTGAAGAAACTTCGGGCAAACCCCAAGACATCCCACATTCCTATCATTATGGCCACTGCTAAAGGTACAGAATACGATAAGGTGATAGGTCTTGACCTGGGTGCTGACGATTACCTCACAAAGCCTTTTGGAATGATGGAAATGATCTCACGTATCAAGGCAGTCTTGCGGCGCTCTGCTCCTGCCGAAGAATCAAAGACGCTGTGTATAGGCGATCTTGCCCTCGATATGAGCCAGCACATAGTCACTGTCCTTGGAAAACGCGTCCAGCTTACGCTGAAAGAATATGAACTTCTGCGGCTTTTCATGGAAAACCCCGGAAGGGCGTACACGAGAGATCAGCTTCTCTCAAAGATATGGGGGTCAGACTACATCGGCGAAACCAGAACGGTGGACGTTCATATCGGTACTCTCAGGACTAAACTAGGTTCCTGCGGCGATTATATCGAGACAGTCCGCGGCGTCGGATACAGAATGGAGGGCAGATTATGACCAAACGAATCTTCCGTTCCATCTGCTTGGTGGCGCTTGCAGTACTAATTGCCTGTCTTGTTCTTATCCTCGGTTTTCTCTACGGATATTTCAACGAGGTTCAGCACGACCAGCTAAAAATACAGACAGATCTTGCAGCACGAGGTGTGAGCAGTCAGGGGCTCGATTATTTTGAAGGTCTGAGCACAGACGACTACCGGATAACTCTTATAGGCGCCGATGGAAATGTCCTGTTTGACAGTAAGTCTGACAGCAGTTCCATGGAAAACCATCTCGAAAGAGAAGAAGTCCAGGAAGCCCTTGAAACCGGCTATGGTGAAAGCGAGAGGTTTTCCTCTACTCTCCTGGAAAAATCGCTGTATTCGGCCGAGAGGCTCCCCGACGGCAGCGTTCTTCGGCTTTCCATAATTCAAAACAGCGTTCTTACTCTGATCCTCGGAATGTTACAGCCGGTATGTGTAATAATCGTCATCGCTCTGATTCTTTCTCTCGTACTTGCTTCTCGGCTTTCAAAAAAGATAGTGCAGCCTCTGAACGATCTCAACCTAGATGATCCTCTGAGCAACGAAGAATATGACGAGCTTTCTCCTCTCCTGCTGAGGCTTCACAGCCAGCAGAAGCAGCTTAAGCGTCAGGCAGGCGAACTTCAGAGAAGACAGGATGAATTTACCGCTATAACCGACAGCATGAGCGAGGGACTGATGCTGCTGAATCCTAAGTGCACCATATTGAGTATAAACCGGGCGGCGGTGTCTCTTCTGGATACTGATGACTTCTGCGTCGGCAAAAATATACTTACTGTCAACCGCAGTCTGGCCCTCCAGGAAATACTTTCGTCAGCCATCGGCGGCAAGCAGTCTCAGAAGATCATAGATATACACGACGGACATTATCAAGCCAGCGCAAGCCCCGTCATGTCAGGCAATGCGGTGTCCGGTATAGCTCTGCTGATATTTGACGTCACCGAAAGGGAAAATTCAGAACAAATGCGACGGGAATTCACCGCCAACGTTTCCCACGAATTGAGGACTCCTCTCCATTCCATTTCCGGATATGCGGAGCTGCTTAAAAACGGCATGGTAAAAAGCGGCGATGTCAAGCCGGTCGCTACTAAGATATATGACGAAGCCCAGCGCATGGTCAGGCTCGTGGAAGATATAATAAATCTTTCTCATCTGGATGAAGGCGCCGAAGATATGATCAAAGAAGAGGTAGATCTCTATGATATAGTCAGCTCTACTATAGAAAGTCTCTCCCCTGAAGCCGAGGCGGCCGGCGTAACCGTCAGCTTTTCCGGCCGGCACGTATCTGTAAATGGTATTTCTCAGTTATTGAGCGGCATAGTCTACAATCTCTGCGACAACGCCATAAAATATAACCGCCAGGGCGGCAGCGTCTCAGTTTCCTTAAGCTCTGAGGATAAAGACGCAGTCCTGACCGTATCAGACACAGGCATAGGAATCCCGACCGAACATCAGCAGCGGATATTTGAACGGTTCTATCGGGTAGACAAGAGTCATTCCAAAGAGGTAGGCGGAACAGGCCTTGGATTGTCCATAGTGAAACACGCCGCTAAGATACATGACGCTAAGATAAAGCTCAGCAGCGTACCGGATCAGGGCACTGAGATTACTGTAATTTTCCCTAAATCGCTGTCCTGAGAATCAAATCATCTGTTTTAAAAAGGCATCGCCTAAGGACTTTCAAAGTACCTCGCGATGCCTTTTATAATTATTTAGCTATCGAATATTTCGCCGCGTATTTTTCAAACTCCGCCTTGAAATCGTCGTTATAAGCTTTCATCTCATGAAGCGATTCATGTATGTTCATATCGCTTCCCGCTTCCAGAACGCATACCGCTATATTGGAGCAATGATCGGCCGTACGTTCGAGATTAGTCAGGAGATCCGACCATACGAATCCGGCGTCTATGGAGCAGTCTCCCTGCTGCAGTCTCAGTATATGTCTCGTCCTCATCTGTTCTTTAAGGCCGTCTATTACTTCTTCGAGAGGTTCTACTTTTGAGGCCGCTTCTACATCCTCGTCCAGGAATGCTCTGAGAGCCAGATCAAGAATCTCCTCCACAGCGTCTGTGAGGACTCCCAGTTCTTTCATGGCAGACTCGCTGAATTTCAGATCTTTGGAATTCATCTCCTCAGCTGATTCGAGAATATTCACCGCATGATCCGATATTCTTTCGAAGTCTCCTATCATTTTAAGGAGTTTCGCCGCCTCTGCGCTGTCTTCTTCGCTGGCCTGATTGCTGCTGAGCTTTATCAGGTATGTTCCCAATATATCTTCGTAATGATCGGTCTTGCTTTCTTTTTCTCTTATCTCTTCATCCAGCTTGGTGCTGTATCTGGTGAGAGTGGCTATACTGTCTTTTAAAGCGCTCGCCGAGGTCTCCGCCATTTCGGACGCTACCGAATGACAGTTTTCCAGAGCCAGAGACGGAGTCGCCAGAAGAAGCTCGTCAAGCTCTACATCCTCTTCTTTAGTCTTAGTCTCAGGCACTATGCGATATGCCACCGTTTCCAATATTCCCGACAGAGGCAGCAGCAGAGCCGTACACAATATGTTGAACACCGAGTGAGCTATGGCTATTCCGACCAGCGATGCCGATTCGTTAAGCAACGCAGGAGCAAATATGGCTTTTATTATCCAGAACACCGTCAGCCAGACTATGGTTCCGATTACGTTGAACGCCAGATGGACTATTGCCGCCCTCTTGGCATTTTTGTTGGTTCCGACCGATGAAAGCATCGCCGTTATACAGGTTCCTATGTTCTGTCCCATTATGATAGGGATTGCCGCTCCGTATGATACTTGTCCGGTTACGGCCAGAGCCTGTAAAATTCCCACGGAGGCGGAGCTGGACTGTATTATGGCAGTCAGCAGGGCGCCCGCCAGAACTCCCAGCAGAGGGTTCTCGAAGGCTATAAACAAGCTTCTGAAGGATTCCACATCTTTTAGTCCCGATACTGCCGCAGACATGGCGTCCATGCCGAACATCAGAGTGGCGAAGCCCAGCAGGATTGTTCCCGTGTCTTTTTTCTTGCTACTGTTGCAGAACATATAAAATATAATTCCTATCAAGGCCAGCACCGGTGTAAACGAGGTCGGCTTGAACAGCTGAACTATCAGATTGCCGCTCTCTATGCCGCTAAGGCTCAAAAGCCATGCCGTAACGGTGGTTCCTACATTGGCACCCATTATTACGTTTATAGCCTGCTTAAGGTTCATCAGACCGGAATTTACAAATCCCACTACCATTACAGTGGTGGCAGAGGAGCTTTGAATGATTCCCGTAACTCCAAGGCCTGTAAGAAAGCCTTTGGCTTTGCCGGTGGTTAATTTGCCGAGGAGAGTTCTGAGAGTTCCTCCGGCACGCCTTTCCAACGCTTGTCCCATTACGTTCATTCCGAAAAGGAAGAGGCACAGGCCTCCTATGAGAGACAGAAAATCGAAAATATCCATGTTTGTTTCCTTTCAGTAGCTTTGATTTTAGGTGGTTTTTGTCTCGACCGCATGGTCATCAATACTTTATCAAATTTACATCAAATCTACTATGGGTTATTTGTAAAATGTTTGTAAAGTCTTGGCTAAGTTTGTGCTAAATACACACGTGCAACCTAAAAGGACGCCCTTGCAGACGTCCTTTTCGACAAACGATTTTCAAGTACTTCTGACTTATTTCAGAACTACTGTCGCTCCAACTTCCTCCAGCTGAGTCTTGATAGCGTCGGCTTCTGCCTTTTCTATACCTTCCTTAACGTTTGAAGGCGCTCCGTCTACCAGTTCCTTAGCTTCCTTAAGTCCGAGACCTGTGATTTCTCTTACGGCTTTGATTACTTTGATCTTCTCTCCGCCTGCTGCTTCGAGAACTACAGTGAATTCAGTCTGTTCTTCAGCTGCTGCGCCGCCTGCTGCCGCTGCTCCTGCTACTGCTACAGGTGCTGCTGCGGATACGCCGAATTCTTCTTCACAAGCTTTAACTAAGTCGTTCAATTCTAAAACTGTCATAGCCTTTATAGCTTCTATAATCTGTTCCTTGTTCATTTTATATTCTCCTTTATAAAATTTTTCTCATTTTTAAATAGTCGTTCCGGCTGACCGGTCTTCTGAAGACTACGCCTCCGCCTTTGCGTCTGCAATAGCCTGGAACGTTCTCACTGCCTTGCTTACAGGCGACTGTATGCTTCCCATGAACTTGGCGATAAGAACTTCTCTCGATGGAATATCTGCGATGGCCTGGATTCCGTCTTTATCAAACACAGTTCCCTCTACTACACCTGCTTTAAATTCCATCTTCTTGTATTCTTTGATCACTTCATTGAGAACTCTTGCAGGAGCCGTAGCGTCTTCTTTGCTTATAGCGATAGCGCTGGGTCCTTCCAGGACTGATGAAAGTCCTTCGAATTCAGTTCCCTCGATGGCTCTCTTTACCAGAGTATTCTTGTAAACTGTATAGTCTACGTTAGCCTCGCGAAGTTTCTTTCTCATGGCGTCTGCTTCTGCAACGGAAATTCCCATGTAATCGATTACCACTGCAGACTGAGCGCCGTCTAATTTTTCTTTGATCTCGTCGATAATGACTTGTTTAGCCTTTTGAGCTTCTACTGACATATTATCTCTTACTCCTTTCTTGCCTCCCGTGTGCGGGAAGCAGAATCGGTACTCCATAAAAAAACCTTGTCCGCATAGACAGACAAGGTCAATATTTTATATTGTACCTCGGCGGGAAATTAAGCTTTCGCACCCGCTGTCTACGGTTTTAGTTTCGTATTTTGTTATTCGGTCTAAAACTGAATCAACGCAGGATTCACTTTTACTCCGGGACCCATAGTCGAAGCAACTGTAACGCTCTTCAGATACTGTCCCTTGGCTGCCGCAGGCTTAGCCTTAACGACTGCTTCTAAAAGTGCATTGAAGTTGTCCGTCAGTTTTTCCGCTCCGAATGAAGCTTTTCCGATCGGCGTATGAATGATGTTGGTCTTGTCGAGTCTGTATTCGACTTTACCTGCTTTGATCTCCTGCAGGGCTTTCTCAACATCCATGGTAACGGTACCTGACTTAGGGTTAGGCATCAGACCTTTAGGACCGAGGATCTTACCGAGTCTTCCTACTACTCCCATCATGTCCGGAGTTGCCACTACTACGTCGAAATCGAACCAGTTTTCAGTCTGGATTCTCTGAGCCATTTCTTCGGCTCCTACATAATCTGCACCGGCTGCCTCTGCCTCCTGTGCCTTAGGTCCTTTGGCAAATACCAGAACCTTCTTGGTTTTACCTGTTCCGTGAGGAAGAACTATAGCTCCTCTGACCTGCTGGTCGGCATGTCTTCCGTCTACGCCAAGTCTGATGTGTACTTCGACAGTTTCGTCGAACTTTGCTTTTGAAGTCTCTACAGCGATTTTAAGCGCTTCGGGAACTTCGTGAAGTGCTGTCTTGTCAAAGCTTGCAGCTGCAGCTTTGTAATTTTTACCTCTTTTAGGCATTTCTTACCTCCTCGTGGTACTTGCGACTTTCAGTCTCCCACTTTCTCAATCTTCAATAACTATACCCATGCTTCTTGCGGTACCTTTGATCATCTCTGTAGCTGCGTCTAAATCTGCCGCATTTAAATCAGGCATCTTAGTCTTAGCTATTTCTTCTGCCTGCGCTCTCGTCAGCGTAGCTACCTTTTTCTTGTTAGGTTCGCCGGAAGCTGAATCGAGTCCTGCTGCTTTCTTTAAAAGAACTGCTGCTGGCGGTGTCTTGCAGATGAACGTAAAGGATCTGTCGGCATAAACCGTGATGACCACCGGTATGATCATTCCCTTCTGGTCTTGCGTTCTGGCATTGAACTGTTTACAAAAGTCCATGATGTTGACGCCTTTCTGACCTAAGGCAGGACCTACTGGAGGCGCTGGATTTGCATTGCCGGCAGGTATCTGAAGTTTGATATAACCTTCAACCTTTTTAGCCATTCCCTTTCTCTCCTTTCTTAAATATTCAAGAAAATGTCTGCTTCAGAGGCGGCGCCTCTTCTGCGACATGTCTCTTAGATTTTATCAACCTGGCTGAACTCAAGCTCAACCGGTGTGTCTCTTCCAAACATGGAAACCTTGACACGCAGTACTTGTTTCTCTTTGTTGATCTCTTCTACAGTACCCATAAAGCTTTCGAAAGGACCGCTGATAACCCGTACCGTCTCTCCGACTTCCACGTCGAGGTCGATATAAACCTTTTCTATTCCCATTCTGGCCACTTCTTCGTCTGTAAGCGGAATAGGTTCTGAACCATGTCCCACAAAGCCGGTAACACCCTGGGTGTTACGCACCAGATACCAGGATTCGTTTGTCACTATCATCTTTATGATTACATAACCCGGAAACATTTTTTTGGTCTTTATCTTTCTCTGACCGTCTTTTATCTCAACTCTGTCTTCAGTCGGTACAACAATGTCGATAATTAAATTCTGCATTCCGCGGTTCTCAACCATCTTTTCGATATTCACTTTTACTTTGTTTTCGTGACCCGAATAAGTATGAACGACATACCATTTGGCCTTGCCGTCTCCTCTCAGGCCTTCTCCCTCCAGAGGGGATACGCCTTTGTTTTCAATATCAGACATTTTTTGTACCTTCTCTTTTCATGTATTTTGAAGTAAATTGACTGCCTTTCGGCCTTCTCCTGTTAGCTTAACGTTACTCCCAAAACTGCTCTAAGAGCGGCTAAAACACCTGTATCGATCAACCAGAAGCCCAGTGCGAAAATCGCGCAGGTTACGATGACAACTCCGGTATATGAGGCTACTTCTTTTTTTGTAGGCCATACGACCTTTTTCATTTCGGTTTTTACTCCCTTGTAGTAATCTCCGAACTTGCCTCTCTTTTTCTTTTCTTTGGCCATATTCTTCTCTCCTTAATTATTTAGTTTCTTTGTGAAGAGTATGTTTCTTGCAGAATCTGCAGTATTTTTGCATTTCAATACGATCCGGATCGTTCTTCTTATTTTTCATCGTATTATAGTTTCTCTGCTTGCATTCTGTACATGCAAGAATTACTTTAGTTCTCATGTCGATTTCCTCCGTTTTACTTCAAATTTCAAGGTTTTTTGAAACCTTGCCGTTCTATAATCATAAAGTCGCCTATTTATTATAAATCAGCCATTTGTCAATGTCAACCGGCTTTTTAACTTTATCACGGCCTTTTGGAAAATTTTGATCTCTATACTCTACAATTCCTTCGGATCCTCCTCAGTCAGCGCTGCTCTTGCGGCGTCTATCTCTTTGTATCCCGGCTTCTCATCGTCCGGCAGATTTACCCGGACGTACACTCCGCAAGCTGTGGCCATTATCTCATCGTCTTCATCTATTATGCCTGATGAAGTATAGCAGCACTTTCCGTCCACTCTGTCTATTCTGCCGTATCCGAACATTTTGGCCCCCACAGGTATAGGTTTTTTATATTGAACCGTCATCTCTGCGGTGACATAAGTGGGAATCCAGTCTCTGCCGCCGCTGAAATCCACGTGGAGAGTGGCTCTTCCCATAAGTTCATCCAATACCGCTCCTGACATGCCGCCGTGCATGATGCCGTTATGTCCCTCATGGATACTCCTTGGAGTAAAGATAGTTCCCACCTCTCCTCCTTCCAGCTCATAAAATTGACATCCCAGCGAAGCCGGATTCTCACTTCCGCAAGTTATGCTGCACGGAGTGGGAAGCTGCTTGCTTATAACTTTTCTTTTCTGTCTTTGTGTCTTCATTATTCTGCAGCGCCTTTCACCTGACTTATCTTATCTACCGCCGCAGCGATGAGAGCCTCGTCCGGCAGCACCACAGAAGTGCTCGCTCCCAGGGCATATGACATTTTTGACGCCGATTCGCCCTTTATAGCTTGTTTGTCTATGGTCCAGCCCGGCATATCCTTAAGCTGCATTTTTATCAGAGATTTGATATCCTTCTGACTCATGTCGGTAGAAAGATTCTCTTCTATCGAATTCAATATAGACGTATAGTCTGTCAATATCGTAGTACTGTTGCTGACTTTCTTAATTATTGCCTCTATTATGATCTGCTGATTCTCATTTCTTCTCAGGTCTCCGTCAGGCCAGGACTTTCTCTCCCTGCTGTAAGCAAGAGCCATGGAACCGTTGAGGTGGTTCTGTCCTTTTTTGAAAGTATAATGAGCCGACATGCCGTGAGTCGTAAACCCATAAGGAGAATCTATGTCTATCCCGCCTATGGCGTCCACCAGTTTTGTTATAGTGGAATAATTGACTTTAACATAATAGTTTATATCTATTCCCATGAAATCTTCTACAGTACTCACCGTCTCTTCTACACCGTAAAGTCCGGAATGAGTGAGCTTGTCCTTAGCATTCTTGCTGGAAAGTGTGACATAATAATCTCTCGGTATGGACGTGAGCAGTATCTGATGAGTCGCAGGGTTGACCGTCACTATCATATTGACATCGCTTCTGGATGTGGTTCCTATATCTCCGGTAGTGTCAAGGCCGCTGACCAGAATGTTGAAAGGTTCTTCAGTAACGTCCACATGCTTGGTCTTTCGGCTGCTCTCCTTTGTTATAGAGATAGTATATATGATCTTAGTATCTTTTTCTATAGACGAGTTGCCCTCTTTCATCGTGTCATATGAAGCCGCGCTTATAAACACGGCGGAGTATTTATTCTGCAAAAGGCTTTCTATCATTTCGGAAGCGTCGTCGATATAATCGTATTTTGCATTGATTTCATCCTTGAGTTTATTTCTGGCCTCAGAATACGTCTTGCCTGTGTCTGAAGAAGTAGCGATGGTTTTACCTTTAAGCTCTGAAGCTTCTTCATACTGTGATTCTGCTTTGACTACTAAATAAAAGTCTTCTTTTGCTTTGACGATATCTGTAATCGAATTGAAAAATCCTATGGTCTCGCTGATATAATATGTTCCCACTCCGAATAAAAGGATGAGTACTACGGCAAACACCGCCGCCCCCTTTTTGCGGCCGCTTTTTCCCCTTTTGCTGTACATTACCGGAACTATGAACAATGATATGACTATCAGCAGGGCTACCACCGGATATAGTATCTTTGCCGGGAGCACGTTGAGCCACAAAAGCATTACCGTAAATGCCAGGGCTAATATGGCATATATCACAGCAATGGTTCTGTAAACTCCATTTTTTTTGAGTTTACGCTGTTCCTGCTCCATTCTTCGTCTGTCGCTTCGCATGGTCTTTTCCTTTCCCTGTCCTTTATCTCAATCTTTACTATGTATCTTTTTTCTTTATTGCAAATAGATTTGCCGAGTTGTCCCCAAAATAAAAAGCCTTTTTCAAGGCTTTTTACCGATATTATTATATCCTTTTTTTATTCTTATGACAACTGTTAATTTTCAATATTTTCAAAGCTTTCAAGAATATATGACCATCTCTACACAAATGTCAGCAGTTTTGACGCGTCCTTTCTTGGCGGTGCGGCAGGTTCCGTATCGGGATAGCCGATAGGAATAAGCGCTGCTAAAGTCTGTCCCTGCGGAATATCGACTATCTTTTTTATTTCTTCTTCGTCGAAATATCCCATGATGACTGTACCCAGCCCTTTCTCATGAGCGGCAAGGCAGAAAGTCTGGGCTGCAATGCCGGCGTCAAACATCTGCCAGCCGTCTTCTTTTTTTGTAGAGTAGCTTCCGTCTCTTTCGAAGCCGGAACGTCCCTCAACAAAAGTTAAAAGCAGCAGAGCAGGAGCCGCCTCCATGGTGGCGACGTTTCCCTTAAATCCGTAAGCGCATTTTTCGTTTGCCAACGCCTTCAGAGTCTTTTCGTCATCTACTATTATATACCTGGCGATCTGGGTATTCTTCCATGATGGGGCGTACGCCGAGATATTCACGATCTCTTCAAGCAGTTCGCGGGGAACCTTCTTATCTTGAAATTTTCTTATACTTCTTCTCTCTTTTATTCCGGTAATTAAATCCATCTTTTTTCCTTTTCCTTCCTCTTGCGTCAAGGACAATTTTCAGGCCTTTTCCCTGTGCAGTTTTGTCCAGTTTAAACTTTAATGTTTTTATTTTAACATTTTAAGGGAAAAATGACAATAGGCAAGGTTTCTTATTTTATTGTTCTTCCACTCATATTTGCGTTTGATTAAATAATCTCTATCCCGCCCGGTGATGGGGTTTCCTCCGGTCTTAAGCGTCTGCCATTGCAGGTTAAATTCCATACTGAAAAAGACCCGCAAGGGCTCTACCACCT
>FR882582.1:0-868 GCA_000435715.1 Firmicutes bacterium CAG:145
AGCTCCGGGTAGCACATCTATCCGAGGTGGACTATGCTCTCTTTTTGGCTGTATTCCATCGGTAGAGAGCATTTTCTATGAGCGTTTCTCTCTTTTTGATTCTTTCGCCGAGTTTGAGAGCATAGGCCTCGGCCTGATTCTCTCTCGCTCCCTGTTTTCGGCCAAGGTGTAAGCATCGGCTTCTGTTTATGGTGCCGCCGAGGTGGATAACTCCGGGCGGCGAGACTGGCGCGGCGGTTAGACCTCTGCAGAAAACCGGCCCGCGGCTGGCCTGCCTCCGGCAGGCTGTGCCGGCCCGCTCGGCTCGCTCCCGGAAATCTCCGGTTTTATAATCGGTAGCGAGAGTTTTTGAAAGCCCTTTCCCATAAACCCTATGATTTCCTCGGTTTATGGGAATTCTCCGCCTGTAAATGCCCGTCAGGCCGGTTGCCCCTTTGCCCAACAGCTATCCCACCGACAGTTCTCTTTCAAAAACTCTCGCTTCTGTTTGTATATGGCCTCTCGCCGAGACTATCGGCGGAAAAGCTCTCGCGCCTCCCTTGTTTCAGCGGATTTGCGGGAGCCCATGCTTGTCCGCTCCCGCAAATCCCGGATTTTTACCGGCTTGCGAGAGTTTTTCATCGAGAAACAAGCCGTCCGTAGCTGAAGTGAACCCCTTTTGTTAGACAAAAGGGGTTTTTCATGCCATCAAAAAAAGATGTATTCACCGGAGCTAAACAAAAGTATTTACAAGGGGAGAAGAGGATTCCAAACATTAGTTGCTTGCCAAATCCACTCCGGGCCCACTCGCCGGCAACCCGGCGATCCGCCGATTATCCTACTCCCCTGTCACTATGGCCTGCAATACCTTGTTGGCCACCGGGCCTGC
>FR882582.1:977-8233 GCA_000435715.1 Firmicutes bacterium CAG:145
GACCGGCCCGGTACGCCTTCGGCGGTTCCGGACTTGGCTCTGAGCTCAAGTCCTGGGTAATTTCTATCACCGTAGTTAGAAGTAACGTTATTTCTCATAAGGGCGTCCATCTTAAGCGCCGTATCTGGGTCCAAAAGGTCAACGCTTCCCCCGTCGCTTCCCGAAAGCAGGACCGGCGAGGACGCCGTTCCGCCGCCGGCAATCGCTCCCATGTAGACCATCAGCGACAGAGGGTTGACCTGATCTTCAAACTGACCGACGCCGGCCCACCCCAGGTTGATATTATAAGTATCAAAGTTAAAGCTGCCTGGAACTGACTCTATTCCGTTTATATCGTAAGAACTGGTCAGCCCCAGCTGATCGACTATTTCGTTCATCGCTTCTGACCCCAGTTCGAGAGTCAGCGAGGCGTAAGCGCAGTTACACGACTTGGATAAAGCTCCGTATATATCCACATTGCCGTGGGCGCTCTGGCATGTCACCTTTTCTCCGTCTATCTCGTAAGATCCCGTACATCTGAAAGACCAGCTGTCAAGATCTGCTTTGTTCTCTATGGCCGCAGCCGTAGTTACCAGCTTAAAAGTAGAGCCGGGTGTTGCGGCAGCCGAAAGAACCTTATTTATATAAGAACCGGATTCTGCATTTTCGGCCTGCTCCGGATATGCGGGATCATAAGTCGGCTTGCTCACCATGCAGAGTATCTCGCCGGTTTTCCAGTTATATACTCCCACAAAGCCGTTGCGGCTTCCCATAGCTTCATATGCGGTCTTGGACACCTCCGCATCTATGGTGAGATTCAGCTCTCTGTTATCGGCAAAGAGAAAACCGTTAGTCCCTGTCAGTATATTATATCCTATTATCTCGCTTCTGAAGGCGTAATTCACTGCCGTAGAAACGTTCATTCCGTAATCTCCCACCACCTGCATGGTAGCTTTTCTTATGTTCTCATCTTCATTATAATGAGGTCCGTCTCCATCATTAGTCAAAAGTTCCACACCGTTTCTGTCATAGACAGAACCTACGGCCAGCTTTCCTCCCGAATATACGTGAGCGTTGGCATAAAACGCGGCCCAGTCGTCACCGTCTTTGACAAATTTCACTCCGAACACTATCAGTCCTATTACAAGCGCAGCCGCCAGAATCAGGCAGAGCACTGCGCGTCCTTCCATCTTTTTCATATCTTGCCACCTGCTTTCACTGCGATACTGGCCCTCTCTCTGGTGTCAGCCGCTTTCAGAAAGGCCAGCAGAGCCCACGAGACCATCATGCTGGTGCCTCCGTTAGATACAAACGGGAACGTGACTCCTGTAAACGGCAAAAGATCCACACAGCCGAATACGTTGAGCATAGTCTGGAATATGAACATGGACATGGCCCCGCAGGCGGCTATAGTGTAGTATGTAGATCTTCCTGCAAAGATAGATCTGTAAGCGAATACGGACAAGGTCACTATAGAAAGCACCGCCAGTACAGCTATGATGAATCCCCATTCTTCTATGAGCATCCCGAATACCATGTCTGTATCGGCCGCCGGAACACTTTCGAGCCATCCTTCTCCCGGGCCTACTCCTATCAGGCCGCCGCTGGCAGCTGCGCTCATGGTCCTGCTCTGCTGAAAGCCTGCTCCGTCCACCACGGCCGCTTCCCAGACATGAGTCCACGAGGCGAATCTGTTTGCCACATAAGGTTTAAATCTCAGTATCATAAAGCCTCCCGCAGCCGCGGCTCCCACCATGAGCACCAGCTTGGAAAAATCGCCGCTTCGCAGGAAAGATATTATCAAAAATGTCACGAAAAATATGATGGCCGTACCGAAGTCTCCCATCAGACCCAGACATCCGAAGCAGTACACGGAAAACAGCATGAATATGGTCAGGTTCTTCTTCTCGTACAGCTCGTCGAGGGTGGCCGCTCCTATCCATACGAACACCACCTTGACGATTTCGGAAGGCTGGAACGAAAAGCCGCCTATCTGTATCCAGTTTCTGGCTCCGTAGCTGAAAGTACCTATCGTCAGGTTGGCCAGCAGCAGCACCGCAGCCGCAGCCAGCAATATCCATCTGAGAGTCTTTGTCCGCTCCAGATTTCTCAGTATTATACACATGGCTATCATGCCGAAGGCTCCCATGGCTATGGCTATAAGCTGCTTCAGCATGCTTTCCGGCGCAGAAGACGCCACCACCGCAAGGCTCAGCGTCGACAGGAAGAAAGCTATCGTCTCCATTTCAAAGGCCGTATTGCCAAGGGCTCTCATGACAGCCACATATATCCACGTTATGACTATCAGGCCTCCCATGGCCATAAATACCTGTGTGCTGTATTCGTCTCCAAGGGCTATGCCAAGCTGAAAGGCAGTCAGAAGCTGAAACAGCGTCAATGCCGCCAGAGAAGGCCCTGCCGACATCAGATGGGTGTCGGACCGTCTCATGGCTATGTTGTTGTTTCTTTCTTCCACGCTTATGGGCATGAGGACCATCTCTGTAAGTCCCGCTCTTATGACGTCTCCGTACTCTATGCTTACGGCGTCGCCCATCTGCCCCATCTTATTCTTCTTGGTCTTGGCGCTTCGCCTCGCTCCCGTGGCGCCGGCTACCTCCTCGTCATTGATGACAGTTCCGTTCTTGGATCCCAAATCTCTGTAGGTCCACTCCCCCTTGGTGTCTCTCATCAGTATTCCGTGGTTCCTCGACAGCGCCGGGTCGTCTACGGAAATATCGCAATTTTTATCTCTTCCTATCACGCTTTCCCAGTGGGTGACGGGAACGCTTATTTCTTCCACTCCTACGGTAATTCCCTCGCTGTCGGTTCTGAACACTCTCATGTTCATGTAGGCCCAGACCTCTGACGGATTTTTTGTCTGCAACAGAGACCGTATGGATCTTATCAGTATGTACAATGCCAAGATGACGAATATCCAGCGCACGCCGGCCGTATAAAGCTCGGCCATCTGGATACTCTTGCCAAAGATGTCAAAACTCATGTTGTCCGCCTTTCTGTATATAATCTCAATTCCTTTTTTAATATTGTACCACAGCCCCGCAAAAAACAAAAGCCAAACGCCAAACTAAAATACCCTCTCGCCGGCTTATCCGGCAAGAGGGCTTTTATCTTGTAAACTATTTTAGTGACCGCAGGAATGTCCGCCGTGGCCGCAGCCGCCTTCGTGTCCGTGGCTTCCGCAGCTGTGACCCTCACCGTGCTGATGGTCGTGATGGTCGCACTTTACATCAGGGTTGTAGCCCAAGGTTCCGGCCATCAGTTCTTCCACCGCCTTGTCCGCGTCGCCCGAAACGCCTCCGTAGAGCTTGATTCCGGCCTCTGCGAGGGCGTTCTGCGCTCCGCCTCCGATTCCTCCGCAGATAAGCGTGTCGACGCCCTCCGCCTTCAAAAATCCTGCCAGCGCTCCGTGGCCGCTTCCCTCTGTTCCGACTATCTTTGTCTGTCCAATCTTTCCGTCCTTTATCTCGTATACCTTAAACTGCTCGGTATGACCGAAATGCTGAAAGATCTGACCGTTTTCGTAAGTTACTGCTATTTTCATGTTTGCCTCCGTTTATTTTTATTTGATCCGAGCCGCCTGAACGGCTCCGGTTCATTACTTCTGTTCTCGGCGTCTGCCGCACCCGCCTGTTTCGGCGTTTCTGTGTCTTTCACAGCCTCCGCAGCCACACGCCGTCTCTTCGCCGCCGCAAAGGGTGTAGTCTCCCCCTTCTATTCTGAGAGTGAAGCCCTCCACCAGCGCTTCAGCAATCTTTCTGCGGGCGTTATTGTATATCTGCTGGACGGTGGTCCTGGCCACCTTCATGTACTCCCCGCACTCTTCCTGAGAAAAGCCTTCCCGGTCTATGAGCCTTACGGTCTCGTATTCGTCCACAGTCATTATTATTACCCCATTTGCGCCAATATTCCCGGCAGGCACAAATTCGGTGTTTTTTGGCATGCAGCATACTTTTCTGCATTTTCTGGGTCTTGGCATTTAGGCCACCTCTTCCCTTTGTTTTTATGGCATATGTCATTTATGTTTTTATTATACGCCGGTTTTCGTCATATGTCAATAACCCATTTTCCTCTTTAACATATTTACTAACATTTTGCCTTGTGCTATCATTAAATCATCAAGGAGGTTTGAACCCATGAGATACAACGACTTTAAAGACCTTAAAATTTCCGCCTTGGGCTTCGGTACCATGAGGCTTCCCATGACCGAAGACGGTTCCATAGATTACGACTGCGCTTCTCTGATGGCGGAACAGGCGATACAGGGCGGAATTACTTATTTTGACACAGCCTATCGGTATCACGAGGGGGAATCGGAAAACTTCTGCGGAAGCGTCCTTTCCCAATATCCTCGCTCTTCATATATGCTGGCCGACAAGCTGCCGACATGGCTCTGCAAGACGAGGGAAGACGCGGAGAAAATTTTTGCGGAGCAGCTTGCGAAGTGCCGTGTGGACTATTTCGACTTCTATCTGCTTCACAACGTAGACGAGGAAACGTGGCCCAACATAGAGAAATTGGGGCTTGTAGATTTTGTGCGGGAGAAGAAGGAGGCGGGGAAAGCCGTCCACGTGGGCCTTTCCGTTCACTGTGAGCCGAAGCTTCTGGATACGGTTCTGTCAAAACACGGCGACGTGCTGGAATTCGTCCAGATACAGATAAACTACTTCGACTGGGAATACAAGAACGCCAAGGCTTTGCACCAGACAGCCCGCAGGTACGGCAAGCCCGTCATCGTAATGGAGCCGGTTCGCGGCGGCATGCTGGCCAACATACCAAGCCCCGAGGTTCGCTCCATCTTAGACGACGCGTCGAAAAAGGACGGTCAGCCGGGAGCTTCTTACGCTTCCATTGCCCTTAGATACGCAGAGCAGCTTGACGGCGTTCTCTGCACCTTATCAGGCATGTCCTCGCCGGAGCAGATGGCAGAAAATATTGCAACTTTTTCAGGACCCGTTCTCGGAGCAAATCAGTTGGCCGCCATCCCGGAGGCCGGCTCCAGACTGCGCTCCGACATCATAATCCCTTGTACGGGATGTAACTACTGCTACGAATGCCCGTCAGGGATAAAGATTCCCGACTTGTTCAGCTGGTACAACGAAGCCGCCGCCAAGGGCTTTCACTGGGTATGGGGCTCCCTGTCGGCTGAATACGAAAAGCTGGGACCCGACGGCAAGGACTGCATAGGCTGCGGCAACTGTCAGGCTCACTGTCCGCAGAAGATAAACATAATAGACAGGCTGCAAGAAATCCTTAAGAAAAAAGAAGAGCTTAAAGAGGCTGGAGAGTAGCCCCTCTTTCAGAATATTCAAAAAACACAATACCCGCCCGAAAAGAGCGGGTATTGCGCTGTCATAAAAGTTGTAAGGTTATGAAACTGGACTTATTTTTATCCCTATACGCTAATTGAATGGTTTATTTCTCCCACTTCTTCAGGTATTCGCCGAAGGCTTCCAGACCTGCTTTGAGAGTCTCTGTATCGCCGAAAGCTCCGTAGCCGACTCTGATGGTTCCCGGCATATCGAAGTAATCTCCCGGAACGAAAAGAATCTTGCGAGGGTCTTCCATGGCGTCTTTGGCTAACGTCTCTGAATCAACGTCATAATCGTATTTAATCAGGCAGGTAGTTCCTTTAGGGTCTCCCTTTAAGCTGAGGTGCGGCTGAGTCTTTACCCAGTCTTCCACAATCTTCTTGTTAGGCGCTAAGATTCCTCTTGCTCTTGCCCATACTTTTTCATAGTTTTCGAGAGCTACGGAAGCGACAACCTCGTCGATTATTCCGCAGCAGATGGTGTTATACGATCTTCTGGTCTTGAATTCTTCGTATACTTCTTTGTCCTTGCATATAATCCAGCCGATTCTTGTTCCGGCCATGGAGAACATCTTTGAAAGGCTGCTTACTGAAATAGCCTTGTCGTATCCGAAGTCCATGATGGAAGGCATGTAAGTCTCGTCCATTCCTCTGTACATCTCGTCGCAGAGTATATATGCGTCAAATTCTTTGGCGATTTCCACTATCTTTGCCAGTCCGTCTTCGTAGAGAGTTATTCCGATAGGGTTGTTAGGGTTGGTCAGGGTTATGAGCTTAGTGTTCTTGTCGCATGCTGCTCTCAGCGCGTCGAAGTCGAGTTTGTAATCCTCTTCCTCCTTAAGCTGAACTATTCTCGTCTCTATTCCGATGGATTTTGAAATATCGTAGTGCTGCTGATATGAAGGCTTGATAACAACGTGGTTGTCGCCCGGCTCAAGCAGTCCCATGATAACTATATCGTTGGCGCCTGTTCCGCCGTGAACCATCATAACATGATCAGGCGTAACGTCGCTCTTAGGATAAATTCCCGCTACCGCTGCTTTTACTCTAGGCGAACCTGTGGCGTCTCCGTGATGATAATGTAGGCTCATGGTCTCCATATCCTTGAGGAATTCCTGTTCATCTTGTCCTGTAACTTTAAATAATTCGTCCATAGTGAAAGCTTTTACGCAGCTGCTTCCCAGATTGATCTTTGCTAATGAATCCATAGGATTCAGCCATTCTTCCACTCCAAACCAAGCTAATTTCATCTTATCTGTCCTCCCAAATTGATTTACATATCCACTTCAATGCCCATCTTGGCATCTTTAGCCTTTGTGATAGCTACTTTTGCCGCAACCAGGTCGAGTATGTACAGGCCCGTCGCGTCAAATATGGTAGTCTCGGTGTCGTTTTCTCTTCCCTTTACGATTCCGCTGAGCAGGTCTCCTATCTCGCCCACCACGTCCTCTTTCTTAAAGACGCCCTTGGCGATAGGGATTTCCATTTCTCCCACGCGCACGCACTGGGCTTTATCATCAGCATAAACCTTGGCTCCGGTAAATATATTCTCGTCTATCTCTTCCTTGCCTTCCATATCGGAACCAAGGCAGCTGAAATGAGTTCCCGGTTTTACCCAGTCCTTCATAATCATAGGTTTTGTGGCTCTTGTAACGGTGATTATGGCGTCTGCCGCTCTCGTAGCCTTCTCTATTGATTCTTCTGCGATGAACTCCACCTTGCTTGCGTCAATCTTGAATTCTTCTTTAAGCTGGTCTTTTATCCTTGCGGCAAGACCCTGAGCCTGCGGATAATTTACAGGATCGACTATATAAACTTTATCTATCTGCGGTCTTAATATGAGAGTTGCGGCGATCTGGAAAGGCGCTTGCTTACCGGCCCCTAAAATCATCAATGTCTTCGCGTCCTTCCGTGCCAAGGCATCAACGCCTATGGCTCCCGCCGCTCC
>FR882582.1:8255-14775 GCA_000435715.1 Firmicutes bacterium CAG:145
CCGCCGCTCCGGTTCTCATACAGGTAATATATGAAGCGTCCATAATTCCTATCGGAATTCCCGTGTTGGAATCATAGACCAACATAAGCCCATTAAAAGGAGGCAATCCTTTTTCTATATTTGCAGGGAAGTTGTTGAGCATTTTCAATCCATGAAGCTGCTCCTCTCCCATAACATAGCCGGAACGTATGTCCATGGCCGCATTTTCTTGTTTGAACTCATAGTTTACGAGAGGCCATATAACAGACTCGCCTTTGCTCTTAAGCTGGTATACTCCTCTTACTTTTTCGAGAACTTCTCTCATGTCGATAACTTCTTGCACTTGTTCTCTCGTCAAAATCAAAACGCTCATGTCATTCACTCCTTTTCTATATATTGAATATACTTCTTGGCAAGCGCTATTTCCATCTGTTATTTTTGTTCTTTTATATAATTTTTTTCAATATTTATGTTTGTTTGCACAATTATTTTTTGTTATTTTTAAGTCAATTCACATAAATTCCTTTATCTTCGACCTTTTATGGTGTATAATAAAATAAAAATAGACTATTTTTTTGTATTCAAATTCAATCGGAGGACTGTTTATGAAACTTACCGTGCGAGACGTTTCAAATTTTCCCGAACTTTCCAAGCTGACCCTGATAGCCGGGCGAGGCGGATTAAAAAAAGCCATAACCCATTGCGGCATCCTCGATTATGAGTACGACAAGGATGTGGCCAGTAAATATTACGACTACAATTACCAGGTGGACGGAGACTTTCTGACACTCTCCACTTTTTTGTACGCCAAGAAAAATCCCAACCTGATATACGATGCCGTTAAAAAGCTGGTCTCAAAGAACGGAAGCGGCCTGATAATAAAGAATATTTTTAAGCTTCCCATAAGCGAAAACGTCATACGCTACGCCGATCATATGGATTTCCCCATTTTCATCCTCAACGATTCCTATCCGTTTTTCGAGGACATTCTGTTGCTGGTGAACAAGGCCATAGAAAAGTACGACTCCATATATTATCAGGAGCAGAAGGTGACGTCTCTCTTTTCGGTGCCGGAAAACGATATGGAGGCCGTTTCAAGAGCCGTTACGGAGATAAATCCTTTTATTCAGGACGATATTATGTCCATCTATTTCAGATACGACTTCGGCCATCTCGACACGCAGCTTTATCTGGACATAGAGAGGGAGTTTAACAGCAGCAGGGCTCTTAATCCGGAGAGCTCCATGTTCCTGTATAAAAACGGCTTTCTCGTGATTATTTCCGTCCGCCACTTTCCGGTGGAAAGCAGTGAAGAGCTTCTGGCTCCTCATATGGACTTTTTCTCAAGCAGTCTGCTCAAGGACTTTACCGTAGGAGTCTCGAAGATACATCATTTAAAAGAAGACCTCGCCTATGCCATCAGGGAGAGCATGCACGCTTCCTCCTTCCCCGACGAAAGCGCCGGACGGCCTTTCATAACCTTCGACAGCTTAGGCCCTTACCAGCCGCTTCTTCCTTTTGTCCACAAGCCGTCAATGTACGGTTACAGCAGGAGCTACATGGCGCCCCTCGAGGCCTACGACGCAGAGAAAAACGGCGAGCTGGTAAACACTCTCACAAGCTTCGTCAAGTGCGGAGGGGACTTGGAAAGAACGGGAGAGGTCATGTCCCAGCACAAGAACACCATCAGATACAGGTTGAAGCGGGCGGGAGAGCTGCTGGGCATCAACCCGTTCTCGTTGGGCGACTATGAGCGGCTGGCTCTCGCCGTCAGGATATACATCTGTTCCGGCAAGGACATATAAAAACCTCCCGCTGTTTTCTATGCTGCCGAAGGGCCGCACAGAAAATGCCGGGAGGCTTGGTTAAACAAAAACTTGGTTGGCGGCGTTAGTACCGTTCTTTTATTTCGCCCTTCTTAAAGGCCTGCACCAGCGCCTTTAAGTCGTCTATCTTTTCGACAAGGTCGGCTCCCTGATCGGTGTCTAAGATCAACAGCCTTTCGGCCATGGTCTCCACCGTCTTCATCACAGGGGAATGGAATTCCTGAGTGCCGTCGTCTCGAACAGGCGTATAAGGCTTGTGCTCTGCCAGCGCCATGAATCGTGAATTGAATATGAATGTATATCCTGCAATGCCTGTCTGTTTCTGGTAAGCCTTGGATATGCCTCCGTCTATCACATAGAGCAGACCTCCGCCTTTGACAGGAGACTCTCCGTCTTTTATCTTTACGGGAACGTGGCCGTTGAGAATCTTTCCTCTCGAAGGATCCAGCCCGAATTCTCTTATTATTTTCTCACAGGTTTCTCTGTTCTTTATCAGCTTGTAATACGGCCTCGTAAATTCCTTGTGGGTGGTCTTGTCGGCAATGAAAAGCCTCTCGAAGGTGGTCATCTTCTCCTTTCCGAACAGAGGCGAATCGCCGCCCAGCCACAGGTACCACATCAGATCGCCTTTATATCCCGTTTCATCTGAACTTTCCGGGGCATAATAAGCCTTTCTGACCTGATCGTCGAGATAATCCATCAGAGCTTTGCCTTTGAGCTTCTTGCCATACAGCTCCACCTCCTTGAATTCTCCGTCCTCGTTCATAGGTATGCAGCCGTGATATAGCAAGTTACCGTTTATCTTAGTATACAAGGCTCCGTGGCTGTATAAGAATTTTATGTGGGCGTGGAGCTTCTCCGAATTGAGGAAAGACGCCGTGAGGGAACGCATGACCTCCTCTTCTTCCGGCGTAAGCCTATAAGGGTCCTCCTGATCAAGCGTAGGGAAATTGGCGTCTCTCAGAGGCCATTTTACGCCCTCTACCTCCACCGTTTTATTTTCAAAATCTATCTTATCCAGCAGGAGTCTTTTTTCAAGCTTGTATTCAGGATGAGCCTTGATTCTCTGCCCCTCTATCTTAAACTGGCAGATGGCTATTGCCTTGTGCATCTTAGCCGCCAGATCCTCCGGTACAGGGTCGTATTTATTGTAGTCGAGAACGTGGGGTTTAAAAAACTCGCAAGGGTCTTCGCCGTACACCTTTGCGGCAAATATGGCCAGCGGCCTTAAATTGATTCCGTATCCCACTTCCAGCATGTCAAAGTTGTTGTAGCTTATGTTCATTCTCAGCAGGTTGGCTATACACGCCCAGTTCCCCGCGGCAGCCCCCATCCACACTATGTCGTGGTTCCCCCACTGAAAATCCACGTCGTGGAAGTTCATCAGAAAGTCCATGATGGTGTCCGGGTGAGCGCCTCTGTCGAATATGTCGCCGATTATATGCAGCTTGTCTACGGCCAGCCTGCTTATGGCCTCGGTAAGCTCCACTATAAACTCTTCGGCCACGCCACATTCCACGATGGAATTTATGATCTCGCTGTAGTAGTGAGCTCTGTTGGCTTCGTCGTCGGCGTGAAGAAGCTCATCTATGCTGTATTCCATGTATTTGGGAAGACGCTGTCTCACCCTCGAACGAGTGTACTTTGTGGACACCGACTTGCATATCGTAATAAGGCGATATATGGCCACATTGCACCAATCGTCAAAATTTTTCTCGTTTTTCCGGCGTCTTGCGATCTCCGCCTCGGCATTGTATACAAGCGCCGCCAGCTCTTCTCTTTCTCTCTCGTTGAGAACATTTTCGAAGTGCTCGTCAATCTTCATCTTGATGGTTCCCGACGCGCTTTTCAACATATGAATAAAGGCCTCATGCTCTCCGTGAAGGTCGCTTAAAAAATACTCTGTTCCCTTCGGCAGCGCTAGAATGGCCTTTAAATTTATGATCTCCGCAGAAGCGGCTTTTATATTGGGATAATCCTTTGCTAAACGGTTTAAATATTTCAGATCTGCCATGATTTTTCCTTTCCGTCGCTCTCCTGAAAAAGAGATTCTCTTCTCTAATAATACAATACAGTCACACTTAAAATCAAGGCTTATTATCCGCACTTTAAAAAGATCAATTTCAATATACTTTCGTTCCGGTGTAATAATGAGAAAGTATCTCTTTATAATCGCTTCCTTCTTTAGCCATGCCGCTGGCGCCGTATTGGCTCAGTCCCACTCCGTGGCCGGAACCGTTTGATGTAAACACTATCTGAGTCTCTCCCCCGCTTCCACCTTCTTCAAACTCTATGGAAAACAGCGCTGACGAAAGCCCCATGGCCGATCTTATCTCTGTGCCCTTGAATGTCGCCTGCCCTGCCTGCATGGTTTCTACTCGGCCGCCTGAAGTCCTGGACAGGATTTTTATGTTGTCCGGCGACAGGCCGCCACAAGACCTGTCCTCATATTTTTCCTCAAGGGCGCTGCGCATCTGAGTCAATGTGAAAGTCTTCTTCTCGTCCGAATGGCTCGCTCCTTCTTCATACGGGCTAAAGACGCTTACAAGATAAGGATATGATCCGGAAAAAACGTCTTCCGAATTTTCTGTCTTTCCTCCGCTTGAACTGAAAAACAGCGGCTGCATGACCAGCTCACCCTCGTAATACAGCATTTCTCCTTCTGTGGCCTGACATGCCTTTTTTACTTTTTTAAGTCCCGAATCTTCCCATCCCTCATCATGAATTTCTATGAGTTTCTCTTCTGTCTTGTACGCCTGGCAGTGAGTAGTATCGCATACAGGAGTCTCCGGATGAGAATCAGGTTTTTTTTCGTCGTATTTGAGTATTTTAGCCATGGCATATGTCCTGGCCGCTACTGACTGAGCTTTAAGCGCTTCTTCTTCAAAGTCTGAAGGCATCTCGCTGGCCACCACGCATGCGACATATTCCTCAAAATCGACCTCTCGTACCTCCCCCGCGTCTTCCATCCACACTTTTATGGTATTGGGGGTATCCATCTTATTTTTCATTTCCTCTGCCTTTAGAGTCTCCCCTTTATCTCCCCCGAACAAAAGCCCCAGGGAAAGAGGTACTCCGATGAGGATTATCAGTATGAGAATAACAGTTTGTACTAAAGATTTCATATACCGGGCCTCCTACCCGATATTATATGTTTGTGTTTCGCTTCGTATGACAAGGTGATTTTTTAAAAAGGCGGGAATTCCTCTCTCGCCGCCGTTCTCTCTTCCCTCACCACCTTATCTCTGACTCGGTTATTTACAATCAGTTACTATTTATGGTATTATAATTGGAGCATACGTTACAGTGGCCAGGTAGAAAATACGGGCGCCGCCAATGACGGAAGGTTTAAGGTGATCGCACAGCGGAGCTACCGCCATCTTTTATCTGGAGCTTACGGTGTTTTTTCTGAAGAACATGAACATATAATGCGTTTAGGTATACCTTTTGAGAATAATTGGCTTCAGGCAAACGCTTACGTTGCTCAGCCTAACGGTGCCGCCTATGAATTCCGACATGATGAAAACTCTATTGTTTCTTGGCGCGAATAGGAGTCGAAAATGATAAACAGAAAAAAATTTTCAAACCGAGCGGCATATATAGTATTAGCGTTGATTTTTGCTGCGATAGTTTTGACTACCGCTTTAGAGGTACTCATAGGCTCCGCAGACATGAAAATAATAGATATATCTCAATCTTCCGGCGATAATGAGGTTGAGCTTATATGTCTGCTGACGGAAGATTATCGAGACAGCCGCAGCGGATTTATCTATGACAGCGGTACTCTCATGACCGTTTATATCGATTCTGAGAAATTTTTCAAAAGAGAGCTGGGCATAAATCAAAACGTCAGATTTTACACGACGAAAACTGTAGAGGAGCCCATGGAGTTCACAAGGTTTCGGGCTTTTGATCTAAAAAAAATATCCTCAGAGGCCTCCTCATATTACGATGAAATATTCGACGTCTACAGCAACCATGATCTTAGTCTTAAAGCAGCAAGTGATCGCTCAGCGGTCATTATAAGTGAAGAGAAAAGTATAAATGTCGATGAAATAAACCGATTTTATACATGCTTTAAGGAAGGTGCAGGCTCATATATAAAAATATTTGCAGACGGAGGCGATACTGAGAATACCCCGAAAAGTTCGTGGCTCATTTATTCTAACGGCAAAATAATCTTTGTCACTGACAATTATAAGTATTACGGAACAGAACCCATAAGCATCTATAAGTACTGTTGGTTCGATGAGACCCAAAGCTCTATGTACCTATATAACAGTGAGGAACAAAACGATATGCTCAAAATTTTTTAAAAATTTCAGGTCACAGACGAATATAGATAAAAAATCCCGAGACTTAGCCAAGTGCTAATAAGGAAGTATTTTAGGAAATATGGTGTAACCTTAGAGAATGGGGTTACACCGTTTTCTTTTTATGCGGATTTTGCGGTGTTATCCTCTTTGATTTTTTGAATTGTTTCAAGCAGCTGTTGTTCTGTCGGTATATCCACAAGACCTACGGCGGTAAAGTAGATGTCAACTTTTACATGCCCATGAGAATGCTTTTTCTCATTCTTGTGAATTTCAATTCGCTGAATGAGTTTGTTTACGACAGTAGGCGTTAATTCTTTCATATCCGTAAATTCACGGAGTCCCTGCGACAGCATTTTCATATCAACGGTTGCCTGATTGGTCTTTTCCAGTTCTTTTTCG
>FR882583.1 GCA_000435715.1 Firmicutes bacterium CAG:145
ATTCAGGCTTGGGATTTGGTAGGATGAGAGACTCCTGCGAGTTTGCGGCAAAGTATCTTCTGAACAGCGCGGTACTGGTAGAGTACGGAGAGAAGAAGCTGCTGGTGGACGGGATAATTTCAGACAGACAGAATTTTGATATGATGGACGGCAGGCTGGAGCATAATTTGATGAACGGAGAAGGTGAGTTTAAAGGCCTAAGCTGCGTACTTTTTACCCATTGCCACGGCGACCATTTCAGCAACAGTAAGACCAGAAAATTTCTCGAAAAGAATCGGGGGATAGATCTGTTTATCCCCTCCAACGGAGGCATATCCGAAGATTTCATAAGATCAAAAGGCTCCCGGGGACATATCATACGAGGGGAAGAGGGAGAGATCCTGACCTTTCAATTCGATGATATGACGATTGAATATATGAAAGCAGACCATCTGACCTTCGATTATCCGGAGCACTATTGCATCAATATAGTAGGACCTGATGAAAACATAATTTTTACGGCGGATATGGACTTCAACAAGATGGAGCTGCTGAAAAAGTTTACGATGCGGGCACATTCATCCATATTTGCAAATCATCTTGCGATGCTTCACAGAAAGTGGAGGAACTCGCTTATAGACTTGGGCTGTGATGATATATACTTTTATCATCTTCCCAGCCAATATGTTGACGGATTCGGATACAGGGACAGAGCCCTGCGCAACTGGGAAAAGTACAAAGATCTCTTTCCGGGAGCGAGGCTGCTGACATACGAACCTAAATGAGAAAATGAGAGTTCATTTAAAGTCTTATATAAGCAGAAGCCGGCTGAAAACAGATTTCGTTGATCTGATGGAAGCCGGCTTCTGCTTATATATTGCCTTTATTGAGAAATCTGACACAGAAAGAACAGATACGATTTTAAAAGATGAGGACTGCTTTGAATATAAGCCGCCCGGCGGTTTAGGCCGCCGGGCGGTAGTGATATATTGATATGAAAAAAGGAGTGGCTATTTCTTAATGCCTGCGATGTCCTTAGCAAGCTGCTTCTTGCCCTGAATG
>FR882584.1:0-28064 GCA_000435715.1 Firmicutes bacterium CAG:145
ATTCAGGCTTGGGATTTGGTAGGATGAGAGGAGACAGAAATGGGAAAATATCAATGGAAAGCTGTAGCTGATGAATTTACTTCTTTACTCAGATTGCATTATCCGCCGGTGGCTCTTAAATGGATAGAAACAGAAGAAGAGCTTAAGGCCATACCGAAGGTAAGGCTGCACGACAAGCACATGCCGCCGTGTACCATAGTCAGCCACGCCGCCCAGTTTAACTGGACCAGCGCATGCAGGCCGGAGAACATTCACGCCAACTATTGCAGAGGAATAAACGGAATGTTTGAGAGAGATGAAAAATGGTATTCGGGCGAGATGTTCAATAACGTGTGGTTCGATAATATCGAGGCCTCTAAGGCTCACAACCGGTCCCTTGAGTGCGTGCCCGCCAAGTATATCGCCATGGTGGCATCGCCCCTTTCGGCAGAGAGGATAGAACCCGATGTGGTAGTGTTCAACGTGGTGCCGGCGCAGGCGTTCATGCTGCTGTCTGCGCTTCAATATCACAGATACGACAAATTTGAGTTTTCCTTCGTGGGAGAATCCACCTGCTCCGACTCGTGGGGAAAAACCTTCACCACGGGCAAGCCGGGCCTTGGCCTGCCGTGCTATGCCGACAAGAAATTTGCGGGAATGTCAGATTCTGATCTGAGGGTAACCATGACTCCCGAAGACGCGGTTAAGGCATTGGAGGGGCTGAAAGGAATGAGCAAGAACGGGCTCAGGTATCCGATAGCTTCTTACAGCCTGACCAGCGACATATTGGACGGACTACCGAAGCATTATCTCGAATTCTAAAAGAATATGCCTATAGAAACCATGAGGGCTCCTCGCATTGAACGAGGAGCCCTCTTCTTCATTTTTTGTTAGGAGGCAAAAAATGAAATTTATTAAAAAATTCAGAAAAGGCAGCTTAGAGGAGTAGGCTCGACGCCATCGTCTTCGGCCGGAGTGTGAATATAATCGATTCCCAGTATAATCCTATGGGCCAGAGTCTGACCTTTTTTTAGCTGTTCTTCGCCGGAAGAAAAGGCCTTGATGTTGACCCGGCTTGCCGCTTCGTCTTTGGAACATGATGCTGAATCAAAGGTGGAATATACGGACAGCCTCAGCAGGCTTTTATCGTCGGCCAGCTCGATCATAGGCTTTATCTCTTCGCTGTGATTTAAGAATATCGGCGTTTCGCAATCAAGAGGCGCGAAGGCCATGCCCTTGTAGGCCGATTCTGCCACAGCCGTCTCGCTTCCGGAGGAATCCGTCAAGGACGGGCAGAAAGTACATATGCCGAAGGCCTTGCCGGAAGAATCTATACTGAAGTTTCCCTCGATATTTACTGCCGCCGCTTCTGCCGGCGTTGCGAATATGTCTACTATCAGCCTGTTCAGATTTACCCATGTGATGCGCAGGCCTATCTTTACCGAGACTCCGAAAGGCGAGTCGGCGCCGTTCAGCTCCTGTGCAAACAGAACGTGATTTTCACCTTCCTCCATGACGTTCCATACGGTATCGGAGAGGACTTTTCCCAGAGAGCCTCCCAATATTGGCAGCGTGTTTGCACCCGCCAAATCTTCCATGGACATATCGGGACGGTGAACATATATGCCCGATATGGAGGCTCCGTAGTTTGTCACGTCTACGTAGTCGTCCGTATTGTTGGGTATCCTGAATTTATATACGGGATTGCCTTCAGCAGTTTTGAAGAGCAGTTCTTTTTTTATGCTTTGAGTCATTTTCCACACCTCCGCGTTTATCGATACACAATTTTAAAATGCAAAAAATATGCCAATGCCGATAAGCTAAAATACAGCCTCGTGATACGGCTCTGTAAGTTGAAACCAACTTGAAGGCAGAACGGAGCAAGTTAAAAATGAATTCGTACCCGTGCAAATCTGCAAAAATCCCACGGCAAGCATATGGCATGGCTCTTGCATTAGAATATTAAAGAAATATTATCATATTACGCATTCAAGATGCTTAAATAAGAAAGGAGATTTAATTATGGCAAAAATTATGTACGGCAATTATAACGATCTGCCATGGATGCCAAACCACAAAAAAGATGTAGACGGAAAGGTGATGTGCTACATGAAGTGCTTTGCGATGGAAGCGGCCAACCTGCATATGTGCATGGGAAAAATGTACAACGGTATGCCTATAGGACCTCATACCCATCCCAACGAACAGATAGCTACCTGCGTAAAGGGTGAGTGCGATTACTGGGTAAACGGAGTTCCGTACCGCTTGGCTCCCGGCTGCTGGGTAAACGTTCCGCCGCATTACGTTCATTATGCTCACGTATACCGTTCGGTAGGCCCGTGCTATCAGCTGGATATAATGTCGCCGAGAAGGTCTTCCAGCTGCGACGAGTACATAGCATGGCTGAAGGAAGAACACGACATAGATTGGAATGCGGGAGGAATAGAAGTTCCCGACCTTGACGCTCCTCAGGACGATACGGCAGAGGTGAGAGCGTAACCGACAAGAAGGAGGGAATTTACTATGCAGATGCGCAACTTAATCAAAGAAAAAATCGCAGCCAACGGATATGCCGTAGGAGCGTTTGTGGCGTCGAGCTCGGCTACCAATTGCGAGATATTGGCCATGAACGGCTATGACTTTGTTATCATAGACTGCGAACACGCCCAGACTGACAGCGAAACGGCGGTCAACATGTTTAGAGCCTGCGAGATGTACGGCATGGCTCCGATGGTAAGAGTCTACAATCCTTATGACGGCCCGATGATGAGCAGATTGCTTGACGTGGGAGCCCACGGTATAATGGTGCCGTTGGTAAACGACGCCCCGCAGGCTAAGAATATCGTGGACAACACCAAATATGCTCCTGTGGGAAGACGAGGCGCCAACGGAGGAAGAGGCCCGAGATGGGGCGCATATGACGACTATGTAAAAGTATGCAACGACAACACTCTTACCTTCGTCCAGTGCGAATCCATAGAGGGCGTGAACAACATTGAGGAGATAGCGGCTCTGCCGGGAGTGGACGGCGTCTTCATCGGCACCGGAGATTTGTCCCTTGAGATGGGTATAAAGTTTAAGGCGGACTCTTCGGCAAATCATACGGTAGACTCGCCGGAAATGGTTGCGGCCATAGATAAAATCCTGCAGGCCTGCCTTAAAAACGGAAAGATACCCGGCATCGTAACCGCCAGCGCGGAGGATACGGCGAAGCGGGTGAAGCAGGGCTTTCAGTTCGTTACATGTATGAACGATTTGGGATTTTTCTGCTCGAGGACCAAGCAGCATTTGAAGAGTATAAGAGAGCTGGTAGGCAAATAAAAATAATAATAGTATCCTTACTGAAAAGGACGCCCGAATCTTTAAAATCGACGGGCGTCCTTTTTCTGTGCTTATTTGTTCTGTTCTATGCCTAACATGCGCATCTTTCTGACTATCGTAGACTGGGACGTTCCCAGCGCCTCCGCAACCTTATAAGTGGATTTGTAAAGGGTGAAAGCGTCGGTTATCATCTGCTTCTCCAGCATGTCGACGGCAGTCTTTAAATCGGAAATTCCCGACGTGGACGACGGCTCCCGGTTGTCGGACGAGACGAAGTCCATTATGTATTCTACCTGAGAGGCGGTGATGGAAGGCTCGTTGCCGACTATGACCAGTCTCTCCACTATGTTCTCCAGCTCTCGCACGTTTCCGGGCCACGAATACCTCTCCAGCGCTATTACGGACTGGGGAGTAAAGAACTTGGACTTCTTATATTTCTTGTTGAACTTGCTCAAAAATGAAGAGGCCAAAGGAGGCACGTCTTCGGGACGCTCCCTGAGAGGCGGTATCTTGATAGGAAACACGTTCAGCCTGTAATACAGGTCCGTTCTGAAGGTGCTGTCCTTTACCATGTTCAGCAGGTTCTGATTGGTTGCGGCTATTACCCGCACATCTATAGGTATGGTCTTGGTTCCGCCCACTCGCCTTATCTCCTTTTCCTGAAGGACGCGGAGAAGCTTGGGCTGCAAGGAAAGAGGAAATTCTCCTATTTCGTCCAGCAGAATGGTTCCGTGATTGGCCATCTCAAACAAACCCACCTTTGAAGAAACGGCTCCCGTGAAGGAACCCTTTTCGTGTCCGAACAGCTCCGACTCCAGCAGGTTTTCCGGAATGGCGGCGCAGTTGACGGTGATGAAAGGCTGGTCCTGACGATCGCTCTTATAATGTATTTCCTTGGACATGACTTCTTTTCCGGTGCCGCTCTCCCCGTTGATTAGAATGGTAGCGTCTGACGGAGCCACTATGGAGATAAGCTTTCTGAGCTCAGCCATCTGTTTGGAATTACCCAGTATGGTGGAGTTGTTCAGCGCTCCTCTGAGAAAAGCCAGCTCTTTTTGAGCTGCCTGATTCTTTTCGCTTATGCTGGTCATGAAGTCGTGCCAGCTTGCAAGCATGGTAAGATCCTGTATGAGGGTGAACACGCAGGTGACTTGGCCGTCGTCGTCAAATATGGGAGTCGATGTGACCATAACCTGATTGTTGGCAGGGGTCTGTGAAAGCATGGTAATCTGGCGCTTTTTCTCCGCGGCCACCAAGGCAGCTGAACGGTTATCCGGCTTTTCCAAGAACTTGTACTGGAATTCCGAAGGCGTAAAATTGAGAGGATCGTCCAAAGATACATAGAAATTACTTATGTCTACCACATGCTCTATGTGCTTGCCGAGAGCTTCTTCCAGCGGAACGCCGTAAATCATGCACCATGATTGATTTACGAAACGGACGATACCGTCTGGCGTGATTATATGTATGGGCTGGTTGACCATGTCGGCCATGCTGAAAATATCTATGTATCGCTGATCTATATAGTCAAAATTTGAATTGTACATTTTTAGCCCTCCTGAGTTGGAATTATTGAGTCGATATTTGCTCGGCAAGTCAATATTGGTTTGAAATTTGGTTTATATCATTATAACACATTTGATTTTGTAAGCAAGTGCAACATTTTGACACTGTTAAAAACTTGGCATAAAGATTGCAATGTATATGCGTGACAATAAAAAGTTTTTATACGGTACTGCTGAGAATAAAAACTTTTGAGAAAGGAACTATATTAAAATGAAAAAGAAGAAAATTTTTATAACGGCAGCGTTGACCGGAGCAGTACATGTACCAAGCATGAGTCCGTATCTGCCGGTAACGCCGCAGGAGCTGGCGGACGAAGCCGTAAGAGCATACGAGGCCGGGGCGTCTACCGTACATATCCATACGAGAAACCCAAAGACGGGGGAGCCGGACGCCAGTCTGGACTTGATGAGAGAAACGCTGAAGCTTATAAAAGCCAGATGTGACGTGGTGTGCTGCGTTACCACGGGAGCCAGCCAGCTTATGACGCTGGAAGAGAGACTCGCTCCTGTAGCCGAATTCAAACCGGAGCTGGCCACCCTCAACGCAGGATCCATGAACTTCGTGCTCTCTGATATAGCCAAAAAGATTCACGATGGGTTCGGCTGGGAAAAGCCGTATCTCAAGGCCACGAGAGGCAACGTGTTCGCCAACAGCTTCAACAGCCTGGAGGCATTCATAGAGACCATGAACAAGAACGGCACCAGACCTGAGTTTGAGGTATACGACGTGGCCATGATAAACAACATCGCATACTTCATCAAAGAAGGAATAATCAAACTGCCGGTGTACATGCAGTTCGTGCTTGGGATTACAGGCGGCTTGCCTGCATCGGTGGGAAACCTGAACTTCCTGTACGAAACGGCTTGCAGACAGATAGGTGAAGAAAACTTCATCTGGTCCGTAGCAGGCGCAGGAAGACATCAGATGCAGATGGCGGCAGCAGGCTTGGCGCTGGGAGGCAACGTCCGAGTTGGGCTGGAGGACAACCTCTATCTGGAACCGGGTCAGTTGGCCAAGTCCAGCGGAGAACAGGTGGCGGCGGTCAGAGACATGGCCATGATAATGGGCTACGACATAGCGACTTCGGCAGATGTGAGAAAACAGCTTAGCCTTAAAGGAGCAGAAAAAATCGTATTGTAATCAAAGTTTTTATTTAAGTAGGAGGAAAAAGATGGGACATGACAACAGTGTAAATTGGGAACAGTTAGAAAAGGATTATGTGATTTGCCACGGAGACTTGCTGGAGGGGGCAGTAGACATGCACCTTCATGTGGCACCGTCTCTGATGTACAGAAAGTGCGACATCGCAGAACTGACCTTGCGCTGCGAACAGTTTGGATACAAGGCAGTAGTGCACAAAGATCATCACATGATGACAGGTCCGGGCTGCAAAATAGTAAACGATCATATCAACAAAGAAGGCAAGTGCGTGGCGATAGGCTCTGTGTGCCTCAACAATACCAACGGCGGCCTCAATCCGTATGCCGTAAAGTCGGCTATTTCCGCCGGCTGCAAAGTCATATGGCTGCCTACGGTGTCGGCTCAGAATCACATTAACGCAGTGCTTAAAGGAACATCCTTTCCTAAGCTGGCCAACGGAATAGTGATAGAAGAGGAGGCCATAAAGCTGGTGGACGAAAAGGGAGACTGCAAGAAAGAAATCGTCGACATCCTGAACGTAATCAAGGAGCATCCGGGCGTTGTCCTGGCGACAGGCCACGGCGACTGCCACGAAATAAACAAAGTAGTTGAGAAGGCCTGCGAAATGGGTATGCAGGACCAGATAATGGTAGATCATCCCGACTTCATGCTTGAAACGCCTGACGAGCTGCTCCAGCACTGGGTAGATTTGGGAGTTTGGATCGAGTGGGTAGGAACCATGTTCTGCGGCATATCGCGCCATCACATGTGGGATTACGCCAATATGGCGGAGAAAATCAGAAAGACCGGCGTGAACAGAACCATAATTTCCACCGACTTCGGTCAGCTGGATAACGTCGATCCTGTTAAGGGTTTGGATAATGTTATTGACGGACTTCTCAAGGAAGGATTTACGAAAGATGAAATCCGCACCATGATAAGCGTCAATCCATCTAAAGTCTTGGGAATATAAAATAAAATCGAAAAGGAGAGAAGAGATGAGCGAAATTATGTCCGGTAATTGGAACGAAATGCCTTTCAGACCCTTGAGACAGGGTATGAAGCAGGTAACTCTGGCGATGGGTGCAGACGATTGCACCGTAACACTGGGAATTGTTCAGGAAGGTCACGAAAAACGACCCCATTCACATCCGGAAGAGCAGGTTGCCTTAGTCGTAGCCGGCGAATGTGACTATTATGTAGACGGAACATGCTATCATCTGACGCCGGGAGGATTTGTAACGGTTCCGGCCAATGTAGAACACTACATAGACGTACACGATACAGACATTCCGTGCTTTCAGATGGATATATTCGGAACACCTCGTCCGGAGTTTAAAGAAAAGTATATGGAATTTTTAGGAAGTTTGAAGAAATAGGCAGATAATTAAAGAAAGGAAGAAGAAATGAAAAAGATTTTAGCGGTATTATTGGTGGCTGTTATGGCCTTTGCGCTATCTGCTTGTGGAGGCGACAAGGAATCTGAAGAAACTGTATATACTCTCCGCTTCGCTCACGGCTCGTCCACAAGCGAGCCAATCCACATAGCGGCTGAATACATGGCTGCGGAACTGGAAGAGCGTTCGGACGGCAGAATAAAGATGGAGATATATCCAAGCGCTACGCTGGCCGATCAGGTTCCTGCATGCGAGATGATGATGGATGGAACTCTTGACTTCTTCGGCGGATCTGTAGTAGCCGTAGAGAACTATATAGACGAATTTAAAATCGTCGACCTGCCGTATCTGGTAAGCGATTACGAGTCTGCTGACGCCCTCTTTGAGGGAGAAATAGGACAGGAGCTGTCCGACATGCTGCCTGATATAGGACTGGAGAATCTGGGATGGTGCGAATACGGTTTCAGAAACACCTTCAACAACATCAGACCTATAGAAAGTGCAGATGATTTTAAGGGAATAAAGATAAGAGCGATAGAGTCCCCTATTTCCGTAGGAATGTGGACGGCATTCGGAACAGACCCTACAGTAATGGGCTGGTCTGACGTTTACAGCGGATTGCAGATGGGAACGGTAGAAGGAGCAGACGGCCCTAACGCATTGTTCGCGTCGGCTCAGATGGAGACAGTATGCAAATACATGTCCACCACTCAGCACATGTACACTCCGGGAGTCATTTTAGCTTCAAAGGCCACCATGGACAAGCTTCCTGAGGACCTCCAGGCATTGGTTCGCGAAGTAGGAGCTGAAGCTGCGGAAAAGATGAAAGAGATCACGAGAGAGACTCAAGAAGATGCGGCTAATCAAATGGAAGAGAACGGACTTATCATAAATGAAGTCACCGCTAAGGTAAGGGAAGAACTGGCCGATATGTGCAAGGGCGTATATGAAGAAAACCGCGACATCATCGGTGCAGAATTTTACGATAAAGTTATGAAGCAGCTTGGAAGAAGCTAAAACAAAATTTTCTTTGGGGCAAAGGAAATCTTTGCCCCATTTCAAAAATTACGAGAAAGGAGACTTTTTCTTATGAAATTCGTTCATAAATTCGAGGAAGTCTTTGGAGGAACGATATTGGCGGCCATGGCCATAATAACATTTCTGGCGGCCGTTAACAGGTTTACGTTTAATTTTCCGATGCCTTGGAGCGAAGAAATAGTCAAGTTTCTTCTGATGTGGATGACCATGATAGGAGCAGCCCTCGGAATAGGAAGAAGTGAACATGTAGGAATAGACGTTTTTGTAGAGAGATTTCCGCAGAAGATGCAATTTATCATAGGACAGATTATGTCGCTGGCAGGAGTGGTGTTTTCTGTAATCTTCTGCTATATAGGATATCTTATGGTGATAAAACAATACGCCCAGAAGTCCACCGCCCTTGAAATAAGCATGGGAATAGTGTACATGTGCGTTGTTGTCGGAGCCATACTGATGTTCATAGAGTTCGGATATAAGTTTTACAGAGGCTTTAAGGATAAAAAAGACGGAGAAGGTGTTTTAATAGAGGGAGGTGAACAGCAATAATGGCAGATATGATAATTCTGATGTTCGCATTTTTCTTTGCCCTTGCATTGCTGGGATTCCCAATCGCATATTCACTCGGGTTTGCCGTCATAGCGCCTTTGCTCATAACAGGTAACCTTACCCTCAATACTGCAGGCTCATGGATGCTGCAAGGCATAAGCTCGTTTCCGCTGCTGGCTTGTCCGTTCTTCATACTGGCAGGCAACCTTATGGAAGGCGGAGGTATTTCCCGACGGCTTGTAGACGTAGCCAAGACACTTATAGGTAATGTACCGGGAGGTCTGGGCATGGTTGCCGCCGTTGCATGCGTATTCTTCGGAGCCATATCGGGCTCCGGCCCTGCTACGCTGGCTGCCATAGGCGGAATCATGATTCCGGAAATGATAGCCGCAGGTTATTCCGCAGGCTGGTCGGCTGCATTGTGCGCCACTGCAGGCTGTATAGGAATATTCATTCCTCCCAGCGTAGCCCTTATCAACTACGCCGTAATAGCAGAAACTTCCATAGCGGATCAGCTGCTGTCGGCCATAATCCCCGGACTTTTAACCGCATTTTTCATTTGTGTCTACGCTTTCTATACAGGAAAAAAGAGAAAGTACGGCGGCGGCGAAAAATTCAGCTTCCAGAACTTTATTGAAGCGCTGAAAAGAGGCATATGGCCTCTGCTGATGCCGGTGCTGATACTGGGAGGAATCTACGGAGGATTCTTTACCCCGACAGAGGCTGCAGCGGTAGGATGCGGATACGCGTTCTTCGTGGGAGTATTTATAACCAAAGAATTAACATGGGAAAGACTCAAGGACATAATGGTTCGCAGCACCAGCTCGTCAGCTACCATAATGCTGATAATAGCCGTTGCGTCTGCTTTCGGAAAGATGCTCACCATAGGACAGCTTCCGGCTACCATGGTCAACTTCATTCTTTCTCACGATGTTTCAAAGGGCATGTTCCTGCTCATAGTGATGGTAATGCTGCTGATAGCAGGCACGTTTATGGATCAGATTTCAACGGTGCTTATTCTTACGCCTATGCTGCTGCCGATAGCCACCGCTCTGGGTATCAATCCTATTCACTTCGGCGCGCTGATGGTTGTAAACATCACCTTCGGAATGCTTACTCCTCCTCTGGGAGTTCATCTTTTCATGGGATGCGGAATAGCTAAGATAAAGTTCAAAGATATTATTAAAGAAATGCCGATGTTCCTGCTGATATGCCTCGTAGTTATCATACTGACTACATACATACCTGAGGTATCGCTCGCTTTCTGCGGAGATTGACGGAGGTTTGATATGAAAGTTATAGAACTTGAAAAGAAATACGATTTCTGGCTGAAAAACGGACACGTTATAGACCCGTCGCAGAATATAGACGAGGTTCGCGACATACTGGTAAAAGGCAACAAGATAGTAGAGAAGCCTAAGGACGGAAAAATTGATCCTCAGGACGTAAAAGAGGTAATCAACTGCAACGGATATTATGTGTTTCCGGGGCTTGTGGACAATCACGCCCACTTCTCTTGGAACTTCAACAATACGGGAGTACAGCCCGACTTATACACGTTGCCAAGCGGAGTTACCTCGGTTCACGACGCAGGTTCCTGCGGCAGCTCCGGATTCGAGGCCTTTATAAGAACCACCATACTGCCGTCGCTTGTAACCATGAAGGCTTCGATAAACGTGGCTTCCGGCGGCTTATGCACTCCTCAGTACATGGAGAATATAGAGCCGGAGAACTTTGACGAAAAGGGAATAGAAGAGCTCTTCGACAAATATCCTCAGTACATTTACGGACTTAAGCTCAGACTGGGAAAGGACATTTCCGACGGCATGGGAGTCGAGCCTTTAAAAGCGGCGGTCAAGCTGGCGAGAAAATTCGACACCAGATTATCGGTTCACGCCACCTACCCGCTTACGCCGATATCCGACATAGTCGACGAGATGGGCGAAGGCGACGTGCTGTGCCATACCTTCCAGAAGATGGGGCCGTATAACATTTTGGACGAAAACGGCAAGGTACTAAAAGAAGTTTGGGAAGCTCGCGACAGAGGCGTAATCTTCGACTGCGCCCACGGCAGAATACATTGCTGCTTCCCTTTGACTAAGGCTGCCATAGAGCAGGGCTTCATGCCTGACTGCATATCCACCGACCTCATAACCTTTTCGGCATATCAGGAGAGACTGTTCTCGCTGCCTGTAGTAATGACAAGGCTGTGGATGCTGGGAATGCCTTTGAACGAAGTCGTAAGGGCCGTCACTCAGACTCCTGCCAAGCTGATGGACATGGAGGGAAAGATAGGAACTCTCAAGGCGGGAGCCTTCGCCGACATAACGGTGATGAAGCTGGAGGACAGAGAGTATACCTTCGTTGATTCGTACGGCAACTCCCTGCCGGCAGATAAGATAATGATACCGCAGTTTACCATGAAGAACGGCAAAACCCGCTATAGACAGATAGACTTTACCGAGATGTTCGGGTTGGTTAAATAGGAGCTTGAGCAGATTGAGAGGTGATTTATCATGAATTCTGTCGAAAGAGTTATGGCCGCTTTAAATCATCAGATTCCCGACAAGGTTCCTTATGCCTACGGATATATTCATCCTAAAGTCAGGGAGGCCATACTGGGAGAGAAGATACAGGGTCGCGGATACAAGGTCAACTGGTCTCCCGTGTTTGCGCCGGGAGAGAAGTGCTGCGATTTGAATCCGGACGAGAGCACAGATTTAAGGGTAGCGCGCAAATTGGGCCTTGACGCCTTGGGATTTCAGCTTTTGACTCCCATGACGCCCCTGCTGGAAAGCAAGCCGGACGGTACATACGGTATAAAAGGCGGGCTGCTGAGGCCCGGCAACTTGGCGGAATTTAAGAAGGGTATGCCGGACGTGGACGACGAAGCGCTGTATGCAGAAGCCGAAGATTTTGTAAAACGATATAAAGGCGAGTTTGCGCTCTTTTGCAGGATACGCCTCGGCTTTTCCCCTACGCTGACCAGCATAGGACAGAAGGACTGCATATCCCTTGTGAAGACGGCGCCCGACTTCGTAAAGGAAGTGGTAGACTTCTACTGCGGATGGATGGAAGGACACATAAAGAACCTGATGGAGCTGGGATTTGACTTCCTGTGGGATTTCGATGACATGGCGGATAAGGACGGACCGTTCTTTACATCAGAGGAGCTGCAGGATCTGTTCCTCCCGTATATGAAGAAGGCGGCCGATAAGATAACGATTCCGTGGATATTCCACAGTGACGGAGACCTGTTTGATGTGATAGACGATTTGATGACGCTGGGAATGAACGGTCTGCACCCCCTCGAACCGGGAGTGATGGACTTAAAACGCCTGAAAGGCGAATACGGACAGAAGCTGTGCCTCGTGGGAAACATCGACATGAAACACATAATGACTTCGGCATCGGAGGACGAGATAGAAGATTATATCGTAGGCTGCATGGAGACCATGGGAGGAGGCGGAGGATATATAATATCCGACTCAAATCAGGTGCCGGCTTCTGCTTCCGCCGAAAACATAATGAAGATTTCCGACAGCGTACACAGAAACAGAAACATCTACTAAACGACGTTAAGGAAGGAGATACGACTATGGGATTAAAACTTCAATATCTTGGATGGGCTTCGTTCCTGTTCACTACGCCAAAGGGAGCGAACATATTGACCGACCCGTTCCTCGACGGCGACGGCGAGCTGGGCATACCGGCCACTCCGGTTGATTACATGAATCTGGATATTGACCTGATTGCAGCCAGCCATCCGGCAGAAGATCACTTCGGACAGGCCGTCAAAATACTTAAGAATTCGCCGAAGACCAAGGTGCTGGGAGACCACTCCACCCTGATAATTTCACAGGCGGGAGGCGTAGAGGCCCAAAGATGCGAGCTTACCACCGCCGGGGCAACGTACATGGAAGGCGACATGAAGATAAAGGCCTTCGACGCTTGTCACATAGCGCTGGGTCACTTGCCGGACGGAGGACTGATAACGGGAGAGCCTTTATGCTACATAATGTCTTGCGAAGGCTGCCCTACCGTATTTTTCGGCGGAGATACGTCTATAACCATGGACATGAAGCTGTGGGGCGAAGTGTACAAGCCGGAAGTAGCCATCATAGGCATAGGCGGCGTAGACCTTTCGGGACGCAGTCTCGACGAGATGGATCCTGAAGACGCCGCAATATGCTGCAGATTGCTGGGAGTCAAGAAGGTGATACCTATGCACTACAGAGGAGAGGACTATTTGGCCAGATTCAAAGCCGCCCTTGCAAAAGAAAGTCCTGAATGTCAGTGCGTGCCTATGGCATACGGCGAGACGGTGCAGCTATAGCTTGAACGAACTACGGATTTAACTCATTTATAGAAATTATTAAGAAAGGAACGGACAAATGAAAAACTTGAAGAAAATCACAGCCCTTATGCTTTGTGCAGTATTGGTCTTTACCCTATTCGCATGTGGCAAGAAAGAGACGGCAAGCGGCGAGGCAGAGCCGGTAAAATGGGACTTCTGCGTAATTAACAGTCTTACACATCCTTCGTCCGTGCTGTGCCAGCAGTTTGCAGATGAGGTATATGAAAAAACAGACGGAATGGTTCAGATAACCGTAAGAGCTCCGGGCGAGCTGTCTTACAGCGCCAACGATTACCTGACGGCCGTAGGAGACGGCTCCATACAGGTATCGGACGTAGGCTCCAACTGCTACGGAGTATTGGATGTAGGCGCCATGTCGGTGCTTCCTTACTTGGCAGATAACATCGAGGACATGGACAAAGTCATGAACATAATTCAGCCGTACCTCGATAAAGAACTGGAAAAATTCGGAGCAAAATATTTGTTCTACTACACTTGGCCTGCTCAGTCCATCTGGACGGGAGATACTCCTCTCAACTCTCTGGAAGACATCAAGGGCCTTAAGATAAGAACATCAAACAACGAGCTGTCCGAGCTGGTTAAGCTGTGGGGCGGAACTCCTGTATCGCTGACGGGCTCAGAAGTACCTGCAGGCTTACAGACAGGCGTAGTAGACGGAGTAATTACCTCTGCGTATGGCCTGGGCGGAGCAGGATGGGATGATTCGCTGAATTACGGCCTCATCACCGACTGCCAGATAATACCGGATTACATCTGCGTAAATGCAGAAGAGTTCGAGTCGCTTCCGCAGGAGACGCAGGACATAATCATGGAATTGGCTGCCAAGTATCAGAAGCTGATGAACGAAAGCATGTTTGCCGACGAACAGACGTGGAGAGATCAGCTGGCCGAAGAAGGCATAACCATCAATACTGCCTCTGATGAAGAGACTGCCGAAATGAAAGAAAGCATCCAGGAATACTGGAAAGAATGGGCAGAAAAGAGAGGCGGAGAATGTACTAAAGTCTTAGATGAAATAATCGAGGCTCTTGGTCTTTAGATTTAAGAGAAGGAGGTGCTTCGCAAGTGTTGGATAAGACTATGGAAGCTATAAGAAAGTTCACTCTTAATATTTCCGTTGCGGCCATATTGATAATGGCCGTAATGGAAATACTCGAAATCTTCGCAAGGAGCTTCTTTAACTTATCTTTTCTGGTGGTCGATGAGTTCGCGGGATATCTGATGTCCTGCATGGTATTCATGGGACTGGCCAACAGCTACCACGCAGGCTCGTTCGTAAGAGTGGAGGCTTTATACAGCAGATTCAAGGGAAGATTCAAAAGAATCCTGGACGGAGTATATACGTTTATTTTGATTATATTCACCGCAGTATTTGGGTATTATTCGATACTTTTAAATTATAAGTCCTTTGACAGAGGATTGGTATCTACCGGATATTACATGACGCCTTTGGCCATACCGCAATTCTTTATGTCGCTGGGAATAATTTTGTTTTTCATATACCTGATATTGGATTTCGTGAAGATGATAAAAACCAAGGGAGGAGAGAAATGATATCCGGAGTAACGCTTACTATAATAATGGTAGTCATATTATTTGTTCTCCTCATACCCGGTCAGTGGATATTCGTGGCGCTGGGAGTGTCCGGCATAGCCGGCATAATTCTCGGAAGCGGAGCCGATTATCTTACTACGGTGGGAACGATAACATGGAACACCACAAACAACTTCGTGCTGTCGGCAGTGCCTATGTTCATGTTCATGGGAGAGCTGATAGTACAGAGCGGATTGAGCAGCAATTTCTATAAAGGACTCATGAAATGGTGCAGAAGAATACCGGGCGGGCTGCTGCACGCCAATGTGGTCGCCTGCGCGTTCTATTCGGCAATTTCAGGGTCTTCGGTTGCTACGGCAGCGGGAATCGGCTCCATAGCCATACCCGAGACTAAAAAGAGAGGTTATCCCGTAAGGACCATATACGGCTCCATAGCGGCCTCCGGCACGCTGGGAATCCTCATCCCGCCGAGCACGGTGCTGATACTCTACGGTTCCCTGACAGACCAGTCGGTTGTAAAGCTTTTCGCTGCTTCGGCCATACCGGGAATCGTGCTCACACTCATGTTCATGGTATACATATTCTTTAACGGCGTATACCTGAAGAAAAAAGGACAATACAACATAGTCGATACAGAAGCCGAGTCGCTGAGCACATGGCAGGCCATCAAGGGCATAGCGCCTATCGTCATCACCATAGTGGTGCTGCTGGGCTCGCTGTACACCGGAAAGGCGACTCCTGTAGAGTCGGCTGCTCTGGGAACCTTCATCGTACTGGTATTCGGCTTTGCGTCGAAGGGCCTTTCGTGGAAGAAGATAGTGGAATCGGCAAAGAGCACATCCAAGTCCATAGCGATGATACTGACTCTGATGATTTCGGCGTCATATCTGACCTTTGCCCTCTCCCAGTCCAGCGTCAACAGACACCTGACGACATGGGTAATAGACCAAGGCTTTACCCCGCTGGCTATTTTAACCATCATCGGCTTGATATACCTGGTACTCGGCTGCTTCATGGACGGCTCGTCGATGATAATGCTGACGATTCCTTTGCTGGCGCCTATATGCAAGGAGCTGGGGGTCGACCTTATCTGGTTCGGAGTATATATCACTCTGTTGGTACAGATAGGACAGGTAACGCCGCCTATGGGCCTGAATCTGTTTATGGTTCAGGGAATAGACAAAGAGGCGAAGCTGAACGACATAATACGAGGAGTAATACCTTTCCTCATAGGCATGCTGATATTTGCGGTATTGATGATAATGTTCCCTCAAATGACGGCATGGCTGCCTGAAGTAATGGGATTTTAAGGAGGAACACGCAATATGACCAAGTACAGTCACCTGTTCGAGCCGATAACCATCGGAAGCATGACGGTCAAGAACAGGATATTTCAGTCAGCGGTAGGTACTCACCTAGCCACTGAAAACTACGAGGTGACCGACAGGCATCTGGCATATTTTGAAAAGAGGGCCAGGGGAGGAGTGGGTCTGATAACCACCGAGTGCATAGTGATGCAGCCTGACACGAGATATACCACGTTCCATGGTTTGGGACTTTTTGAAGACAGAATGGTAGACGAGCTGAAAAAGGTTACCGACCTTGTACACAAATACGACACGAGAATAGCCGCTCAGATAATGCACCCGTCGGCGGTCGCCACGCCTAAGTACAACAACGGCAAACAGCCTGTGGCGGCTTCGCCCCTCGAATGTAGGGCGGTTGGTGAGATAACGAGAGAGATAACCTTAGAAGAGATAGAGCAGTTTATCGCGGACTACGGCAAGGCGGCTTACCGGGCGTACCAAGCCGGCTTTGACGCCATAGAGGTACATTGCTGCCATGGTCACGGCTTGCTGGGAAGATTCATCTCTCCTGTGGAAAACAAGCGTATAGACAAGTACGGCGGAAACACGGACGGACGCCTCAGACTGCCTCTGGAAGTGATAAGAGAGATGAGGAGAGTCTTACCTGAGGATTACCCAATCATCGTAAGAATGTCATCCGAGGACAATTATCCGGGAGGACAGTCTATGGCAGAGGCTAAATATATAGCGCGCCAGTTTGAGAAAAACGGAGTCTCCATGATACACATGTCCTTTGGAACCATGAACACGCCATGGACGCTGACAACGCCTTCCGGCACACCTAAGTCCTTTAACGCCGAAAGGGCGGAAGAACTGAAACGGGCCGTAAACATTCCTGTAGGCTTCATAGGACGGAACAACGAAGCTTGGGTTGCCGATATGATGATAGAAGAGGGAAAGTGCGACGTGGCATATATGGGAAGAACATGCCTCGTGGATCCTGAATTCCCTAACAAGGCCCGGGAGGGAAGAGAAGAAGAAATCATCCCTTGCATAGGCTGCTGCCACTGCCTTGTTTCCATCAATTCGGATCTTACCATAAGATGTACCATGAATCCGGAAGTGGGACATGAAACGGAGGTCAAGACCAAGACGGATAATCCTCAGAGCATACTGGTAGTGGGAGGAGGAGCCGCCGGACTGACTGCGGCAGCCTATGCCGCCGAGATCGGTCATAAAGTAGACCTGGTAGAAAAGTCAGGCAGACTGGCGGGACAGATGTACATGGCTGCATTTCCTCCAGCCAAACAGGAGATAACACAAGGCTCCAAATACATGATAGGAAGAGCTGAAAGAGCCGGCGTGAATATCAGCCTCAATACATGTATGACGGCAGAAGAAATAAAAGATGCCGGATACGATAAGGTGATAGTGGCTACGGGAGGAGCGCCTGTGGTTCCGGGCTTCTTAAGAGGCGCAAATCACATGATTTCAGCATGGGACGCCCTTACAGGAAAAGAAAAGTGCGGACTGAATACAGTCATCGTAGGAGGAGGACTGGTGGGAGTTGAAACCGCCGACTTCTTGGCCCATCCTATTCGCGACCTCGGCCCTCGCTCACGACGCGTCACCGTAATCGAGATGGACGATATAATCGCGAAAGAAGAGAAATCGTCCTTCAGACCTCTCATGATAGACAGAATCCTGCAAAAGGGAGTAGAGGTTCTCACCTCGTCTAAGGTCTTATCGGTAGAAGGAAGCATCATAAGATACGAAAGGGGAGGAAAGGAATACACCCTTGAGAACGTTGATACTGTAGTATCGGCGGTAGGCGTAAGGAGCGAAAACTCTCTGGTAGAAGAACTGCAGGCCGTAGGAATCGAGCCTGTTGTAATAGGCGATGCTTCCAAAGCGCGAAACATTCATTCTGCGACGGAAGAAGCGTTCACTGCGGTGAATATGCTATGAGATACAGAATATAAATTCAAGAAGCGGCGCATTTTATGCGCCGTTTCTTTTATGTATTGGAAAAACTTACACCTTGAAAGAGAACGTATGTTCTCGTATAATTGATATGAGAACAGGATCAGGAGGTGAGAAAATATGATTTCGGGCTGCTATCTGTGCATAGATTTAAAATCCTTTTATGCTTCTGTGGAATGTGTGGAGAGAGGACTGGATCCTCTCAAGACAAAATTAGTGGTAGCCGACGCCGAAAGAGGAGAAAGGACAGTATGTCTTGCAGCGACTCCTGCCCTCAAGAAGATGGGAGTAAAAAACAGGTGCCGCCTCTTTGAAATACCTCAGGGTATACCATATATAAAAGCTACGCCCCGGATGAAACTCTATATGAAATACTCCTCGGAGATATATAAAATATATCTTAAGTATTTTAATAAAGACGACATCCATGTCTATTCTGTAGATGAAGTCTTCATAGACGCAGGAAAATATCTTAAAATGTACGGCGGCGACGCCGGACATATCGCTGAAATGGTAATGGGAGATGTTCTCAGACTTACAGGGATAACCGCTGCATGCGGCATAGGCTCCAATCTGTATTTATCAAAAGTAGCTCTTGATATAATGGCCAAAAATGCACGCGGCGGTATAGCCGTACTGGATGAAGAAAAATATAAACAACTGCTCTGGGATCATAAACCGATCACGGATTTCTGGCGGATAGGAAAGGGGACAGCCGACAGACTCGGAAAATACGGTATCTATACCATGAGACAGGTAGCCTCGGCAGATAAGGGGCTGCTTCGCAGAAATTTCGGGAAGGACGCTCAGCTGCTCATAGACCACGCATGGGGAAGAGAGCCGGTGACTATAGAGGACATAAAGTCTTATATACCTAAAGAAAGGAGTATAACCGCCGGACAAGTACTGCCAAAAGCTTATGACTTTGAAAAGGGGAAGCTGATAATGAGAGAAATGATATGCGGTTTATGTATTGAACTTACAGAAAAGAGCCTGTTGGTCAACTCTGTAAGCCTCTTTATAGGGTATTTTAGGGAATCCGCTTCTCCCGGAAGGGGCAGCATATCTCTGCCCTTTTATACGGCGTCTTACAGTGTGATAAGCAAAAAAGTCGGTGAACTCTATGACAAGATCGCAGGCGGAACCTGCGGAATAAGGCGGATACACATCTCTTTATGCGGGGCGATATACGGCAGAGAGTCTCAGTTCGATTTTTTCAATACTGCAGAAGACATGGACAGAGAAAAGCGAATATCGGAGACGGTGATAGACATAAGGCATAAATACGGGAAAAACTCTGTGATCAGCGCTATGAATCTCGAGGAGGGCTCTACGGCTGTTTCTCAAAATAATCAGATAGGAGGTCATAAGGCATGAAAAGATCAGAAAGAGCAAAACAATTCATACCGTTTTCTGCCCTCAAGGGGCTCGACGAAGAGCTCACAAGAGCTGAAAAAGTCCTGTGCCAGAAGAGAGAACTGCTGGAGGATGAGGCCGAAGAACTCAACAGAAAGCTAACTGATATCGAAGCGGGAAGCCGGATAGAAATAGAATACTACAGAATGGGGGAGTACGTAAAAAAGAAGGGAACAGTGAAGAGAGTGGATGATGTGTATCGAGTCATAGAAGTAGATGATAAAAAGATCAAGATATCCAGCATAGTTTCTTTAAAAGTAGATATCTGAAGTCTAAAACACTGACGGCTCGGGCGCTATATGGCCCCATATGCGAGTATTTCGCTGCTGCCTACGCTATAACTGTTCCTGACGCATTTATTGCCGCTGTTTCCTTCTATGACAAAGACGTCTCCATCGTCGGCGCCGTCTACTATTCCCATATGGTCGGCAGACCGGTCGCCGTCCCAGTCAAAGAAGATGATCATGCCGGGCACCGGATCTGTATTTGGACTGTAAAGGCGGCGGTTTTCTTTGAACCATCGCAAGAATTGAGTACACGAAGCAAATTTGGGAGGCTCGTCGTAACACTTATCTAAGCACCACGACACGAAACAGGCGCACCAGCTTGTATGGCTGTCGAATCCGTACCATTTCCAGTATTTTTCTCCGCCTGAATTTCCAAGTTCAGATACGGCGGTCTGTTTTAAAAGATTGCCGTCAAAATTTTTTAAGGGTCTGGGTCGCGTCATGAGAAAGAAAGATAAAAATGATGAAAGAAGAAAAACTATGAGAAAGAGAACTATAAACCTTTTAGCCTTATTCATAAGATCACTCCGGATGGGAATTTAAGAAGAAGTATAAGGCCGCGGTAAAGGGCCCTTTAATCAGCATATTCCCTCTGTGTGAAGTATATACCGTAAAACAAAGACGCCTTGGCTTTTGATATGCCAGCGTCTTTGCTCTGCGGTATATTTGTATAGTATAGGAATTATTTTCCGTGAGAATCAGCCCAGAGTTTATCTGCTACAGGCCCCCATTCTTTTGCATATTGGGTACATTTGCCGCATAAGTGCTCGCAAGTCTCAGGCTGCTCCAGATCTGTGGATTTGGCGCCTGTCTTGTGTATCAGTTCTTGCAGTATATGAGGGTTCTCAAGCATAGGACAAGGCTTGAGCATGTTGTCATTGAACGGCTGGCCATCTTTATACGCCAGGAACAAAGGCTGCCTCAGACAGTCCAAGAGAGACTGATCTTTTATATTCGCTCCCGAGTAATGTATAAAGACGCAAGGTTCTACATCTCCGTTAGCGTTGATGTGACAGTACCTCTCGCCTCCGGCTATGCATCCGTGTACAAACTCTCCGTCGTTTTGGAAATCTATCGCAAAGAGCTCTTTGCCTCCTGTAAGTCCTCTTATCTCCCTTATCTTGTTATACATATAAGTTCTCTGCTCAGGACTCAGAAGAAGATCGGTGCTGGCATTAACACCTACAGGCATATAGTGGAAATACCAGGCGAAAACGCAGCCCTTATCTATGAGCATATCCAGAAAATCATCGCTGGTGACGGTCAAATAATTCTGACTGGTATAACATATAGAGACCCCGAAAGGAATATGGTTTTCGTGCATGAGATCCATAGCAGCTAAGGCTTTCTTATAATGTCCGTTTCCGCGGCGGCCGTCATTGCTCTCTTCGAATCCTTCGATACTGACAGAAACAAAGAAGTTTCCAACCCTCAGAAGGTCGTCGCAGAACTTTTGATCTATGAGAGTTCCGTTGGTGAAGGCGTGGAAAGCTACGTCCTTATGTTTTTCGCACAATCTGATTATATCGTCCCGGCGAACCAGCGGCTCGCCTCCCGTAAACAGATAAGCGTATATCCCCAGTTCTTTTCCTTCAGTGATTATCTTGTCCATAATCTCATAAGAGAGATTCAGCCTGTTTCCGTATTCGGCCGCCCAGCATCCCGTGCAGTGAAGGTTACATGCCGTGGTAGGATCCATCAATATGATCCACGGAATGTTGCAGCCGTATTTTTCTTTCATTGCCATAGAGGTCTTATATCCCCTGAAACCTGCCTCATATCCGGCATTGAGCAAGAATGTCTTGAGAATGTGAGGATCTACTTCTCTGACTATCCTGTTGACATAATGAGCCCATTTGCTGTCCGGAGAATGAGCCAGATCCCTCAACATATCATAGGATGAACTCTGCCAGGAATCACCTAAGATCTTTTCTATTTTATCCACCAAGGCCAAAGCTTCGGAAGAAACGTCCCCCTGTTTTCCTTTGTCTATCAACGAATTGAGAGCCATACTGAAAGCTTTTCTTTCTGCGATGTGTGCTAAACTTTTTGCCATTATAATACCTCCCTTTTACTACTATATTAGTATACATTTTTATGAAAACTATTCATATATACAAAAATGACCGGCAGTTTAAAATTTGTGCAAATTGTCAAATTTGTTAGAAACGAAAGGGACGCGTCATCAGAAAATTTTCGTGCAAACGCGTCCGGAGTATAGTATAATAAATTTATCTGACTGAAAAGACATGAAATTTTAACTGAAACGGAAGTTTTAGTGCAAAAACAGGCGAGATATAGTATAATAAAGGCATCTGACTGAAAAGACATGAAATTTTAACTGAAACGGAAGAAGATGCATTATGAACCAATCTGATAAAAGTAAGATAAGAACGAGCAAGGGACTTATAATTGTGATCTTTATACTGATCGCAGTCGCGCTGGCTTTTAAGATGTATAATCCGCAGACTGAGAACGAGGTTGACTTTTTTTCAGAAGATGCTAAAAAGCAGATATCTGTAGAACTGCGAAATGATCAGACGCAGGTAAGCCAGACTGCAAAGATAACCGGAGCTGAGGCTGCGGAACAGGAAGAAAGGATATATCTGCTTCGCGTCAATCACAACGAGGATGTGACTATGGTTTTCAGGATTCAGGTCGCTTCGCAGGAAGACGGCATGGATGAAGCCCTTAAGATGAAAGTATATGACGAGACCCACGATGAAGTTTTGTATGAGGGAAGCGTAAGAAATGCTGATAATAAGGTGTTTGAGACAGAGCAGGTGACTAACGCCGCTAAGAAAAACGATACCCGCTACAGGATATATTTTTATTTTGAGGGTCAGGCGGCGCAGCAGTATGAGACTTCCGAGACAGAAGTCAAGTTTGACTGGTCCATACCTGAAGATCAGACCGGCGCCCTGAAGATGTCCAAGACAGGAGATGTAAAAGTGATACTCTATGCGTTTATAGCTATGATAGTGATCACAGTAGTACTCCTGATAGTGTTCAGAAAGCGAATAAACCCTGAAGTTTTCAACTTGGGACGTTCTGTCGAAGAAGAGAAAGAAGAGCTTTTAGAAGAGACGGACCAAAAGCAGCAGCCCGAAAGCGGCGATGATACAGAAGAAGATAAAGAGTAAAAGATATAACCAATAGCGCATGCGCAGCGGCCAGAAGGCCGTTATGATTAAAAAACAGCAGTCGGCTTGGTGATACCGGCTGCTGTTTTTTATGTGCAGATATTACTGTCGTGGCTTCGGAAGGCTCCAGCGGAATTTGGCGGCGCATAGTCTCAGGACGATGACTATGGCAGTACCTGCAAACATTGAAGCTATGCTTCCGGCATACGGCCATATGAGGACGCAGACGAAAGCGCCTATTATAGACGCACTGGCATAAAAATGCTTTACAAATACATATGGCTGATCTCCCGCCATTATATCTCGCAGAATACCTCCTCCTACTCCCGTTATCACACCTACGAAGATGAGAAGGAACATGCTGAATCTGGCGTCGAGGGAATAGGCTGTATTTATGCCGATTACCGTAAAAACTCCCAATCCTATGGAATCCATGATCAGCATGATCACGTCATACCATTTTCCTCCAAATGTAGAATACTTTCTGGCTATGATAAAGACCAGTATGGATACAGCGATGGCTATAGCTGCATAGAGGGGATCCCGAAAGGTCATAGGAGGCGTTATTCCCAGTATCAGATCGCGGATGACACCTCCGCCGACGGCTGTAGTCAGACCGAGTATGGATATACCCAGGATATCCATGCGTTTTTCCAGTCCCAGTATGGCCCCGGAGACGGCAAAGGCGACAGTGCCTGCGATTTCAAAAGACAGCAGTAAAAATTCTGGCATAAAGACCTCCTTATAACAAACGCCGGACTTACTCGCCTGCAAGTGCAAGGGGGATTTTTAGTTCTCGACCGGCGAACAATAATCTTTTGTAAAAGCTCTGAGGAACATAAAATCCTTTCCTAAAAGCTTACACTGTGAACAAAGATATTATACTTCTTAAGGGCGCCGCCTTCAAGGCAAAACTAAATATGGGCAGAATTCAGATATAATGAATTATGTTATATCTGCTTAAAAACGAACTAAAAATAATATAGAAGAAAAAACATTCGCTAATAGACGAATAACAGATAAAATACACAGAACTTTTATCTATATACGACGGGGTGGCGATTGACAACGATTTTTCTTCCTTGTTATAATAAAACAGGACAATAAAGATAACGGAGGATGAAATGAAGAAGATCGGTATAGTAATGGGATCTGACAGCGACCTTGGTATAGCAGAAAAGGCGGCAGAGACCCTCAAAGAACTGGGAGTACCTTTTGAGGTACACGTATACTCGGCCCACAGAACCCCTGAACAAGCTGCCGAGTTTTCTAAGACAGCCAGAGAAAAAGGCTTCGGAGCTATCATAGCCTTCGCAGGCAAAGCAGCCCACCTGGCAGGCGCGCTGGCAGCAAATACTACCCTGCCTGTTATAGGAGTACCCGTAAAATCATCGACTTTAGACGGCATTGACGCCCTCTTGTCAACTGTACAGATGCCATCAGGAATACCTGTAGCTACAGTTGCCATAGACGGAGCAGTCAATGCCGCGTTGCTTTCTGTACAGATGCTGGCTATAGAGGACGAAGAAGCTGCGGCAAGGCTGGCGGAAAAGAGAAAAAAGGACGCAGCGAAAGTTCTGGCGAAAGATGCGGACATCTCGGCCAGATTCTGATGAACCGTGGTCAGAAGATTGAGTATAAAAATGACAAACAATTATAAAAAGGAGAAATAAAATGGAAAACAAATTGGTTTACACAGGAAAGACGAAGAACGTATTTGCACTTGACAACGGAAATTACCTGCTCAAGTTCAAGGATGACTGTACCGGCAAGGACGGCGTGTTCGATCCGGGCGAAAATTCGGTAGGACTTACTATCGAAGGCGTAGGCGACGTTAACTTACGCATGTCCATATATTTCTTTGAAAAGATAAACGCAGCAGGCATAAGAACTCATTTCGTAAGCGCAGACCTGAAGGACACTACCATGGAAGTTCTTCCGGCAAAGGTTTTCGGACAGGGACTGGAAGTAATCTGCCGTCATAAGGCAGTGGGAAGCTTCTTCCGCCGCTACGGCGAATACATAGAAGAAGGCGCAGACCTTCCTGCTTACGTTGAGACAACCTTTAAAAACGACGAAAAGGGCGATCCTCTGGTAACTAAAGACGGACTGGTAGTCCTCGGAGTAATGACTGAGCAGCAGTACGACGACATCAAGGACATGACTCAGAAGATAACTCAGATAGTGGCTGACGACCTTAAAGAAAAGGGACTGGTGCTCTACGACATCAAGTTTGAATTCGGATACGATAAAGACGGAAAAGTAATGCTCATAGACGAGATTGCTTCCGGCAACATGAGAGTGTACAAGGACGGGGAATACATCGACCCTATGACTCTTTCAGAATTATTCTTCGCATAAGGAGGAAGCCATGGGCGGATTTTTCGGAGTAGCCTCTAAAGAGGACTGCATGCTTGACGTGTTCTTCGGTGTGGACTACCATTCACACCTCGGGACCCGCAGAGGCGGTCTTGCGGCTTACGATAAAAACATAGGCCTGCAAAGGGAAATACACAATATAGAAAATTCACCTTTCAGAACAAAGTTCGAGAATATTTTCGACGAGATGAGCGGAACGTCGGCAATCGGCTGCATAAGCGATTCAGACCCTCAGCCGCTCCTGATAAGATCAAAGCTGGGTACATACGCCATATGCATCGTAGGACGCATAAACAACACGGAAGAACTGATAGAAAGCTATTTTGAGAAGAGCGGCGGACATTTCGACGCCATGACAGGCGGAAAAATCAACTCCACCGAGCTGGTGGCGGCCTTGATAAACCAGAGAGATACTTTCGCAGAGGGAATAAAGTTTGCACAGGAGGCCATAGACGGCTCGGCCTCCGTGCTTATCCTCAAAGACGGCGGAAACATCATAGCGGCCAGAGATAAGGTCGGAAGAATTCCCGTGCTTATAGGAAAGGGAGAGGACGGGTACTGCGCGTCCTTCGAGTCCTTCGCATATAAGAAGCTGGGATACGAAGACGAAAAAGAACTGGGCCCGGGAGAGATAGTAGAGCTTACTCCCGACTCCATGACCCAGCTTAATCCTCCGGGAGAAGAGATGAAGATATGCGCTTTCCTCTGGTCTTACTACGGATACCCGACCTCCAATTATGAAGGAGTAAACGTAGAGGTCATGCGCTATCGCAACGGCCATATAATGGCCAAGAACGATATGGAAAGCGGCAATGCTCAGGAAATAGATTACGTCTGCGGAGTGCCGGATTCGGGCACGCCTCACGCCATAGGATACGCCAACGAGACTCATATACAGTTTGCGAGACCGTTCATAAAGTATACGCCTACATGGCCGAGAAGCTTTATGCCCGGCAACCAGCGTGAACGCAACAAAGTAGCTAAGATGAAGCAGATACCTGTTCACGAGCTGATACAGGACAAGAATCTCTTGTTCGTAGATGATTCGATAGTGAGAGGAACTCAGCTCCGCGAGACCGTGGAATTCCTCTATGAAAACGGAGCGAAGGCAGTCCACATGCGCTCTGCCTGCCCTCCTATAATGTACGGCTGCAAATATCTCAACTTCTCATCTGCAAAAAATGAGATGGAATTGATTGCAAGACGTGTTATAGTAGAGTTAGAAGGCGAGGAAGGATTGAAATACGCCGACGAGTACAGCGACTTCAGAACGGAGAGAGGCAAAGCCCTCAGAAAATCCATCTGTGAAAAATTCCAGTTCGACTCCCTCGAATTCCAGTCGCTGGAGGGAATTGCAGAAGCCATAGGAATACAGCCGTGCAAGCTCTGCACTTATTGCTGGAGCGGAAAGGAATAGGAATCATGAACGAAAAATCTAAATCAGACAGCTACGCAGCGGCAGGCGTCGATATAACTGCCGGATACAAGGCCGTTGAGCTGATGAAAAAGCATATAGCAAGGACCATGGTAGGAGGAAAGAGCGCCGACATAGGCGGATTCGGCGGACTGTTTGAGCTGGATATTACAGACATGCCAAACCCTGTTCTCGTCAGCGGCACCGACGGCGTGGGAACCAAGCTTAAGATGGCGTTCCTGATGGACAAGCACGACACCGTGGGAATCGACTGCGTGGCCATGTGCGTAAACGACATAATCTGCTGCGGGGCAAAGCCTCTGTTCTTCCTTGATTACATAGCGTGCGGCAAGAACTATCCGGAAAAGATAGCCGAGATAGTTTCCGGCATAGCCGAGGGCTGCGTTCAGTCCGGCTGTGAGCTGATAGGAGGAGAGACGGCGGAAATGCCGGGCTTCTACGACGAAGACGAATACGACTTGGCCGGATTTTCCGTGGGAGCGGTGGACAAGGCTAAAGTCCTCGATAAGAATACGATGAAGCCGGGCGATGTAATAATAGGACTGGCTTCCAGCGGAGTACATTCCAACGGCTTCTCCTTGGTGAGAAAGGTGTTTGACGTGGAAAAAGCAGACCTGAAAAAGCCTTTGGAAAAGCTGGGCGGAAAGTCTCTCGGAGAGGCTCTTCTTACGCCTACCAAGATATACGTGAAATCCATGCTGGCCCTCTTCAAGGAAACAGAGGTCAAGGGAGTTTCCCACATTACCGGAGGCGGCTTCTACGAAAACATACCGAGAAGCATTCCCGACGGACTGGGAGCGAAGATAGATAAGGCGTCAGTAAAGATACTGCCTATATTCGACCTAATCGCAGAAGAAGGAAACATACCTGAACACGACATGTTCAACACCTTCAATATGGGAGTAGGCATGAGCGTAGTCGTGGCTGCCGAGGACGCAGAAAAGGCTCTTAATATCCTCAGAGACGCAGGAGAAGACGCCTATGTCATAGGCGAGATAATAAAGTCCGACGAAAAGGTGGTAATATGCTAAAGGTTAGAATCGCCGTCCTCGTTTCGGGAGGCGGCACCAACCTGCAGGCGCTCATAGACGCCCAAAAGGCGGGAATCATCAAAAGCGGCGAAATCGAGCTGGTGGTTGCCAGTAACGACAAGGCTTACGCCCTGCAAAGGGCGGCCGCGGCCGGCATAGAGGCT
>FR882584.1:28091-39978 GCA_000435715.1 Firmicutes bacterium CAG:145
CGGCTGCCGTAGCCTCGAAGAAAGAGCTGGGCAGCCAGAGCCGGTTTGAAGAAGCGCTCTGCGCTCTGATGACGGAAAAGGATATAGACCTGATAGTCATGGCCGGATTTATGAGCATCCTGACCAAGGACTTTACGGACAAGTATCCCATGAGGATAATCAACATCCATCCGTCCCTGATACCGTCGTTCTGCGGCAAGGGCTTCTACGGGCTTCATGTCCACGAGGCGGCGCTGGAATACGGAGTAAAGGTGACGGGAGCCACCGTCCACTATGTCAACGAAATACCTGACGGCGGCCGCATAATAATGCAAAAGGCCGTAGAGGTAAGGGACGGCGACAGCCCGGAGACTCTCCAGAGGAGGGTTATGGAGGAGGCCGAGTGGAAGATACTCCCCGAGGCAGTTGAGATTATTTCCCGAAAGATAGCAGAGGAGAAGCGGTAGGCTTTTCCCCACAATACGCATAAGAGGTATGTATATGAAAACCATAAGAGAATATATAGGGAACAATTCTTATCCCGGCAGAGGCATTCTCGTAGGAATGACTAAAGACAACAAGGCCGTGGTCGGATATTTTATCAGCGGCCGCAGCGAAAACAGCAGAAACAGAGTGTTTGAGGCGGACGAGGCAGGCGACGTTTTCACCAAGCCTTTCGACGAGTCCAAGGTGGAAGACCCGAGCCTGATAATCTACAGGGCGGTGGCTCACATCGACGGAGGACTCATAGTTACCAACGGCGATCAGACCGACACCGTTGCCCGGTTCATGGCCGAGGGAAAGTCGTCACGCCAGGCTCTCTTCACCAGGGAGTTTGAACCGGACGCGCCTAACTTTACGCCGAGAATCAGCGGAGTGCTTAGCTTTGGCCAGAAGGACGGCTTCAAGTACGAGATGAGCATACTCAAGAGCGCCGACGAGGCGGGCAGCGCATGCAGCAGATTTTTCTACGACTATCCTGCCCTTGCGGGAAAGGGCCACCTGATACACACTTATGAAAGGGACGGCAACCCCCTTCCTACTTTCTGCGGTGAGCCTCGCCCGGTAGCCATAGACGACGACATAGACGCCATGACAGAGGCAATTTGGGAAAGCCTCGACGCGGACAATAAAATTTCCCTCTACGTGGCATATACAGACCTGAACAGCATGAAGACAGAGACGAGAATGATAAACAAGAATGAGAGGAAGGTGAGATGATGAAAGATTACGAACTGAAATACGGCTGCAATCCAAACCAGAAGCCTGCCAAAATCTTTATGGAAGACGGCAGCGACCTTCCCATAGAAATATTAAACGGCCGTCCCGGATACATAAATCTTCTGGACGCCATGAACAGCTGGCAGCTGGTAAAAGAGATACAAGACGCCCTTGGGATGTGCGCAGCTGCTTCGTTTAAGCATGTCAGCCCCACTTCTGCCGCCGTCGGCATACCTATGACCGACAAGCAGAAAAAAGCCTTTTTCGTAGACGACATAGAGGGATTTGACGATTCCCCTATAGCCACGGCGTACGCCAGAGCCAGAGGAACAGACAGGATGAGCTCCTTCGGCGACTGGATAGCCCTTTCCGACAAGTGCGACGCCACCTGCGCCAAACTAATAGCAAGGGAAGTTTCCGACGGAATAATAGCCCCGGACTACGATGAAGAAGCTCTGGCCATACTGAAAGGCAAGAGAAAGGGAAGCTACAACATAATAAAGATAGATCCTGCTTACGTTCCTGCCGAGGAAGAAAAGAAGCAGGTATTTGGCATTACCTTCAGTCAGAAGCGCAACGACCTGACCATCGACGAAAAGCTGCTTGATGACGTGGTGACGGAGAACAAGGAAATGACCGACGAAGCGAGGAGAGATCTGGTGATAGCTTTGATCACCTTAAAATATACTCAGTCCAATTCCGTATGTTACGCGGAAAACGGACAGACCATCGGAGTAGGAGCGGGACAGCAGTCGAGAATACACTGCACCCGCCTTGCCGGAGAAAAGGCGGACAAGTGGCACCTGAGACAGCACGACAAGGTGCTGAATCTGCCTTTCAAAGAAGAGATAAGACGCCCCGACAGGGACAACGCCATAGACGTTTATCTCTCGGAAGATTTTGAAGACGTTATCGGAGAGGGAAACTGGCAGCAGCTCTTCACAGAGAAGCCGGAGAAGTTTGACAGGGCTCAGCAGAGAGAATATCTTGCGGGGCTTAAGGGCGTATGTCTCGCCTCAGACGCCTTCTTCCCCTTCGGAGACAACATCGAGAGGGCGGCCAAGAGCGGAGTTACTTACATAGCTCAGCCGGGCGGCTCTATAAGAGACGACAATGTCATAGATACCTGCAACAAATACGGCATGGTGATGGCCATGACGGGAATACGACTTTTCCATCATTAAACTCCGGGAGGCAGATATGAAAGTAATGGTAGTAGGCGGCGGCGGAAGAGAGCACGCCATTATAAAGAAGATAAAAGAAAACGAGAGAGTAGAAGAGATATTCGCACTGCCGGGCAACGGCGGAATAGCAAAGGACGCCACCTGTGTGGACATAGGAGCCAAGGATATAGAAGCCATAACGGATTTTGCCGTGAAAAACGGCGTAGACTTTGCCGTGGTGGCTCCCGACGACCCGCTGGTGCTGGGAGCCGTAGACTCTCTGCAAGCGGCAGGCATAAAGACCTTCGGGCCTGATAAAAAGGCCGCTGTCATAGAGGGCAGCAAGGCATTTTCCAAGGACCTGATGAAGAAGTACGGAATCCCCACCGCTGCATACGAGACCTTCGACGACATGGATAAGGCCATGGACTACGTAAAGACCTGTCTCGTGCCGGTGGTGGTAAAGGCCGACGGCCTTGCCCTCGGTAAGGGAGTCATAATTGCAGAAACCAGAGAAGAGGCTGTGGCCGCTGTTAACACCATAATGGGCGACAGGGCTTTCGGAGACAGCGGAAACAAGGTGGTGGTGGAAGAGTTCCTGACGGGACCGGAAGTCTCGGTGCTTTCCTTCACCGACGGTAAGACCGTAGTTCCAATGGTTTCCTCCATGGACCACAAGAGGGCGCTGGACGGAGACAAGGGCCTCAACACCGGAGGAATGGGAACTGTAGCCCCTAACCCGTATTACACTGACGATATAGCAAAGACTTGCATGGAGACCATATTCAAGCCTACGATAGAGGCCATGAACAAAGAGGGCAGAAGCTTTTCCGGCTGTCTGTACTTCGGCCTGATGCTCACAGAAAAAGGTCCTAAAGTCATAGAGTACAACTGCCGCTTCGGAGACCCTGAGACTCAGGTGGTTCTCCCGCTTCTGGAAAGCGACCTGCTGGATATAATGCTGAAGATTTACGATAAAGAGCTGGATAAGGCAGAGGTTAAGTTTAAAGACGAATATGCCGCATGCGTAGTTATGGCTTCTGCCGGATACCCGGTGAAATACGAAAAAGGCTTTGAGATAACCATGCCTGCGGACAAGAACATATACGTGGCGGGAGCCAAGATAGAAGAGGGCAAACTGGTCACCTCAGGCGGCAGAGTTTTAGGCGTGACTGAAACGGGAGCCACCCTCAAGGAGGCGATAGACGCCGCCTACGAAACTGTCAGCAGCGTAAGCTTTGAAAACGCATATTACAGAAAAGATATAGGTAAGAGAGCCATGGAGGCGGAAAGGAGCTAACTGATGGTTTGCAGAATTTTTGTGGAGAAGAGACCGGGACTCGACAACGAAGCACGAGGGCTTGCCAGCGACATCAACGAGTTGCTTCAGATAGAGTCTGTGAAAAAGGTCAGGCTGTTTAACAGATACGATGTGGACAACATAACGAAAGAACTGTTTGACTATTCGGTAAACACTGTATTTTCCGAGCCTCAGCTTGACGTGGTTACGGAGGAGCTGCCCGAAGCGGACGCCGTGTTTGCGGTGGAATATCTGCCGGGTCAGTTCGACCAGAGAGCCTCGTCTGCGGCCGAGTGCATACAGATAATTTCCAGAGGAGAAAGACCTGCCGTAAGAACGGCTAAGGTCTACGCCTTGTATGGAAACATCAGCGGCGAAGAGCTTTCCGCCATTAAGAAATACGTGATAAACGCGGTGGAGTCGAGAGAAGCCGATATGGCTGTTCCGGCAACCCTCGAGACAGAATACGAAGTACCGGATTCGGTGGAGACGGTAGAGGGCTTCCGCAGGCTCACCGACAGCGAGCTAAAGGCTTTCATAGCCGACAGAGGCCTTGCCATGGATTTGGCGGACATACGGTTTTGCAGAGAATACTTCCAAAAGGAAGACAGAGACCCTACCATAACGGAAATCAAGATGATAGACACCTACTGGTCGGATCACTGCCGCCACACCACCTTCAACACCGTCATCGACAGCGTCAAGTTTGAAGACCCGGATTTGGAGGAGGCATACAACAGATATGTGGACCTGAGAAAATCTCTCGGCAGAACCAAGCCGATGACTCTGATGGACATCGGCACCATAGCGGTGAAGCACCTTAAGAGAGAGGGCAAGCTGAACAAGCTGGACGAGTCGGAGGAGATAAACGCCTGCACCGTCAAGATAAAGGTGGACGTGGACGGAGAAGACCAGGACTGGCTCCTGCTGTTTAAAAACGAGACCCACAACCACCCTACCGAGATAGAGCCTTTCGGAGGCGCGGCCACCTGCGTAGGCGGAGCCATAAGAGACCCGCTGTCGGGAAGAAGCTACGTTTACGCCGCCATGCGCGTGACGGGAGCGGCAGACCCGCTGGCTCCGGTTTCAGAGACGATACCGGGCAAGCTGCCTCAGCGCAAGCTGGTGACTACGGCGGCCGCCGGATACAGTTCATACGGAAACCAGATAGGCCTGACTACCGGTCAGGTTGACGAGATATATCATCCCGGCTATGTAGCCAAGAGGATGGAGATAGGAGCAGTTATAGGCGCAGCTCCGGCTGAGAACGTAGTAAGAGAAGTTCCGGCTCCTACCGACAGGGTAATCCTGCTGGGAGGAAAGACGGGAAGAGACGGCTGCGGCGGAGCCACAGGCTCCTCCAAGTCTCACGACGTGTCTTCTCTGGAAAGCTGCGGCGCCGAAGTGCAGAAGGGCAACGCTCCGGAGGAGAGAAAGCTCCAGAGGCTTTTCAGAAATCCGGAGGCCTCAAAGCTGATAAAGAGATGCAACGACTTCGGAGCAGGCGGAGTTTCGGTAGCCATAGGAGAGCTGGCCGACGGCCTCCTGATAGATCTGAACAAAGTTCCTAAGAAGTACGAGGGACTGGACGGCACCGAGCTTGCCATCAGCGAATCTCAGGAGAGAATGGCCGTCGTGGTGGCGGAGAAGGATGTGGATCGCTTTTGCAAGCTGGCTCGGGGAGAAAACTTAGAAGCCACGGTGGTGGCGCAGGTTACGGAAGAACCGAGACTCTCCATGTTCTGGAACGGAAAGAACATAGTCAACATATCGAGAGAATTCTTAAACTCCAACGGAGCCGAAAAGCATACCACGGTAGAGACTTCGAGACCTCAGAGCTACGATAAGAAGGTAGACGGTTCCTTTGAAGAAAGCTACAAAAAGCTGGCGGGAGACTTGAACGTCTGCTCCAAGAGAGGACTGTCGGAAAGATTCGACTCCACCATAGGAGCGGGAACGGTACTGATGCCGTTCGGCGGAAAGTACCAGAGAACGCCTATACAGGCCATGGTAAACAAGGTTTCAGTGGAGAAAGGCGATACCAACACCTGCAGCCTTATGGCGTGGGGATACAATCCTTTCATAATGGAGAAGAGCCCTTACCACGGCGCTTATCTGGCCGTAGTAGAGTCGGTTTCCAAGCTGATAGCTCAGGGAGCGGCTTTTGAGGACGTGTACCTGTCGTTCCAGGAATACTTCGAGAAGCTGGGCAAAGACCCTGAGAAGTGGGGACAGCCTTTTGCAGCCCTTTTGGGAGCTCTGGACGCTCAGATGGGACTGGAAATCGGTTCCATAGGAGGAAAGGACTCCATGAGCGGAACCTTCGAGGATATTCACGTTCCGCCTACCCTTGTATCTTTCGCAGTGACTACCGAAAAGACAGACAGCATAATTTCGCCTGAATTCAAGAAGGCGGACAGCAATGTGTATCTGTTCAAGGCAGAGACGGACAAAAAAGGCCTGCCGACAGGCCAATCTCTTAAAAAGCTGTACGACAAGATTACCGGCCTGTCGAGAAGCGGCAGGGTGCTTGCCTGCTACACGCCGGGTATCGGAGGTATTGCCGAGGCAATACTGAAAATGGCTATGGGTAACGAGATAGGATTCAGATACGGCGAAGCCTTGACTGCGGAAGAAATATTCGGATATAACTACGGCGCATTCGTAGTAGAGTCGGCAGATGACCTCAACGCCGACGGCGGTCTGCTGATAGGCCGTACGTGCGACGACAAGATAATCGCCTGCGGTGAGACGGTTCTCACGCTGAAGGACCTCTGCGGAATCTACGAGGACAAGCTGGAAAGCGTATACCACTGCAACATAGAGACCGACGGACAGGACCCTGCCAACATTTCATTTGATTCTTCAAAGAAATTCGGCGCGTCGGTAAAGACTGCCCGTCCTAAGACCCTCATACCTGTATTCCCGGGAACCAACTGCGAGTACGACACGGCCAAGGCCTTCGACAGAGCGGGAGCAGAGCCTGAGATATTCGTGCTGAACAACCTGACTGCCGCAGACGTGGCCTCTTCCATAGAGACCTTTGCGGCTAAGGTAAGAGAGAGCCAGATGATATTCATTCCGGGAGGCTTCTCGGGAGGAGACGAGCCGGACGGCTCGGGAAAACTGATAACGGCCTTCTTCAGAAATCAGGAGATAAAGGAAGCCGTTACCGAGCTGTTAGAGCAGAGAGACGGCCTGATGGCAGGTATCTGCAACGGATTCCAGGCGCTGATAAAGCTGGGTCTGGTGCCTTTCGGCAAGATAATGGACACGGACGCTTCTTTCCCTACTTTGACTTACAATAAGATAGCCCGCCACCAGTCCAAGCTGGTGAGGATAAGGATAGCTTCCAACAAATCGCCTTGGCTGGCGGCTACGGAAGTGGGTGACATATATACGGTGCCGGTTTCTCACGGAGAGGGCAGATTCATGGCTTCTCCTGAGCTTCTCAAAGAGATGGCTGCCGACGGACGCATCATAACACAGTATGTGGATATGGCCGGAAACGCCACCTCGGATATACAGTTCAACCCTAACGGCTCCGACTGGGCCATAGAGGGTATCGTTTCGCCTGACGGAAGGGTTCTGGGCAAGATGGGCCATTCCGAGAGAATCGGCGCAGGGCTGTACAAGAACGTACCGGGACGCTTCGATATGAAGATGTTTGAGTCTGCGGTAAAATATTTCAAATAGCTTGACACACTTTTACTGCGGGACTATAATAAAGAGTATTTTTTGAGAGATGTTTAAAGACTTTCTATTAGAAGGAGTGATGATAAATGGAAAGAAGAATAGGTACGATTTCGAGGGGCCTTCGTGCTCCCATCATCAAGGAGGGAGACGACCTGAAGAAGATCGTCGTCGATACTCTGATGAGCTGCATTGACAACGGCGACTTTGAAATCGGAAAGAAAGACGTTTTAGCAGTGACCGAATCCATTCTGGCTCGCTCGCAGGCCAACTATGCCACTACCGAGCAGCTGGCGGAAGACGTTAAAAACAAGCTGGGCGGCGAGACTGTAGGCGTGGTATTCCCTATACTCAGCAGAAACAGATTTGCCATATGCTTAAGAGGCATAGCCAAGGGCGCAAAGAAAGTGGTTCTGATGCTCAGCTATCCCAGCGATGAGGTAGGAAACCATCTTTTGGACCTGGACCTGCTGGATGAAAAAGGCGTCGACCCTTACAAGGATGTCCTGACTCAGGAAGAGTTTGAAAACATCTTCGGCAAATCCCGCCATACTTTCACAGATATGGATTACGTCAACTATTATAAAGAACTGATCGAGGAGGAAGGCGCCGAGGCTCAGATCATATTCGCCAACAACCCAAGGAAGATAGTGGATTATACCGACAAGGTAATCTGCGCCGATATCCACACCCGCTTCCGCACAAAGAGACTGATAAAGGAAGCCGGCGGAAAAACCGTTCTCGGCATGGACGATCTGATGACATCCTCCGTAAACGGTTCGGGATATAACCCTGATTACGGAATTCTCGGCTCCAACAAGGCGACAGAGGACAGCATAAAACTGTTCCCTATCAACTGTCAGGAGTTCGTGGACGAGATACAGGAAGAAATCAAAAAGAGAACCGGCAAGACTATCGAAGTGATGGTATACGGAGACGGAGCTTTCAAGGATCCGGTAGGCAAGATATGGGAGCTGGCCGACCCTGTAGTATCTCCGGGCTTCACCGAAGGACTGACGGGACAGCCTAACGAGCTTAAGCTCAAGTATCTGGCGGACAACGATTTCGCAGACCTTAAAGGCGACGAGCTCAAGGCCGCAATAGAAGAGGCCATCAGAGAGAAAGATGAAGACTTGGTGGGACAGATGGTTACGGAGGGAACTACTCCGAGAAGACTCACAGACCTGCTGGGCTCTCTGTGCGATCTGACCTCCGGTTCAGGCGACAAGGGAACGCCGTTCATCTATATACAGGGATACTTCGACAATTATACGGATTAAGACCGCAGATAGAGATTTTAAAAAGGGCAAATACCTCGGGCGAGGCATTTGCCCTTTTAGCATGCGGCGGCGTTCAGGCCGCAATTTAAAAAGAATTTACATGTATTTTATAAATGCGCGGTTTAATAAATCAGTCGTGATTATATAATAAAAGTATGATAAAAAAGGAGAAAAAATCATGACATACGGAGTGATAGACGTGGGCTCGAACACCATAAGGCTGTGTATATACGATGTGGAGGACGGCCGCATAATACCGCTTTTCAGCACCAAAAATACCGCGGGGTTGATTGACTACATAAACGACGGCGAGCTGAGCAAAAAGGGCATAAGAAAGGCCTGCGCCGTTCTGGAAGGATACAAAGAAACAGGAAAAAAAGTCGGCATAGACCACCTCTTCGTCTTTGCCACGGCGTCCTTGAGGAACATTTCCAACAGCCGCGAGGCCGTGAAAAAGATCCAAGAGACCACCGGACTGACCATAGACGTACTGAGCGGAGATGAAGAAGCCAGACTGGACTTTCAGGGCGCTTCCTTTGAAAAGAAAATGGAGCTGGGAATAATGGTCGACATAGGAGGCGGCAGTACTGAGATAGTCTCCTTTGAAGACGGGAATATAAAAGACGCCGTAAGCCTTGAAATAGGCTCTCTTTACATGTATAAGAATTACGTGTCGGGCTTGTTCCCCGACAAGGGAGAGAAAAAAGCCATACAGAGGGCCGTTCGCTTAGAGCTGAAAAAGGCAGACTTCCTCAAGGGACAGAGCTACAAGAAGATGATAGGCATAGGAGGAACCATACGAGGAGTAAAGAAGCTGGGCGAATACAGGTTTGAGACGGAAAAAGAGCAGGCCATAAGGCGGAACGACCTAAGCAAGCTCATAGATGAATGCAAAGACGAGGAGAGACAGCTGCTGAAGAGGATACTCAGAGTCTCGCCCGACAGAATCCATACACTCATACCGGGGATGTTGATTCTGGATGTCATATGCCGTCATTTCGGATGCGACGAGATAGAGGTCAGCGGCTTTGGCGTCAGAGAGGGCTATCTGCACAAAAAGGTGGCGCGTAATGGCTGAAAAAGACGTTATATACACACAAAACAGGGAACTGTCGTGGCTCAGATTTGATGAGAGAGTGCTGGAAGAAGCCCTTGAAAAGGATGTTCCCGCTTTCGAGAAGCTGAAGTTTATTTCTATTTTTACCAGCAACTTAGATGAGTTCTTCATGATAAGAGTGGGAAGCCTTTACGACCAGACCTTCCTGCCTAAGCCTCAGAAAGACAACAAGACCGGCATGACGGCGGAAGAGCAGCTGGACGCCATCTTCAAATCGTCGGCCTCCCTATACAAAAAAAGAGACAGAATTTATAAGGATGTGACGGCAGAATTGGCCGGCTGCGGCATCAAGCATATGAAGATGAGCGAGCTTAGCGATAAAGAGCGAAAGTATATAGAAGAATATTTTACATCTTATATTCAGCCCGTCTTATCGCCGCAGATAGTCAGCACCCACCACCCATTTCCCCATCTGGTGAACAAGGGGCTGTATACGGCCGTCCTGCTTCAAATAAACGATACCGAAGCCTTCGGCATCATACCTGTGCCCCAGAGTATAGGCCGAGTCATAAGACTTCCGGGCGATGAGATGAAGTACGTGCTGACGGAAAACATCGTCACGGAATACGCCGACAGAATCTTCGACAACTGTAAGGTTACGGCAAGGAGCACGGTCAGCATCACACGAAACGCAGATATAAACGTAAGCAGTTTGGCGGACGAGGACGAAGACTTCCGCCACCACATGAAAAAGCTGCTGAAAAAGAGGTCGCGGCTGGCTCCCGTGAGGATGGAATATTACAGAGAAATCGACCAGCGGCTGGAGGCCTACCTTGCAGAGAAGCTGGGTCTCAGAAAAAAACAGATATTTTCCAGCAAGGCGCCCTTGGAGATGTCATATGTGTTCGGGCTGCTCGACATGCTTCCAAAGAATATGGTTCCGTCCGTGACATACGAACCTTTTGAGCCACAAAGGCCGGTGTGGATGGTCAAGGGAGAATCCATGATACATAGAGTCATGAGAGAGGATATACTCCTTTCTTACCCGTATCAGCAGATGGCGCCTTTCTTGCAGCTCTTGAAGGAGGCCGCCGACGATCCGAGGGTTATATCCATAAAGATAACCATATACCGCCTTGCGGGCAAAGCCTCGCTGATAGATTATCTGAGGACTGCCGCAGAAAACGGAAAAGAAGTGACGGTGATAATGGAGCTGAGGGCCCGCTTTGACGAGGCCAATAACATAAACTGGGCGGAAAGCCTCGAGGAAGCCGGCTGCACCGTTATATACGGCCTGCCGGACTATAAAGTACATTCTAAGGTATGCCTGATTACTCTGATGGACAGAGACAAAATCAAGAGAATAACTCAGGTCGGCACAGGCAATTATAACGAAAAGACCGCCAAGCTGTATACAGACCTTTCTCTCATCACTTCTGACGAAGCCATCGGAAGCGACGCCGCCGAATATTTCAAGAACATGTCCATCGCCAACATAAACGGCAGGTACAACGATTTGTTGGTGGCGCCCGGCAATATGAAGACTAAGCTTCTGGCGCTCATGGACGGAGAAAGGGAAAAGGCCCTGCGCGGAGAAAAGGCAAGCATTACAGTAAAGCTGAATTCGCTTACCGACAGGGAAACCATAGATATGCTCAAAGAAGCCTCCATGGCAGGGGTTAAGGTTAGAATGATAATAAGGGGCATCTGCTGTCTGCTTCCGGGAGTTGACGGATATACGGACAACGTGCAGGTGACCGGCGTAGTGGGCAGGTTTCTGGAACACTCGAGGGTGTATTGCTTCGGTGAGGGAGAAGATATGCTGATGTACATCTCCTCCGCCGATTTCATGACCAGAAATCTGAACAGGCGTGTAGAAGTGGCCTGTCCCATAAAAGACAGGGCCGTCAAGGCTCAGATATGGGAGATATTGCAGCTGATGCTTTCGGACAATGTAAAGGCCAGGACGATGGATTGCAGAGGCATTTACAGGAAGAAGGAGAGAGACGGGCAGGCCGTAGACTGTCAGAAAGAGCTGATGAAGAGAGCCGTCCGTCAAGCCGTATCACCAGTATCATCCGTAGCAGCTGCAGCGCCGACTCCGCAGGCCTCGCCAGCCCCACAGGCCCCGCCGGCCCCACAGGCCCCGCCGGCTCCGCAGGTCCCGCAGACCTCGCCGGCCTTTGCCGGCGCC
>FR882584.1:40001-53391 GCA_000435715.1 Firmicutes bacterium CAG:145
GCCGGCGCCGCCAACATTCTCAGGCGGCTGTTTCGCAAGTAAATCGCCCCAAACAGCTTCCGATGTGATACAATATAAGCATGAGAACATCGAGGAGGAACGGTATATGAGCGACGTAACGGTTTATAAGGGCGACATCACAGCCCTCGAATGTGAGGCCATAGTCAATGCGGCAAACCACAGCCTGCTGGGAGGCGGAGGAGTGGACGGCGCCATACACAGGGCGGCGGGACCCGGTCTTCTGGCTGAGTGCAGAACGCTTGGAGGCTGCCGCACGGGAGAGGCCAAGATAACCAAGGGCTACAACCTCAAAGCGTCATACGTGATACACACGGTGGGTCCGGTATACAGCGGCATACCGCAAGATGAGAAAAAGCTGCGGGACTGCTATATAAATTCGCTGGAGCTTGCCAAGAGTCACAACATTCATACCATAGCATTTCCCGCCATATCCACGGGAGTGTACGGATACCCGGTAAACGAGGCAGTACCGGCAGCAGCGGCGGCCGTCACAAGGTGGCTCGAAGAAAACAGCGGCTACGACATGGAGATAACTTTCGTATGCTATAGCCGGGAGATGTATGAGGCATATCTTAAAGCGGTAAAGTGAAAGCCGCAAAGATATTAAATCAACACAAGAATTATGCAAAACCGTATTGATTTGCGCTAAGATTGTGTTATATAATACTGATGAAAGACATCCGAAGAACTACCTTCGGGTGTTTTTATTGACGATATTTAAAACATGAGGGCAGGAGGAATATATGCGAAAAAAGTCAAATGTAACATCTGAAAAATCTCAGGAAGAAAAGATAATAAAACGAGAAGAACGACTTGAAGAGAATTTGGAAGAAAAAAGAGAACTGAAAGAAAAACATGAGATAGATATGTGCAGCGGGCCCATACTCAAGAAGATGTTGCTGTTTGCTTTTCCGCTTATGTGCTCAGGAGTATTGCAGCTTCTGTTTAACGCCGCAGACATAATAGTCGTCGGACGATTCGCCGGGGATAATTCCCTGGCTGCCGTGGGCTCTACCAGCTCTCTGATACTGCTTTTATCAAATCTGTTTATAGGGCTTTCCATCGGCGCCAACGTACTTGTGGCCAGATATTTCGGAGCGAGAAAAGAAAGAGAACTCAGCGAGACTGTACATACTGCAGTGAGCCTGAGCATCATCAGCGGCGTGGTGCTGGCAGCATTGGGAATATTCCTCGCCAAGCCTATTCTTCATCTGATGGAGGCTCCCAGCAACGTTTTAGATCTTTCGGCTCTTTATCTGAGGATATATTTTCTGGGTATGCCGGCCATGATGCTGTATAACTTTGGAAGCGCCATTCTGAGGGCGAAGGGAGACACCAGGAGACCTTTAAAATACCTTACGGTAGCAGGCGTCCTTAACGTCTGCCTCAATCTGTTTTTCGTCATTGAGCTTAATATGGACGTGGCGGGAGTAGCTACCGCTACCGCCATCTCTCAGTGTGTTTCTGCGGTCTTGATCATCAGATGCCTGTGCAAAGAGAGCGGAGGGTTCAAACTTTCTTTCAGCAGCCTCAAGATACATAAATCCAAATTATTTACGATAGTGCAGATAGGACTGCCTGCCGGATTTCAGGGGATTCTGTTTTCGCTGGCTAACGTCATAATACAATCTTCCATAAATACTTTCGGAGATGTCACCATGGCCGGAAGCGCAGCCTCTGCCAACATAGAAGGGTTCGTATATATAGCCATGAACGCTTTCTATCAGTCGGCCATATCCTTTACGGGTCAGAACATGGGAGCCGGTAAGTATGAGAGAATAAGACCTATAATGATACGCTCCGTGCTGTGCGCAGCGGTTACCGGAGCCGTCCTTGGCAACCTGGCGTACCTCTTCGGACCTCAGCTTTTGGGGATATCTTCCTCCAGCGCTCCTGTAGTAGAAGAGGGCCTAAAACGCCTTGCAGTGATATGCACTACTTATGCGCTGGGAGGAACTATGGACGCTCTGGTGGGAGTTCTCAGAGGAATGGGATATTCGGTGGTGCCTATGGTAGTCTCGCTGGTAGGCGTATGCGCTCTGAGAATAGTATGGCTCAGCACTATTTTTCAGATGGAAGAGTTCCATACGGTTACAGTAATATATCTGTCGTATCCTGTCACATGGTTTATAACAGCGGGAGTACAGCTTTTATGCTATCTGTACATAATGAAGAATAAGATACATAAGGAGTCTTCTGCGGAGGTGGAAGGGACGCTGTGATAAAGGTAAGAGGAAAGACTCTCCTCATCATATTCTTGGTTATAATTGCGCTGGCGGCTGCGGCCCTCTTTCTGGCAGGGAGATATCTGTTCAGATATGCGCTGGATACGTATTCTGAGTCATTTATAAAATCAGGCCCAAAAGAAGATGCGAACAGCTCTGAGGAAAAGAGCAGTTTCAGCGGGCCTGAAGGAAGCGAAGAAATACGCCGATGGTTTAAAGAAACTGCCTGCGACGTATATATAGAGTCTGAGGACGGACTCAAACTTCATGGATATGAGATAAAAAACGAGGAAGGGAACGGAAGATATGTCATAGCCTGCCACGGGTATACTTCGAGGGCGGAGGATATGGCTCAGCATGCCAAGCACTTTTATGATATGGGTTATAGCCTGCTTCTGCCCGACGCCAGGGCTCACGGCAGCAGCCAGGGCAGAATCATAGGCATGGGCTTTCTGGAGCGAAAGGATATGCTCGGATGGATAGATATGATCATAGACAGTGATCCGGAAGTTAAAATCGCTCTTTACGGTATATCCATGGGAGGCGCTACAGTCATGATGACGGCGGGAGAGGAATTGCCGCATAACGTCTGCGCAGCCATAGAAGACTGCGGATATACATCAGTATGGGATGAGTTTGAAGAGCAGCTTAAAAGGAAGTTCAGACTGCCGTCTTTTCCACTGCTCAACATAGCTTCGTATATATGCGATAAGCAGGGAGGTTATGATTTTAAAGAGGCCAGCGCTCAAAATCAGGTCGCCGGGTGTGATATACCTATGATGTTTATACACGGCGATGCAGATGATTTTGTACCTTTCGAGATGCTTGACAAGGTATATGAGTCTGCGTCTTGCGAAAAGCAGAAGTTAGTGATCGAGGGCGCGGGCCACGCTATGTCATCTTCTGTAGCTCCGGAACTTTATTGGAGTGAGGTGGAGAAATTTTTAGACAGACATATGAACGACATATAAAAATTATGCTGCTCAAGTATACATGAATCAAACCTTGCGGAGGAGAGCCGTATATGATATGTTAAGAGTATGAAAAGTAAAGCATGGGGAGGCAGAGACAGATGAAAGTATTGCTTTTTAACGGAAGTCCTAACGAAAACGGCTGTACTGACGCAGCATTGAGACATATGTCAAAAGTCCTGACCGAGAGAAATATACAAACCGAGATATTTCAGATCGGCAGAAGAGTAAAGGGCGGATGCATGGGCTGCGGAGGCTGCAGCGATACGGGCAGATGCGTCATAGACGACTGTGTCAATGAAGCTCTCGATATCCTTTCGGGAGCCGATGGTTACATATTTGCGACGCCGGTGCATTTTGCTTCACCTTCGGGAGATATGATAGCTTTTCTCGACAGACTTTTTTATGCGGGAAGCAGCACCATGAGATATAAGCCGGCGGCTGTCGCAGTTATAGCCAGAAGAGGAGGCTGCACATCTGCCTTTGACGCTATGCTGAAATATCCCACTTATAATCAGATGCCGGTGGTGAGCGGAGATTACTGGCCCATAGCTCACGCCCATGTAGATCCCGAGCAGCTGAGATGCGATGAAGAGGGGCTGTTTACGCTTTCTACTCTTGCCAGAAATATGGCGTGGATGCTCAGATGTATAGAGGCCGGAAAGAGAGCGGGCATAGAGCCTGAATATGTAGAAAAGAATATATGGACTAATTTCATCAGATAATCTTATACTTGCTTGGAGGGACCGACATGAAAGTTATAAAAGCAGCTCTCGTAACGGGAGGAGCCACAGGAATAGGCAAAGCTTGCGCACTCAGTTTTCTCGAAGGCGGCTATGCAGTAGCCATAGTAGGAAGAAGAAAAGAAAAGATAGAGGAGACAGAGAAAGAGCTGGCTGATATCTTTGGAAACGAGAAAGTATTGGCCATAGCAGCAGATGTTTCCAGCCGTGAGGATGTGGAAAAGATCTTCGCCTCTATCGATGAAAAGTACGGTCGGATAGACGTCGTAATAAACAATGCGGGAGTAGCTCCCAGCCATCCTTTTTTAGAGACATCTTACGAAGAGTACGATAAAGCGATAAAGATCAATCAGTACGGGACGTTTATGTGCATGCAGAAAGGCGCCAAGATGATGGTAGAAAAAGGTATATCAGGCGTCATAATAAATATGGGAAGCATATACGGAAAAGTAGCCAGCGGCAACATAATAGGCTACAATGCCAGCAAGGGAGCCGTTGAGATGATGACCAAGGCCGCGGCATTGGAACTGGCTCCGTATAACATCAGAGTAGTCTCCATAGCTCCGGGAGTTATAGACACGCCTATGCTGGAGATAGATAAACAGAGAGGAACCTTTGAGGAACTCTACTCCAAGGGAATGAGAAAGAAGCCTCTGCCGCCGTTGGCCATAGGAAAGACGGCCTTGTTTTTGGCTTCTGAGGCCGCCGACGGTATAAATGCCGTTACAATCCCTGTGGACGACGGTTTCCTCGGATATAAATAAAAATTAGTGAGAGAGGTTTGATATGGATTTTGTAAAGATGCACGGAGCCGGAAACGATTTTATCATCGTGAACAACATAGAAGAAAAGATTCCCGATGAGAAGCTGGGAGACTTGGCCGAAAAAATATGCCACAGGAGGTTCTCCATCGGAGCCGACGGCTTTATGGTGATAGATTCTCCCGAATATGGCGGCGATTATAAGATGAAATTCTATAATGCAGACGGAAGTTTCGGAGAGATGTGTGGAAACGGAGCCAGGTGCGTCGCCAGATATGGTTATGAGAACGGCCTTGCGGGAAAGGTTCAGAACATAGAGACTATCGCAGGCATGGTAAAAGGCTATAGGGAGACGGACAGCCTTTACAGGATAAGGCTCAACGATGTGACTACGATGGAAGAAAGAGAAGCGGAGGCGTGTGGCAGCCGTATCCGCTGTACATACGTGGAACTGGGAGATCCGGGAATACCTCATGTAGTGTTGGAGATTCCTGGACTGATGATCAAGGACAAGGAAGAACTGAGAGAACTGGGAAAGACTCTGCGCCATCATGAGATTTTTCCAAAAGGCGCAAATGTCAATTTCTATGATGTGATAGACAACGATAACGTATCCGTCCTCACATATGAGAGAGGCGTGGAGGATTTCACCCTAGCCTGCGGCACGGGAGCCGGATCTGTGGTGGCGGTTCTTACAGATAAGAAACTTGTCAGCGGAGACCACGTAAAGGTCAGCGTACCGGGAGGAGAATTGTTTATCACGGTATCCGAAGACGGGCTCTTCCTGACAGGGCCTACAGCCATAGTAGCAGAAGGGACTGTAAACGTAAAGGAACTCCTCGGGTAAAAACCTGTTTATCCTTACGCCGCTTTTGTGTAAGATCGTCCGGCGGACGGAATCAGATGAATTTAAAAAATGCTCCATATCCCGGCAAAGGTGGATAGAGAGCATTTTTTTATTATGAATAAACCGTAATGCACCGGACTTATTCCATCGGCTGATCTGATCAGTAGTCCGTATTGGTCCAAGGCTTTTGGCTGCAATAGAACAGGGAGTCTATGAGAGCTTCGTAAGAAGGATCGCTCAGCTGAACCGAGCCCAGCCTAACCAGAGAAGACAGCCTGCAGCTTCCCATGAATAGGGAGGAGATATCAGCCAGGGAACACTTTATGCGCACATCACAGACGGCGCCGGGGGAGGCTTCATGCCAGCGGGAAATCTTTTCTCCCGGCTCAGTTTTAAAACTTACTGAGAAGCTCTCTGAACGATGAGCCAGCTCGTCGTAGAAATCGAAAGCCACAGTCAAGTCTGCGGCAGGAAATTCTCTATGGCCGCAAGTCTCGACAAAGTTTGCCAGATCTACTATCTTGTACATCGTTCCTACAGCTGAAACATTCGTCTGGAGGAAACCGAAATCTATGTAATTGCCGCTGATATCCTGAGCGCTTGGAAGAATATGATAAAAATCCTCTTCTCCTGTGCGGATAACGATGTTTTCGGCCAGGTCGGACTGATTGCGGAAAAAGCCCAGAAAAGCCCTGAGAACAGCAGGAGAAAGATATACGAGTTCGCTGACCTCTATCCTGTTGAGAGTATAGTTGACTTCACTTTCAGAAACAAAGTCATATACGGCATATCCTTTTAACTGACCGTCTTCTATAAAGCCTATTCTCTTGGACTGGCTGTCAGAGGTCATAGCCCGGATCTCGTCTTCGAATTTAACCACCATGCCGTGATTGCGGGAGGCGAAGTCCGCCTGACACCTGAGCATGGCTTTTGTGTCTTCAAGACCAAGAAATTTTATCTTTGAAGTATCACTGCACTTCGGGAGATTCGAGGTAGGTATCCTGTACTCGTCCATCCTGCCGCCGTAACCGTATCCCATATTTCTGTAAAAATCTATGCGGAAAGGTAGGAGCATAGCTACTGTCGCCTTGGTCTCTTTAGTATATTTTTCGAAAAAGCGGACCATGTCGAGGCCGGCGCCTTTCTTCTTATGCATAGGGGAAACAGCCAGGGACATGAGCCCTGCCGCATGGCCCATTTTGCCGAATATATTCATAGAGAAATCTATCAGCTTCATCAGAGCGATAAATTCTCCTTCTTCGAACAGGCCCACAAAGGTTATATTTTCGTCGTTTTGCATAGAGTTCAGATACTTGTTTCTGTAGCCGGCTATACTCTCGTCGCTGAGATCCTTATAAGCGGGATATGCGTTGAGGTATATTGTCAGATATTCATCTATGAGATCAGGAGTGATTACCCTGACTTCTCTGCCCGGACTGCCGCCGAAATCTCGGCTTATCTTTTCGATTACATTCTTTTTCATAGGATGTACCTCCTTATGGTTTTAGTTTAAAATAGTGATGTAAAAATGTCAATTAGATATAAATGTGCAAGACGCACAAACGATCAGGAATTTACATGTTCTCATATACAATTAAGAGGAACTCAGACGATTATGAAAATCATAGCGCACATACATACCGGATTCGAAGAAAAATTTGGAATACCCAGGCAAAGCGGCCTGGCTCAGACGCAGGCGGAGATAATATTTGAACCTCCGTATAACATACGGGAGGCAGTCAGAGGCCTTGAGGAATTCTCTCACTTATGGATACTGTGGGATTTTTCAGAGTGCCATAAAGAACAGCAAGAACGAGAATGGTATCCTACCGTCAGGCCGCCGAGACTGGGCGGCAACAGACGGATAGGAGTCTTCGCCACCCGTTCTCCCTACAGACCCAATCACATAGGACTTTCCTGCGTGAGGCTAAAAGAAGTCGTTTTCGACCACAGAGGTCCCGTGTTAAGAGTTTTGGGGGCTGATCTGCTTAACGGTACGCCTATATATGATATAAAGCCATATCTGCCATATGCTGATTCTTTCCCCGATGCGAAAAGCGGATTTGCATCTTCTGCTCCTAAGAGAACGGAAGTCGAATTTTCCTGCCCAGTTCCCGGCGGAATATCCGACGAAATGCTTGCAGACATAAGAGAACTACTAAAGCAGGACCCCAGGCCTGCATATCAGAGAGATCCCGAAAGGATATACGGAATGAAATATGCTGGTGCGGAAATAAAATTTAAGGGTTCAGAGGAAAAAATTACAGTATGCGATATTTCTTTTTATCCGTCGATATGATAGAATTTAAAAAGAATAAATTGCGACTTGGGAGGAGAATATGCAGCCGGAACGTCTCAGAGAACTGATAAGCCCGCTGAAGGGAAAGATAGGCTTTTACTATGAAAACATGATAGATGGAGATAAGCTGTCCTATAATGCGGATCATGTATTTACGGCGGCCAGCGTCATAAAAGTGCCGCTGTTCATGTATGTGGCAAAGCTGGTTAGCGAGGGAAAATTGAGCTGGGATCAGAAAGTGATCGTAAGAGAAGGGGACAAAAAGCCCAGCTGCGGAGCTCTGCTCTCTCTTTCCGGAGACATCGAAGTAGACATAGAGAGTTTATGCAGGCTCATGATAACTCTCAGCGACAATACGGCCACCAACATGCTCATAAGAACTGTGGGCATAGATGAACTGAAGAGAGGGTTTGCACAGATGGGTCTTGTTAAGACCCAGATACAAAGAGAGCTGTTTGACGATGAGGCGGCGGCTAAAGGACTTGAAAATTACATATCTCCCGAAGAAATAGCCATGCTTTTGAAGCAGGTATATCAGAGAGGCTTTGTCAGCCGGCAGGTATCGGAGAAGATAGAGAACGTAATGCTGCTCCAGCAGATCAGACATAAGATACCGGGTTATATAGGGCGCAAGAAAAAGATTGCCAACAAAACGGGAGAAGATTCGGACACTACTCATGATGCTGCTATAGTGTTCGCCCAAAGGCCTTTCGTACTGGTCATCACCTCCAACGATACAGATGTGCCTCAGACAGAGAGATTTATAAGAGAAGCAGCCCTTGAATTATATAGGGAAAACGGGGAAGGGGAATAGAAAATTTGAGGTTGAACGATGATATAAATTACATAAAATTAGAAGAAAAAGCGGAGAGATGCATGCGACTTTCTGCGGCGGTAGTCATGGTGATAATGGCGGCGTCAGTCACAGCCGTCTGTCTCATATTCTGGAACGCTTCGCTCATGAGAAATCTTGTACTGGCGGGATGCTGGGTATTGGCTGTGGTTTACATCATAGCGTCTCCCGCGCTCAGGTATGCCAGATACCGTTACTGCATAGACGAAGAAGCGATAAGAGTCATAGAGGGATTCATATGGGTACAGGAGCAGATAGTTCCCATCGAAAGGCTTCATAAGATAGCCAAATCTCAGGGGCCCATAGCCAGAATATTCGGACTGTCTACCGTAGAAGTGACCACGGCGGGCGGAGATGTGAACATCAAGTTTCTCACTGATGAGAAAGCAGATGAAATTTCAGAGACTCTGAAGAAAAAGATAAACGACATGGCTGTCCGTGAAAGGGTGAGGCAGTGATGGAAAAAATGAAACTTCGCTGCCACTTTTCCATAATATTCGAAAATCTCTGGCAGTTTTGGCTCGTCATAATCATCATGCTTGTGCAGCAGGCCGAAAACCTGATAAGGATGATACGGGACATAGGGACAGGCGGCATACGCGGTCTGATAGATTCGGGCGGCGGATGGGTTCTTGTCGGTCTGATGCTTCTGACCGTTGCCGTTTTGTGTTTTTCATTTTTCAGATGGAGAAAAACATGGATAATACTGGAGGACAATCTGGTTATAATAGAGAGGAATACTCTGAAGAAATATAAGAATACCATAGCTGTGGAGAATATCTCTGCGGTGAATATGGAGCAGAATCTCTTTGAGAGATTGGTGGGAACTTATAAGATCAAGATGGATACCGGCAGCATGACCACCGCCAATAAGACTGATGTAGCTATAGTGCTGAAAGAAGCCGATGCAATCAGATTCAGAAAAGCTGTCCTTGAGAAGATAAGTGAAGTAAAGGGAACAGGACAGCTGGGACTGCCGGAGGATTCTTCGGAAATTCATCAGGAGGCGGCGGTATCTCCTGAGACTCATCCGGACAGGCTCTTTGATGAAAGTGCAGGCGGCAGAAAAGTATTTCACAGCGATAAGAAAGATATGCTCAGGCATGCTGTATATACGATGCCTCTGTTAAGCCTCTTCATCGCGGTAGCAGGCGTATCGGGCGGAATATGGTATATCTATGTCTTTGGGTTTGCCAGCTTTATAGAAAATGCTTTCGGCGGATTCATCGCCCTGATATTGATGGTACTTTCTGCAGTCTACAGTCTGATAAAGAAGTTCGTGACTTATTATGACTTTACGGTCTACAGAGACGGCAGAGATCTCCATGTCAGATGCGGTCTCATAAAGCTCAGAAGTTACACTATCCCCGTCGATAAGATAACGGCGCTTCAGATCGAACAGCCGCTCATATCGAGGGTGATGAAGAAATACAGCGTCAAAGTAGTCACTGTAGGTATAGGAGACGAGGCCGGAGAAAATTCAAATATAACCATGTCTGTTTCCGCAGAAGAGCTTATGGAACGCTTGACTGAACTGGCGCCCGAATATAGCTGGGCCGCCATAGGAGACATAGAAAAGGAGCAAAGAGGCAGTATCGCCGTCCGAGCGGTGAAGTCGGTCAAATGGCATATATTTACGGTCTGCGCCGTACTGCTGCTCTACTTTGAGGCAGGCTGGCCGGTCTGGGTCGCAGCCGCAGTTCCTGTAGCCTTGGATGTATTTATAAACCTGCTTTATATATTGTCGCACCTGTCTTCGGGATATTCTGTAAAAGAGGAAGGCCTTCTGCTTTCCGGAGGATATTTCAGAAGAGTATACACGATATGTACTTATGAAAAAATGCAGATCCTGACTATGAATTATCATCCCGTAGCCAGAGGTTATGGGATAGGAGACGGAGCCGTTAAGCTTTTAAACTTTGCGGCAGGTATACCGTATCTTAAGAAGGAGACGGCATTTGAAATATCTAAACGTATAATACGAGGAGGAACAAAATGAGAAAAATCGTAGCTACAAAAAAAGCCCCTGCGGCCATCGGCCCTTATGCGCAGGCAAACATCGTCGGAAATCTGATTTTCACATCGGGGCAGATTCCATTGATACCTGAAACGGGAGCGCTGGTAGAAGGCGGCATCGAAGAACAGACAAGACAGGTATTCGCTAACCTCAAAGCTATACTGGAGGAAGCGGGAAGCGGCCTTGACAAGGTAATAAAGACTACTTGTTTTCTTAAGGACATGAATGATTTTCAGGTTGTAAACGAAATCTACGGAGGATATTTTGAAGGTGATTATCCTTCCAGATCTGCCATAGAGATCGCCAGACTTCCTAAAGATTGTCTGATTGAAATCGAAGCCATCGCTTACATCTGATAAGCGCAGAAAGTCCCCGTTCCTTATAAACGGGGACTTCATCTTGCAGCTTTAAAAAACGAAAGCCGGTTCCGTTGCTATCTTCAAGCATATCGGGGCGGAATACGATATTTTAGGAGAGAATATGAAAGAAAAGAATTTTGACCGTTCACTGTTTCGCATCTTTATATCCTACTTCGGGGCTCACAGAAAATTGTTTCTTATAGACATGAGCTGCGCTTTTTTGGTGTCCATGGTAGACGTGGCCTTTCCTCTTGTGAGCAGGTTCGCCATGTACGACCTGCTTCCGGGCAAACTGTATCAGACATTTTTTACAGTGATGATCATAATGGCCGTGGCTTTTGGCCTCAGAGCGTTGTTTTACTATGTCATAACTTTTCTGGGGCATAGGTTTGGTATCTGCGTAGAAGCAGATATAAGGGAAGACCTGTACCAGCATTTTCAGGAACTGGATTTCGATTTTTTTGACAAGAACCGTACAGGAAAACTGATGAACAGACTGACGGGCGACTTGTTTGAGATAACTGAACTGGCTCATCACGGCCCCGAGGATCTGCTGATATCGGCGGCGACTATCTTAGGCGCCCTCATAGTGATGTTCGCAGTGGAGTTGAGACTGGCTCTTTTAGTCCTCATCATGATACCTCTTTTCCTCTTGGTGGTTATACTGTGCAGAAAGAGCATGGTAAACTCATCAGGCAAGGTGAAACAGAGAATGGCTGATATCAATGCCGATATAGAGTCCACCATATCCGGAATGAAGACGTCCAAAGCGTTCGACAATATGGATGTGGACTACGAAAGATTCGAAAAGTCCAACGAGACTTATAAAAACTCAAAAAACGATTATTACAAGGCTATGGGAAGATTCAACGCTTCTCTCGAATTCTGCATATGTATGCTTCAGGTGGCGGTTATCGCCTTCGGAGGATGGCTTATTATGGAAGGAAGCCTGAATTATATAGACCTCATAACCTTTACATTATATATAACTACCTTTATCACTCCTATAAGAAAACTGGCTACCCTGGCAGAGATCTTTACCAACGGAGTGGCAGGACTGAAGCGATTTGCCGAGATAATGAGGATAAAGCCCAGCATAAAAGAATCCGACGATCCTGTTCGTCTTACGGATGTTAAAGGCGATATAGAGCTAAAACACGTGGAATTCGGTTATTCAGGAGGACAAGATGTCTTAAAAGACGTCTCCCTGAGCATAAGAGCAGGCGAGTGTGTAGCAATCGTAGGCCCCTCCGGCGGAGGAAAGACGACCATGTGCCAGCTGATACCGAGATTTTATGATGTAGACGGCGGCAGTATAACTATAGACGGAGTCGATATAAGGGATATTTCTAAGAGTTCTCTGAGAAGCAACATAGGAATCGTTCAGCAGGATGTATTTCTCTTTGCCGCCACCATCTTTGAAAATATAAGATACGGAAGACCGGAAGCCACTTTTGAAGAAGTGGCGGAGGCCGCCAGAAAAGCGGAGATATATGAGGATATAATGGACATGAAGGACGGCTTCGACACCTACGTGGGAGAGAGGGGAACTCTCCTCTCGGGAGGCCAGAAACAGAGAATATCCATAGCCAGAATATTCCTTAAAAACCCTCCTATACTCATACTCGACGAAGCCACCTCTGCCCTTGACAGCATAACGGAACAGCAGATACAGAGATCTTTCAGCCAGCTTTCGGTGGGAAGGACTACTCTGATAATCGCTCACCGGCTGGCTACGATACGGGACGCAGACAGGATAGTTCTGGTAGAAGACGGAGAAATAAAAGAGACCGGAAGTCATGAGCAGCTTCTGGCCGAAAACGGAAAATATGCTCGCCTTTATGAAGCTCAGGCTTTTCAGGAATAACTTGCGGCCTTATGCGCAATTATGGTATAATGAACCCATCGATTATGATTGCGGCGTTGCCGATAGGAAGGGTTCATTGAACCGCCGCTGCCTGCTTGAGTTTGCGGTATAATAAACGAAGCAATCATTTAACAAAATGAGAGGTAAAGAGATGAAACCCATATATAATAGAGTGCTGCTGAAAATAAGCGGCGAAGCTCTGGCCGGAGAACAGCACTTCGGAATCAACGAAGCCATGACTCAGAAGGTAGCCAAAGAGGTCAAACAGATACATGATCTGGGAGTCCAAGTGGCCATAGTTGTAGGCGGCGGAAACTTCTGGAGAGGCAGGACCAGCAAGGACATGGACAGGGCCACGGCGGACTACATGGGGATGTTGGCTACGGTGATGAACTCCCTTGCTTTGCAGGACGCTTTTCTGGCTTTA
>FR882584.1:53439-54446 GCA_000435715.1 Firmicutes bacterium CAG:145
ACTTCCATAGAAATGAGAGAGATCGCCGAACCGTATGCGAGGCGCAAGGCGCTGAGCCAGCTGGAACATGGAGATATCGTCATCTTTGGAGCCGGAACGGGCAATCCGTTCTTCTCGACAGATACTACGGCTGCTCTCAGAGCTGCCGAGATGGACGCGGAGATAATATTGCTGGCTAAAAATGTAGACGCAGTCTATGACAAAGACCCCGCAGTTCATTCCGACGCCAGAAAACTCAGCAGGCTCACCCATATGGAGGTGCTGGAAAAAGATCTGAAAGTCATGGACCTGACAGCTGCTACGCTCTGCAGGGACAATCACATAAAGATACACGTTTTCGCCATCGCTGAGGAAGGAAACGTGATGAGAGCTATCGTCGGCGAAGATATAGGAACGATTATCGAATAGGAGGACCAATATGGAGACTATCAAGAAAAATCTCGAAGAGAAAAGCAAAAAAAGCATAGCGGTTTTAAAAGAAGACTTGAATACGGTGAGAGCCGGCAGGGCGAACCCGGCGCTGCTGGACAAAGTCATGGTGGATTATTACGGCTCGCCGACTCCCCTTAAAAATCTTGCCAACGTTTCCGTCCCGGATCCCAGGACTCTTTTGATAACGCCTTTTGACCCTAAGGCCATAGGAGAGATAGAAAAAGCGATAAACGTAGCTAATATCGGCATAAATCCATCCAACGACGGAAAATGCGTCAGACTGGCCATTCCTCAGGTCACAGAAGAGAGAAGAAAAGAACTGACAAAGACTGTAAAGAAGATGGGCGAAGACGGCAAGATAGCCGTAAGAAACTTAAGGCGCGACGCTAATGAGCACTTGAAGAAAAAAGAAAAGGCTCACGAGATAACAGAAGACGAGCTGAAAAAAGCTCTCGACGATATTCAGAAGGCTATAGAGAAGACTGTCAAAGAGATAGACGATATTGTAGCTAACAAAGAAAAGGAAATCTTAGAAGTATAAGACTATCTATCGGTGTGGCTGCTGACAGGGCAGC
>FR882584.1:54464-64227 GCA_000435715.1 Firmicutes bacterium CAG:145
CTGACAGGGCAGCCACACTGTTTATGGAGAGAAACATGACGGATAAAGAGCGTCTGCCCCGGCACGTTGCCGTGATAATGGACGGAAACGGACGATGGGCGCAGAAAAATAAAGTCAGCAGGCTGGCCGGGCATAACGCGGGTATGCTTGCGATGAAAGAAATAATAAAGAGAGCGGACGTACTGGGCATCAAATACTTGACGGTATATGCCTTTTCCACGGAAAATTGGAAGCGTTCGCAGGAAGAAGTCGGAGGCATCTTCGGACTGCTGGTCAAATATGTAGCCAGCGAACTTAAAGAACTTAATGAGAATAACGTAAAAGTGGCGGTTCTGGGAGATCTCAAAAAAATTCCGAGATCGGCGCAGGCCAGTATAGACAAGGCCCTCTCAACCACGGGGGAAAACGACGGCCTCCACTTTAATATAGCGTTGAATTACGGAAGCAGACAGGAGATCGCAAGAGCTGCCAGACGATTGGCCGGCAGAGTCTTATCCGGCGAGATGGACTTATGTGAAATAGACGAAGCCGCCGTCTCAAGGGATCTGTATACCGGTGAAGAAAACGGTTTTATACCTGATCCCGACCTGATAATCAGAACCAGCGGCGAGGAGCGGATTTCCAATTTCCTGCTGTGGCAGGCGGCTTACAGCGAACTGACTTTCACCGACTCATTGTGGCCGGATTTTACTCCTGACGAGTTTGAACAGATCATATGCGATTATGCCCAAAGAGAACGCCGCTTCGGCGGCCGGTAAAAGATATCAACATGGCTTAAATGAAATATGACGGGACTTCAAGATACAGGGATAATAGAAAGTGAAATAGAGAACAAACTGAAAAGGAGGGGCACGAACTTGCAAACTTCATGCAAGGCGTAGTGCAAAATGTACATGAAGACTAGAATAATTTCGGCGTGCGTGATGCTGCCGCTGCTCATATTAGTCTATCTTGGGGGCTGGTTCATCTGGGCGGCAGCCCTGATCGTGGCAGTACTCGGGGTACGGGAGTTCTACAAAGGCTTTGAAGCATCCGGTGCAAAGCCGTGTTATTCCATCGCCTACGGGGCCATAGCGCTTCTCTACGTGATTGGCGCAGTGAGCCCCCATGACATGAGGCTTATGATGATATGGGTAGTGCTTGTCACGGCCTTCAGCATGGTATATGGATTCAGCGTAAACGAGAGAAAGCTTGCGGATATGACTTCAACTTTGCTGGGGATAATGTACGTAGTGTTCTTTTCATATCACATAGTACTCATAGACCAGTCTCAGCACAGGATATTGATATGGCTGGTGTTCCTTACGGCCTTCGGTACCGATATAATGGCTTACTTTACGGGAATGGCCTTTGGAAAGCATAAGCTCTGTCCTAATCTCAGCCCTAAAAAGAGTGTGGAAGGCGCGGTAGGAGGCGTGATCGGAAGCGTGGTTTTCTGCGGGATATTCGGATACTTTGCTCTTCCCGACGCCTTTGTTATGACTTTGATCATAGGATTTTTAGGGAGCATATTCGCCCAGCTTGGAGACCTGTCTGCATCAGCTTTTAAACGTCAGATGGGAATCAAGGATTACGGGAACCTTATTCCTGGGCACGGCGGTATCCTTGACAGATTCGACAGCGTTCTTTTTACAGCGCCGCTGGTATATTATTGTATACTTTTCATAAATATCGGCTGATTGGTCTTGAAATAAGACTGAAGAGGAAGACAGAGATGATGAAGACTATTTCAATTTTGGGGAGCACCGGGTCTATCGGAACCCAATCTTTGGATATAATAAGAGAAAACAGAGAGGAATACAGGGTGAAAGCCCTGACCTGCGGCAGCAATATACAGCTTCTGTCCCGGCAGATAGATGAATTTCATCCTGATATCGCAGTGACAGCTCATGAGGAAGACGCAGCCGCCCTTTCTAAAATCCATAAAGGCGTTGAGTTTTTCTGGGGAAGAGAAGGTCTCATAAAAGCCGCAGAGGCAGAATGTGGACTGCTCCTCAATGCTCTCGTGGGAATGAGGGGAATGGAACCGACTTATAGGGCCATAAAGATGGGGAGAAATATAGCTCTGGCCAATAAAGAAACGCTGGTGGCGGGAGGCGAGGTCATAATGCCTTTAACTTTAGAAAGAGGAGTCAGGATATTCCCGGTGGACAGCGAACACAGCGCTATATTCCAGAGTCTGGAGGGCAACGAAGGCAGAAAGATCAGAAAGATACTTCTGACGGCTTCCGGAGGACCTTTCAGAGGGGCTACGGCGCAGCAGCTCAAAGAAGTGACGCTTAAGCAGGCCCTGAAACATCCAAACTGGAGCATGGGAAAGAAGATAACCATAGATTCGGCGACCATGATGAATAAGGGACTTGAAGTCATAGAGGCCAAGTGGCTGTTTGGAGTGGATGTAAAGGATATACAGATACTTGTTCACCCTCAGAGCATACTTCATTCGGCTGTAGAATTCGAAGACGGGTCGGTGATAGGGCAGATGGGAGTGCCTGATATGCGAATCCCTATAAGCTTTGCCATGGCTTATCCCATGAGGCTGAAAAGTACCAGAGACGGGATAGACTTTTTCGGCAGAGCTTCCCATCTTACCTTTGAAAAGCCTGATCCCGAGGTCTTTAAATGTATAAGGATCGCCTATGAGGCGTCGGAGGCGGGCGGCACTTATCCTGTAGTCATGAACGCCGCCAACGAGGTATTGGTGGAAATGTTTCTTGCAGGTGAAATAAATTTTGTCGATATTCAAAATAACATACAGAGAATACTGGATCTGCACAAACCTACATATAATATTAAATTAGAGGATATTTTGGAAGCGGATGAGAGGGCCAGAGTTGAGACGAGGCTCATAGCGTCAAAATAAGCATCCGATCAGGGGGATTTATGAAAACAGCCATACTTGCTATAATATTATTTTGTATAATGATCTTTCCTCACGAACTGGGTCATTATATAGCGGCCAAGAGGATGGGAGTCAAAGTAAACGAGTTTGCTTTCGGCATGGGACCTACTATATGGAAGAAACAGAGAGGAGAGACTCTCCACAGCATAAGACTGTTCCCCATAGGCGGATTTTGCGCCATGGAGGGAGAAGACGAGGAGTCTGACGAGCCGAGGGCATTCACCAATAAGAAGCCCTGGCAGAAGATAATAGTCCTGGCGGCAGGCTCCTTTATGAATGTAGTCTGCGCACTGCTGATAATGATCATAGTTACAGGCGTCTTAGGATTTACTACCACTACGGTCGACACTGTCGCCGAGGACAGCCCTGCGGCTTACTCGAGCCTGAAACCGGGAGATGAAATCGCAGCCATAGACGGAAAGACTGTAGATTCATGGGGCGATGTGTCTCAGTTCATCGCCGAAGCCGAGGGAGAGCCTGTAAACGTCACCGTAAATAGAGACGGTTCAGATAAAGATATACTGATAACGCCGGAGGTAAATCAGCAGGGCGGATACGTGATCGGCATCACCTGCCAGATAAGCCACAACCCGTTCAGAGCCGTGGTGGAAGGGTCAAAGGCCACGTGGAATATGACCGTGAATATGTTCGATACTCTGGGGCAGCTGTTCACAGGAAAAGTAGGAGCAGATAATTTAAGCGGCCCTGTGGGAATGGTGCAGATGGTGAGCGAGACTTCACAGTACGGATTATGGTACTACGGATTTTTGACGGCGCTCATATGTATGAATCTGGCCATAATAAATATGCTTCCTCTGCCGGCGCTGGACGGCGGAAGGATAATCTTCGTTCTGTATACGTGGATAACCGGTAAAAATGTGAGTCAGAAGGTGGAGGGGACTATCCACTTCGCCGGCATACTGCTGTTGTTTGCTCTTATGATATACGTTACATTCAATGATGTTGTGAGGATTTTCGGATGACTGCCACGAGACAAGTTAGATGTAAAGATGTGTTGATAGGCGGAGGCGCCCCTTGCTCTATCCAGTCCATGACCAACGTGGATTCGAGAGACGAAGCGGCTCTTCTGGATCAGATATGCCGGCTGAAGGACGCTGGATGCCAGATCGTAAGGATCGCCGTTCCCGATATGGAATCTGCGCAGGTCTTTGCGCAGGTGAGGAGAAAGACCCCCATGCCGCTGGTAGCGGACATTCACTTCGACTACAGGCTGGCCATAGCGGCCATAGAAGCCGGAGCAGATAAGATACGCATAAATCCGGGGAACATCGGAAGCCCGGACCGGATAAGAGCCGTGGTAGAGGCCGCACGGGCCAGAGAGATACCTATAAGAGTAGGGGTGAATTCCGGTTCTCTCGAAAAAGATATACTGAAAAAATACGGGGGCGTCACTGCCGAAGGACTGGCCGAGAGCGCTCTCAGAAATATAAAATACATAGAGGATATGGACTACGGCAATCTGGTGGTTTCCATCAAGTCCTCGGATGTAAAAGTAAATTATGAAGCGCATAAGATACTTGCCGAGGCTACCGATGTGCCGATACATATAGGCATAACCGAGGCCGGAACTCCCAAAAGAGGAAAGATCAAATCTGCCATAGGGCTTGGGGCTCTTCTCCTGGCAGGTATAGGAGACACCATGAGAGTATCTCTTACAGCAGATCCTTTGGAGGAAGTGAAGTTTGCAGCGGAAATACTAAGAAGTTTAGGTCTGAGAAAATCTTGTATCAATCTGATATCCTGCCCTACATGCGGCAGAACAAAGATAGATCTTAAAGGGCTGGCCGAAGAGATAGAAGAAAAGCTGTCTCCTATAGAATCCAAACTCTTGTCTTCAGGGAAGAACGGAATCACCGTAGCTGTGATGGGCTGCGCCGTAAACGGTCCAGGAGAAGCTAAAGAGGCCGACTTCGGCCTTGCGGGAGGAGATGGAAAGGGATTGATATTTGCAAAAGGAGAAATAATTAAGACCGTAGACGAAGAAGATCTGGCGGCCGAATTTTTGAAAATCATAGAAGATTACTGCAGGAGCTTAGAGTAGGCGAGATGAGAGATATCATAGAAAATATTTTAAACAAATACAGTGTGGGAAGTATGGCAGGAAAGAATCTTAAATTCCAACTGATGAGGGCTTCGATCAAAAAAGAGCAAAGGGTTTTATCATTAGATATGACCCTTAATTTTGTCATGCCGCTGGCCGCCTGCCACGATATAAAATATGCCGTTGCAGAAAAACTCGATAATAAGATAAACGGAGTCGAGATAAATTTTTCTTACGACGGCTTAAACATGAAAGAAGAAGAGATCATAGCCGCTTTTATTCCCCACATGATAGAGACCGCAGGATGCGGATATGCCGGCATAGCTAAGGCTATTCAGGCGGACAACTTTGAATGGGACGGAAAGAATCTGACTATATATGCAGCGGGCGAATTTACAGCAGGCCTTTTGAATAAACAGATGAGAAAGCCTTTTCAACTTCTGCTTAAACAGACTTTCGGCATAGATGCGGATATAACGTTTAAGAATAATGAAGAGATGTTTCACAAGAGCTCTCAGAAATTCAGGGAAGTGGAAGAAGAGGATATAAGGCGCTCTCTCGAAGAATACACCAGAGAACTTAAAATGAAAGCCGATTCAGTCAAATCTCAGCCTGAGATTTCTTCGGGACAAGCCTCCGCCGGAGGAGAATGGCGAAGTCGCAGGAGAGAAAAGGAAGCTCCTGCCCAGGGGAACAGAATAATGGGTAAGGATATAAATTCCGGCGTTACTACTTCCCTGAGAGATATAGACCCGTCTCAGGGGATGGTCGTAGTAGAGGGAAGCATATTCAAGATAAGCCACCGCCTCATCAAGAGCGGGAATTATCTTATGACTCTTCTTTTGACGGATAATACCACCACCATATGTACCAAGGCTTTCATCACCGCCGCAAAACAAAAGGAGATAGAGCAATTTTTGGAGCCCGGAGATCCGGTAAAGATAAGAGGCGAAGTGCAGTGGGATACGTTTGAAAATCTCAATGTGATAATGATAAAAGACTTGGAGAAGGGAGAACGAGCCGAGGGAAGACAGGACACGTGGAAGGGCGCCAAGAGAGTGGAACTCCACGCCCATACCAAGATGAGCTCCATGGACGGCCTCAATGAGCCTTCAGATATTGTCAATCAGGCGGCCGCCTGGGGACAGCCGGCAGTAGCCATAACGGACCACGGAGTGGTGCAGGCCTTCCCGGATGCGGCTAAAGCCGCAAAAAAGCTGAAGAGCAAGGGAAAAGATATAAAGATAATATACGGCATGGAGGGCTACGTCTTCGATGACGCCGGTCTCATAGATGAAAACGGAAATATAGACTACAAGAGCAGGCCTACCAATCATATAATTCTTCTGGCGGCTACTCAGGAGGGAATGAAGAACATATATAAGTTAGTTTCTTATTCTCATCTTCACTATTTTTATAAGAGGCCGAGACTGCCTAAATCTGTGATACAGGCTAACAGGGAAGGAATAATAATAGGTTCGGCCTGCGAAGCCGGAGAACTCTATCAGGCGTTCTACAGGCAGAGACCTATGGAGGAAGTCAGACAGATCGCTGAATTCTATGATTATTTTGAGATACAGCCGCTGATAAATAACAGATTTCTCACAGAAGACAGGACAGAAGGCGGAAAATATCCTGATCGGCGCCGGCTGACGGTGGACGATCTCAAAGACATAAACCGGCAGATAGTGGCCTTAGGCGAAGAGATGGGTAAGCCTGTAGTTGCAACTACCGACGCTCATTATGACAGAGATACTTCCGCCATATATAGAAACATCATAATGGCAGGTCAGGGATATAAGGACGCCGAAAGCGGCCAGGGCCTCTATCTTAGGACTACCGATGAAATGATGGAGGAATTTTCGTATCTGGGCGCCGACACTGCGCGAAAAGTAGTCATAGAGAATACCAATCTTATCGCAGATATGATAGATGAACTTCTGCCTGTACCTAAAGGAAAATTTCCTCCGAAGATAGAGGGGGCTGAGGAAACTCTGCGAAAGACGTGCATGGAAAAGGCTCACAGCATATACGGGGACCCTCTGCCTCAGGTAGTGGGGGAACGTCTGGAGAAGGAGCTCAGTTCCATAATCAACAATGGATATGCAGTCATGTATGTATCTGCTCAGATGCTGGTACACAAGTCGCTGGAAGACGGGTATCTGGTAGGATCCAGAGGCTCCGTGGGATCATCTCTTGCGGCTACCATGGCCGGCATCACGGAAGTAAATCCGCTGGATCCTCATTACATATGCCCGGAATGTAAGTATATGGAGTTCGGAGATATGCAGATGTATGACTGCGGAATAGATATGCCTCCGAAGAAATGCCCCGTTTGCGGCGCAGAGATGAACAGAGACGGCTTCACCATTCCTTTCGCCACATTCTTGGGCTTTGACGGCGATAAGGAACCGGATATAGATCTTAACTTTGCCGGAGAGTATCAGGCCGTAGCCCATAAGTATGTCGGTACGATATTCGGAGAAAAGAATGTTTTCAAGGCCGGTACGGTGGGAACTATCGCAGATAAGACTGCTTACGGATATGTGAGAAAGTTTTATGAGGAGCAGGGGATTCCTATAAACAAATATGAGGCTGACAGGCTTACTCAGCATTGTACGGGAGTCAAGCGCACCACCGGACAGCATCCGGGAGGAATAGTAATAGTCCCGGACGATCATGAGATATATGAGTTTTGTCCCGTACAGCACCCTGCCAACGACACGAAGTCCGACATCATCACCACCCATTTCGACTATCACAAGATAGACGAAAACCTGCTGAAGCTGGACATACTGGGACATAACGTGCCGTCTATGATAAGGCAGCTTCAGGACATGACCGGGGTGGATCCTCTGACGGTGCCGCTGACGGACAGAAAAGTGCTGAGCATATTCAACGGCATAGAAGCCCTCGACATAAAGGATCCTGATTACAAGTTCAAGCACGGCTCATATGCTATACCTGAATTCGGTACTTCTTTTGTAAGACAGATGCTGGATGATACCAAGCCCGACAAGTTTGCCGATCTTGTCAGAATATCCGGCTTTTCCCACGGTACAGACGTATGGCTCAATAACGCCCAGGACTATATAAGACAAGGCGTGGCTACCATGAGAGAGGTGATTTCCACCAGAGACGACATAATGAACTATCTGATGCTCAAAGGCATAGAGAACAAGACTTCGTTTCAGATAATGGAAGACGTCAGAAAGAACAGACCTCTGAAAGAAGAGCAGCTGGCCGTGATGAAAGAGCACGGCGTGCCCGACTGGTACATAGATTCGTGCATCAAGATACAGTACATGTTCCCGAGAGCTCATGCCGTCGCCTATACTATGATGTCTTTTCGGATGGCCTGGTATAAGGTGTATTATCCGAGGGAGTTTTACGCCACCTACTTTGGAAGTGTGGTAAGTGATTTTGACGCCGATACCATACTTAAAGGCAGAGAAGCTATCATAGAGAAGATGGATCTGATAAATGCCAAGGGGCTGGAGGCTACGGCCAAGGAAAATAATGAACTTACGGTGCTTGAAGTGGCTTATGAGATGTATGCCAGAGGATATGAGTTCAAGGATATGGTACTGGGCGAATCGGAGGCCGCCAGGTTTAAAATATCTGATGGAAAGGTGCTGCTTCCGTTCATGGCTCTTTCAGGCATGGGAGAGACGGCGGCCAGGTCTTTGGCAGATGAATATAACGTGAAACCGTATGAGACGATAGAAGAGATAACAAAGAGAGCCAAGATAAATAAATCTTCTGTGGAAGCGCTGAGAGTTAGAGGCGTCCTCAAAGGGCTGCCTGAGACAGATCAGCTGAGCTTTTTCTGACCGGGCCCTTGCCGATAGGGGTTGGGAGCCGCGGCTTTTTTGCAGGCGGAATTTTGTGGAGCTGGGGTGAATTCTCTCTAATATGAATATTCGGACTGCGAGAGAGCATTTTTTCGACCGGAATGCTCTCTCTTTTTGTTATTTGCAGGAAGAGAGAGCATTCCGTGGATTTTGCCATAGCTGTCAGGGCGATATTTCTCTTTAACCCCTTGAATATTAAAATCAGTGAGCATGGATTTTGCGAAATGCTCACTGACAAGTGAATATAAGAAATTTGAGAGACTAAGATGCGAAAAAATGCTCACTGATAAGGGGAAAATCCCGGTTTAGAGAGAAAAGGGGTTGCCAGCTTTGCGGCCACTGTCCCGTTGGGCGGGAGACTCATGATGCTAAGTCCTGGCTTTTTCAAAAATTGAGAGGTCTGCGAGAATTTTTGGCGGTGTATTCCCTGTAAAATGGATTTTAAGGCCGTTTGCGGGACTATTTAAGGCAAAAAATCAAAAAATAAGGCTGCAAGGGCCTCTCTGCTACTGCAAGGCGGCCAAAAACTCCCGCAAACCCTCTGTAATTTAATGGTACCGAGACTTGGCAGGAAAAAATTCTCGCAAAGAAGCCAAAAAGGCCAAGTACAGGGAATGACGGCGACAGCGAGCGCTTACCTGCGGACTTTAGATCGTGAAAACTTTGCAATTCAGGGGAAGCGAGAGCCACTACCAAAAATCCCCGTAAACCTCAAAAAGCAGTGTAAATCGGGGTCTTACGAACCGAAGGCTGCAACCTGCCCAACTTAAAACCGCCCCAGCCGGCCTGCCCCTTCAGTTAAACCTTGATTTTTCAATAATTTCTCTTGCAATTATGATAAATATGTGTTAATCTATATAAGGATTAAATTTCTAAACGGTATGACAAAAGAGTGGGCAAAACCCACTCTTTCAGTTTGCTGGGCAATACGCCCCGTCGAGAGCG
>FR882585.1:0-10456 GCA_000435715.1 Firmicutes bacterium CAG:145
CCCGGAGCCAACGCCGTGCCCCGCCCCGGCGGGCGGCAATTATTGTGCGGGGACGCCCGAATATCCTTGATTTTTTTCGCATAGGAGTATATCATAGATACATGATACGACATAGGACGGAGCGCCCCCTGCGGTCAGGACTCCGACCGGAGACGATCTCCGCTTTGATACTCTTAACATAGCAATTCTGAAAATTCTGAGAAAGGTAGAGGACCGGCCTTTCGGTTCTCAAAAGGTAAAAAAATGACATCTGACGAAAAACTTCTGATTTCGCAGCCCACCGCGGAAGAAAAGGAAACTAAAGAAGCTAAAGAAACCAAGGAAACCAAAGAAGAACGCCCCGAAGTAGAGGGTATCTTAGAGATACAAGAAGAGAACAACTTCGGGTTTTTAAGATTTTCTAATTTCCTTACCAGCGATAAGGACATATATGTATCTCCTGCGCAGATACGCAGATTCAACTTGAAGACGGGGGATAAGATAAGAGGCATAACAAGACTTCCTAAAGAAGGCGAGCGGTTCGGAGCGCTTTTATATGTGCTGACTGTCAACGGTGACGAACCGGGGACGGCCATAAGAAGGCCTGACTTTGACGATCTCACGCCGGTATTTCCGTATGAGAGACTCAGACTGGAAAGCGGCAGCAGAGAGCTTTCCATGAGGCTCATAGATCTTGTGGCTCCCATAGGAAAAGGACAGAGAGGCCTCATAGTGGCGCCTCCTAAGGCGGGTAAGACCGTGCTCCTCAAGAGCATAGCCGGAGCCATAGAACGGAGCTATCCTGAGATAGAACTAATAGTTCTTCTGGTAGATGAACGGCCGGAAGAAGTCACAGATATGAAGCGTTCCCTGAAGACCGGGGATGTGATCTACTCCACCTTTGACGAACTTCCTCAGCATCACGTAAAAGTAGCCGAAATGGTGCTGGCCAGAGCGCAGAGACTGGTAGAACACGGCAGGGACGTTGTGATCCTGCTGGACAGCATAACAAGACTCGCGAGAGCCTATAACATGGTAGTTCCGGCCTCGGGCAGAACTCTTTCGGGAGGACTGGACCCGGGAGCGCTCCACAAGCCTAAAAAATTCTTCGGAGCCGCCCGCAAGATGGAAGAAGGCGGTTCCATAACCATTCTGGCTACTGCGCTGGTGGAAACGGGAAGCCGCATGGACGACGTGATATTCGAAGAATTCAAGGGAACCGGCAATATGGAACTTCACCTGGACCGCAAACTTTCGGAAAAGAGGATATTCCCAGCCATAAGTTTGAACAAGTCGGGCACCCGCCGAGAAGATCTTCTGATGGATCAGGAAGAACTTGAGGCCATATGGGCCATGAGAAGAGCTCTCTCCAACAGCAACCCACAGGAAGTCACAGAGACTATCATAGAGAACTTGGCTCATACCAGAAATAACAAAGATTTTATACAAGTCATCAAAAAAGTCATATTAGATTGACGATATAGGAGAAAAATGGACCTGAAGAAGATATTTTTAAAAGAAGCCTGCCCCACTTCTATAGGAGGACAGGCCATAATGGAAGGGATAATGATGAGAGGCCCTAAAAAGACCGCCATCGCCGTCAGACTGCCTGACGGAAACATCCACATGAAGACCCAGCCTTCGCCTTCCCAGAGCAGATGGGCGAAAGTCCCCCTCGTAAGAGGCGTGGTGAGTTTTATCTCTTCCCTAGTGCAGGGGACAAAAATACTGATGTATTCGGCCGACGTCCTTGAAGCTAACCACCCCGAAGAATACGAAAAGGACAAATTCGACGTCTGGATAGAAAATAAATTCGGCAAAGAAAAGGCGTGGAAGCTTTTGATGATACTGTCGGTAGCCATAGCGCTGATATTGTCCGTAGCTATATTCATGCTGTTTCCCACTGTGATCACGGGACTGCTCTCAAAAGTGACGGACAGCGTCATACTGCTGAACCTGACCGAGGGAATCGTGCGTCTTGCCATATTTGTCATTTATATAGCGCTGATCGCAAAGATGGGAGACATAAAGACCGTATTTCAGTATCATGGCGCTGAACACAAGACCATACACTGCTTTGAGAACGGCCTTGAGCTCACTCCAAAAAACGCTCAGCAGTTCTATACCCTTCACCCGCGCTGCGGCACCAGCTTTCTGATGTTCGTGATGGTAATAGCAGTTCTTGCCCACGCCCTCATGGGCTGGCCCAACGTGTGGATCAGAATAATTTCCAGGATACTGGTGCTGCCGCTGATAGCCGGCTTGTCTTATGAGCTGCTCAAGTGGGCGGGAAGAAGCGATAACTGGCTGGTAAAGATCTTGAGCTTGCCGGGACTTTATCTGCAAAAACTCACCACCAACGAACCCGACGAAAAACAGCTGGAAGTCGCAATAGCCGCCATGAAGGCCGTACTTCCGGAAAACGACACCCCGTATTTTGAGGGGCTCTGCGATCTAAACGGAGAGCCGCTGAGGGAGGAAGAAAAACACCAGGACAAGCAACAGGCAGAAGAGGAAGAAAAAGATGAGTCTACCACTTAAAGAACTGATAAAGATAGGACAAATACAGCTTAAAGAGGCCGGCGTCGGCGACGCCGACAGAGACGCCAGAGACCTTTACTGTTTCCTTGACAAGATAGATGCAGTCGGGCTAATGATGCACTGGCAGGATACCCTTCAGGACAACGCCTGCGAAGCATACTTCGATCTCATCCAAAGGCGAGCGGCAGGCGAGCCTATGCAGTATATAACCGGCGTTCAGGAGTTCATGGGAATACCTTTTAAAGTGACTCCGCAAGTTCTCATACCGAGACAGGATACAGAGACTATGGTAGAAGACGCCATAGAAGCGATAGAGAAGGGAACACTGAGAGGCCGTTCGTTTATCAAAGCCGCAGCCATAAAAGAAGTGCTGGATCTGTGTACAGGGAGCGGAGCCGTAGGAGTTTCAATAGCAAAGATGTGCCCAAAGATCAAGGTGGTCTGTTCGGATATAAGCTCTGAAGCTCTCAAGATAGCAGAAGAGAATGCGCAGACCAGCGGATGCAAGTCTGTAAAATTTCAGGAGGGAGATCTGTTTTCCCCTTTCTGCGGAAAGCTGAGAAAGAAGAAATTTGATCTCATAATAACTAACCCTCCTTACATACAGACCGACGTCATACCTACGCTTCAGAGGGAAGTAAAAGACCACGAGCCCATGTCCGCCCTGGACGGAGGCAAAGACGGACTGGACTTTTACCGGCGTATCGCTGTAGAAGCCCCTTCTCACCTTAACAAAAACGGCGTTCTCATGATGGAGATAGGATACGATCAGAGAATTTCGGTGACTGAACTTTTGCAGGAGACTGTAAAGTTCTCAGATATCATCTGCCTTCAGGATCTTACCGGCAAGGACAGGATCATAGCGGCAAAACTCATAGAAAAGTAAGCAAAGGCGTGAAGCAGGTGGATCGCTGCCGCAGTAAACCGGCGCTATTGTGAGAAAATAAGATATTGACACAGCCATATCAAAAGTGGTATCTTTTCAACTGTAGATGATAAGTTAGAGCCGCCCGGAAGGCAAGACCTTGGGCGGCTTAAATAAGGCTATTTGGTTAGTTTAAACTAACCGAGGCAAAAAACTAACCAAGGCGAAAAACTGACTAAGCTGAAAAAGTGGCCGAGACGAAAAAAGGAGCCGATATGAAGGAAAACTCTGATATTTTAAGACTTCGCGTACTTCTTGCGTTTTTAAATGACGACGAGCCCTGTACGGTGATGAGCATAGCCCGGACTCTCAAGGAGGAACATTATACCATCAGCCGGGTCATATCATCTCTTGAGAAAGAGGGACTGATAAACAGAAAAGCTCCCCGGCGTCCTGAATTGACCGAAGCCGGCAAAAGAGCGGCTCTTTTCTATCAGGAGAGGATATATACCACTATGAATCACCTTCTTTACGAAGGAGTCAATATGGAAAGTGCGAAGAACGAGTCTTATTTTTGGGCGCTGTATAATGCTGAAGATACTATGAATGTCATCAGGAGCGCAGACGAAAAATGCCGTATCAAATACGAACTCAGAGATAAAAGACAGTTTAGCGGTTCTCTGTTATGCAGAAATATGAAAGACGGAGAATATAAATTTCCGTTCATAATTTACAGAGAATATGCTAAAAACGGAGACAGCAGATCCATGGCCAACGATGGATTTGAGCATCCGTGCACGCTCAGCGTGGTAAGAGGAAACGGCACGATACTTCTGAAGGCTGTCGATATGAACGCGCGGTCCGGATATGACGGCAAGCTGATGAAAGGCAGAATAAAAGGTATATATTTAATTATAGTGTTGATAATAATAAAATTATATGTTAATTTTTTATTAAAAGAATTATGCAACATACGGAGATTTAATATTGGCAGTACTTGGATTTATTCCAGGGACAGCAATAATTGTAACGGTTGGTATACTGAGTATTGTATTTAATTCTTCAGTAAAGAACGATCTAAAAGCTGCGGATTATTATATGAAAATAATGACTATAAGTTGGGGAAGTGGAGCAGAGTACGGAGAATACGTCTATGGCTGGGATGATCATCCTTGGTGTACTATTAATGGCGCCACATCTACGCCGTATGTAAAATGGGGCGTTTAAGTGTAGGTATGAGTTATGCAGAAAAAGAAGATGCATACGCATAAAATAAATTTAAAAAAAGTTAAACTATTATTAAAGTCTACTAATAAATCCACAGGAGCGTATATAACACAGGCCATAGTGCTTTATCTCTTATTTATATTCTATGTTGCCGACGGAATTATTACTTTTAAATTTTTAATGTATTCAGATTTGTCCTTTGGACAGATAGCTATGAAATGTGCTACGTGCTTACTATTCTTTCTGGGTGCAGTGGTTTATACAATTAAAGGAATAATTTCGCACAAGAAAAACAATGGTTCAAAAAACTAAGAAAGTTGAGAGAAAATACAAATTAGACCTTCTATTAGGATGCACACAACTAATGAAAAATGCTTAAGGGCTGAATGGCAAATTATGCTGTTCAGCCTTTTTATTTTTAGCATGAATCTATTGGCATGTCGAGAGCCGCCGTCTGATATCGGTAGATGAAGGAGATTTTCTGATCATGAGTATTAAAAAGTTATTTTTCTTAATTTTAGGATGCGTATGTCTGATTTTGGGCGGCAGTATGGGTCTGTCATATGATTTATTTCATTTTTGGCGTAAAGACTTTAAAAATACAGCAAAAATCACTTGATTTCAACGAAAAGCCGTGATATAGTATAGAGGCTGCATCTGATGAGCAGTAAATTTATGTCCACATCGGCCGGTCTTCGGCTGACGACAAGAGAAGGACAGGAAAGAGGTAAGAAGCATGAAGGAAGGAATCCATCCTGATTATAAGGAATGTAAAGTAACTTGCGCATGTGGTAACACTTTCGTTACAAGATCAACTAAAGAGGAACTCAGACTGGACGTTTGCTCCGCATGTCATCCGTTCTTCACAGGTCAGCAGAAGTTCGTCAACAGAGGCGGCCGTGTTGAAAAGTTCAAAACCAAGTACAACATTGACTAATAATCAAAGAAACAAACCGGAATATTATTTCCGGTTTTTTTATGACTTGTATGAGATAAATGACGACCTCGCACTTTTCAAAAGGTCTAAGGCGTGATATAATATCAGTTTAGATATAGACAGATCAAAATTAAGTTTAAGGAGACTAAGATGTTTGATAAATTAGATTTCATATTGGAGAAATACGAGGAACTTTCCATGAAAGTTTCCGACCCCGATATGATAAACAATCAGCCTCTTTGGCAGAAATATATCAAAGAAATAGGCGAAATGGAGCCTATAGTAAATAAATACAAAGAGTATAAAGCTGCTAAGACAAATCTGAACGAGGCTAAAGAGATGCTCGAATCCGGCGACGAGGAACTCAGGGAACTGGCTAAGATGGAGCTTTCGGATCTGGAAGACAAGATTCCCGAGATGGAGAGCCAGCTGAAGATACTTCTCCTGCCTAAAGATCCCAACGACGATAAAAACGTCATATTAGAAGTCAGAGCCGGCACAGGAGGCGAAGAGGCAGCCCTGTTTGCGCAGGATCTTCTGCGCATGTATCTCAGATATGCTGAGAGGCGCGGCTGGAAAGCCGAAATCATGGACGCCAACGACACCGGCATCGGAGGTATCAAAGAGGCCAGCGTACTCATAAAGGGAAAAGGCGCTTATTCAAGACTCAAGTATGAGAGCGGAACTCACAGAGTACAGAGAGTTCCTGAGACGGAGAGCTCCGGCAGAATTCATACTTCGGCGGCGACCGTGGCGGTGCTTCCGGAAGTGGATGACGTGGAGGTGGAGATAAACCCAAATGATGTGCGCGTAGACGTTTACCGTTCTTCCGGCAACGGAGGACAATGCGTAAACACTACCGATTCCGCCGTCAGACTCACCCATATCCCATCGGGGCTGGTAGTGACATGCCAGGATGAAAAGTCACAGATCAAGAATAAAGAGAAAGCGTTTAAAGTTCTCAGATCCAGATTGTACGACCTCAAGCTTCAGGAACAGAACGATGAAATCTCCGCTGAGAGAAGGAGTCAGGTAGGTTCCGGTGACAGAAGCGAGAGGATAAGGACGTACAACTTTCCTCAGGGCAGAGTCACAGACCACAGGATAGGTATGACGATATATAAGCTGGACGGGTTTCTGGACGGAGAGATAGACGAGATAGTAGACGGACTGATAACCAGCGATCAGGCCGAGAAGATTAAAAACTTCTGATAATCGTGATAATGCCGTCATGACAATTTATGTATACGGAAAGGCTCAAGAGCAATATGGACACGAGAATTTTAGGTACGACGCAAGAGGATATAAGAGAAGCCGCCAGAATCCTGATGAACAAAGGATTGGTGGCGTTTCCCACAGAGACCGTATATGGTCTTGGAGCCAATGCTCTCTGTGAAGAAGCGGTCGCCAAGGTCTACCAGGCCAAAGGCAGACCCAGCGATAATCCTATGATAGTTCACATCGCCTGTATGGAACAGTTCTGCAAACTGACATATGATATAACAGAAGACATGAAAAAGCTGGCAGATACTTTCTGGCCCGGCCCTCTGACCATGGTAGTGCCGGCCAGAGACGAAGTCCCGAGAATCACTACGGGAGGACTCGATACGGTGGCAGTAAGGATGCCTGACAACGAGACTACTCTAACGCTGATAGCGGAGACGGGGGAGCCTCTGGCAGGGCCAAGCGCCAACCTTTCGGGACACCCAAGCCCTACGACTGCCGCTCACGTAGACGATGATCTTCATGATAAGATAGACGCCATAATACAAGGCGAAGACTGCAGAGTGGGCATAGAGTCCACCGTCGTGGATATGACAGAAAAAACGCCTGTGATACTAAGGCCCGGCGTCATAACGGGAGATCAGATTTCAAAAGCCCTGGGCAGAGAAGTTAAGATAGACCCTGCGGTCTTCGAAAGACCTGATTCTAACGGAAAGAAGATTCAAAAGCGAGGAGCCGGAAGCCTTCTGGTGGCGGATGAGGATTTTAAACCCAGGTCTCCGGGAATGAAATACAAGCATTATGCTCCAAAGGCGGAGATGATCATCTTCCGCGGGGAGCCGGAGAAAGTGAGACTTGCCATCGCAGAAGAGAAGATGTTCCGAATACAGTGCGGACAAAAGGTAGGCATAATCATGTATGATGACAACGATCCAAAAGAAGCGGCTCATGATTTTTTCGCCAAGCTCAGAGCCTTTGACAAGAGCGGCGTAGATGTGATAATAGCCGCCGCCCTCAAAGAGGACGGCGTGGGACTTGCCGTCATGAACAGGATGCTCAAATCAGCCGGATACAACATACGAGAAATATGAGGAGATAATTATGAAGATAGCCGTCGCCGCCGATCACGGTGGATATGAATTGAAAAGAGAAGTTACAGACCATCTGATAGCCAGAGGAGAAGATGTGATAGACTTGGGTACAGACTCTTTGGAATCTGTAGACTATCCCGTATACGGGGTAAGCTGCGCAGAGGCCGTGGTCTCAGGAGGAGCTGACCTGGGTATCGTAATATGCGGCAGCGGCATAGGAATCTCTATAGCCGCCAACAAAGTCCGCGGAATACGGTGCGCTCTATGCACTTCCGTAGAGATGGCCCACCTGGCCAGACAGCACAATAACGCTAACATACTGGCTCTGGGAGGCAGGACTACAGACAAGGATCTGGCCTTAGCCATGGTGGACGAATGGCTGGACACCCAGTTTGAAGGCGGCCGCCATCAGAGAAGAGTAGATATGCTCGACAAACTTTAGACCGGGCCGGTCAGTTAAAATAAACAGATAACAAGGAGAAGAGAAATGGGTAAAGTACACGTATTTGATCATCCGTTGATCCAGCATAAGACTGCTCTTATGAGAAAGACCAGCACCAACGTAAAGGAGTTCAGAGAACTCGCTAAAGAAGTAGCTATGCTCATGGGATTTGAAGCTACCAGAGATCTGCCCTTAGAAGAGGTGGAGATCGAGACTCCTATGTGCAAGACCAGGATGAACATGCTCAAAGGAGAGGACATCGCCATCGTGCCTATCCTCAGAGCAGGACTGGGATTTGTAGACGGTATGCTGGCTTTGGTACCTAACGCCAAGGTAGGGCATATAGGACTCTACAGAGACCCTAATACTCACGAACCTGTTGAATATTACTGCAAACTTCCTGTAGATATAGACAAGAGAAAGATCTTCGTGGTCGATCCTATGCTGGCTACGGGAGGCAGCGCCGCCGCCGCCATAGATTTTATAAAGCAAAGAGGAGGCAAAGATATAGTATTCATGTGCCTCATCGCCTCGCCCGAGGGCATAGAGGCCCTGCAGAAGGCTCATCCTGACGTAGACATATATATCGCGGCCAAAGACGAAAAGCTCAACGAAAACGCATACATAGTTCCGGGACTGGGCGACGCTGGAGACAGGCTTTACGGGACAAAATAGTAAGGGCCGGCTGCCTGCGAAAGCGATGCGGCAAAAGGCAAAAGGAGAATTATACAGATGAAATTTGATTTTATACCGGATAACGTCAGCAAATTTGACAACGTATACGACGTCCTCAAAGAGAGGGGCTTTATCGAACAGTGTACCGATGAGGAAAAAGTCAGAAAGCTCCTTCAGGATGAAAAGGTCAAATTCTATATTGGTTTCGACCCTACGGCAGACTGCCTTCATGTAGGTCATTTTATGCAGGTCATAATAATGATGTATATGCAGAAATTCGGACACACCCCTGTGGTCGTCCTGGGCGGAGGCACGGGAATGGTCGGAGACCCTTCCGGAAGAACCGATATGCGCCAGATAATGACGGTGGAGACTATAGAGCATAATTGTAGCCAATTTAAGAAACTTTTCGACAGATTCCTTGAGTTCGACGAAGAATGGGAATACGTAGGAAACGAAGGAGTGTTCGTGCACGGACATGAGAACAAGAAGCCGGAGCCGGGAAAAGCCATCGCCGTAAATAACGCCAGGTGGCTCAGACCTCTTAACTATATAGATTTTCTCAGAGAAGTGGGGTCTCTTTTCAACGTGAACACCATGCTCAGAGCCGAATGTTTTAAGCAGAGGATGGAAAGAGAAGGCGGACTCACCATGTTTGAGCTCAATTATATGCTGATGCAGAGCTATGACTTCATGGTGATGGCCAGAGACTTCGATGTAAAGATTCAGTTCGGGGGCAACGATCAGTGGTCCAATATAATCGGAGGTGTCGATCTGACCAGAAAGAAGGTAGGCAAAGAAGTATTCGGAATGACTTTTTCTCTGCTGACTAATTCTGAAGGCAACAAGATGGGCAAGACCGCCAAAGGAGCCCTGTGGCTCAACCCGGAAAAGACCAGCCCTTACGAATTCTTTCAGTACTGGAGGAATGTAGCTGATGCAGATGTGAACAAGTGTCTGAGGATGTTGACCTTCCTTCCTATGGAAGAGGTGGACAGACTTTCGGCCCTCGAGGGCGCCCAGATAAACAAGGCCAAGGAGATCCTGGCCTACGAAGTCACCAAACTGGTACACGGAGAGGAAGAGGCGTCGAAGGCTCTTGACGGAGCCAAGGCAGCGTTTTCGGGCGGCGGCAGCATGGACAACATACCTACCGCTAAGATGGACAAGTCTCGCTTTGAGGGAGAAGGCGTAGGAGTCGTCACTCTCATCAAAGAACTGGGACTGGTACAGAGTAACAGCGAGGGATTCAGGACCATAGAGCAGGGCGGACTTGCTGTAGGCGGCAGCAAAGTCACCGATAAGAAGATGAACGTGACCTGCGATATGTTCTGCGACGGTAAGCTGCTGATTCAAAAAGGAAAAAAGAAGTTCCAGATGATAGAAATACAATAATTGTCAGCCCCGCCTCTTTTAGGCGGGGCTTTCGTTTCAGGGTTTGAAGATAAAGAAGTGGCCGCCTTTGGGGCGGCGGG
>FR882585.1:10482-17964 GCA_000435715.1 Firmicutes bacterium CAG:145
GCGGGAGGATTTTATGCGGTATTCCATCATAGAAGGACATGATACGCCTTATGCAGAGGTTATGACGGAGAAAGAGTTTCTCGCTGATTACGGGGAGTTCAGCCTCAGCCTTTCTCTTCTCAGATTTGAAGAAAAGGTGAGACACTGCAAAGCCGATATATTCGAAAGATCCGTCCACGGAAGCCTGTCCGTTCCATCTGAAGAAAGAGGGGAACTGTCTGGACGGTTTTATATGGATGATCAGCGGCTTTTATTTATAACCGAAAATGACAGTATAAAAGATATCTTAAATACGGTCTTTTCGCACAGAGCCGTAGAGATGACCACCACCGGCCAAGCGCTCTTTGCTTTTTTAGATGCGCTGGTCAGGGACGAGGGCGATTATATAGACGACTTTGAAGAGGCCCTCAACGATAAAGAGAGCCAGATGCTGGAAGATGTCAACGCCATACCGGAGGGGTTTGAGCATTATATGCAGAAGACCCGCAAGAGTCTGCTGAGGGTCAACCGCTATTATGAACAGATGGCAGATATGGCGGAGCTGTTGGCCGAATCTCCCGAAGGCGTCATAGACCAGAAAGCCAGACGACTGTACAGATTTCTGTCAGGGAGGATGGACAGGCTTTCAAAGGACGCGCTGAATCTGAGGGCATATTCCTCTCAGATCTACGATATGTATCAGTCCCGCATAAACATCAGGCAGAACAAAGTCATGCAGTTTCTCACTGTCATAACTACTATATTTATGCCGCTGACTTTGATAACCGGTTGGTACGGCATGAATTTCAAAAATATGCCGGAGATAGACTGGCAATATGGATATATAAGCGTCATAGGATTTTCGCTGTTGCTGATAGTCGTAGAATATATAATCTTCAAGAAAAAGAAATGGATGTAGGCGCGGGCGAAAGGTAGATAATAAATTTTCAGAAAATTCTGAAAAAAGGTGTTGACAGGAGAACTCGCCCATTGTATCATGGAGATACGAAATTTACTAAGAGGAGAAAAAAGATGTCCTTTAGAGCGACCGACGCAGCAAAAGTGTATTTTGGCTATTTCAGAAGCATCGCATATTATTGCCCTGCTTACTTTGAAATGTCAGGACATGAGGCTGCATAGGCGCAGAGATAAGGGAATCTTTAGACTACCGGAGAGACTTACAAAACCCATTCTGCACTCTATGCGGAGCGGGTTCTTTTTTTCGGGAGAGAAAGACAGATCAGAGGAGAGAAAAGATGAAAAAGATTATCGCATTGTTGATGGTTCTCGTCATGGCGCTTAGCCTTGCCGCCTGCGGCAAAGACGAGGGAGCTGCCGACGGAAAGGTACTTAAGATCGGCGTAATACAGCTTGTAAAGCACGATGCTTTGGACAGAGCGTATCAGGGCTTTGTCGATGAACTTGAAAAGCAGGGATATGTAGACGGTGAGAATATAGAAATAGATTATCAGGTGGCTTCTAACGAACAGGCTAACTGTCTGACCATCGCCGAGTCCATGGTAAACGATAATAAGGATCTGATCTTCGCTATAGCTACGCCTGCCGCTCAGGCCGTAGCCAGCAAGACAGAAGACATACCTATCCTGGTATCTGCCGTAACGGATCCTGCGGATTCGGGACTGATAGAGTCCAACGAGAATCCGGGAAGAAACCTTTCGGGAACTTCGGACCTGACGCCTGTGGCCAAGCAGATAGAGCTGCTCAAGCAGATAGTTCCTGACGCTAAAAAGATAGCAGTCCTCTATTGTTCCACGGAATCAAACTCCGAGATTCAGCTGAGACTGGCCAAAGAAGCCGCAGCAGAAAATGACCTCGAGGTAGTGGAAGCATCTGTTTCTTCGTCCAATGAGATTCAGCAGATGGTATCTTCTCTGGACGGTAAGGTCGACGCTATCTATGTGCCTACCGACAACACTATAGCGGCAGGCATCGAGACTGTGTCCATGGTAGCCACTAAGGCGGGACTTCCTGTGATATGCGGAGAATCTGGACCTGTAGAAAACGGCGGACTCGCAACAATTTCTCTGGATTATTACGACCTTGGCGTAAAGACTGCTCAGCAGGCCGTAAAGATTCTCAAGGACGGAGAAGACATCTCCAAGATGCCTATAGAATATATAGGGGACGATGAACTCAAATATTACGTCAATGAAGCTATAGCAGAGGCTATCGGAATAACTATTCCGCAGGAAATCTTGGATAACGCTACTATATATGAATAGAACCTTAAGGCGGGGTCCCGGCGGCTCCGCCTTACATACTGAATGAGGAGAAACGATGGACTTTTTTTTGAGCATATTGAAGAATCTGCCTGACGGAGCGGCGCTGGGGCTGGTCTGGGGCATAATGGCGATAGGAGTATACATAACTTTTAAAATACTGGATATTCCGGATATGACCGTTGACGGAACATTCGCTCTGGGCGGATGTATGATAGCCGCTACCGTTTCATCCGGATGGAATCCCTTCGTATCCACTGCGCTTGCGGTAGTCTGCGGCATGGTGGCGGGGCTGGTGACAGGAGTGCTGCATACTAAGCTCAAGATACCTGCTATCTTAGCCGGAATACTGACTATGCTGGCTCTGTATTCTATAAATCTCATGATAATGGGAGGCAAATCCAACATAGGTATGTCTCAGTTCGGCGGTCAGAAAGTAGATACGGTGCTGGACCATGTTTCAGCATTGTTTGGAATGGACGCGAAAACTACCAACATCGTGCTGGGGCTTATACTGGCTGTGGCTATCATAGCTCTGCTTTACTGGTTTTTCGGAACAGAGATGGGAAGCCTCATAAGAGCCACGGGCATAAACGAGGATATGGTAAGGGCCCAGGGCGGCAATACTGAGAGAATGAAGATCATAGGGCTGGTCATTGCCAACGGATTTGTAGCTCTTTCCGGGGCGCTGGTAGCGCAGATACAGAGATACGGAGATGTGGGTATGGGAACCGGAACCATAGTCATCGGTCTGGCATCCATAATAATAGGCGAAGTACTGCTGGGCAGAAAAGGTTCATTTAAGGTACGCCTCGTATCGGTTTTTTTAGGAAGTATCTTATACAGGGTCATAATTGCCGTAGTGCTGCTTTTGGGCTTCAACCCTAATAACTTAAAGCTTCTGACAGCTCTTCTCGTGATAATTGCTCTTTCTATACCGGTGGCAAGAGATTATGCCGGAGAGAAGAAGCGCATGAGAGCCAATATTAAGAAGTATGAGGAGGATGAGGCAAATGCTGGTGCTTAAAGACGTACATAAGACTTTCAACCGAGGTTCGGCAAATGAGAAGATAGCTTTAAAAGGCATAACTCTGAGCGTCAACGAAGGCGACTTTATAACTGTGATCGGAGGAAACGGCGCAGGAAAATCCACCATGCTGAACATGATCTCGGGAGCTTTTCCGGTGGACAGCGGAATGATAAAAATAGGCGGAGAAAATGTGACTAATCAGCCTGAACATATAAGGGCCAAGAGGATAGGCAGAGTTTTTCAGGATCCTATGAGAGGCACGGCCGGCGACATGTGGATAGAAGAGAATCTGGCCATAGCCGTGCGCAGAGGCAAGAGAAGAGGCCTGAGATGGGGAGTGACGAAAGAGGAGAGAGAACTCTTTAAAGAACTGCTTTCTCCTTTTGACCTGGGGCTTGAAGACAGATTACAGACGAAGGTATCGCTGCTTTCGGGTGGCCAGAGACAGGCGCTGACGCTGCTGATGGCCACCATCCAAAAGCCTGACGTGTTGCTTTTAGATGAGCATACGGCCGCCCTCGACCCAAGGACTGCCTCAAAAGTCCTCTCTATGACAGATGAACTCATAGCGGAACACAACCTCACGGCTATCATGGTGACTCATAATATGAAGGACGCCATAAAATACGGAAACCGTCTCATCATGATGATGAACGGAAAGATAATATACGATGTATGCGGCCGGGAGAAAAAAGATCTGCAAGTATCGGATCTTCTCAAAAAGTTTGAAGTCTCTTCGGGAGAAGAGTTCGCCAGCGACAGGATGCTGCTGGTTTAGAATATATGCTCAACTGACTAAGCTTCTATCTGCTCATGCAGATAGAAGCAGTTTTGTTTTTTGAGATGACGCCATGAGATGATCATGACGACGTGCCTTATAAAAAGTTGATAGTTTGTGTAAAAATTCAAAATATTATTTTTATTAACATATTGTTGATATATATAGAATTCTGTGATAATATCTTACAAAAGAAAGGGGAGGATTCCAATGTGGAATGTAAATGTCAAGAAATTGATATATTAAATTAAGGCATTTTTCTACAAACAGATTATTGCTACGGAGGGTATATGGAAAGAGCAGAAAAGATAAAAAGTTACATAGGGGTAATCGTCAAGAGGCTTCTGATGGTGGCGGGGATTCTGATTGTAGTACTTTTTGTTTTAGAGAACGTTTTTAAAATTGACATTGCTGAAAGCTCTTTTTACTTAGTGATATTCAATATTGTCGCTGCAGGAATTCTATTATTTATATATATGGTTCTTGTATTTCTTTGTAAACAATAAAAACTCGATTGAAAATTCGGCTTTCTCAGGGTAAACTAAGACTGCGGAGGTGAGAATATGAGGGGACTGACGAGACAGACAGACGAGGTTTTGGATATGCTCCACGAAGCAGGGTATAAAGCATATATAGTGGGCGGATGCGTCCGCGATATGCTGATGGGCAAAGAACCTGAGGATTATGATATAACTACCTCTGCCAGACCTGAAGAGATAAAGAAGGTATTCAGCGGCAAGAAGACTATAGATACAGGTATAGCTCACGGAACGGTTACGGTTGTAATAGACGGACGGGCTTTTGAGATTACCACTTTCAGAGTTGAGGCCGGCTACAGCGACGGCCGGCGTCCTGACAGCGTCAGTTTCACCGGTAATCTAAGAGAAGATGCGGCAAGGCGAGATTTTACCATGAATTCTATCGCCTTTAACAGAGAGGAAGGTATAATAGATTATTTTGGAGGCGCGGCGGACATAAAAGCCGGCGTAATAAGATGCGTCGGAGACCCGAAAGCAAGATTCAGAGAAGACGGACTGAGAATAATCAGAGCAGTCAGGTTTTCATCCGTCATAGGTTTTGATATAGAAGAGGAGACTCGCAATGCGGCCCTCGAGTGCAGAGCGAGTCTTAAAAATATCAGCGAAGAGAGAATCAGAGAGGAACTGATAAAATTTCTCTGCGGCAAAGATGTGAGGAGACAGCTGACAGCAAATATAGATATTTTAGGAGAAGTGATACCGGAGCTGCTTCCCATAAGAGGATTTGATCAGAAGAACGACCATCACATATATGATGTGCTGGAACATACTGCGGCGGTGGTGGAAGCTGTGGAAGCTCAGCCCCGGCTCAGGCTGGCGGCGCTTTTTCACGACATAGGAAAGCCCCGGCGCTTTTCTGAGGATGAAGAAGGCACGGGACACTTCTTCGGACATGCCCGGACAGGAGCAGAAATAGCGGAAGAAATAATGAGCCGCCTGAAGTTTGACAGCAGGAGCAAATCCGACGTAGTAACTCTGGTCCGCAGCCACAGCCGCAAGATAGAGGCCTCGCCCGGGGCTGTTAAGAGAGCCATGAACAGGCTGACTCCGGAGATATTCTTTGATCTCCTGAAACTTCAAAGAGCCGATAATGCGGCTTTAAATCCGCATCTGTCGCAGAGGGCGAAGCATTATGATAAGTTAAAGGCCATGGCAGATGATATCATCAGAGACGATCAGTGCTTCTCTTTAAAGAATCTGAAAGTAAACGGCAGAGACCTGCTCGGGCTGGGCGTGCCCCGGGGGCCTGCAATAGGCCGTATCCTTGAAATCTTGCTGGAGCAAGTAATAGACGGCGAAATTCCTAATGAGAAAAGGGCTCTTCTTGAGAGAAGCCGCCTGATATGTGACGCAAACGCCGACTTTATCTGAAAGACGATAAGAAGCCGTCTATACATGGAGTTTCGGTTAAAACCGGCGGCCGGGCCACAGTGGGAGCCATGTATATACGGCTTTGCTCATTAAAAATGAAAAGAAAACGTGCAAATTCAAAAAACTATTGATTTTTCAAGGATTTAACTATATAATATAAAAGCATGTTTATACGTGAAGGGAGCAGGATGGGAATCCGTCCGTAAGCCCCGAAACTAAATAAGTTTTAGTATATCGAAAAAGATTCTTCTTTGGCGGTCCGCAAGACGCAAAAAAGACGAATCCAAGTAGACAAAGCCGAAAAAATTTGATTCTCATGATGGACTCAAATTCAGTAGGTGGAAAGGAAAAGAAATGAAATCATTCATCGCTAAACCTGCGGAAGTTGAACGTAAATGGTACGTTGTAGACGCAGAAGGCAAGACCCTCGGAAGAATGGCTTCCGAAGTTGCTTCTATCTTAAGAGGCAAGAAGAAACCTATTTACACTCCACACGTTGACTGCGGAGACTATGTCATCGTTATCAACGCCGAGAAGGTGGAAGTGACAGGTAAAAAGAGAAAAGAAAAGATCTATAAGAGACATACCGGTTATCCGGGCGGCCTGAGAGAGACTACTTTCGAAAAATTGCAGGCCGCTAAGCCGGAAGAAATCATCAAACATGCCGTAAAAGGTATGCTTCCTGATGGAAAGCTCGGAAGACAGATGCTCAAGAAGTTAAAGGTTTATGCAGGCCCTGAACATGCTCATGCTGCGCAGAAACCGGAAACTTGGAACTTTTAGGAAGGGGGATTAGACAATGGCAAAGATTCAATATCAAGGAACAGGCAGAAGAAAAAGTTCGGTTGCTAGAGTCAGACTGATTCCCGGAACCGGAAAGATCACCGTCAACAAGAGAGATCTGGAGAATTACTTCGGAACAGAGATCGTTAAGAGAGAGGTAAAGAGACCTTTCGAGATCGCCGGATGCGAAGGCAAATACGATGTAATTGCCACCGTATACGGAGGCGGATTCACAGGTCAGGCAGGCGCCCTCAGACATGGTATTGCAAGAGCGCTGTGCGTTGCCGACAAAGAGAACTACAGAGCTCCTCTGAAGGCAGCAGGCTTTTTGACAAGAGACCCGAGAATGAAAGAAAGAAAGAAATACGGCTTAAAGAAAGCAAGAAGAGCCAGCCAGTTCTCAAAGAGATAATATTAAAGACTATGGAAAGGGGCTGTCGCACAACTGATTTATTCAATCAGTTGTGCGACAGCCCCATAGTTTTTTTGTACCCTTAAGGGACAGCCAAAAGGAGCGGGCGAATGTCTGCTCCTTATTGCATATAATGGTTCAAATTTTGTTGTATTGCAATGTAGGGCGAAAAAACAAATTCTGCATCTACGCCGGGCGCAAGCCGACCCGCAGGCGATATAGGCGCGTGTTGTATTTTTTGGCCGCAACGCCATATTCTACAACATTCTGCTGCGAAATATAGCATAATCGGGCCACCGAGGCAGCTCATGCTGTAATTTTTGATTTTTCGTCCGGATTCTACAACCGTT
>FR882586.1 GCA_000435715.1 Firmicutes bacterium CAG:145
AAGTCCTGTTGTCGGCTCATCAAGAATAAGGATTTTGGGCTTATGAAACAAAGCTCTTGCAATATCAATTCTTCGGCGTTGTCCTCCTGATAATTTACCAACGGTGCGTTTCAATAAGTTTTCAAAATCCAATATTTTCGCCAGTTCCTCAAGTCGTTTCTTAAACTCCATTCCAGTAATGCCATATAAAGCGGCACGACTTTCCAAATTATCATAAACAGAAAGGGCAGAATCCAAGACAGATGATTGAAACACTACACCCAGTTCACGCTTAATATAGTCCATGTCCTTATCTAAATCGTGTTTATCAATAAAAACGCTTCCACTGTCTTTCGACAGTTGTCCACACATAATATTGATTGTAGTTGATTTTCCTGCCCCATTGATACCAAGAAAAGCAAACAACTCTCCTTTTTTCACACGAAAACTCAAATTCTGAACAGCGGTTACACTTCCAAAACTTTTATTAAGATTATTGATTTGAATAATATTGCTCATTCAATTTCCTCCTGTATAATCGGTTTTAATCTCGCATAGAGAGCAATCAATATAATCTTTTTCCAGTTCTAATCGAACTCCAAATTAGTAGATGCAGTGCGATACCGTAAATTAAATTCATTATAGCATAATGAATTACCAAAGTCATTATGAAAGAGAACACATCGAATAATAATTGTGGCAGGCAAAGTTTTAATTTTTGACTGCCAAAATTTTAATATTCTATATGTTACATTTTTTACTTATAGATAATATCGGCATATACAATTTCTCGTGCTCTTGCCTGTATCTCATTCATTCGACCAACCCATAACATCGAATTTTCTGCTTTGAGTTGTTCGGTCACACCCTCCTTGCCAGCCATTTGCTCGACCAATTGAAACATCATCTCTGTTGCCTGTTCATCAATGTCGGCAAGATAACTATTAAACTTGCCATTCATGAGCAGCGAGATGTAACCCATTCTTTTATGTTCCTGTAAGTAACGTTTGTGTCGCTGTCCCCATAAACCGATAGGCTTGTTTTCTTTTTCGGTTGGTAAAACAAGGCAAGGAATATAATAATCCTCCTGCAACTCATACCATAAACCGTTGCTTTCATCATAAATGTACTTGTCCATATAATAAATCCTCCAGTATAATATATTCGCACATATGTCACAATTCCCCGATTGCCACACTCTGTTATATCTTGTTATGAGATTTTCTTGCCCTTGATTTTGCCCTTATAAGCAGTCAGGGAAAGAGTAAACTTGTGTGAAATCATATAAAAGGATAAGGCGAACACATTGCGATAAATCCTCTATTTTCAAGGCTTTTGGAGGATTTTATTGATAACCTATAACCTCTGTTAAGAGGTCATAATTTATAGAAATTCAAATTTAGATTTACCGAGACTCCGCCGCCCAAAAATTCTCGCAAACATCTTAAATTTTGACTTTACCGAGACTCCGCCGCCGAGAATTCCCGCAAACAGCTTAATTTTTGACTTTACCGAGAATTCACAGTCAAAAATTCCCGCAAACAGCGTGAATTTTGACTTTACCGAGAATCTGCCGCCAGGAATTCTCGCAAACAGCTTTAAATTTGACTTTACAGAGAATTCACCGCCCAAAAATTCTCGCAAACATCTTAAATTTTGACTTTACCGAGACTCCGCCGCCGAGAATCTACAGTCAGGAACCCACATCCGGGAACTCGCCGCCAGGAATTCCCGCAAGCGCCCCGATTTTTAAAAGAACCGGGGCTTTGCTTTATACCCTCGGAAAAGGCCGCCGTGCGGCCGTGAGGCCATGCAGCAGTGAGGCCATGCGGCAATACGATAGTGGCACGACCCTTGTACCTTCACTTTTGATATTCGAATTTGTGACCTCGAAAAAGCGCCAACATCTATAAGTGGTCCGAGCCCTGCTCTTCTTCAGCTTTCGGAAGCTTTGGATCTACCCATACAGTCTTGTTGTTTGTGAATATCACCATGCCCGGCTTCGCTCCGGCGGGCTTCTTTACATATTTGACCCTCACATAATCTACGGGAACATTTTCTGATTCGCGTCCTTTGCTGTGATAAGCCGCTATAGACGCGGCGGTATATAGGTCTTCGTCAGATATTTCTTCACAGGACGTTTTCACGATGACATGAGAGCCTGGGATATCTTTGGTATGCATCCATATGTCTCGTGATGAAGCAGTCTTGAAAGTGAGGATATCGTTTTCCCTGTTGTTCCTTCCTACCAGCACTTCGCATCCTCCGGGGAGAATATATCTGTAAGGCTTAGAGCTTATCTTTTTCTCTTTGAATCCCCCGGGAATCTTTCTCTTCCTCAGATAACCCGTCTCCTCCAGTTCTCTTCGGAGAGCTTCTATCTCTGATACATCCGACGCGTTTTTCAGATAAGACATGACTGAATCCAGATATTTTATATCGCTTTCGTTTGTTCTTAACTGGAGCTGCTTCTCCTTTACGGCAGTCTTTGCTTTGCCGTATTTTTTGAAATACTGCTGAGCGTTTTTAGAAGGAGAAAGGCGCGGATCGAGAGGGATAGTTACAGTGGAACCGTCGTAATAATTGATGACGGAGGTCGACTTGTCTCCGGGTCTAACCTGATGTATATTAGCCGTCAAAAGTTCTCCGTATAATCTGAGACTTTCCGAGTTTTCCGCTTTGAGCAGATCTTCACGAAGCCTCTGCTCCTTGAGATACAGTTTATCCAGCTGAGAGGAGACTGATCTTTCGAGATCGGAGGCCTTTTGGTGAAGTTTGTTCGAACTCTGTTTGTGAGCGTAATAGTATTCCAGACAGAGGCTCAGAGAATCGAATTCCTTCTTTTGACAGACATCTTCGTATTCTGATAAAGGGATAATATGAAATTCCTTTGGGGATCCTTTGTCATCGCTGTAGACGACAGGGCAAAAACGCCCTTCTTCGATGATCCTTGCCGCAGAGCGGAGAAAGGATAGAGGGTCTTCTGACGCTGCCATCTCCTGAGCAAAAGAGGGAGAAACGCCTCCCACCGTTCGCTGTATAGCCTTTGCTTCGGGCGGCAGAAAGACGGAAGGGCTTCCTTCCGGCAGAAGTTCTTTAAAAGGAATCTTATCCTGTGCCGGAGGGTATTTATATATGATACCCGGCAGGAGCTGCCTCACCCTGTTTACGTCTATAGAGACATGTTTGATACAGTCTATTATCTTTCCGGAGGATATATCTAAAAGAACTATATTGCTGTGCTTTCCCATTATCTCAAAGATCAATTTTTTTGAGACTGTAAAGCCCAGTTCATTTAAAGTTTCTAAAGATATCTCGATTATGCGCTCGCTGCCAACTTGAGCCACGTCAGTTACACGCGCTCCCTGAATATGTTTTCTCAGAAGCATACAGAAGGGAAGCGGCGCCGGCGGATTTTGCAGAGAATTTTCTATGAAGTGTATCCTGGCCGCCGCCGGATTTACTGAAGCGTAGAGTTTCACGTTGCCTCTTTTGGTGTGTATGTTGAATACGAGCTCATCTGCCTCCGGCTGGTAAACCTTATCTATCTTTCCTGATATTATTACAGGCCGCATTTCTTTTGCGGCTGCCATCGTAACTATCCCGTCAAATGCCATAACTGCTCCTTTCAATAGGTATATTTTAGCACGGAGCGTTCTTCGGGGCAAGGGAGCTTTTAGCCGGCGTAAGAGAACAAATACCCAAGACCGGGAGAGTATATTTACCGGGCAAAGCTCATGAGAAGATTCCATGACAGACCGGCAGTATCAAGGGTTCATACTCACTTGCCAAATATGGCCGTTTAATGTACAATATCTTTGTTATCATAGATTTTAGAAAAGAGGAAGACATCAGATGATAAAAAGTATGACAGGATTCGGACGCAGTGAATATAACGACGGCAAGCGAAACATCACGGTAGAGATAAAAGCGGTTAATCACCGTTATTCGGACGTATCCGTAAAAATGCCCAGAAGATACGGCTTTGCCGAAGACAAGGTCAAGGCGGCGGTTAAAGGTAAACTTCGCCGCGGAAAGATAGATGTTTCCATAATGGTAGAAAACATAACGGAAAACGACATAAATATCAAGCTCAATCAGCCCATAGCGCAGCAGTACTATGAAAATTTAAAGATACTTCAGGATGATTTTGGACTGGAGGGCGGCATATCTCTTCAGCTTCTGGCTACTATGCCCGATGTCATGAAGGCTATTGCGGATGTGGAAGACGAAGAAGAAATAACAGAGGCCATTCTCATACCTGTGAAGCGGGCTGCGCTGAACCTGGAGACTATGAGAAGCGCAGAGGGGGAAAAGTTAGCCGAAGATTTGCTGGCAAAAGGGGAGACCATAAAGCAAATCCTGGATAAGATTGCAGAGAGATCGCCTCTGGTAGTTAAGGACTATATGGGAAAGCTCACAGACCGTATCAGTGAATTGCTTTCGGGAAACGCCCAGCTGCCTGAGGAGAGGATATTGACAGAGGCGGCCATATTTGCCGATAAGTGCGCTATTGATGAGGAGATAACCAGGCTCAGCAGCCACCTGATACAGCTTAAGAAAATAGTGGAAAGCGATAGCGAAGCCGAAGGAAAGAAACTTGATTTTCTGGTACAGGAGATGAACAGAGAGGCCAATACCATAGGCTCCAAGGCCAATGATATAACTATAACCAATTATATGCTGGAAATAAAGAGCGAGATAGAGAAGATAAGAGAGCAGGTTCAGAATGTAGAATAACTCTTGAAAACATGCGACAGATGTGCTAAAATATTATTTCATAACAAGCACAATCTGAAGCAACAGGAGTTCAAAATGGACCTCAAAGATAAAAATCCGGGTAAACTTTTCGTGCTGTCCGGCCCGTCCGGCGCAGGAAAAGGGACGATATGCAGAAGACTTTTAGAAGAGACGGATAAACTGGAGCTTTCGGTCTCGATGACTACCCGTGCTCCACGCTGCGGCGAGGCAGAGGGCGTAAGCTATTTTTTCACGGATAAGGATACGTTTGAAGAACACATATCCTGCGGCGATCTTTTGGAACATGCCGAGGTATACGGCAACTATTACGGCACTCCCAAGGCGCCGGTTTTGCAGAGATTGTCAGAAGGGATAGATGTCATTCTGGAGATAGATATGCAAGGGGCCTTAAAGGTCAAAGAAAACTATCCGGACGGAGTCTTTATCTTCATATTGCCGCCATCTATGGCAGAACTCAGAAAGCGTCTTACAGGAAGAGGAACAGAGACTGCAGAAGCCATAGAACTCAGACTTGGAGAAACACTGAAAGAACTTTCGTATATAGACAGATACGATTACTGCGTGGTAAACGGAGTTTTGGAGGAAGCGGTGGCCAGAGTAAAGGCCATAGTGGTAGCTGAACATTCCAAAGTAGCTTTTACCGCAGAGGAACTTATTGAGAGTTATAAGGAGGAAGCATAATGTTATATCCATCGATCAATGAAATAAGAAAGAAAGCTGACAGCAGATACACTATCGTGATCCTGGCGGCAAAGAGAGCCAGAGACATAATAGACGGAAAGCCTATTCTTACGGACGCGGATACTGATAAGCCGGTCTCCATTGCGGCAAACGAGATAGCAGAGGATCTGATCACCTACAGGAGAGACGACCTACTGCTGTAGTATCTCGATAAACCTCCGGCTTGCGCTCCGGTATTAAAAATATTCATTTATATACGGCGAGAGCGAAGAACAGTTTGCAATCTTGAGCAGAAATTTATTTTCTGCTCTTTTTTATTGAAGAGCTGTAGAGAGGAGCAAAGCGATTTTGAAAAAATTTTATAGTTAGGTGGTATAAAAGCAATTTTTCAAAGAAAATACGTATTAGGGCAAAACGACCTAATATCAATGACAGAGGCGGGAAAATGAGTAAAAAAAGCAACTTTACTTTTGTCGAGGAATGTTATGTTTTGACATAATAAGTCTAAAAACAGTGAAAAGACAGGTACTGTGACGATGTTATAATGGCCGTATAATAATCATGGCTATTTCGAGGAAACCTTAAATGGTATTAGAGGCAGGAGGATATTATGAGCAGATATATACCTGTTATCACCAAGGAATATAGCAGAAAGATCAGTGTAGACGATATAATTTATCTGGAACAGAGACAGAGAAAGTTGGCAATAGTGACAGACGACGAGACGTATGTATGTTACGAGAGAATAGAAAATATCGAAAAGCAATTAGATGACAAATTTTATCACACGCTGAAAAAGTTAGTAGTTAATTTGGAAAAAGTTTCGGTGATGAGAGATCAGACAGTCATATTTCAGAACGGTAGCATACTTATGTTGGCCAGAGAAAGCTATATAAGGACGAAACAGATATACACAGCTTATCTGAGAGATCTGCTGAGATGAACGGATAAACCTCGAGATATGAGATCTTCGATCCTATCTTAATTGTCCGGTTTTAGTCAGAAACAATCATGTTGACTCTGTGCCGGGCGAAAATAATATCCGTCGCAATAAAAATTTTGGATTTTCAAGGATTTTGGACAAAAAACCCTTGCGATTTCAACGGTTTTGTTGTATAGTATTAAGGCGGTTTGTGTTTAACACACCGATAAATTATAAACTGACACACCGGCTCGGTAGTGGTTGCCGCGTTTCCCTGAAATAAGGGTGCAGCAGACAGGCCTTAAAGAGATGACTTCGCTGACAAGCGGATGAGACAGACGCTTTTAAAGAAGCGATGCTTTTACGGCTATTGCAAGCGGTGTTCGAAAGCTCGGTGGAAGTAGAAACCAGGAGGATTAAAATGGCAGTAATTTCAATGAAACAGCTTTTAGAAGCAGGTGTGCATTTCGGACACCAGACCAGAAGATGGAACCCTAAGATGGCTCCTTATATCTTTACAGAGAGAAATGGTATTTATATCATCGACCTTCAGAAGACTGTAAAGAAAATCGAAGAAGCGTATGATTTTATGAGAAGCGTGGCCGAAACCGGCAAGCCTATTCTCTTTGTGGGAACAAAGAAACAGGCGCAGCAGGCTATAAGAGACGAAGCTGCAAGATGCGGACAGTATTTTGTAAGCGAAAGATGGCTGGGTGGAATGCTGACAAACCATAAGACCATCGCGCAGAGAATCAAGAGACTTTCTGATCTTCATACCATGGAAGAAGATGGAACTTTCGATAAGCTTGCTAAAAAAGAAGTAGGTAAGCTCAAATTGGAAATGTCCAAACTGGAAAAATTCTTAGGAGGCATAAAGGATATGCCTGAAATGCCGGGAGCTATATTTGTAGTAGATCCTAAGAAAGAAAGAATAGCAGTTAAAGAAGCAAGGATTCTGGGAATCCCTGTAATAGGTATAGTCGATACCAACTGCGATCCTGATGATGTAGACTACGTAATCCCTGCCAATGACGATGCCATAAGAGCAGTTAAACTCATCGCCGGAAGAATGGCTGACGCCGTTATCGAAGCAAATCAGGGAGAAAGCTTTGACGAAGGCGCCGGCGCAGAGGATGTTCCTGGCGGAGAAGTTCAGGAAGCTGAAGAGGCAGAAGGCGCAGAGGACGCCGAATAATCAGGAATTTCGGGAGGAGAAAAAAATGGCAGTAACTGCACAATTAGTAAAAGAATTGAGAGAGAGAACCGGAGCAGGAATGATGGACTGCAAGAAGGTTTTAGTGGAGACCGACGGCGATATCGATAAGGCTATCGAACTTCTTAGAGAAAAAGGCCTGGCTAAGGCGGCCAAAAAAGCCGGCAGAATAGCAGCAGAGGGACTGGTTAAGATCGCTTTCTCTGATGATAATAAGGAAGCCGCAGTAGTAGAAGTAAACTCTGAGACAGACTTCGTAGCCAAGAACGAAGAATTCGTACAGTTCGTAGAAAAACTGGCTGACATGGCTCTCACATCAGCCAACGATGATATAGAAGCGTTCAAGACTCTTCCTTATGAAGGCGAAGGAACTGTAGCAGATGCTTTAAGCAATAAGATCGCCAAGATCGGTGAGAACATGAATATAAGAAGATTTCACAAGATGGCTTCTCCAGGCGTAGTTTACACCGGATATATCCACGGCGGCGGCAAGATCGGCGTTATAGTAGGAATCAAGACCGATGCGTCAGCAGATGAAATCGCAGTATGTGCGAAAGACGTAGCTATGCAGGTAGCTTCTATGAGTCCTAAATTTGTGGATGACAACCAGGTGGATCAGGCGTGGCTCGAATCCGAAAAAGAAATCGCCAAGCAGCAGCTTCTCAACGAGGGAAAACCTGAAGCTATGCTGGAGAGAATCATTCCGGGCAAAGTGAAGGCTATCCTTAAGGAAGTCTGCCTTGTTGATCAGAAATTTGTAAAGAACAGCGATATGACCGTGGCGCAGTACGTTGAAAGCGTAGCTAAAGAGATCGGAAAGCCGATGCAGGTCGTAGAGATGGTCAGATACGAAGTAGGCGAAGGAATAGAAAAGAAAGAAGAAAACTTTGCTGAAGAAGTAGCAAAGCAGATGGGAAAGTAGTTTCTGTATTTCCATCGATCATGATTTTGAGCCCCTTTGGGCGCCGGTTCATCAGGCGCTTAAAGGGGCTTTTAGCGTAGAGAGCATTTTCATTATCCCTATTTGTGTATGAGGGGATAAAATGTTATAATCATGTTAAACGAAATGGCTATCGCCTGCAAGTGCCATAAGATCTTTTACGGGAGGTCAGAGCATGGATGTGATAAAGACTGTATTTAACAGAAAAAAAGTCAATTTTTCAAAGCTCTTAGCTTTTGGATTTATACAAAGCGGAGATATGTGTACATATGAGAAGACGCTTTCAGGAAGCGGATTTTCCCTTATCGTAAGAATAGGGATCGAAGGAGACGTCTGTACAGAAATAAGAGATCCGGCCTTTGACGAGATATACACTCTGCATTTGAACGAAGGCGCCGAAGGAAAATTCGTTGGAGAGGTAGAGAAATGTTACGAGGAAACTTTAAGGGAAATATCGGAGAAATGCTTTGATCAAGATGTATTCAAGAGCAGACAGGCTGCTGAATTGATAGAGTATGTGCGTAAAAAGTATTCTTGCGAGCCGGAATTTCTCTGGAACAGGTTTCCCGACAATGCCGTTTGGCGCAGAGAAGACAGCGGCAAGTGGTTTGGCGTTTTGCTCACGGTCGAAAAGAGCAAACTCGGATTTGAATTGAAGGACGTAGCGGAGATCATAGATCTGCACGCTTTGCCTGAGACAGTTGAAAAACTGGTAGATAATAAAAGATTTCTTCCCGGATGGCATATGAATAAAAAAACTTGGTATACCGTGATTCTCGACGGGAGTGTATCGACGGCAGATATCTGCAGAAGAATAGACGATAGCTACGCTTTAGCAAAAAAGCAGACGGCAAAGACATAGAGGGGACTTCATGGGAAAAGAGATGATGGAAAATAAGGATATACTGATATATAATATCGACAAGATACATACGACACAGATGGGAGCAGACAGGATAAGAAAGAACCTCAAGATAGATGTTGATGATGTCACAGAATACTGCATAAAAAAGATCTTAGATAAAAATTGCAGGATAAGTAAGAACGGAAAGAATTGGTACTGCAGAACCGGCGATATACAGATAACTGTAAATTCAAGCAGCTATACTATCATCACTTGTCATATACTCTGATAAAAGTATCATGAGATGCCGCCCTAAAAGCTTTGCTTTATGGGCGGCATTTATTTCCTGCAAGATATGAATGAAGATACATCTTCTCTCCCTCGCAGTGAAAGCTGAATCCGATGTTGGCTCCTGAGCTCGTGGTAAAGCCGCAGTCGTTTTCTTCGATCATTCGCTCCCTCATGTGAGATAAGAAATAAGGCAGGCTGAAATTGCGGCGATAACAAGTAGGATATTCTCTCAGCAGAGTCTCCATAGATTTCCTGCCGTTTTCAAAATAAAAATACGTTCCCAGCAGTTTAGTATTTTCGTTGAAATAAGGCGCAAGCTCATCGTACAGAAAAGTATCGTGATAGAAGTTGTGCTCGTTGACGGCGAAATAATCTATGTTTACATCCACACAGGAAGGCTTCAGCGGAAGACGCGTACTGCTGTCTGCTATAAATAGAATATCCAGATCAAACTCCTGCTGCTCAATGAGAGACTTGTACATGGACAACATTTCCGGATATTTGTCTACTACGATGTATTTGCCGCGGGGATCCAGATACTTGAGATGATTATGCATAAAAAACCAGGCGTTTATATAAGTCTCCATGACTACCTTATCAGTTAGATCCATCTGCTGCAGCTTTTCAACCATCCAGTTATACGAGTGCTGAAACAGGCTTATGAGAGAAGGAGGAAGATCCTTGTACATCTTTCGGTCCAGATCCGGCGTGTCATAGACGTCTTTGTTCTCGTTGGGCGTCAGGAGGATACCGTCTTGGACAGAGGCACAATATCCGCACTGGCAGGACAGGCTTCCTTCAAATATGTAACGCGTGTTCATGCTGACGCCCTCCATGGAAAAAGCGCCGCCGCATACGGGGCAGCGAAGCAGCTCCAGCATACGCAGAGGAAGGCCGATGTGAGCATCATCCTCAGACCTCAAAGAGTTCAGCTCAGATATCTTATCTTCAAGCTTAGCTATGTTCTTTTGGGTAAAAGCGATGTCATCCTGTAGTTCGCACAGTTTCTTCTCATAGAGTCTCTTGAGATCTTCCGTGTCTCCCTCTCCTGCAAGAGAGGATATCCTGTAAAGAGACAGCACCTGATGTATCTCTTTGAGAGAAAACTTCATGTCTTTCAGTTCCAGAATCAGATCCAAATCTCTAAGAGTCTGCTGGTCGAAGTCGTACTGTCCTTTCGGCTTTTTCGGCACTAACAGACCGTAATTTATATAATAATAGAGATTATCTACCGAAATACCGTATGATCTGGAAACTTCTCCTATTCTCAAATTTTTATTCCTCCCTTGCTGTTTGAATCGGCTCCTGCAAGCCTCAACACGTTTAAATTTGCCATATTCTGATGATAACACAAATCTTGAGTCAACTCAAGGTTTTATTACAATAAAGTAAAAAAGCGCTATTGACAAGGAGGGCACTGGACGATGTAAAATCGTAAAAAAAGGAGGTAGTCGGGTGATGAAGACGATAAAGAGCGCCAAGCAGAGAACCGAAGCAGACAGAAGCAAGCTTCGACATTCGGTGACGGATATGATATGGCACGTCAGGGAGAAAGGCGACGAGGCCCTTAAAGAATACAACAAGAAATTCGACGGGTGCGAGAGAGAAAGTCTACGCATATCGAGAAGCGAAATAGAGGAGGCTTACAGCCAAGTGACCGCAGAAGAAGCGGCAGTCATAAGAAAAGCGGCGGCCAACATAAGAGCCTTCGCGGAGGCCCAGAAAAAAACCATAGGCGAACTCAGAGATTTTTCGCCTATGCCGGGACTTACGCTGGGCCACAGGGTAATACCGGTGGATTCGTGCTGCTGCTACGTGCCGGGAGGCGGTTATCCCCTGTACTCCACGGCTCTGATGCTGGGAATACCGGCAAAGACGGCAGGAGTAGGCCGGGTGGTCGCTTGCTCACCGGTAATGAAGGGAACAGAAAAAATACATCCCAAGACGCTGGTGGCGATGGACATAGCGGGGATAGACGAAATATACGCAGTGGGCGGCGCTCAAGCTGTGGCAGCCTTCTCTTACGGAACTGAACAGATTGCTCCCGTGAGCCTGATCGTGGGGCCGGGAAACAGCTATGTCACCGAGGCTAAGCGCCAATGCTTCGGCAAGGTGGGCATAGATTTCTTGGCGGGCCCCAGCGAGGTGCTGGTAATAGCCGACCATACGGCAGACCCGCAGATAATCGCAGCAGATTTGCTGGCTCAGTCGGAGCATGACAGAGAGGCCAAGGGGCTGCTGATAACCACGGACGAGGTCCTCGGCAAATCCGTTCTCAAAGCCGCCGAAGAGCAGCTGACGAAGCTTCCCACAAGAGAAATCGCTTCAAGGTCATGGGCTGATTTCGGGGAAATCTTGCTGGCAGACGACCTCGGGGAGGCGGTAGATTATGCCAACGGATACGCCCCGGAGCATCTGGAGGTCAACGTATCGAAAGAAGACGAGCAGGGAGTGACGGAGGCACTTCGCAACTACGGTTCCCTCTTCATAGGAGGAAATACCGCCGAGGTGTTCGGAGACTATGCTTCCGGAACCAACCATACGCTGCCTACACTGGGAGCAGCCAGATATACAGGAGGCGTCTGGGTGGGCACCTTCCTGAAAACCTGTACATATCAGACTATGAACAACGAAGCCATGATGAACATAGCCCCGCTGGTCTCGGAGCTGGCAAGAGGCGAAGGCTTGATAGGCCACGCCCGGGCCGCCGAGGTGCGGGTAGAAAGAAATAAAATATAAATCGGAGGATAAGGCGAAATGAACGACACAAGCTATAACGAAAAATTGAAAAACGGCACCGCCATAGGCTACGGCATAGGAGCCATCGGCGAAGGAATAGGCTACAACGTATTCTTCTCGTTTTTCAGCTTCTTTTTAACTACTATCGCAGGAATCCAGCCGGCAGTGGCCGGAGTAATATCCATGGCAGCAGTGCTTTGGGACGCAGTGACTGACCCGATAATAGGCCTTTGGTCTGACAGAACCAAAAACCCGAGAGGCAGGAGAAGGCCGTTTATAATGACCGGCTCGGTGCTTCTATGCGCTTCGGTGACGCTGCTTTTCACCAATATAGAGATGTCGCAGAACATGAAAGTGGTCTACTTCATCGTCATGAACATGTTTTACTGGGTGACTCTGACCAGCTGCGTAATTCCTCACATCTCGCTGGGCTCGGAGCTGACCGAAGACTTCGATGAGAGAACCAAGCTGAGGACCTACGCCGCTTCTCTGATGGGAGTGGGAACGCTCATCGCCACCAGCGGGACTCTCATGGTTGTGGACTTTTATACAGAGCTATTTAACAGCGTCAACGCAGGATGGGCGGGAATGGGCCTCACCTACGGAATACTCATCATAGCGGCATATAATATTTGCTGCATGGCCATAAAAAAGAGAGAGCCGGCAAACCCTAATCTGGGAAAAACAGATAAAGAAGAGAAAAAGAGCGTCGGAACTTTGCTGTCCGAGTTCTGGGCCAATGCCAAGGGCGCTTTCCAAAACAAGCCGCTGCGCCAGCTTCTCATCATAACCTTTGCGGTAAACATAGTGGTTACCCTCGGCTCGGGACTCCTCATATATGTGTTTACATACGTGTACCAATACGATGACGTAAAGTCGTCGGGAATATATTTTGTGCAGGGAATTCTTGTAATAGCCGCCGTAGTGGTAGCCGGACTGGTTTCCAAGAAAACCGAGAAAAAGACGGTAATGGCCGGAGGCCTGATACTGTACATGATGGCTTACCTGATTGTAATGCTCTTCCCTATAAGCGACGTGACCATGTATGTGAGCATAGTGGTATACGCTTTAGGGAACTCGGCTTACTGGACCATGATATACGCCATGTCCTATGACACGGCCATCATAGAACAGATAAAGACGGGAGATAAGCCTGACGGACTCTACACCTCGCTGATAGGACTGTTCATGAAGTTCGGAAACTCTCTCGGCTCGCTCATAGTCGGAATCGGACTCCAGATAATAGGATTTTCTACGGAAGCCACGGTTCAGAGCGCCGAAACCATAAGCGCAATAAGGGTATTATACGGCATAGCTCCTACGGTAGTCCTCTTAGTAGGCTTCATAGTCGCCGTGAGATACCCTATAACCAAGAAGACGTATAATAAGCTGGTAGAGCTGTATCACGACAAGCAAAACGGCAAGGCCGGTGATGAAGAAATATTGAAGATGGTACAGTAGGAGGCGAGAGACATGGATACGATTATATACGGAAAAATATATACCATGGACAGGGAAAACCCTTATGCCGAGGCCGTAGGTATAAAAGACGGAAAGATTGCCTATGTCGGCAGCAAGGAAGGCTTGCCTGAAAATGAAGCTTCCCGCGTAATAGATTGCGGAGACGGAGCCGCCTTCCCCGGATTCATAGATACCCATGTTCACGCCGTTCCTTCGGGACCGTTCATGAAAGGAGTGGATGTTTCCGGTGCAAAGGATATAGACCAGCTAATCGGCATGATGAAAGAATACGCAGCCTCTGTTCCCGAGGGAAGGTGGGTGTTTGCGACCAAGTTTCAGGATAAGAACATAGCCGAGAAAAGATTTCCCACAAGAGAAGAGATGGACAGAGTGTCGGCCTCACACCCGGTAATGCTCTATCACAACGACACTCATCCCTTTGCCTTTAATTCTGCGGGAATCGAAATAATGAAGCTTGACCCTGCCATTGACGGCATCGAGACCGACTCATGCGGAAAACCTACGGGATTCGTCACCGATCCAGCATTTATGGAGGTGGCGGACAACCTTATCGACCTGTTTTCCGACGAAGAACTGCTGGAAGGGTACGGCAACATAGACGAGTACGCCGTTTCCAACGGCATAACCACCGTATACACTAAGGATTATTATAAAATACTCAGGCTGTTCTGCGATCACAGAGATGAATTTAAGACTGAGATAAAGCCTATGCTCAGGACGAGGAGCTGTAACGATTCGGATAATCTCGGAAGCCTTATGAACGACGAGGAGCTGAGAGAGACCGCCTGCGTATGCGCCTTTGCCGACGGAGCCTTTGACGGCTATACCGGCTCCGTGATAGAACCTTATGAAGGCTATCCGGATAGATTCGGAATGTTGTTCCAGTCGGCGGAGGAGCTTTACAGATATTTTGAAGAACCCCACAAGGCCGGAATGCAGCTTTCCTGCCATGCAATAGGCGATAATGGCATAGAACAGGCATTGAACGTATATCAGCGTCTGCTGGAGAACTATCCGAGGAAAGATCACAGACACAGAATTGAGCATTTTGAAATGCCTAAGAAATCTTCCATTGACAGGGCGGCCCGCCTAGGCTGCTCTTTGGGAATGCAGCCCCTCCTCATAGAAGTGTGCGAGGGAATGGATATGGAAGGATACCGCTGCTTTATAGGAGACAGGGTCAAAAGGTGCAGCCCATACAGATCCATATTGGATGCGGGGCTTCTGGTGGGAGGAGGTTCTGACTTCAGTGTAACGGCCATGGACCCTTTAAGGTCTGCCATGATATGCCTTCAGCATCCGGTGGAATCCGAAAGGATAAGCCTGTACGAAGCGTTGGAACTCTTTACCGTAAATGCGGCAAAGATAGGCTTCCTTGAAGACCGAAAGGGAATGTTGAAAGTGGGAATGGACGCAGACGTAGCCATCCTCGATGCAAACCCGTTCGCAATGCCCGTACCCGGCATAGCTGACATAAAGGTGATGAAGACCTTATCAAAGGGCAAGATAGTATACGAAAGATAAATAACGCCCCGGCGGGCTGCCCGCCTGGGCTTCGTCGACCCTGCCACCGGAAAAGTACATAAAACCTGATGCTTTCTTCGCCGTTTTATGATATACTGTCTCTTATATCTAATTTAAGAAGAGGTCGCAGATATGAGAGGAAGAATAACAGGAGTAATAATACTGATAGCAGCAACCATAGCGTCTGCTGTCGCGGCGTATGAGCTTGGAATAAACCCGCCCATAGGAAATGTGGCCGGAGCCTTTGCCTCCATAGCGGTGCTGGTGTTGGTATCCCGGATAATCAAGGTGAGCGACACACTTTTTTACAGCGGGCTGGTCTTCGTCTTTATGGCGTCGCCTATGGGCTCCGTCATAAATCTATATCGGTCTTTCGACCCGTATGACAAGATAGTCCATCTGATAAGCGGGTTCCTGCTGGCGGCGCTGGGAATGTTGATAATGGAGAAGCTGATGAAAAGGGCCAACAGGAAATCCGACTTTGCCGTATTCGCAGGGCCGATGATATTCGCCGCCTGCATGTTTTCAGGCGCAGGAGCAGGCCTGTGGGAAATATTTGAGTTCGTCGCCGACAAGGTGGCCGGAGGAGAGATGCAGCGTGGTATGGTAGACACGGTCACCGATATGATAGCGGGCAACATCGGAGCTCTCGTCTACGGAGTAGCGGCCGGAACGGGCCTTATAAATACGAGAAGACACTGAGAAATAGTGACTCGGGATAATGCAGATTTGCATTATCCCTATTTTTTTGTCCTCAAAACGAAAGGCCTCAATCGGTATAAATGTTGAAAAATCAACGATAATCCATCGGTCGAAACACTTGGCGTGAATTTTGCAACACTATTGGATTAAGTGAGTTAACGCAATAAACCAGAAATCGGCACAAGGAGGAACAAAAAAATGATGACATCAGCAGAATATATAGAAAGC
>FR882587.1:0-19762 GCA_000435715.1 Firmicutes bacterium CAG:145
CCTTCCTCTCCTTTTTTATTTTATGCAAATTGGCTGTTATAGAGATCTGCATATGCGCCGCCTGCGGCAAGCAATGATCTGTGATCGCCCTGTTCGATGATATTTCCGTCCTGCATAAATAGGATCATATCTGCATCTACTATCGTAGAAAGGCGATGGGCGATAACAAAGCTGGTACGGCCTTTCATGAGCCTTCCCATGGCTTTGCTTATCTCCGCTTCGGTTCTGGTATCAACGCTGGAAGTAGCTTCATCCAGTATCAGTACCGCCGGATTGCAGAGGAAAACTCTGGCTATAGTCAGAAGCTGTCTCTGTCCCACAGAGATGTTTTCTGCGTCATTGCTCAAAACTGTGTCATATCCCAGAGGCATGGTGTGAACGAAGAAGTCTACTCTGGCGGCTTTAGCGGCCGCTACGATTTCTTCTCTCGTGGCCTCCGGTTTTCCGTACGCTATGTTTTCAGCTATAGTGCCTTCAAACAGCCATGTGTCCTGGAGCACCATTCCGAAATTTCTTCTCAGGGCGGCTCTGCTGATACTTCTGGTATCTCTTCCGTCCAGGAATATCTGCCCACCGTCTGTCTCATAAAATCTCATCAGCAAGTTTATCAACGTGGTCTTGCCTGCTCCGGTGCTTCCCACTATGGCTATCTTCTGGCCCGGTCGGGCTTTGAAGCTGACGTCTTTCATCAAAGTTGTGTCTTTGGAATATCCGAATTTTACGTGAGAAAATTCGACGCTTCCCTGCGCCATGCCGGCAGGCGCAAAGCCTTCCTCGTCTTTGGAGATTTCCTCTTCGTCCAAAAGTTTATATACTCTTTCCAGGGACGCCAGAGAGGACTGCATGGAGTTGACCATGAAGGCCATTTCTGTCAAAGGTTCTGCCGACTGATTTACGTACTGGAAAAACGCCTGAAATACGCCAACGCTCATGGTTCCTGTCAGCAACATTCTTCCGCCCAATACGGCTATGAGGATCTGACCGAGGCGGTTGATAAAACGTATAGCCGGATTTATGGCGTTTATCATGAAATCCGCTTTGCGTGTGGCCTCTGCCAGCTCTTCTGTGGCCCTGTGCATTTTATGCGAGCTTTCACCCTCCTGATTGAAGGCTTTTATGATGACTCTTCCGCTGTAGCCCTCCTCTACGAGAGCCGTCACGTCGCTGACTCTCTGCTGTCTTTCGAGGGCTGATCTGAGAGTTTTGGCCGATACTATCTTTGTCACTAGAAGAGATATTCCCATAAAGGTCAGGAAGACCACCGTAAGCAGTACGCTGAATCTGAACATCATCACCAAAGATCCTGCGATCATACCTACAGAAGTGAATAATTTAAGCACGCCTGTCTGGAAGGCTTCCGCCATTTTATCCAAGTCATTGGTTATGCGGCTCAGTACGGCGCCGGGCTTGTTTCTGTCGAAAAAGGCTAAAGGCATGCGGCTGAGTTTCTCGCCGATCTCGCTCCTCAGTCTCAGGCTGAGCTTCTCTGCGAAGCTGGCCATCAGAAAAGACTGGAGAAGATAAAACAGCCCTGTGGCCAGATAGATGATAAGCAGGCCGAATATCTCTCTTCCTCCGTCGTTCCACGTGATGGAAAAGGTCGCTCCTTCTGCAAGAGAAGCTTTTATCTTTTCCCACAGCAGGTCTACTATGTCTGCGCTGTACAGGGGAGCTACGATAGACAAAAGAGTGTAAAATATCACCGAGACCAATACAATTAGGAGTCTCCTGTGCTGATCGCTGACAGACGACCACAATCGTTTCAGAGTTTTGCCTGCGTCATCGGGGGCCGATACGTCAAAACCTTCATCAAATTCTTCTATTCTGTTTTCATCCATCTATATCCTCCCCTTTCATCTGCGATCTGGCTATGTCCTGATAGACCGGGCAGCTTTTCATCAGCTGGCTGTGGGCGCCCATGCCGGCGATCTTGCCGTCTTCAAGGACTATGATCCTGTCGGCGGAAAGTATCGTGTTTATCCTCTGGGCGATTATAAGCACGGCTGCATCCTCGGTCTCCGCCTTGAGGGCTTTTCTCAGCGCCGCGTCCGTCTTAAAGTCCAGAGCAGAAAAACTATCGTCGAAAATATATATATCCCCTTTTTTCATCAAAGCTCTGGCTATGGAAAGCCTCTGTTTCTGACCTCCGGAGAAGTTGGTGCCTCCCTGTGATACGGGGGAGGCGAGTCCCCTTTCCAAGTTTCTCACAAAGTCCGCCTGGGCGACGGAAAGTATTCTGTCCATCTCTTCTTCTGAAGCCAATGGGTCGCCGTGGCGCAGATTATCTTTGATGGTTCCCGAAAAAAGCCACGCTTTCTGCGGCACATATGAGATACGTCCTCTCAGCTCAGACTGACTCATATCTCTTACGTCTCTGCCGTTCAAAAGGACAGAGCCGCATGTAACGTCATGGAATCTCAATATAAGCTTGGCTATAGTAGATTTTCCACTGCCTGTGCTTCCTATAATAGCGGTAGTCTCTCCTCTTTTACATGTAAAGTCTAATCCGCTGAGGGTGTCCTCTTCGGCATCGGCAAATCTGAAGCTGACATTTTTAAAAGTGATTATATCATCCCGGCTCTCTGCCGTCCGGCGATCTGGGCCTTCTTCTGAACTGTCTATCGCAGCAGTTCTCTTATTCAGACCTTCTCCGCGGATCCAGCCGTCTTTAATCTCCGGTTTTAGAACCAGAATTTCCTTTATTCTGGCTACACAGACCATAGCTCTGGGCAGCAGTATCATGACCATCTGCGCCATGATGAGGTAGAACAATATCATTATGGCGTATTCAGTTACGGCCGTTATGTCGCCGATCTCCATAAATCCTGCGCCGATTCTGTTTCCGCCTACGTACAGAACCGCCACGATTATGAGATTTATCACCAGTAGAGCTATACTTTCAAGCCCTGCGAAAAGCCGATTGACTTTTATAGAAACTTCTGCATAATCGCCAAATACGCCTTTCATCCTCTTTTCTTCGTAAGGTTCTTTGTTAAAAGCTCTTATGACTCTGACTCCGGTTATGTTCTCACGTATGACTATGTTCATCCTGTCGAGGAACTTCTGAAGTTTTTCGAAGAGAGGAGTGGCCTTCTTCATTATGAAGACAGCCATGATGAGTATGGCCACGGTGGCGACGGTCAATATGCCTCCCATCACAGAGTCTATCATGAAGCCCATCACTATTCCCATGGCGCATACTACCGGAACCGGCAGAACCATCTGTATGAACATGACCAGACCCTGCTGAAGTACATTGACGTCATTGAGGGTTCTGGTTATCATGGAACCGGTGCCGAACTTTTCCATATCTGAGGAAGAAAACTCCAGCGACTTGTCATATATGGCGTTTCTTATGTCTCTGCCAACTTTTGACGACAGGCTGGCGCACAAATAACTGCCGGCCAGAGCGCCGAAGCTGGTGACTATCGACACGGCCACCATCAAAAGACCCCTCTGTATTATGTAATCCATATCTCCGCTGCCTATACCGTAGTTTATGATATCAGCAGTTATCGTGGGTATCAGAAGACCGCCGGCCACATCCAGGATCATGACCAGCAGAACAAACACCACCAGTTTCTTATATGGTTTTATAAAATCAAGTATAACTTTCATATTTACCCCTTATTTCCGAGCGGAGTCCTGTCTGATGACAGCTTCTACTTCTTCTTTCATCAGGTCAAGCTGTCGTGCAGAAAATTCGACAAACCGATCCCGCTCTTGTTTTGACATTCTTTTTAATATTCGCTCTTCCAGTTCATAGAAAGGATATATGGCCCTCTTGCAAAACACCCCCCCTTCTTCTGTAAGACTGAGCGCTTTGCTGTTTCTTGCTACCGCCATCTGCTCCAGTTTGATATAGCCTTGATTCACCAGCGTCCGCACTGCTGAATTAAGGCTTTGCCTCGGGATATGCCACATATCCGCCAGCTTATTTTGTGTAAAGACTTCATCTTCGGTCTCACAGAGGGTATATAGTATCCAGAATGATATGCTGGAAAGACCGAAGTGGGAAGCGTATTCGTGATACAGGTCCTCCTGTTTTCTGTAAATCTGATTTAAAGTCATATTGAGTTCGTGTATTTCATTTCTCATCTTAAGCCCTCCTGATATCCTGCTGAGCCAAAAGTTTCAAGTCAAAATCCGATTTCGGTTTTTATTCTAAATCTGAAATCGGATTTTGTCAATATCTATTTGCTCTTATTTTTATTCTTAGCAGGACATTAAGGGAAGAGTGAGGCTCCGTCCGGCGAAGGGAGCTCCTTTAAATGCGATCTTTTGTATTTTTTACAAAAGATCGCCTGAATATTATTATCATGTACAAAGATTATTTATCAGGATAATGATATACTTTTATCAAAGCCACATAATGATCAAGCTTCTTGCTACAAGCCGCTAATGCTGAATTTTGTACTTTCCACCCATAAAGGTACTCCTTACTAAAACTTTGCGGCAGCAGGAAGCTTTTATTTTTTTGAAAAGAGGGGCGTAGCTATGTGTATAGCTTTACTGATTTTTTTGGGGAGAGGCAGATGGGGCGAGTGGGGGTCGAGGTGTGGATGTGGGAGTATAGGTGTGACGTGTGAATGTGGGGAGTGCCTGAATGTGCGGGCGTGTAGGTGTGTAGGGGTATAAGTGTGTAGGCCCACTCGTTTTCAAGTTTTTCTGTTTTCGAGTGGGTGTAGGTCCACTCGCTTGTGTATTTTTAGTAAATTTGAGTGGGTGCAGACCCACTCGATTAAGCTTTTTTTGTTGTTTCGAGTGGGTACAAGCCCACTCGTTTTCACGTTTTTTCGGTTTTCGAGTGGGTATAAGCCCACTCGAAAAGCTGCTTTTTTAAGAAACGAGTGGGAGCACTCCCTTTGCAAATTTTGCATATATTGTAAGTTTTGACCGTAAAAATACACTTTTTTGATTCTTGCCCTATTTTCTTCCCCACTCGATTGGAAAAGTTTTATCCGAACGAGTGGGTGTAGGCCCACTCGATTAAGCTTTTTTTGTCCTTTTGAGTGGGTGCCTACCCACTCGTTTTCACGTTTTTTCGGTTTTCGAGTGGGGCATAGTCTCACTTAATTGAACATTTTTTATAATTTCGAGTGGAGACCCCCTCCCCACTCGAAACAACAAAAACACCAGTTGAACTGGTGTTTTTGTTACCTTAAAATACAATAAAACCACGAAAGGCCGAACCGACCGCCTCCCAATCGTTAGTTTTTTGGGGAGGGGAGGTACCTCAGGCCTTTCGTGGTTATCAGCTTGCTATTCTATCCCTTAGAACAGTACAGCGCCCGGGTTTCTGTCAAAATATATGCTCTTAGAAGTAGCATTGAGGGGAATTCCGTAGCAGACGCGTATCTTATCCGGCAGCAGCCCAAGTTCGATAGCGCCTCTGCCTGCCGAATACATTACCCTGTTATCTACTCTGTTGTCGGCGGCCAGGGAGACGGCCGAACCTACGGCAATACCCAGATCGGACAGGTTGAAGGCGCAGACGCCTCCTGCCTTTTTCATGGCCGCGCAATTTTCAAAGCCGCACAAAGCACACCTGTTAAGGCCGTAAGGTCTTTCCTTGCAACCTATGAGCACCACGCACACGCTGTTATCTACGTTCCCAGCGTCTCGTATGCAAAACTCTTTTTCCTCACGTTTGCCTATCTCTCTCATGGCCATAGCCAATCTGTCTTTGTCCTCCCCTGTGACGACAGCGGCAACTATGCTGTCTTGTCCGCTGGCCTTAGGAGCGGTCTTTGCGGCGGTAACCATCTTGTCGGCTACGGTTAGCACCGCATCAAGTTCACATTGCTCCATGTTCTTTATCATAAATCTCGCCTCTTTTCTTTAATATAATTACATTATACATAAACTTGCGGTATGGGTAAAGTTGTTATAGAATATAAGCAAAGAAATTTTAGGAGTGTACTCACAAATGAAGAAACCTACTTTAGTTATAATGGCGGCAGGCATGGGAAGCCGTTTCGGCGGTCTTAAACAGATAGAACCGGTAAGCGACAAAGGCGAGATAATCCTCGATTTTTCGCTGTACGACGCCGTCATGGCAGGATTTAAAAAAGCAATATTCATAATAAAAAAAGAAAACGAGGAGGCTTTCAGGGCGCTGGTAGATGACCGGGCCGGAAAATATATAGGCGTAGAATATGCTTTTCAATGTCTTGACGATCTTCCGGAAGGATATTTTGTGCCGGAGGGCAGGGAAAAGCCGTGGGGTACGGCTCATGCAGTTCTGGCGGCAAGGCGCCTGGCAGACGGTCCGATAGCAGTGATAAACGCCGACGACTATTACGGTCCCGGTGCATTTCAGAGCATATATCAGTTCCTCGAAACTGCCTGTGATTCCGATAAATATGATTTCTGTATGGCAGGATATAACATAGAAAACACATTGACAGAAAACGGATATGTCTCCAGAGGCGTCTGTCAGACGTCAGAGGAGGGTCTTCTCAGAGAAATAACCGAGCGTACTAAAATACAGTGGCAGGGGGATAAGATCGTATACACTGAAGACGAGGGCGCCACATGGCAGGAACTTCCCCGCGGAACCGTGGTGTCCATGAACTTCTGGGGATTTACCCAGTCCATGATGAAAGAAATGGAAGAAAGGTTCCCTGCCTTCTTAGACAACGCTTTAAAAGAGAATCCCATGAAGGGTGAATACTTTCTTCCGGGAGTAGTGGATCAGCTCATAAAAGAAGGAAAGGCCCGGGTCAAGGTTCTCAGGTCTCAAGACCGCTGGTACGGTGTAACTTACAGGGAGGACAAGGACAGCGTAGTCTCGGCCCTTCAGTCGATGAAAGACAAGGGAGAATATCCTGACGTCCTATGGAAATAACATCTTTATCATCGGATATAGAAAACCGGCGTCTTCCTAAAGGAAGAGGCCGGTTTGATTTTAATCGCATATATAATCTTTATGTCCCAGCATCAGATGAAGAATTTCCTTATCTGTGTTTTTCATTCCATATCGCCCTATCTTACCCACATTGTCGATGGTCTCTTCTATATCGTCTTCTACGAAACCTTCTCCCGGCTTGAATCCAAGATCATCTTCTGCCATGTCGTATCCCAGAAATGCCGCGTCGAGGGAAGAGGCTATTTTGGCCGCGCAGGAGGCTTTGGCTCCGTCGCAGACTATTCCTCCCACATTTCCCAGCGTGTTGGATATGGTGCGGCATATCTTTGAATAGTCCGCTCCTTTGAGGTATGCGACGGCGGCGGCGCTTCCGCAGGAGGCGCTGACTGCGCCGCAGAAGGCTGAGATTTTTCCTATGTGATGTTTTATATGTATAGATATGAGATTACTTACGGCGAGAGCCTTATACAAAAGCTCCCTGTCTATGTCCATCTCTGCCGCATATTCTGCCACAGGTACAGTCACTGTTATTCCCTGATTTCCACTGCCGGAGTTGATCACTACCGGCATGGTGCAGCCGTTCATTCTGGCGTCGGATCCTGCGGCGGCTTTTGCCACTGCTCTGGTCTTGACGGAGCAGCCTTCTCTGAATTTTAAAATGGTTTTTCCCACCTTAGCGCCGTAGTCGCCATTCAGGCCTTCCTCGGCTATGGCTGTATTGTATTCTACCTGTTCCTCGAACAGATCTTTGCCGTCTTCTGCGCTCATCATATCGGCAAAAGCCAGTATTTCTCTTACCGTCAGGTGATCTTTGAGTTTTTCGGCTCTTTCATCTTTCTTTTCGCCTTTTTCACCTGAAAGTTCTCTGCCGTCGACGACCCTGGACACGATATTCGTATGGCTTTCTTCTACGGTCACCTGAACTTCGTGATCTTTGTTCTTTGCGATAACTTTTATATAGAGGTTAGGTGTATCTTCTTTTAGCCGGCAGACGCAAATATCTTTTTCTATCATTTCTTTGGCTTCTGCAATCTGGCTTTGAGTTATGCTGCTGAGTATTTCAAGATCTTTGGATTTTTCAGCATCACTTTGTCCGGCCAAAATCCCCAAAGCCGCAGCTGCCTCTATGCCTCTCATTCCGCCGGAATTGGGGACGGTCACGCCTTTGACGTTCTTTATGATATTGCCGCTGCACCATATCTCGACAGAGTCCGTCTCTCCTTTTAGAAGCTTTCCGGCTTCGGCTGCGGCGCAGGCTATCGCCCCCGGCTCAGTACACCCCAGAGCCGGGACTAATTCTGAGCGAAGTATTTCTTTAAATTCTTCATAAAGCTTTTTATCCATAAATCATACCTCCGTGCGTGTAGATACAAGTCTGATTATATTACTGATAATATCAGAAATATTATTTGAGGTCAACCCATCTTTTTTATTTACTTTCCATTAAAAAAGTGCTATATTCAAAGCAGAAAGCGAGAGTTGCATGAAAAAAGTAAATCTTAAGAAAAAAGTGTATGATGATGTCCTGCAGTCGATAGTGCGGGGCGAATATTCGGCTGACGATATAATAAGCGAAGGTATGCTGATAGAAAAATATAATGTCAGCAAATCTCCCGTAAGAGAAGCTCTGGTACAGCTTTGCAGTGAGAATGTCCTCAAGAGCATACCCAGATGCGGATATATGGTGGTAAAGCTCACCGAAAGCGATATAAACGATATACTCAACTTTAGAATGGCCTTTGAGTCCGGTATGCTGACGCAGATAATAGATAATATTTCCGAAGATCAGCTCAAAGAGTTAAGAGAGATAGACGATATGTGTACGGGAGAAGAAGCCGTCAAAGATTTCTGGCTCCACTGGGAGTATAACAAGAGATTTCATCTCAGGCTCATGTCCTTTACCAACAACAGATTCGCATATCTTTCTCTCGAACACGCTCTGAACACTTTGACCAGAGCTTACGCTCAGTTTTATTGGAACCAGTGGCAGGACATTTCTTTTCCGTCGGATACGAAGTACCACAAAGATATCATAGCCGCCATAGAAGAAAGGGACGCAAAGAAAGCTTCTTTTTATCTCAATGCCGACCTGCAGGATTTCGGCAGAAAGTAGCGGCCGTCATTCAAAATATCTTTTCCTTCGGCGGTGAAATTCGGTTTTTAGCCAGCAAATCCTGACAGTAAGGTCAGACGATATTAACCTAAAATGCCTGCTCTATAGAAAAAAATTGTAATTATCAGCTTTTTAAATGTCCGGATCTTTGAATCCCGTTAAAATTTTCTTGCAATTTCAATATTTTGTAGTATAATTATAAAGCATGAGTTTTGACATGCAATCTCTGCGGCAGTAGAAACTGCCGCCATTTAGACCATAGGGAGGTGAAAAAATGAGAAACTATGAAGTTATGTTCGTTATCGATCCTGCTTTAGAAGATGCTAAGAAGGATGCGACAGTCGAATCAGTTCAGTCCATCATTGCTGCTGACGGTGAAGTCGGAAAAGTAGATGTGTGGGGAATGAGAAAGCTTGCTTATCCTATCGATAAGAAAGAAGAAGGATACTACGCAGTAGTTGAATTCCAGGGAAACCCTACACTGCCTAAGGAGCTTGACAGAAGGCTCAAGATTTCCGACAATGTAATCAGACACATCATCATCAACAAAGACGAGCAGTAAGCGAGGTAAATGTATGAACAGTGTCACTCGTTTTCAAGTTTTTTTGGTTTTTGAGTGGGCGCAGGTCCACTCGTTTTTAAGCTTTTTCGGTTTTTGAGTGGGCGCAGGCCCACTCGTTTAAGCTTTTTTGTTGTTTCGAGTGGGTCCACGCCCACTCTATTGTGTATTGTTAATCGGTGCCACCCGTAAAACAGTCGACTGAGCTTGCTCAATCGGCTGTCTGTTAGACTTTAAGTTATTTTACTATGGTGTATCGGGTGTTTCTGGCTTTTCCGCTTTGCTATAGCAGGTTGCTTTTTACCAGTTCTCTGATGACTCTTGAAGCGGTAGAAACGCTCACATCAAGCAGCTTGATCACGTCGTTTCTTGTAATCGCGCCATGAGAGATTGCATATTCTAATACCTTTTCTTCTCTATCGCTTAAGACTTTTTTCGCTCGGACGTCAAAGCTTACAGCCGGCGCCTCTTTAAGCAGCGAAGTCTCGCCCGTCTCGTATTTTGCGTTGACGTTGGGAAGTATGATTTTAAAAGCATTTTTCGTGGTCTCGATCAGAGGCTTTTCTTTCATACCTTCGTATGCTTTCATGATCTTGCTTATGCCGGTGCCGTAAGCCTCAATCAGCTGCAGGCGATAAAACACATTGGCCAGATTCTGATTTCTGCATACAGAAATGCCTACCATAATATCTTCAAGATCGATTCCGGGCACCAGCCCTCCGATAGATACAAATTCAATTCTATCAGTAAAAATACTGATAAGCGCGCTGGCGCTAAATGAATACTCCCGATGAACCAAGAGATTCAGCAGCGCCTCTCTGACTGCGATCTGTGGGTAATCTCTGACGTCGCTTCTCAGCAGTTTTCGTATAGTAGCGCGCATTTGGTTGTGAAAGTCGATGAAATCATATACTTCATTCATCTGTTTCAGCAGAGACCCGGTAAACTCCCGGCGGTTCTTAAAGACGGTCTGATCTGTACCCTGAAAGACCGCCGCTTTGATCTTGTGACTGCATTGATCCGAAAGGAGCAACGCCAAGTTAGTATAAAGGTCGTCTCGGTCAATCAGCTTTAAAGTACGCATCTTGGCAGAATCGAAGTCTATATTCCTGAGCTGAAATTCTTCTTTTGCGGCTTCAAAAGTAAGTTCTTGATTTAAGCAGCGCAGACTCTCAAAGCAGCCCCCGTCGGTTTCTTTAATCATGCGGCGAATTGCCGCATCCGTGGCAGGAACAGCAGAATATCCCTGTCTGACATATGCGCCGGCGTTTCGCAAGGACGATTGTTTGCACAAAAAATGGCGCATCCCTAATCAGCGGATTGCGCCACATTTCTTCAAAATGCCGCTGTGCTTTGCATTTGAAGATGATAAAGTCTATTCTCTTAAATTCTGACGGTCTTGCATTTTTTGTCAAGCTCAGCCTGAACGTCCATGACGAGTCCTTCGTTGCACAGTATTATCAGTTTGTCTCCCGCTCTCATGCGAGTGCTGCCTCCCGGCACTATCTCGTGCCTGTCTCTCATTACGGATACTACAAGGCACCCCGTAGGCAGATCTATGGCAGAAAGAGGACGGCCGTCCATTAAGGATCCGAAGTGTACTTCGCTCTCTATGAGTATCTTATTTCTCCTGTGAGTGTTCTTCACCCTGCCGCCTGCTATGAGCCGTTCTGTAAGCTGCTCATACAATGGTCCGCCTTTAAGTATCTCCGCCGTCATATACGCCGACAGAGAGACCATCGAAAGGGGCAGGAGGTTAGAAAAAGTGCCGGTCATCTCGCTGATGAGGATTATCCCCGTGATAGGAGCCCTCACTATGGCGCTGAAATATCCGGCCATTCCGAGTATGACAAAGTATTCTGTACACTTCTCCGAATATCCGGCTATAGGGCTTAAGACCTCCGTGAAAAGACCTCCCGATAAAGCTCCCAGCACCAGCAGCGGCAGAAAAGTCCCTCCGGGAAGCCCACTGCCGAAGCTTATGGCAGAAGACACATATTTGACGGCCAAAAGCAGCAGCAAAAATCCGGCCTCAAACTTTCCCTGTCCTGCCGGAGCGATGAGCTGCGATCCGCTTCCCAGCGCCTGAGGCAAAGTGAAGGCCAGTATCATAACCATGACAAAAGGTACCGCCACCTTTCTGAAAAAGGGATTAAATCTTGCAAACACGTCCTGTACAAAAAAAGTGGTCTTATTATATATCACGCCGAAGACTCCCATGACTATGCCCAGTATCAGCACCATCCATATCCTGTTCAGCGGCATTCCGCTGGCTACGGTGAAGCCGAATACCGGCTTGAGTCCGAACAGATAAGAAGATATGCAGTCTGCAGTTATGGTGGAGGCCATGGTAGAGAGGAGCACCTCCTTTGAGAAGTTCTTATGGAGCTCCTCAAGGGTGAACACGACTCCGGCCAGAGGCGCTCCAAAGGCCGCCGCAAGACCTGCGCCTGCGCCGCATGTTAAGAGCAGCTTCTCTTCTGTCTTAAGCCTCTGATTTATCCTGGAAAATCCCTTGCCCGTCATGGCTCCAAGCTGAACGCTGGGGCCTTCGCTGCCCAGAGAAAGGCCGCCGGCTACGGTGAGTATACCGCCTATGAACTTTCCTATCATCACCTGCGCCCATCTGGCGTTGAGCTTTCCCTTGAGCTCGGCCTCTACCTGAGGTATGCCGCTTCCGCCGCTTATGGGTTCTCTTTTGGTTATGGCGGCGGCAGTTATCAGCAAAAATAAGAGAAGTCCCGTCCCAAGAATCCCTACGGTGATCTTATGAGAAGCAGCTTCTACGAGAATATCCCTCATAGATTCGGCTTTGATAAAAGCGAATCTGAACATGGAGACTATGAGCCCCGTCAGGAATCCTACTGCCACGCCCTCCAGGATGAGTATGTACTGAAAATTTTCTTTCCTCTGTATGTTTTCTTTAGTAGAGCTCATTCTGCGCCGTCTGACTATTTTTTTTGCCATGTCTTCTCCTGTTCAAAAGGCTGCGCCCCAGCAAGGGCCGCAGCCTTATATATTACGCAAAGTATAGATTTGTGGTAACGTATTCCGGATCGCATGTCACGTCTATACCCATGCTCCTTAAAGTCTGTTCGTCTCTGTCGCTTAAGATAGCCGTGCAGTGGGCTTTGCAGCCGCTTAGGCTTTCAAGCTGGCGGCAGGCCAGCTGAGCGCACGGATTTCTTTCGGCAGAAATGGAAAGGGCTGTGAGAATCTCCTCGACGTTCAGGCTTGTCCTGTCATGTTTTAATATATTGGCTTTCAGATCCTGTATATCTTTAAAAACGTTAGGAGCTATGACATATTTTTCATCGTCGATACCCGCTATGGTCTTGGCTGCGTTGAGCACCGCAGCGGCTGCGGCCACCATGCGGCGGCTGCTTCTTCCGGTCACCATAGTTCCGTCAGGCATTTCTATGGCCATGACTACGACGTTTACATATTTGTCGCACCGTCTCTTGTATTCGGCGTATTCCCTTGCGGCGTTGACCACCGCCCGGTCGTCTTCTTTGGCGTTGACTTCTTTCATGAGAAGTTCTGAACGCTCGAGGGAGTCGGCCGTTATCTTTCCCTTTTTATAATCGCACTTTGCTATGATGAAACGGCGTATTATCTCCTGTACGGCGGCTTCTCTGACTGCTTCATCGTCATATATGCAAAAACCTGCTCTGTTTACTCCCATATCTGTAGGGGACTGGTATTCGGCCGCCCCGGTTATCTTCTCTATGATCCTCTTTACTACCGGAAAAACTTCGAGATCTCTGTTATAGTTGACGGCCATTTCTCCGTACACCTCAAGGTGAAAGGAGTCTATCATATTTACGTCCTTGAGGTCGGCTGTAGCCGCCTCGTAAGCTATGTTGACAGGGTGCTTGAGAGGTAGATTCCAGATAGGAAAAGTCTCAAACTTGGCGTATCTGGCCCTTGTTCCTCTCTTGTACTCGTGATAGAGCTGCGACAAGCATGTTGCCAGCTTGCCGCTGCCGCCGCCGGGACCTGTAACTACGGCCAGAGGTTTAGTAACTTCTATGTAAGGGTTAGCGCCGTATCCTTCTTCACTGACGATAGTCTCCACATCTGTAGGGTATCCCTTGGTGTAAAAATGTTTATACGTCCTGATGCCCCTCCTCTCCAGGCGGTTTATGAACTTGTTGACAGCCGGAGCGTCTTCGTATCTGGTGACTACCACGCTGTTTATAGCCAGCTGATGCTTGCGGAATATATCTATGAGCCTGAGCACCTCCAGATCGTAGGTTATGCCAAAATCCTGACGCGTCTTGCTGTTGACTATATCTCCCGAATAAATGCAGATGATGATCTCGGCCTGATCTTTGAGCCTTTCAAGAAGTTTTATCTTGGCGTTTTCGTCAAAGCCGGGAAGAACTCTCATAGCGTGTTTATCATGTACCAGCTTGCCGCCGAATTCCAGATATAGCCTGGCGCTGTCTCCCTGATTTATTCTCTCAAGGATATACTTTGACTGTTCCTCAATGTACTTTTCTGAATCGAAACCTTTCCTCTGCATAATTGTTCCTTTCTTTTTTCTTTAGTGTTCTCTTACATTATTTCTATGGTGATCCTGTTTCTGCCTTCTGCCAGGCCCTCCATGCTCACCTGATATTCTACGTCGATGCAGCCGCTGCCCTTTTCCATGTCTATACTGTTTTGGACACGGTCAGTCAGCACCTCTATGCCCATAGGGCCGTAAGGCGTTTCGTATACGCTTGAAAAGCGCTTTCCCTTTTCAAAATAAAGCTCGGTGCCAAACCCGGCCTCTCCGATCCTCTTCATCTTCACAGAACGGTCGTCTACTCTGATAGTAGTCTTGCAGCCTGCAAGACCCGACACTTCACTCTCGTCATAAATTATATAGGCCGAGCCGCCTCTTACGTAGAGCCTGCCGTCTGTGACAAACTCCATCTGCTCTTCTTCCATGTCATCATAGCTCTGCTTGCCGATTATTTTCAGCGTGATATCTTTCATAACCTAACTCTATGATCCTTTCTATGGTCTTGGGGAAACTGACTCCGTATGAACTCCAAAGAAGGGGGAACATGCTCTTATCCGTAAACCCCGGAATAGTGTTTATCTCATTTATATATATCTTTCCTGTAGTCTTGTCTTTAAAAAAATCCACTCTGGCGTATCCGCTGCAGCATGCGGCTTTGTAAGCCTCCACCGCAAGGCGGCGTATCTGCCTTCTGTCGCCGTCTGTTATACCGGCCGGTATGTGCAGCTCTGAAGGTCTGCCGCAGCCGGAGTATTTGGCTTCATAATCGTAGAATTCGGCGGAGGGTATTATCTCTCCCACCTCGGAAGCCTCGGGATCTATGTTTCCCATGACGGCAGTCTCAAGTTCTCTGCACTGTACAAATTCTTCTATTACCACTCGACTATCATAGCTTGCCGCCAGTCTCAAGGCACAGGCAAGCTGATGTCTGTCTGCGGCTTTGCTTATCCCTACGCTTGAACCCATGTTGGCAGGTTTGACAAAGCACGGAAACCCCAGTTCTCCTTCTATCTTATCAAGGACGCTCTCATCGGGCTCATTTTGGCAGGTGAGGCACATGCTCCTTACCACGGGAAAGCCTTTGTGCCGTAGGACGTCTTTGAACATCTGCTTATCCATGCAGACAGCCGAAGCCAGGACTCCGCAGCCGCCGTACGGGATACCCAGAGTCTCAAGAAACCCTTGTATTTTTCCGTCTTCACCGTATGGTCCGTGAAGTATGGGAAGGGCGAAGTCTATGATGTCTTTCAGTTCTTCTGTATTCAGGTGTGCGGCGTGGGTCTCCCATATCCCTTTTTCTATGAGATCTACGCTGCCGCCGAATCTCTTCCATTCTCCTCTTCTATTGATTCCTATGTATACCGGTACAAACTTATCTGAATTCAGGTTTCTTATGACGGCGGCCGCCGACTTTAAGGACACGTCGTGTTCTGCACTTCGGCCTCCGAAGATTATCCCGATTCTTTTTTTGTACATATTATAGTAAGCCTCCGGTTTTATTATCTGATACTTGCCAGAATCTTCTCCAGATGAGCTTTGTCGAACTTGTATTTTTTAAGGCAGAATTGGCAAACGAGTTCCGCCTCGCCGTCTTCTTCTATAATTTCTTTGAGATCTCTTTCTCCTATGGTCATCAGGATCTTTTCAAGCCGCTCAAAAGAGCAGTCGCAGTTCCAGTCCATATTCTTTATCTCCAGTTCTTCTATAGCGAATTCTTGGGGAATACGGCCGAATATTTCTTTCGATAGGAGTCTCAGGCTTTCGTCGGCACCGCCGCCCTTTACCCGCTCTATCAGAGTGGTTATGGGCTCCATATCGCCTATGATCTTTTCAAGCGCTGCCACGGCGTCTTCTGAAGCGCCCGGAAGCAGCTGAACTATCATGCCTCCCGCACAGCCTACAGAATAATCTCTCTCGATTTTTACTCCCAGCGATATGGCCGTGTTCTGCTGTTCTGATATATAATAGTAGGAAGTAAGGTCTTCTGCTATTTCTCCCGAAACTAAGGATACGGTGCCTACATAAGGTTCTTTTAACCCGAGATCTTTGACTACCGTCAGTTCTCCCCTGCCTATGGCGCCTCCCACGTCGAGTTTTCCGTTTTCTTTGAGAGGAAGATCGACTCCGGGGTCTGCTATATATCCCTTTACGTTGCCTTTTCCGTCTGCGGTAGCCAGTATCTGTCTGGCCGGACCGTCCCCCTTAAATATGAGAGTCAGCTTATCTCTTTCGTTTTTTAGCATCAGACCCATCATGCCGGCGCCGGTGAGGACGCGGCCCAAAGCCGCCGTAGCCAAAGGAGTGGTGTTGTGAATATTCAAAGCCTCCTGCACCAGCTTTGTGGATATGGCCAGATACACGCGAAAAGACCCGCTTTTATCTATTGCTGTCAATACTTTATTCATATGTTTTTTCTCCGTTTTTGTGAAAGCCGCATATGCTGACGGCGAAGTCCTCGAGTTCTTTGAGTATGCTGTCTAAGTTAGTGAGGGCCTGCTCTCTGGTAGCTCCTTTTGCAAAGACGTACATCTTTATCTTGAGTTCTGTGCCCGAAGGTCTTATTATGATCTGATGTCCCTCGGGAAGGACTGCCCTGAACATATCGTCGCAGCAGTGGGAGGCGTCTATAGTCAGAGGCTGTCCCAAAAGTTCTTTCAGCCCTCCTGAAAAGAGAGTCTCCATTATATCGTTTATCTTCTGCCTGTCTTTTTCGGCATGAAATTCTATGGCCGTAGCTCTCGACTCGGCATACCCGAATTCTCTATAGAGATCTTCGAGTCTGTCGTAGAGAGTCTTCCCCTGGGTCTTGAGCCATGCGGCGATGAGGCATATCATCTGAGTCGCCAGAATTCCGTCTTTATCTCGAGTATAATTGCCGTACAGATAGCCCAGGCTTTCTTCAAATCCGAACAGAAAATCCTGTTCTCTCCCCGCTGCTTTGAGCAGCTCCATTTCTAAGGCAATGTTTTTGAATCCTGTAGGAACGTTCTTTATATACACTCTGTATTTTCTGGCGATATCTTCTGCAAAAGGAGAGGAGACAAAGCTCTTGTACACCATCTTTTGTCCCTGCATGTTTTTGCCGGCCACTCGTCTGGCATGACAACGGCAGACGTATTCGAGCATCAGAATACCGGCGTGATCTCCCGTGAGGCGGCAGAGCTTGCCGTCTTTTTTTGCCATTACGCCCATTCGGTCGCTGTCAGGGTCGGTGGCAATTATGATGTCCGTATCGCCCTCTGCATATTTTAAGGCCTCCCGAAAAGTTTCCTCCCTTTCGGGGTTTGGTTTGGGACAAGTGGGAAAATCACCGTCACGATCCATCTGTTCTCTAACGACAGTAAGCCCAACTCCCAGGCGTCTGAATACTTCCATGGCATAATCACGACCGGCTCCGTTTAAAGGAGTGTATACCACGTTAAGATCCCTCAGGGCTTTGCTGACTTCTTCCGCATTGTCTGTCCACGGAAGAAACTGCCCGGCGACGGCGGACAAATATGCTTCTTTTACATCAGGCGGACATTCTTCTACTGTCCCCTTAGCGGCGGATTCAAATGCTTCAAAATAAGGCCGCTTATTTATATATTCTTCTATTCGGCGAGCTTTGAGATCGTCTATCTGGTTGCCGAAATGGTCGTATACTTTATATCCGTTGTATTCTTTAGGATTATGGCTGGCAGTTATCATGATACCGCCGTCGGCCTTCATATATCTTATGGCGAAAGAAACTATCGGCACCGGCGTCGGCTCATTAAATAAACTCACGTCTATGCCTCTTCCGCTGAGAACGCCGGCCGCCTCCCGGGCATAGCTCTCAGAACCGGCCCTGGTATCATAGCCTATTACTACTTTTGCTCTCTCGTGCTTTGACAGCAGATAGTCCGCCACTCCCATGGTGGCCCTTCTGACCACTATCCTGTTCATTCTGTTGGTGCCAAGGCCCATCTTTCCCCTGAGGCCGGATGTGCCGAAGGTCATATCGCGGCAAAATCTGTCGCAGATCTCTTCGTCGTTGCCTTTTATGGCTTCTGCCTCAGCCTTTAAATTTTCAGGCAGATTCTCTCTTGCCCATGATGAATATTGTTTAATCGCTTTTTCCATAATATCTTTATCCGCATCTTTATTTTTTTATACAGATTTAACAATTTATTTTATCATATTTCCCATGATTTTTACACAGAAAATACACAATTAGTGAATATAATTTAGGCAAAAGGAGGTCTTATTTATGGATGATTGGAACAAGTTTTCCGGAAATGAAGAAAATTTCGAGGGGACCGACAACGTGGTCCGCACCGCTCCGGAAATAAAAAAAGTGAAAAAAGAAAAATTCGTAACGAAAAAAGCCTTCGTCATAACTTTGGTAATAGCTATGCTTTTTTCGGCAGTTGTCGGAGCGGGTGGGTTCGCTTTAACTCAATCCATCTTCGGAAGTTCTTCCGGAAAAAACATCAATTCGACCAATTACAGTCTGACTAAGGCCACCGGCAGCGAACTCTCAATTCAGGAGATTGTTGCTAAAAATGAGAATTCAGTAGTCGCCATAACTACAGAATCCATGTCCACGGACTCGTGGGCGCGCCAGTATGTGACTGAGGGCGCAGGAAGCGGAGTAGTATACAGCGAAGACGGTTACATTCTCACCAATAATCACGTCATCGAGGGCGCCAGCACTATAAACGTGACCATGAACAACGGAAAGACTTACGAGGCTTCTCTCGTAGCGGCAGACAGTCAGTCGGATATAGCTGTCCTCAAGATCGATGCCACCGGACTTACGCCTGTATCTTTCGGAGATTCTGACGCTCTCTCTGTAGGAGATTTAGCAGTAGTCATAGGAAACCCTCTTGGTACTCTGGCCGGTACTGCCACTGACGGTATCGTCAGCGGCCTCGAGAGAGAAATTACTCTGGACGGCAAGAGTATGACTTTGATTCAGGTCAGCGCTTCTGTCAACCCGGGCAACTCGGGAGGCGGAGTATTCGATCAGTATGGAAATCTCATCGGTCTTGTGGTGGCAAAATCTTCCGGGTCTGATGTGGAAGGTCTGGGCTTTGCCATTCCTTCAAACACTGTAAAATCGGTAGTGGAATCTCTGATAAGCAACGGCTATGTAGCAGGCCGCCCTGCGGCAGGCATAACCATCGTCGATCTGACTTCCGCTTCAGAAGCTATGAAATACGGAGTCAATCAGACGGGAGTATATGTTAAAGAGGTCACCGGTGAAAACGCCAAGTCAGCCGGTCTTCAGGAAGGCGATCTGATATACATGATCGACGGAGAAAAGGTCACCAGTTCAGATATGCTGGTGAGGACGATTCAGAAACACGAAGTAGGCGACAAAGTAAAGCTCACCGTAGTCCGAGGCGATGAGATGAAAGATCTGGAAGTAACACTGCAGGAATCAGTATCTTCCTCTTCATCTGATAATTAAACAGCAGGTCGGGAGCTTCGACCTGCCAGATAAATAAGCAAACAACTAATTCCTTTCTAAATATACCTATGAAGAAAAACTCCGAGCTGGCGCTCGGAGTTTTTCAAATCTGCAGACAAGCCCTAAAGCCCTCATTTGTTTTTTAGGGCCTGTTTGCTACTTTTGGTAGATGATCATCAGACGTCGAGCCGGCGGCCGCTCGTTTGTACAATAAAAAGCTGCTTTAGCGGCGGCTCGAATCGTTAATGTGATTGGCAGATTATTCGGCGCGA
>FR882587.1:19781-20354 GCA_000435715.1 Firmicutes bacterium CAG:145
ATTCGGCGCGACCTAAGACGCCCGCCAGTATTGAGCCCTTATAAGGGCAGAACATACTGCAAGTTTAACTGGTGGTTTTGTTCCTATGGCTTTGCCCTCGGAACCGACTTTTAAAAAAAGGCTGAGCCCACCGGCTCAACTGGCGGCCGCTCAACCCTTAAGGAACAGCAAAGTCTCGCAGTTTTATGAAATCAGGAGGTTTGCGGGAGTTTTTGACGATTTATTCTCGGTAAATCGGATTTTAAGGCTGTTTGAGGGACTTTTTTGACGGCTCATTCTCGGTAAGTCGGATTTTAAGGCTGTTTGAGGGACTTTTTTGTGAGAAAATCGAGAAAAAAAGGCCGCAGGAGGCTAACTGCCGCTATAAAATGGTCAAAAACTCTCGCAAACCCTCTGTATTTTAAGATGAGCGAGACTTGCAAGAAAAAAATTCTCGCAAAAGGCCAAAATAGGCTTGATTAAGAGAATCGCCGATGAAACTATGAGCAGGCGGCGGTCAAATCGGCGAGTTTTATGCGCAATCCGCTGTTCTGACGGTTGCGATCCTAAGCCTCAAAGCTGTCCGGCTCTTCG
>FR882587.1:20488-22657 GCA_000435715.1 Firmicutes bacterium CAG:145
GGGCGGCGCAGAGTTTTTTCTCAGGATTTCTTGAAGGCTTTCATTTTCAGTCTTCTTTTAGGCTTCCTCTTATTATCTTCTCTATCCTGTCCGAAAGTTCTCCTAATTCTTTTCTGTCCATGACAGATGTATCTATTGGTTCGTGAGCTATGAAATCTATGGTCACGCCTTTTCTTATCCTGCCTGTCTCCTCATATACTTTGAAACTGTTCTTTATGGTGACTGGCACTATGGTCGCTTTAGCCTTGGTGGCCAGTTTGAGGCTTCCGTGTTTGAAGGACGACATATGATTTGATCTGCTTCTGGTGCCCTCTGGAAAGATCACCAGGGAATATCCGTCCTTTATCATTTTAACACCCTCGTTGATGGTAGCCAGCGACGCTCTGGCGTCGCCTCTCTTGATGAACAGGCTCTCTATCCTCAATATCCAGCCTGCAAACATAGGTATCTTCATCAGTTCTTCTTTGGCTATGAAGCCGATCTGATGTTTTGGCACATTGAGAAATACCAGTATATCAGCATAGGACTGGTGGTTAGAAACGTATACTACGGGGCCTTTTTCCGGCAGGTTTTCAGGATTGATGACGTTGATCTTCAAATTCAGATATTTCACTACTTTGTCTGACCACAGGCGGCAGACTTCATGTATGGCCTGTATCTCTTCCTCGGTCTTTCCCTGAGCTTTGAGGGATTCTATCTTTCTCTTATGATCTCCCAGAGCTCCTATGGTTTTGGTCAAATACGCAAAAGTTCCTATATTTCCGAATATCTTCACGGGTTTTCCTCCATAATCTTTATATATACATATTATATTGTAACATATCTTTCCCGCTATTTCACTCAAAAAATAAAGCGAAGACTTCCGCCGGGCTATTGAGTCCCCTGAGAAGCAGGAAATTTTAATATTTCTTGTCACTTGGCAAAGGGAGGGTGTATAATTATCTCAAATATACATAAGGAGTATTTTATGGAAAAAAATAAGAATATGCCTTTTGTTCGTATCGCATTGGTGCTGGCGCTGTTCATATGTTCGGCGGCAATAGCACTTGACCTTAAATCGCGGTACGATATGGGGCCTTCACCTTTTGATCTGTCTGTTCAGCAGTGGTTTTTCTCTCTGCGAGGAGACGGGCTCAACGCTATAGTGTCGGCTCTTACTCACTGCGGTGATACGGCCACTATAATAGCGCTGTGCATAATATTGCTGCTGCTTCCAAACAGGCTGAAATTCGGCGTCCCGGTTTCTATCTCCGCTCTCGGCGGAGTAGCTATATATAAGCCCATGAAGCATATCTTTATGAGGGGTCGCCCTGACGAAGCGCTTCATCTGGTAGAACAGGGAGGATATTCCTTCCCCAGCGGTCACTCGGTGACGTCTGTCATCGTATACGGACTGCTCATATATCTCATAAGGAAGCGCTGCAAAAATCAGACTGTCAAAAATATTCTGACCGTCTTATGCGCCGTCCTGATGATCATCATAGGACCCAGCAGAATATATGTGGGAGTCCACTGGCCTACAGACGTGCTGTGCGGATGGCTCATCGGCTCTGCCGTACTCATCATCTCCGTTACAATTTTAGAAAGGATGAATAAGAAAAATGAAGATCTGCAATAACATCTCACAAACCATAGGAAACACACCTCTCGTAAGATTTCGGTCTATCGAGAAAGCGTTTGGTCTTGAGGCCAAGATCTACGCCAAGATAGAATCTTTTAACCCTGCCGGAAGCGCCAAGGACAGGGTGGCTCTGTTCATGATAAATGACGCAGAAGAAAAAGGGCTGATACAGCCGGGCGCTACCATAATCGAGCCTACCAGCGGCAACACGGGAATAGGTCTTGCCGCCGTGGGTCTTTCAAGGGGATACAAGGTAATCCTGACCATGCCGGAGACCATGAGCATAGAAAGGGTAAATCTTCTGAAGGCGTATGGAGCTTCTGTGATCCTGACCGAAGGGTCCAAGGGTATGCAGGGGGCCGTCCAAAAGGCCGAGGAGCTGGCTAAAGAAACGGAGAACAGCTTTATCCCCGGCCAGTTTGACAACCCCGCCAACCCACGGGCACATTACAGTACTACGGGGCCGGAGATATACGAGGCCCTCGACGGAGACGCTGATATCTTCGTGGCAGGAGTAGGCACCGGCGGCACTATCACCGGCGTGGGCC
>FR882587.1:22670-42321 GCA_000435715.1 Firmicutes bacterium CAG:145
CCGGCGTGGGCCGCTACCTCAAGGAAAAGAATCCGGACACCTCGGTTGTAGCCATCGAGCCATTCTCATCGCCGCTGCTTTCAGAGGGCAAGGCGGGACCTCACGGTCTTCAGGGCATAGGCGCCAATTTTGTCCCTTCGATTCTGGACACTGATATCTACGACGAGATCATAACCGTCAAAGAAGAAGACGCCTACGAGAAGGGCCGCTTAGCCGCTTCTCTGGAAGGTTTTTTAGTAGGCATAACGTCGGGGGCGGCTATTCACGGGGCAGTCACTTTGGCTCTTCGCCCCGAAAACAAGGGAAAAAATATAGTGGCGTTTCTGCCTGATACGGGAGACCGCTATCTGTCCACACCGATGTTCTCCAAGTAGAGGCCCTGCAAGACCGGGGCTGAGCTCTCATGAACCGACGAGGTATAAATATGAAACTTACTGTCAGAGATTTGTTTGATATTCCCATCATGAAGAATTTCAAACTAATTGCCGGAGAAAAAGGTCTGAACAGGCCGGTAATGCTCACCGAAACTTTGGACTTCGAATTCACCAAAGGGATCTCAATGCCCAGAAGCACTCTGTTTACGGGAAAAAGCCTGATCCTCACCAGCCTGCTCTTTGCAAAAGATGATCCCCGCCAGATCCTCGAGGCGGTAAAGGGGCTCTTCGCCCTTGACGTAAGCTGCATGGCGTATAAAAAGGTCATATATCACAGCCTGCCGCAGGAGGTCATAGATTTTGCCGACGAGAAGGGCTTTCCTATTCTGGAATTCGGCGGAGACGAGTTCTTTGAGGATATAATATTCTCAATCAACCGGGAACTGAGAGACGGAGAAGACATCGCCTCTCTCGAAAGAGATCTGGCCAGGATTCTCGATCAGGAAGCCTCTCCCCGGGAAGAGCTGAAGATACGAAAGAAGATAAATCCCGGCTTTAAGAGATTTATACGGGCAGTCTCTGTCAAAGACCTCTCTCTTAAAAGCGAAGAGGCGATCGTCAAAATGGTGGGCAAAATGGCTTCTCTGGAGCGGATAAGTAAAAAAGCTGCTCTCTGCAAGTTCAGAGACACTTACTTTATATTCCTCAGTCAGGATACCGATGAAATTTTCAGATTCAGGGCTCTGCTGGCCGATATATTTGCCGCCTTGTCTATAGACGAAAGCAAAATACACTGCGGCGTCAGCGCAGTTCTTCCCATAAGCGAAGATTTCGGAAAGGTAGTCAGAGAGGCTTTCTGGGCTTGCAACGTGGCGGTCATGGAAAACGATCCTGCACGTTATTACGATAATATAGGCATATATCGGCTTATAATACCTGAAATCCACTCGAAAAACATACTAAATTATATGAGAGAATATCTATCGCCTTTAGGCGATGTCACTCCGGTTCAGGGGATTTCAGGCAGAGCCGGTCGGGAAGAAGGACTCCTGCCTGTCCCTGTCCAGGGGGAGAAGAATGTGCTTCTGGAAACGGCCTGCGTCTACATATTGTCAAAAGGCGATCTGGATGAGACTGCGGCCAAGTTGTTCTGTCACAAGAATACTGTAAGATACCGGCTGTCAAAGCTGCACGAGATTCTCGACCCATACAGCAACGATAAGGAGTTTCACGAGAATCTCTCTATCGCCGTCAGAATATATATGCTGTCGCAGTTTTTATGATATGAAGAAAACAATCACGGGCCGTCGGCCCGTGATTGTTTTCTTTCTCTTCGCTCTATGAGCTTTTTCTTGAGAGACGCTGTTCGCAGATGGCGGTGGCTACCTTTACGATAGCTATCGACAGACCTGTCAGAGCCGGCGGTGAAAAGCAGACTGATTTTCCAAGGGTAACGGTTTTCGGCAAGCAGGCGGAAAACTGTGAGAAGTACCTTGCAAAAGGCAGATTGGTCGGCGTTCAGGGAAGACTGCAGACCGGCAGTTATACAAACAAGGACGGAGCTACCGTCTATACGACTGACGTAGTAGCAGACAGAGTAGAATTTTTAGAATGGGGAGACAGGCCTCAGGGAGGTTCGCAGGGCGGTTTTGCCAGAGGCGCATCTCAGGGCGGATACGGACAAGGTTCAAAGGACGACGATGTTGCTCCGGCCGGCTTTTCCGCAATCGATGAAGACATTCCATTCTAACAGGAAAGGAGATAATGAATCATGGAAAAGAGACGTGGCGGCGGCATGAGAAGAAAAAAAGTTTGCCAGTTCTGTGCCGACAAGACTGAAGTTATCGATTACAAAGACGTTGAAAAACTGAAAAAATATGTAACCGAAAGGGGCAAGATCCTGCCTAAGAGAATCACAGGAACTTGCGCTATGCATCAGAGAGAAGTGACGACTGCTATCAAGAGAGCAAGAATTGTCGCATTACTTCCTTACGTTGCAGACTAATCCGAGAATAAAATTACCGGCGGCGTTCATACGCTGCCGGTTTTATTTTGCTTATCTCTTTTATACGAACAATTCGGTTTCGGAATATAAGGCTGCCTTTCCTGCCAATTTTACGCGGTCTGCTTCTATGCCGCAGTATAATATACCTCCGCGCCGTGAGGCCTGGCAGGCGATGATATCGTCCTTTCCCTCTTTCTTAGCCCAGTAAGGCACGATATGACATTATCCCGATCCGCAGACCGGATCTTCAGGGACATTCAGCTTAGGGGCAAAGCTTCTGGAAACGCAGTCATATTCTCTTCCCTTTGCCGTTACTTGCAGCAAAAGGCCGTCCAGAGTCTTAAGCTTTTCCATATCCGGCGAAAGCCCTCTGACCACATCTTCACTTTCAAATATGCACAGGAGATCTCTTCCCATATAAGCCTCCACCGGCCGGGCTCCTATAGCATCTTCCATGGCGGAAGTGACTTCTTTAGGCTTAAGCTCATATGCCGGAAAATCCATCTCGTACAGGTCCTGTTTTTTCTTTACGGTCAATACGCCGCTCAGGGTGTCGAAGGCGACTTCCTCAAGATGCGTATCGTAATAATTCATGATGACGAAAGCCGTCGCCAGGGTAGCGTGCCCGCAGAGGTCTATCTCTCCGCCGGGAGGAAACCACCTGAGCTTATATCTGTCTCTTTCTTTAACAGCGAAAGCCGTCTCCGACAGGTTGTTTTCTCTGGTGATATTCATCATCAAATCATCGCTGAGCCATTCTTTTGTTATACATACGGCAGCAGGATTTCCCGAAAAAACCTCATCTGTAAACGCGTCAACTACGTACTGCTTCATGTCTTTCCTCCGTAAATATTATATTTTCCGGCCCCTCTTTTATCTCGAAGTGTTCCTCTTATATACGCTCAATAGGCCTTTCAATATGAGATCCTCATCCAGGATCATCTTTCGTCTGCACAGGGGCATGATGAGAGGCGCCAAGCCTCCCGTCGCTATGACGGTACACTTTTCACCCAGTTCCTCTTCTATGCGCTCTATCATGCCGTCAAGACCGCAGGCGGTGGTATACATGATGCCGCTCTTGATGCAGTCTACAGTGTTGGTCCCTATCAGCTTACGGGGCTTTTCAAAGTCTACCTTGGAAAGCTGAGAGGTGTTTCTTGCCAGAGCCTCGGCGGAAACCGCCATTCCTGTAGTTATCACGCCGCCTATATAAGCCCGGTTCTTATCTATTACGGAAAATGTGGTTGCAGTCCCCATGTCGATGATTATCTGCGGAAGGGGATACTCGCTGATTCCGCCTACTGCGTCGGCCACCAAATCGCTTCCGAGCTGAGCCGGGTTATCTATCTGAATACTCAGTCCCGTCTTTATTCCGGGTCCTATGACCATGACTTTGACGCCGGTCATCTTTTCTACCGCCCTTTTTAAAGTATCGGTTATAGGAGGCACCACCGAGGAGAGTATGGCGCCGGTGACTTGTCCGGGCGCAGCGCCGTACATCTCCAGCGCCGTCTTTATCATGGCCGCATATTCCAGATCTGTGGCTACCCGGTTGCTGGATATCCTCTCTCTGAAAATCAGCTTCTCCTGATCGAAACAGCCTAAAACTATATTTGTATTTCCTATGTCTATTGCTAAGATCATCTCTTTCCTCCGGTGAGTCCTTAATATGTTCTATTATTGTATCACATTTTTCTTTGGTGTTACAGACTTTTATGACGTCACCGGCAGTGGATAATAGCTAAAGGAGCTTTGTCTGCCATGCTGAATTATCAGTGTTGCCTTAATATGGAGCCCCTGCCAGTGTTAATTGAAGCTGCTCAAGAGAGTTGCCATTCCCGGTATATAGCCTTAAAATCCGTTTTGCCGGGACTTGCCGAAGTTACAGACAAATCAGCCGCAGAAATTTCCGTCTATGGCTTTTGTGGACTGCCTCCTCTTTTATACATGAGCCACGATGCGGCCAGTGCGCCTTAAAAGATTTTACTTTAAAGCCGACAAATGCTATAATATACCCATTGATGAGGCTTCCGCCTGCAAGATGAGGCCGGCGGCAATACTAGATGCGAGGTAAAGTTATGTTAAAAGAAAAAACTATAGTTCTGGCAGTATCGGGAAGCATCGCCGCCTACAAGATACCCAATCTGGCGAGGATGCTCAAAAAAGAAGGGGCCGATGTTCAGGTTCTCATGACAAGAAATGCGGCGCAATTTATAACTCCCGTCACTTTTGAATCCCTTACAGGCAATAAATGTCTCATAGATACTTTTGACAGAAATTTTAAATACAGTGTGGAACACGTCGCCTTGGCAAAGCGGGCAGACGTGGTCATGATAGCGCCGGCCTCCGCCAACGTCATCGGCAAGATAGCATGCGGCATCGCCGACGATATGCTGACGACCACAGTCATGGCTTGCCCCTGCAAAAAAATCGTGGCGCCGGCCATGAATCACAATATGTACCACAATCCTATAGTGCAGGATAATCTTTCCCGTCTTTCTTCTTTCGGCTATGAGATATTGTCCCCGGAATGCGGTATGCTGGCAAACGGCGACGAGGGAGACGGCAGAATGCCCGATGAAGCCGTCTTATTTCAGCATATTCTTAAAGAGACAGCTTTCGAAAAAGATCTGTCCGGCAAGAAGATCTTAGTAACTGCCGGAGCTACAAGAGAGTCCATAGATCCGGTAAGATTTATCACCAACCATTCCAGCGGCAAGATGGGCCGGGCCATAGCCCGGGCCGCCGCTTTCAGAGGCGCCGAAGTGACTTTTATCTTCGGCCATATGGACGCGGAGCCTCCTATGTTTGTCAAAAAAATTCCTGTCCTGTCGGCAGCCGATATGTTTGAAGAAGTCTCAAAGCGGGCAGAGGATCAAGACATCATAATAAAAGCCGCCGCCGTAGCCGATTACACACCTGCTCAGACAGCTCGGGGCAAGATCAAAAAAGCCGAAGGCGATATGGCCATTCCTCTGAAACGCACCACAGACATCCTCAAGTGGCTGGGAGAGCACAGAAGGCCGAACCAGATCATCTGCGGATTTTCCATGGAGACAGAAAATCTTTTAGATAATTCGAAGAAGAAGCTGATTTCAAAGAACTGCGACATGATATGCGCCAACTCTCTGTCCTCTGAAGGGTCAGGCTTTGGTTCTGATACCAACGTCATCACCCTCATAACAGAGAGCGGTATGGAGAGTCTCGAAAAGATGAGCAAAGACGAGGCGGCTCACATTATTTTAGACAGACTGATAAAACTTTGATTTATGTTATATAATTTCCACTTTCTGAATACATTTTAACAAGACCAAGTGTGGAAAGGGGAAACGCTATGACATACGAAAAGGGCATTCCTGATTATGCCATGGTTCCTGCCAAGGAAATGGAAGAACGTGTAATCGTGCCCATAACGAAGGGAGCCATCTATTCACCTGTGCAGGTGACCAACATAACAGAGAAACCAAAGACTACCATAACTTTAGAAGAGGATATACTGGTGCCGGATACAAAACCTGACCTTAGAGAGATCCTCATGATAGACGGCAAGTCTCATCTTGCTGTCAAAGAAATCGACGCTGTGGTAAAAGGCGACGATTATATCAATCTCTCGGGAGAGATCGAACTGCAGACTCTCTATCTGCCAGAAAAACAGGAGGGTAATCTCCCGGTAATTTCAGTGCAGACCAGAGTCCCTTTTAAAGATCAGTGGCATACTTCCATGTCTGCCGGCGCGACCATGGTTTTAGACTGCTCTGTTGAAAAGATAGAGTACATGGTCATCAACGAGAGAAAATACAGGGTAAAGGTCATTCTGGCCATAATGGCCAGAGAGTATACCGACGCTAAGGTGGATCTTTTCGAAGGGCTTGTGGACGAAGACATTCAAGTCCTCAAAGAAACCGTGGAAATTTCCAACGTCGCTCTCAGAAAGAAGGACACTCTTTCTATCAAAGAGGATATCCTTCCCAAAGAAGATTCTCACCCTGAAAGCATCCTCAAGCAGGACATAAATGTAGTCGAGAACTATAAACAGATCTCCGGCGACAAAGTGGTCATAAACGGCTTTGTATATGTGAATCTTTTGTATTTCTCATCTGCCTCCCCGGTGATGCCTCTGCAGACTGCTGCCTCAGACGATACTCATGCAGAAGGAGACCCAGGCAAGACCGGCTCATCTGTTTTGGGGGATTCTTGCTCTATAGACAGTATCCATCAGCTTCAGGAGCGGGTTGAATTCACTCAGTTCATACCTATCCAGCAGGGGGAACGGCAGAGCGGATGCAATATATGTTTCGACGACAGCCAGCTCAGAGTAAAGCTGACCCAAGACGAAGACGGCGCAGACGTATTCCGTCTCGAGGGCGAACTCCTCACTTATCTGGAACTTTACAAGAATATGGAAAAGGAGATAATCGTAGATGGTTATCACAGGCAGAAGGATTTCGTCTGCGATTTTGAGGAAAAGAGCAGCAGAACTCTCATCGGCACTTCTTCCGGCGAGTCTTCGGTTCGAGAAATAATATCTCTGGAAAACACGGGCTGTGACGCAGACAGAATCGTATATACTACGGCCGAGGTTCTCTCCTGCGAAAGTCACTGCGAACAGGGCAAGATAGTCACCGAAGGCGTAATTCTGGTGAAAATGATATGTTCCTGCGAACAGGAAGAAAGAGGGGTCTTTGCAGTCAGGGAAGAGATCCCTTACCGGATCGTCACCGCAATGCCTCAGCTTACAGGAGGAGAGATCATAACCCAGAAGGTTTACATAAAGGACTTATGGGCCGAGAAGATCAACGGAAAGCAGATCGAATTCAATGCGACCATAATGGTGTGCGCAGAGATCATGAGACCTACTCCGTTTAAGGTTCTGACTAATCCCGCCTTTGAAGAACCGGGCTCCGGCTGTCAGGTTCCTCCTATGGTAGTATACATCTGCAGAAAAACCGACACGCTGTGGCAGATAGCCAAGAGGTTTAAGACTACTACGGCCTCGGTCAGGGAAGTCAACGAACTGGAAACAGATGATCTTTCGGAAGGCCAGAAGCTCCTGATAATAAAATAAAATTTTGCGGCTGAAAGACAGCCAAACAGGCCTTTCACCGAAAACATACTTTCGATTTAAAAAAGATATGGCAGTCATGTCATATCTTTTTTATGCAAATATAGGCTGCCGGCTGTCATACCGGCCTTTGCAAATTTATTCAGGTCTTATGTGTATATTTTTAAAAAGATCGTCCATACTCCCTCTGTCAGGAGGTAAATTATGGACAAGAATTTTGACAAAATACTTATCGGGCTTATGGCGGCGGCCTTTATCGCTCTGCCGTTTCTGAACAGCTCCGCTCAGGCTTCCGAAAAGGGAGAAGGCCTGATCGGTTCTTACGGATTGATAAATGAATACCCCGGAATAATGAGATTTCATGTGGTTGCCAACAGCGATTCCACCGAGGACCAAGACCTTAAAACAGAAGTGAGGGATTACGTTCTTTCAAAAGTGCAGGAAGAAATAACGGAGCAGATTGAGCCCTCCGGCTCTGGCTCCGCGGCAGAAGAATCGCTGACTCACCAGAAGCTTATTCGCGAATATATAGAAAACAACCTTCCCCGGATAGAATGCTGGGCGGAAGAAGTCATCGCCTCCCGGGGGTTTGATTATGAAGTGACCGCTTCGACGGGCATACGCCATATACCGGCCAAATATTATGAAGAGATGTTTTTTCCCGAGGGAAATTACGAGGCTCTGACTTTAAGCATAGGACAGGGGAAGGGGCAAAACTGGTGGTGCGTTGTGTTTCCGCCTCTGTGCATGGTAGGCTCGGAGGAGTCGGCGTACAGTGAAGAGCTGGGAATCACAGAAGAGGACAGACTCGTCCTGAAATTCAAAACGGAGGAGCTGCTGAACGGAAGCGGCGCTGCCGCCGACGGCACCTCGTGCCTTTCTGCGATTTACGATGTACTGGCCCTTATTCACGGTCCTGCTCATCTCGGCAGCCTTCGTCCCTGAAAAACCGCAATACTGCGTCGTTAAACTGCCTCGGCCTCATGTTGGGCAGCAGATGACCTCCCTCTATAAACAAAAGTTTAGAATGAGGGAGGTTTTCATATATAAGCCGTGTGTGGTCGGCTCGTATCATATCCTTGGTTCCGGCCACGACCAGCACCGGAACCGTAATTTTTTTAAGGTCTGTGGGATTTATCCGCGGCTGATTTATTATCAGATCCAAGAGCTCGGTTCTCTTGCCGTTTTTTGAAATCCGCCTATGCAGCTTATATGCCGCCGCCCTCGGGGCGAGAGCGGATTTTTTCAATCCTTCCGGAAATATATTTGCGCCGCAGATTACCATTCTGTCTATCATTTCCTGATGCTTCAGGGCAAAGGCCAGCCCAATGTTTCCGCCGTCAGAAAATCCAAGTAGGTTTGCCTTGGCGATGTTTTTCTCGTCCATAAAGCTTTTTAGATCCTCAGCGAATTGCTCTATGGTAAATGGCGCCTCTCCCCTCGGAGACTTTCCGTGTCCGCGGGTATCCACGGCTATGACCCTATACTCATTTGAAAAGCAGTCAATCTGCTTTTTGAAATATTTTAAGCTTCCTCCGTTGCCGTGAATCAGTATCAGAGGCCGGCCGGATCCTTTTTCTGAGTAGTTCATCCTTATATCCATCATCAGCCCTCCTTATGTAATATATACCCTCTGATTCACGGCAAGTCAAGCTATTTTACCATCCTTGCGGTTTTCCGCCTTGTCCGTCAGGAGGAGAAGACATGCCCGGCCCGCCGGCCATGCCTCCTCCTTGCCCTCCCATTCCGCCGGAAGCGCCGTATATGAGGCTATCCATGGTTACCTGCACGGTGGAGCTGCCTCCCGCCACCGTATATGTTTCTCCCTCTGTTATATCAGGGCAGCTTATTACTACGGAAGAGTAGGCTTTGTCGGCTTCCCACGATACCAACTGGTTTCCGTCGGCATCGGTGAGCGTAATGGTGGACTGGGCCGAGCCGTTTATCGATACCAGCATAGAGCCCTTCGTAGACGATTCGCCGAAGTTTTGAGCCATTTCGGTCGGGCCGGCCGCGACAAATATGCCGCCGCTTATGGATGCCTCTCCATTGTAGTCAAAGGTTCCGTTGGCGCTGTCGACAGGGCCGGACACATATGTCTCGCCGCCTGTGACGTACAAATCTCCGTTGGAGTCTATGCCGTCTCCCGAAGCGTTTATATTAGTTTCCCCGCCTGTTATCTTTATATAAGCGCCTTCCGTCGCCGCAAATTCTTCGCCTCCCATGCTGCCGAAGCCTGATGTAAATCCGCTTTCATCGGTTCCGCCGGCCGCATTCAGACCGTCGTCGGAGGCAGTTATGTCTATCACGCCGTCGTTTATATCAACGCTGAGGCCTTCGATTCCCTCGTAACTGTTGGTCACGGTTATTTCACCGTCGTCTATTACGACTGCGTCATCGGCATGAATTCCGTCGTCGCCTGATTCTATCTCAAACGCGCCGCCCTTTATGGTTATGTCTCCGTTTGAATTGACTCCGTCGTCGGTTGAAGTTATGCTGAGCGTTCCGCCGGCCACATATATGAAGGCCGGTTCGGCGTCGGCATCATTTTCGGCGTGTATGCCGTCATTGCCCGCTTCTATGGAATACTGTCCATTGGCGATTCTTACGCTGTCCTCGCCCGAAAGTCCCTGACTTGCGGCCGTTATGGAATAATCTCCGCCGGTAAGCACCAGATCATCCTTAGAAACTACGCCGTGGCCTGCGGCAGAAGTAATAGTCAGCTGCCCTGCTCCGTTTAAGGTCAGGTCTGATTTGGCAAATACGGCCGCGTCTATGTCGTTATCATCTATGGCCACATATTCTCCGGCAGATACGAGACTGTTGTGCGAGTCTGTCGCCGTAGTGACGAAGACCTTGTCGGCGTTTCTGACATACAGCGCCGCCGAGGTTTGGCTGGTTATGCTTGCATCGTCCAATACTATGCGGAGCTTGTCTTCGTCTCCCGCGTCTACTATAACCATTCCGTCGTTGAGAGTTCCCGAGAGTATGTAGGTTCCCTCTTCGCTGATGGTGACGACGCTTCCCGAAATCGTAACTGCGTCCGAATCGCTTTCGGCGCTGTCGCCCGTAAGGGTAATCTTGGTCGCCGTCTCTTCGTCGTAGCCTATTTCCATGTCGTTGTCCGTAAACATGCTGTCCGTGACCTGAGTCTCGGCTTCTTGTTTTGCGCAGCCCGTCAGCAGAAATATGCACAAGAAGCATATCGCTATGCCAACGGCTATCTTTACAAATTTCTTTTCCATATTATACATCTCCTTTTGCTGAAACCTCTACAGGTCTCCGCCTGTAGTCTGCTGTACGATATTTATCTCCAGATTGCCGTTTCTGCACCTGAGCTCGTCTATCAGGTTCTTTTCTTTGTCGGCGTCGCGCAGAGTTATGTTGTATGTCAGCTTGAACAGACTTCCCATGTTGGTCGTTTTAACTCCTACAAGCTCGCTTTTTGACGAATATTGCGAAAGAACGCCGTCGAAAGCGCCGGTGTAATCCAAATCCTCCGGCACGGTTATATGGAGAGTCTTGTGAAGGGCGCTTCTCTTTTGCGCGCCGAAGTCTGTGCTTCCGTAGATGAGTCCGGCAAGGCCAAGAACTATGGCGCACAGAAAGCCGTAAGCCACATAGCCCATTCCCATAATCAGGCCCGTCGCCATGGCCATGAATATGGCGCAAATCTCCTTGGCAGAGCCGGGAGCCGACCTGAACCTTACGAGGTTGAAGGCTCCCATCACGGCTACGCCCGTTCCTATGTTGCCGTTTACCATCATTATTATTACACATACGACGGCAGGCAGCAGGGCCAGCGTAGCGACAAAGCCCTTGTTGTAAAGGCTCTTGTACATATATGCCGCGGCCAGTATCAGTCCTACCAGGAGAGAGGCCGCTATCAAAATTAAAAACTCAGAGGGCGCTATGGTTTCCGTCTGCGCCGTATCAAAAATTCCCTGAAATATATTATCCAACATAACAAATCTTCCTTTCTTTATAATCGCTCCACTTGTAGCTTCCGTGTCTTCGCATCATATCCCGGTACGCAGTGCCGTATTTTGAAAACGACGTCTTGAACAAGCTCTGTTCCGTGAGAAGGTGGCTCAGCCACAGCGGCATGCCTCCCGACGTCTTTATCTCCATGAGGCACAGACCGTCGCCCATAATCTCGTTTCCGTAAATTTCGCCGCACAGGGAAAGATCGTTCTCTCTGTATAAAATATTTTTGTCAAAGGTGATTCTTAAATCGCTTCCGTCGACGGCAAAGTGGGCTTCTCTCTCATATGAGAGGAATATGCGAGGCCTGAGCCTGTCATAAAAGCTGCGGAAATACTCAATTTCCTTTCCTATCTGTGAGTCTACGGGAAGAGGCCGTCCGTTTACGAAGCTGTCTTCGACCGCCTCCCATGGCAGGGAAAGTCTCCTCTTATATACGACCGACTTGTATTTCTTTTTCAGCTCGATGAACACCTCTGCCTCCGGTGTTGCCCGGCAGTAGCTCCTTATTCTGAGCTTTTCCTTGTATTCCGGTTTTTCCAGCGATCGTCTTATCACTCTGAAATCGTCCGTATCCATATATATGTTGCGGATAGTTGCGGCTCCGTACTTGTCGAGTCTCATGTACGGCTCCATCACCGCCAGCACCGCTTCCTTTTGTCCTTGGGTCAACAGATATTTTATCTCGTGACGCTTGAATGTGGCCTGATATGCCATATCGGGCACCTCCCTCTCGTTTTGATAATTGAAGTATAGACCCCTTTTCTTAAGCCTACTTTAAAATCAACATTAAATTTAATTAAAGTTTACAATTTATCTGCAAAAACGAAAAAACGACCGATTTCGAAGTCGGTCGTCTCGTGTCGTCTCGTGTCGTTATTTGTCATTATTTGTATTCAATCGCCCTCAGCACGGCAGCTTTACCGTAATCGTCAAGGACTGCTCGTCGCTTGTGTCGGCTGTGATTCTGCCCTTATGCGCCGCCGTTATGGCCGCCGCTATGGAAAGTCCCAGCCCATAGCCTCCCGTCTCCGAATTGCGTGAACGGTCGCACCTGTAAAATCGGTCGAAAAGGCGGCTCGTTTCGTCCTTTGAAATATGCTCCGCAGTGTTGAACACGGAAAACTTGACGAAGCCTTTTTGTTTTTCGAGTGTCACCCTTATAACTCCCTTTTCTCCGCAATATTTCACCGCGTTGTCGAGGAGTATGTCCATCAGCCTGCGCAGCGATTTCTCGTCGCCGCAAAGGGCTACGCCTGCTTCAATGCAGCTGTCTAAGACCTTGCCCTGAGTTCTGGCAAGAGCCCTGAAGGCAGACGTTTCTTCGTCTGCCACATCCGATATGGGAAATTCTATCATCTTCATATCGTTGTGGTCTTCTTCCGTCTTGGCCAGAAGCACCAGACTGTTGGTAAGCTCCGCCATCCGCCTCGTCTGATTCTGTATGTCGCTTATCCACTCGTTTTCCCCCATATCCATCTGCAAAATCTCTGCGTCGGCTTCGATTATGGTGAGAGGGGTCTTGAGCTCGTGGCCTGCGTCCGTTATAAAGCGTTTCTGCTTTTCGTAATTCTCGGAAAACGGCTTTACGATACGCCTTGACAGGAAGAATACCAGCGTGAATACCGCCAACATTCCCACCGCCGATACGCCAAGTCCCGTAAACACGAAGGACTTGAAGGTGTCCAAATTGCGTCCGCAGTCGAGGAATATTATGCGAGTCCCCTCGTCTGTCGCGCCTGACATGTATCTGTAATTCTCTTCAAATCCCGAGCTGTCGCCGGAGGCCCACGCCTGCCGGGCATATTCTATGGCAGCCTGCGTGTCTACCGCCGCTATCTTCCCGGTGTTTACGGAAACCGCTTCTCCGTCTTCATCTATTACCACGGTGAAATACCGCGATTCGTACGGAAGCTCAGGCGACATCCCCGGATCGTCCTCTTTTGGCTTGTCCATCTCCGGCGGCTGCCGGTCAGGTTTTTCATCGAATCCCTGCTCCATTTGAGGGAACATGCCGTCGTTTTCCATCAATATGGATAAGGTGCTGTCGGCGACATCCGTTATCTTGTCGTAATTCACGGCGGCCATAACGGCCATTATCGTCACCAATACCGCAAAAAGCGACGCCATCGAAGCTATTATGAGTTTTATCCTCAGTCGCTTTATCATTTTATTTCCTCCAAAGAATAGCCTGCGTTACGGGCCGCCTTAATCTTTATGTCTGCGTTCAGAACCGCCAGCTTTTTTCTCAGATAAGATATGTACACCCAGACTACGTTGATCTCGGATTCGCTGTCATAGCCCCAGATTTTTTCCATGAATCGTTCGGAGGAAATCAGGCTTCTCGGATTGCTCATGAGAAGTTCCAGCATCTGAAATTCTTTGTTAGCCAGCCTAAAGCTTCCCGACGGAGTCGACAGCTCAAAGGTGGCTCTGTCGAGGGTCACGTTGCCCATCTTCAGAACCGAGGTCGTCTGGGCGGCCTGCACTCTGGTCATGGCTCGTATCCTCGCCATCAGCTCTCCGGAGCTGAAAGGCTTGGTCAGGTAGTCGTTGGCTCCTGCGTCGAGGCCCGTTATCTTGTCGTCTATTTCGGATTTGGCGGTCAGCATGAGAACCGGTACCAAATCTCCTCCGGCCCGCAATGCTTTAAGGGCCTCGATGCCGTCCATCTTAGGCATCATTATGTCCATTATAACCCCGTCGTAGTTGCCCGTTTCAAGGTAGTCAAGGGCTTCTTCGCCGTCATACACGGCGTCGACGGAATAATTGTTTCTCTCAAGGATAGTTACGAGGGCTTTGGAAAGGGCCTTCTCGTCTTCTGCAAGCAGCAGCCTCATCTCATTCTCCTCCTGATGAAATGTTTTTTATAATTATACAATATCCGAGCAACTTTAAATATAGTTAAAAAGTGAAAAAATATATTTTTAGGTCGAATTATTGAATTTAGTCGGTGTTGACACTCTCGGCCGAAAGGAGTATACTTGTATACAGGCGTGGGTGTGCGCATGTTGCCGCCGTCAGGCGTAACGCTTACACCCGTCAAGAGAACGAAAACACTTTATATCAACAGAGAAGGAGGTAAATACATGCTCGAATTTTCCAAAAAAACCAACCTGCTGGAACAATCCATATACAAATATACTTTGCAGGATGTGGAAGAGCCCAACCTGTTCAGGGATATTTTCAACTACGAAGAGGTCCCCAAGATAGCTTTCAACCACAGACGCGTGCCTATAAACATGCCTGCGGACATATGGATTACCGACACATCTTTCAGAGACGGCCAGCAGTCCATGGCCCCTTATACAGTAAAGCAGATCGTGGATCTTTATACTCTTCTGTCCAGACTCAGCGGGCCTTACGGCATAATCCGCCAGTCGGAGTTTTTCATATATACGAAAAAGGACAGAGAGGCCATTTCCAAATGTATGGAGCTGGGGCTGAAATTCCCTCAGATAACCACGTGGATAAGGGCGAAAAAAGAGGATTTTCAGCTCGTTAGGGATCTGGAAATCAAGGAAACGGGTATTCTCGTGTCGTGCAGCGACTATCACATATTCAAGAAGATGAACATGACAAGGCGTCAGGCCGCCGACTATTATCTGGAGACCATAAAGGAGGCCCTGAACGCGGGTCTGGTGCCGAGATGTCACCTCGAGGACGTTACGAGAGCGGACTTTTACGGCTTCGTGGTTCCGTTTGTCAACGAGATAATGGAACTGTCGGAAGAAGCGGGAATCCCTGTAAAGATAAGAATTTGCGACACCATGGGCTACGGCGTCCCGTATCCGGAGGTGGCCATGCCTCGAAGCGTGGCCGGTCTGGTGTACGGCCTCCAGCATTATTCGGGAGTGCCGAGCGAAATGCTGGAGTGGCACGGCCACAATGATTTTTACAAGGCCGTGGCAAACGCTTCGGCGGCGTGGCTGTACGGAGCCTCCGCCGTCAACTGTTCGCTGCTGGGGATAGGCGAGCGAACCGGCAACGTGCCGCTGGAGGCTATGGTGTTTGAATACGCTTCCCTCAAAGGCTCCCTCGACGGCATGGATCCGACCGCCGTCACCGAGATAGGCAGGTATTTCAAAGAAGAAATGGGCTATGAAATTCCGCCGATGACTCCTTTCGTGGGAGAAAACTTCAACGTCACAAAGGCTGGAATCCACGCCGACGGCCTGATGAAGGACGAAGAGATTTACAACATCTTCAACACGAAGAAGCTCCTGAACAGGGCGCCGGGCGTGTCCGTAAGCAAGACCTCCGGTCTGGCAGGCATCGCCTACTGGATGAACGAGCATTACGAGCTTCTCGGCGACGAGCGCATGACCAAGGACAATCCGGTCGTGGCAGCCCTCAAGGACTGGGTGGACGAAATGTACGCAGACGGCAGAACCACCAGCCTTTCCAATCAGGAAATGGAGGACAAAATATCTGAGCTGACGAAAGGAGAGTTTGAGAAAAAATGATAGACTACAAATCTCTGTCCCTGGCGAATCAGGTGTATCAGCAGATAGAAAAAAACATTCTCAGCGGCGTATATAAGGCCGGAGAAATCATCAGCGAATCAAAGCTTTCCGAAGAGCTGGGGGTCAGCAGGACGCCCATAAGAGAGGCCATCGCCCGCCTCGAAAACGACAAGCTCATAGGAATAACCCCTTCCGGCACCGTGGTGCTTGGAATAACCGACGAAGACGTGGCAGATATGTTCGCAGTTAAAAGAGCCTTGGAGCCTATGGTGGTGAAAATGGCCGCCATGAATATAAGCGACGAGGATCTCGCAAAACTCAAAGAAATCTTGGATCAGCAGGAGTTCTATCAGGAAAAGAAAAACATAGAGAAGGTCCGCAATCTGGACACTCAGTTCCACGATATAATATACTCCGCCTCGGGAAGTCCGATTTTTCAGGCGGTCCTTTCCCCCATACATCACAAGCTGATGAAGTACAGAAAGGATTCCCTTACAAACGAGGGAAGAAGCCGGTATTCCATAGAAGAGCACGTCAAGATTTATGAAGCCATACAGGCCGGCAATCAGGAAAAAATCGAAGAGCTGGTTTTGAAGCACGTAGACCAGGCATACAAGAGCATACAGAAAGGAACATCAAAGTAATGGGTTTAACGATAGCACAGAAGATAATAAAGGAACATCTCGTAAGCGGCGAAATGACGCCGGGAAAAGAAGTGGCGCTGAAAATAGACCAGACTCTGACTCAGGACGCCACCGGCACCATGGCATATCTGGAGTTTGAGACTATGGGAGTTCCGAGGGTCCGCACGGAGCTTTCGGTGGCATACATAGATCACAACACTCTCCAGTCGGGATTTGAAAACGCCGACGACCACAGATTCATTCAGTCCATGGCGAAAAAATACGGCCTCTACTTTTCCAGACCGGGCAACGGCATTTGCCATCAGGTTCATCTGGAAAGATTCGGAAAGCCGGGCAAAACTCTTATCGGCTCCGACAGCCATACTCCTACGGGCGGCGGAATAGGCATGCTGGCCATGGGAGCAGGCGGCCTCGATGTGGCTGTGGCCATGGGCGGCGGCGCTTATTACATCACCATGCCGAAGATGTACAAGGTAAATCTTACGGGAAAGCTGAGAGATTTCGTAACGGCTAAAGACGTAAGCCTCGAAATTCTCCGAATCCTGTCGGTAAAAGGCGGCGTAGGCGCCGTCATAGAATGGGGCGGCGAGGGAGTAAAGACTCTTTCCGTTCCTGAGAGAGCCACCATAACCAACATGGGAACAGAGCTCGGCGCCACCACGTCCATATTCCCATCGGATGAGATTACCAAGGCTTTCCTCGAAGCCGAGGGAAGAGGCGGAGACTACGTCCGCCTCGAAAGCGACGATGACGCCGTATATGACAAGGTTATCGACATAGACCTTTCAACCCTCGAGCCGATGATCGCCTGCCCTCACAGCCCTGACAACGTGGTCAAGGTTTCAAGCCTCAAAGGCACTAAGGTAGATCAGGTCTGCATAGGCTCATGCACCAACTCCTCGCTTTTAGACATGCTGAAGGTGGCCGCTCTGTTAAAGGGCAAGACCATCCGCCCGGAGGTGAGCCTTTCCATTTCGCCGGGATCGAAGCAGGTTCTTTCCATGCTGGCCGACGCGGGAGCCCTTTCTGACATTCTGGCCAGCGGCGCGAGAGTTCTGGAATGCGCCTGCGGCCCTTGCATAGGAATGGGCTTCTCCCCTAACTCCGGCGGCGTTTCCCTCAGGACCTTTAACAGAAACTTCGAGGGCCGCTCCGGCACAGCCGACGGACAGGTTTATCTTGTTTCTCCTGAAACTGCCGTCGCCGCGGCTCTTACGGGAGAGATTACAGACCCTATGCTTCTCGGCAAAATGCCGGAGGTGACAATGCCAAAGGCTTTCAAGATAGACGACAGCGCAGTTATACCTCCTGCTTCTTTAGAGGAGGCGAAGGACCTTCCGATTCTGAGAGGTCCTAACATCAAGCCTTTCCCTAACAGCAAGCCGCTGGAAGATTCTCTTTCGGCTCCCCTTGTTCTCAAGGTTGGCGACAACATCACCACAGACCACATCATGCCGGCGGGAGCCAAGATACTGCCTTACCGCTCCAACATACCTCATCTTTCTCAGTACTGTTTCGCCGTATGCGACGAGACTTTCCCGGAAAGAGCAAAGGCGGCCGGCGAAAGCATAATAGTGGGAGGAAACAACTACGGTCAAGGCTCTTCGAGAGAGCACGCAGCCCTCGTTCCTCTGTATCTTGGAGTGAGAGCCGTAATAAGCAAGAGCTTTGCCAGAATCCATGCCGCTAACCTGATAAACGCAGGCATAGTTCCTCTCACCTTTGAAAATCCGGAAGACTACGACAAGCTGACTCAGGGCGACGCTCTGGCCCTTTCCGACATATACGCCGGACTGGACAGCGGAAAGCTTATTCTCAAAGACGTTACTACCGGTCAGGAGTTCTCGCTGATATGCAGCTTTACCCAGAGGCAGAAAGCCATCTTAAAGGCCGGCGGTCTTCTCAAATACGTAGGACAGGGAAATCTGTAAGGAGGTACGGTGACTTGGAAAAATATATAGAAGCTGCCACGGCGCAGTTTGAAAAATTATTGAAAGAACAGCTGGCAAGAGCCGAGAAAATGGCTTCGGCGGAGCCTCCCAAGGATTTCGCCTCGCTGGATAAGATAACCGTAGGCCTCTGCGGCGGAGACGGCATTGGCCCTATCATCATGAAGGAAGCTCGCCGTCTTCTGACGGAGCTTTTGAAGGATGAGATTGGCTCCGGCAAGATAGTCCTTCGGGACATAGAAGGCCTTACCATCGAAAACAGGCTGGCCAAAGGTGAAGCCGTGCCGGCAGACGTTCTGGCCGACATAAAGGCCTGCGACGTCATACTGAAAGGCCCGACCACCACTCCTAAGGGTGGCACCATGGAAAGCGCCAACGTAACTTTGAGACGGGAGCTTGACCTGTACGCCAACGTCCGTCCCGTATCGGTGCCGGAAGAGGGCATCGACTGGATGTTTTACCGTGAAAACACGGAGGGCGAATACACTCTGGGAAGCAAGGGCATAGAGGTCCCAGGAGTTCTTGCCATGGACTTCAAGGTGACTACAGACTGCGGAACGGAGAGGATAGCCAGAGCTGCCTTCGAATATGCAAAGAACAACGGCAAGACTAACGTCGCCATCGTGACCAAGGCTAATATAATGAAAAAGACCGACGGCAAGTTCTCAAAGATATGCAACGAAGTAGCGGCCCAGTACCCCGAGATCAAGGCAGAGGACTGGTACATAGATATAATGACTGCAAACCTTGTCAACAAGGCCATAAGAAATCAATTTCAGGTCTTCGTCATGCCTAATCTGTACGGAGACATCATAACCGACGAAGCCGCCGAAATCCAAGGCGGAGTCGGCACCGCAGGAAGCGCCAACATCGGCGACAGGTACGCCATGTTCGAGGCCATCCACGGCAGCGCGCCGAGGATGATAGAGGATGGGCTGGCGGACTACGCAAACCCGTCCAGCATATTCAAGGCGGCGGAAATGCTTCTTCGCCACATCGGCCTCACCGCCGCGGCGGACAGGCTGGCCGGCGCGCTCCACACATGCTGCGATACTGAAAAAAAGGTGGTGGTCACCGGCCTCGCAGACGGAGCCACCTGCAAAGAATTTGCTGATTACGTCATGAGTAAGCTGTAAGGATACGAAAAAGAGGGGACTCCTGCCGCCG
>FR882587.1:42366-49123 GCA_000435715.1 Firmicutes bacterium CAG:145
GTCCCTTTTTTTGTTGCCGGCAAGGCTGTCCTCTGTTTAAAGGAGGTTTTTTACAGAATTCCCGGTTTTTCTAAAAATCAGAGGACTTGCGAGAGTTTTTGACGGCGTAGTCTCGGTAAGGTGAAATTTAAGGCTGTTTGCGGGACTTTTTAGAGAGAAAACTGAGAAAATAAGGCTGTAAAACGCTTATATCCGCTACAAGATGGTCAAAAACTCCCGCAAATGACCTTTAATTTAAAAAGACCGAGACTTGCTAAAGAAAAATTTCCCGGAAAAGGGCCATAAAAGCCAATTACCGGGAATAGCCGTGGGGCTGAGGATTCTTAATAACATTGTTAACGTTTTGCTGCTGCCATCGGAATGAAGCCTTTATAACTGTCTCCTTCCAAGAAGCACTCGTAATCCTACAGCTCTTTGTACAGCTCCTCTGCCATGAACTTTTCTCTCAGCGTCTTGCCGTTGTTTATGACATATTCGAGGTATATTTTCGCCTCGTCTTTTGACCCTTTTCTCAGATGAGCTTCGCCTATCGTAAACCGACGCAGAATTTCTTCGCGTTTATTCTTTGGGGTGTATTTCATCAGTCCCTCTATAGCCTCGTCATACTTGCCCTGCATGAGCAAAGCGCGGCAGGCGTGAAGCTTGACCTCTTTGTATGACTTTGGAGCCGCCTTATATATCTTTATATACTTTTCGGCATCTCCTTGAGCGTATGCACGATCCAAATCAATACATGCTCTCAAAAACATGCGATAAGGCTCATGCTTTATTTCTCCGCTATTTATATATTCTTCCGCTTCTTTTCTCTTCCCGTTAATGATTAAGGCCATGGCATATCGTTCTTGCATAATCAAATAAAAAGTTCTTTGCAGGTTGTTTTTTTGCTTATGGTTTTTTCCGTAGTCAATTATGCAATATATAATTTCCAAATATTTTTTATCATCAAGGTCTTCGTTCACTGCTTCATCAATCTTATTAACGCTTTTTAATATATCGTGCGCAATATATGCAATCCCTGCGAGGAAAGCCGTCAGCCACATGGCTACATATATGAAAATCCCGTCTTCGCTATTATTGTTTAATGCCGATATCAATATGTATGTGGCTATGTATACTAAAATAACTAAAAGCGCCACATCTTTCATCGATGCAAAGCTCTTATATATTTTTATGGCTTCTTCTTTTTGCATAGTGTTCTCCCCTTGATAATTATCCTTCGACTCCTTAGGCGTTTAGGTCGGAACAAATATTTTTTCTTTTCCAACTCCGGGGTCCGTATATATTATCCAAATTCCGTCTTCCTCCCATTGAAAGTTCATTTTATAGTCGCCCGTGTGTTCATCTTCGGCTGCGTCGAAGTAAAAACTTCTATCATTATTTATTTCAAATGAGCTAACTTTTTCTTCTGCGCCCTTTGCAAATACGACTACTCTATAACGATTTCCTCTTAACGGTCTTTCATTTCCAATCCTGTAAAATACTACTGTTCTTTCTCCGTCGGGGGAGTCTTTCCTGTAATACTCATATTCCTTATTCGCTCCTATCTTTAGGTCGATATAAAAGCGTAAGGCGGCTACAATAAAGATAACCGTCATTACCTTCAGGATTATTTCCCTTCTGCGAAGGTTCTTTTCTTCAATAGAATTGTTACTCATAACCTCTCCCCTTATGCTGTTCTATCACATATACAACGTCCTCGACACCATCGCCCATAAAGGTAATCTTTGCGCCCTTCTCTATCCAATCCACTCTACACTCGGTATACAAGTCTGTATTCTCGAACCTGATATTCTCCATTCTCACATAATAATACCCCGTTTCTCCGATTTTTTCAGAAAGAAAAATCCTAAATCCATCGTCTTTCCTTTCATAAACCTTATGAGTTCTGGCTACAGTTATCCGACGGCTTATCATTTTCTCCGGAATCTGAACCTCTTCTTGTGCCAGCATATCGTATTTGGGATCTCCTGAATCGCTCTTTCTGTAGTTTTCGATGATAAACACTGCAAATACTAAGGTCGCCAATATCTCTGTTATGATAATAGCCCTAAAGATAATTTTGTTTTTCAGTATTTTTTTTATCATTCTTTACTCCCTTGGAAATGTAATCCGGCTATCCTGTTGCTCATAATTCTTATATTTATTATACATATCCCCAAGTTCTCTGACAAGCGGAATTACATCGCAGGCGGCGTATGTATGCTCCGTCAGGTGTGAGTTCTAAAACGCAATTGATAATTCTTCTGCGAGATAGTATACTATTCATAGAATTAAAAGAGGGGGTCTCGAGTATGAATGAAAGAAAATTGTTTTTCAAGAAATTTTTACCACTAAGTGTCGCATATATTTTTCTAAGTTTTCTGTGTGGTGGTATTCCTTACCTTTTAAATGAGATGCCTCCCACACCAACATCTGAACATGATTTTCCCATTTCAAACAGCAGTGCCATTGCCTTTTTGGTTCTCTATTATCCTTACATCTTCGGACTTTTCACCCTCATTTGTGCCAACATATGCTTTTCTTCAAATATCGCCATGAATGCTGCCTATAGTTCCTTTCAGTTTTTATTTTTTATAACTATAGTGTTATCATCATTTACATTTTATCTGCCTGAGCATCTATTTAAGCATTCCGCGTCATTCTTTTCTATATATTCAGGCCTTCTGATAACTTTACACTATACTATTTTTTTAATTGTTTGTGTAATACGTGCATATATCAGGCGTCGCCATAAAAAGTAATGTGGCGAAAGTGTAAATACCATAATAGATCCTATCAGCGAAGAACACCTAAGAAAAGCCTTTCTTATTAACGCAGATGCTACTGCACACTATAATTTGTTTGTTTTTTAAGTTAGGCAGGAGAAAAAAAGGAGAACACCTTTATTATTTATGACAGATACCGGATTAAAAAACTCTCCTTCTTCACATTGCGAATGCCGGTATCAAGCGATGAAAATAGCTATCAAACAGAATGGCTTGCCAACAGTGTAAAGCTCACTTTCTTCGAAGATGGCAAGCCCGATAGAGTATATATCTTACCGTTTGACCAAACTGATATAGTATGAAGTTGTCGCACAGCCACCGAATAGTCGCTGTAGTGATGGCTCCTTTCATTTTTGAAATTTAAATATTATCATTGCGGAAATCGACGGCGAGAGGTTGCTGAGCCAGTTTGTAGAGGAAATGTATTCATAGGATTAAAAGAGGGGGCTTGTATGAAAGAAAAAGTCAAAAAAGCATTGAAAAACAGCGAGGTAAAACTTTTACTCGTCATAGCAGGTGTAATTATAGTGTTATTACTAAAGGGATATTTTATTATAATTATAATGTTGCGAGAACGGAGATTTACAGAGAGGCTTCCCCGAACGGCAAGTATACCGTGGTGGTAACCCAAATAGGGCGGCCGATTTGGCGAGAAGCCCCCAATTTTGAGTATGCGTTATATTACAGCAAGTATATAGGAAGCAACAATGTGTTAATCTTTAATAAAGGTCGAACGTACCCATATTATGAGACTTGGGAGGTTCCTAACAGTATCTGCTGGATTACTGAGGGGCTGCAAATAGTCAATCCTCTAAAAGAAGTCTCAGATGAAGAGCCGATACTCGAAACCCTATTATATGAAGACTTATCATAATACCGGTTCCTATGATGTTAGTTTTTTATGGCTCATCTTAGATAAAAATCCTACAGCTCTTTGTACAGTTCCTCTGCACGGCAAAGCTCACGGAGGGGTTTGCCAATATTTATAACATATTCAATATGTGACTTTGCTTCAGAAACCAGCCCCTTTTTTAGATAGGCTTCACCTAAAAGCATATGGCGTTGAACCGCATCTCGTTTATTCTTTGGAGTATAGTTTACCAAATCATCTATGACTTCATCATATTTTCCCTGTACAATCAAAGCCACAAAAGAATGAATCTTCACTCTTTTATACGCTTTAGGCGCAGATTCATATATTTTTATATACTTTTCATTGTCACCAATAGAACGAGCTTCGGCCAGATCAATGTATACTTGGGCAAGATTATAAAAATATTTTGTACGTATACCGTTTTGACTTAAATATTCTTTGGCCTGCACTATCATTCCGTTAACAACCAAAGCAGAAATGTATTGGAACTGAAAAGCCGAATATAATGGTTTCTGCATCCAGACAGGCTTTGAATTTTTACCATAAGAAACGATAGCCTCTGTGAGTTGCAGATATTCTTCCTGATCAAGATCTTCGTTAAGCACTTCGCTGACTTTCTGAAAGAGTTTTAATACCTTGAGGATTGCGTAATCGAAGCATATTAAGCTGCAAAGGGCACAAAGCCCTGTAAAAATTAAATCTATATATATAAATAGTAAACCGGCGTTAATATTCAAAAAAAATATTATTAGGCCGGCAATCATTGCAGCTAAAGAGGCTATAATCGGCAGCTTTTTCATGGAAGCAAAACTTTTATATATATTTATGGCTTCTTCTTTTTGCATAGTGACCTCCTATGGTAAATTATGAAAGTAAAACTCTCAATATGATAACATAATACGGTTGATTTTTCAATGAACTTATTATGATTGAAGGGCTGTAAACAATAGTCTCGGCTTTGTTTAACAGCCCTATAATCTCAGCTCACTATACAGCGTAGGCGGTTAGAAACGCCGCAAGAGCTTTCAGGATAGCAGCAAGGCTGATACCTGTAAAAATAATCAACAAAATTAAAATTATAAGTAAAGTGACCATTGCTACCGTTTCTAACGACGGTAAACTCTCCATTATACTTTCAAATTCCTCTTTAAAGGTGGTATCATTCGTTATCGTAATACTAACATATACGCAAAGTTTTTCTGTTTCTGGTTGATCATTGAAAACTTCTTCTTCGATTCCGTATCGGAAGACAAGCTTGCCATCTGAGCTTATCTCATACGAGAATACAACTTTTCCATTTCCTATTTCGCTCGCCAGCGTAGATATCGTTTTAAAAGCTCCATTTCCTCCAATAGCTTCTCTGGTTTCAGCATCCAGAGACTCAAATTCAGATGATACAATCTCCATCTGAGCTTCATCAAACTTGCCGTTAGATACGATAATCTGCACGAAGTCTTCCTCCGGCAAATTTAGTGCCTCTGAAATGCTGACTTTATAATTGGCCTCGAGATTCGGAATTTTCATTAAAAGAGTTTCTTTTTCAAGTACCATTTCTATCGGCACACCATATCCCAGTTCATCAAAAATCTGTTCGGCTCTATCAATATAAGCTTCCGTTTTTTTGCTGCTTATATACGCCTCATCATAATTTTCAACATGGTTAAATCCTGAGTACCTTCCTGAATATGCATCCTTATCTAAATCGAAGTTAACGGAAGCTCCCGTAAATACATATTCATGAAATTGATCGAAAGCCCAGTTTGTCGGTATTCTGTAGCCCATATTTCCACTGTAGCCCGTAGACATATCTCCTACAAAACTACTCTTTGCAAGCCCTTCATCGGAGACTCTCGTACAAGTATTTCTGGAACCGTAAATTCCTACTTTATAGTAGAGAGGTTTGCCTTTTAAAGCTTCTCTTATGCCTCTGAAATACGGAATGGCATTAGCAGTAACCTGATAATCCATCATATCGCAATCTACTGCAAAATAGATGAATTCTCCCTCGGGAACCCCTAAGTTTTTTGCTGCATTAAAGGCTTTTACTCCATCCTCCAGTCCTTGTTCGTAAGTGTAGTAAGAAACTACCGGGTTGTTATCCTGATAAATCGCAAATACCCTCAATCCTGCCGAAAAAACTGCTGACAGTTCTTCCTTTGTCATCGCTTTCGGCCGTGCAGTGCTTCCCGAGCCTACATATCCGGTCAAATATCTTCCCACATATCTGTACCCTTCATTATATAGGGCTGTCGCTTTATCTGCATTTAGTACCGTAGCGCAGTCGCAGCCCAAGGCTGCCCTGTCCGGGTTTCCCTTGCTGATAAACAGCGACATCCAAGTGTTGACATCCAGCTGTCTCGTAATAGGCAGAGCATGGGCTACCTGAAATGTCTCGATAGCCAGCTGGAGCGCCGGCACCCACTTTCTTTCGGTATTATCCAAGTAGCCGTTGCAGATCAGGGCTACGCTGGCAATCCACACCCAGTCGGGATTTGCTGCGGCATTGGTTGCATTTATCACCTTCAGCGCACCCTTGGTTCCGTTACCGAAATTGCCGTTTGAGACTTCCGGGGCAAATCCTTCCACGGCCTGAAGCACCTGGATTATAGCGGTATTCATCTCTCTGCCGTAAAGTCCGTCGCAAGGGATTATTCCCGTATAGTTTTTATAGTCCTTATTGATGGTCTGCTGGATTCCTCTTATGGCTTCGGTTCCGCCGTAGCCCGAAAGCAGTACAAACTGCTTCATCGACAGCAGGGCTTCCATTATCTCCATGGTGACCGTAGAATTTCCGCCTATACCCATGTCGGCTTTCAGTTCTTCTACCGAATCGGCCGACTGACCCTTATAGTAACCAGTTATGCTTCCGGTTTCCGCATAATATCCTTTGCACCAGAGAGCGCACTGTATTATGCTGTGAACGTTGTCCGTATCGGTATCGTCCGCCGCCTGCCGGGTTATTCCGCCCGGATACTTCGCATTAAACTTACCTCTTGTGGTCGGCCCGATAACGGCTGCTGTCTCTGCCATACCCAGCTCGATCTGAAGGGCTATTATGAGGCCGTTTATCGTTCCCCATCCTGTAGCTCCGTCTTCTGCGACTCTTGTATAACGGCTG
>FR882587.1:49149-55532 GCA_000435715.1 Firmicutes bacterium CAG:145
CTGTCGCCGCCGTATGTATCGTTCATCCACTGCTGAGACTTCAATACCATAATATCCATAATATTTCCTCCTTTTGTTAAAGTTTCGTATTTTCGTTGTCCCCATCGGCGCCTTTTGGAGATATATTATGTCCTTTAAGGACAATTTAATAATACCTCATGCGCGCAGGGCTGTCAAGACTTTTTCGGACAAAAATCAAAAAATGTCTCTGGATATTTCTCCAATACGGACACTTTACTGGCCGTATCCTTCTTTTCCCGGCATCGTAACCTTGTAAATTACCGCTCTCCTCATTTCGTACTTTTCTCCTGCCGAGGCGGCAATACTGACAGCAAGTCACGTTCTTGGTATTCTTATATCTGCCGCTCTGTATGGCGTTATCTTCTGCAAAAGGGCCGAGACATCAATTAAAACGGGGCTTTGCTTCATCCTCTTTCTAATCTTATGGGGAGTTTTTTGCACTATCGTCATAAACTTTTTGGTTCTGAATTTATAGTTTGCCTCCGGCATCTTCATTCTTCCGTCTCATTTTCTCCATATTATTTATAGTTTTGCTTCCTTAGTTTTACACATAATTGGTGGATAATATAGTCAAGAGGCCATGCAGCGCACCTTACAAGTTATACAGTCCTCCAATATACTTTTTCAGAAAAAATTGTATGTACTTACAGGCAGAGGGAAGGAAACTCTCTCCTGCGGCAACTCGCTTTAAGTAAAGCCGTTCTTTTCCTCCCTCGCTGCATGAGGCCCTTTTCTATATCAAAGCCGATCTTGTAAAATCCTTTCTAAAACTTGTTATCTCAACTGCGGAGTAGTATAATTCAAGTATAACTTTTTAAAGAAAAGAGCGAGATACTATGAAGCTGATAAACTTACTTAAACGAGATGATCTATCACTATCCTTTGAGGTCTTTCCTCCTAAAGCCGACTCGTCTTTTGACAGCGTAAAGGCTGCTACAGAAGAGATCGCCAAGCTGAAACCGGCGTTCATGAGCGTAACTTACGGAGCCGGAGGCGGAACCAGCGAATATACTTTGGAAATTGCAAAAAACATAAAAGATATGTACGGTGTGTCCACTTTGGCTCACCTTACTTGCGTTTCTTCTACTCACGAGGCTGTGCGGCAGAAGATTGACCAGATCAAAGAGGCCGGTATCGAAAACGTCATGGCCTTAAGAGGCGATATTCCCGAAGGCATGGACTTGTCTCATCAGGAGACATGGCACTATCACCACGCCATAGATCTGATCCGGGAGCTGAGAGAAAGCGATACGGATTTTTGCATCGGTGGGGCGTGTTACCCCGAGATTCACCCGGAAAGTACAAATCAAAAGGAAGACATAAAATATCTTAAAGAAAAAGTCGAAGCGGGCTGCGAGTTTTTCACCACCCAGATGTTCTTCGACAACAACCTCTTATATAATTTTCTCTATAAGATCAGAGAAGCTGGCATCACCGTACCTGTGGTGGCCGGCATAATGCCTATTACCAACGCAAAACAGGTGGAAAGAGCCGTTAAGCTGTCCGGTTCCCACATGCCTCAGAGGTTCAAGAGTCTGGTGGACAAGTTCGGCAGCGATCCTGCGGCTATGAAACAGGCCGGTATCGCCTATGCCACAGATCAGATCATAGATCTGTTTGCCAACAATGTTACTAATGTCCACGTATATTCCATGAACAAACCGGACGTGGCCCGCAAAATACAGGCAAACCTCTCCGATATACTGGGAAAAGAATGATGAGCACCGTCATAACGAGAAAATACGATCCTCCCGCCATAGACAGGGGAGAGATCTTGCGCTATATGGGCTGCCGGCGGCAGACGCCGGAAATAGAAGCTCTCATAGACAGCTGCTTAGATGAAGCCAACGGCAGGCTCTCCTGCAAGGTCTGTTACGGGGTGTTCGATACAGATTTATTCTGCGCCGGCAAGGAGGCTGCGCCGATGGGCAGTCTTGACCTTAAAAAAAATCTTACAGGCTGCAGCCGATCAATCCTCTTTGCAGCCACCATAGGTATAGACCTGGACCGTCTGATTTTCAGATACAGCAGACTGTCTCCCGCCAGGGCTCTGTGTTTTCAGGCCATAGGCGCCGAACGCATAGAATCTCTGTGCAACGCTTTCAATGAGGATATACGCATAGAATACAAAGAAAAAGGCTTTCTCTCGCGGCCCAGATTCAGCCCCGGCTACGGAGATTTTCCGCTTTCTTCTCAAAAACAGTTCTTTGACCTTCTGGACTGTCCCAGAAAGATAGGGCTCTCTCTGACAGAGAGTCTCCTCATGTCGCCGTCAAAATCAGTGACGGCAATTATAGGACTTTATCCGGACACATCTGAGACGGAGGAAAACTGCCAAAGAAAGTCGCCGGACGTTCATGGAAATGATTGCAAGACTTGCAGCAAGCTTGACTGCAGCTTCAGGAAGGAATGATTTATGAATATATTAGATTATATGAAAGACAACTTAGTCTATCTGGACGGAGGAATGGGAACGCTGCTTCAGGAAGCCGGACTTGCCGCCGGAGAGCATCCCGAGCGGTGGAATATCACTCATCCTGCGGTGGTGGAGAAGATACACCGTGATTATTTTGACGCCGGAAGCAACATCGTAAACACCAACACTTTCGGAGCCAATTCACTGAAGTTTGCGCCGGAAGAGCTCAAAGCTGTGATAAAGGCCGCCTTGGAAAATGCCAAGAGAGCCCGGGAAAGTTCTTCAGGGCCGCAGGAGAAATTCATAGCCTTAGACATAGGCCCCTGCGGCAGGCTCTTAAAACCATACGGAGATTTCGAATTTGAAGACGCCGTAGAACTTTTTGCCCAAATAGTACGGGCCGGCTGCGGTCTGGGGGCAGATCTCATATTTATCGAGACCATGAGCGACAGCTATGAGACGAAGGCGGCGCTTTTGGCTGCCAAAGAAAACAGCGACCTGCCTGTATTCGTCTCTAACGCTTACGGAGAAGACGGAAAACTGATGACGGGGGCGTCTCCCGCCGCCATGACAGCGATGATCGAGGGTATGGGGGCCGACGCCCTTGGAGCTAACTGCTCTCTCGAGCCTAAACAGCTTACCGGCGTTATCGAAGAACTGCTGGCTAACGCTTCAATCCCCGTCATCCTCAAGCCCAACGCAGGCTTGCCAAAAGAAGTGGACGGAAAAGCGGTGTACGGCACTTCTCCCGTCGAATTTGCCTCTGATCTTAAAGATGCGGCGGCGCAGGGAGTACGCCTTATAGGCGGCTGCTGCGGAACTAATCCTCAATACATAAGACATATAACCCAGGCGACTTTGGGCATGAAGCCCGTTCAGACAGAGCCCAAGAATATCACTTGCGTTTCCTCTTATACTCATGCCGTCAAGTTTGATTCATCTCCTATACTCATAGGCGAGCGTATCAATCCCACAGGGAAAAAGAGATTCAAGCAGGCGCTGGCAGAAAACGATATAAATTATATTCTGCAAGAGGGAATAAATCAGCAGGAGGCCGGCGTCCACATACTGGATGTGAATGTGGGGCTTCCCGAGATAGATGAAGTTTCTATGCTTAAGAAGGCCGTATTTGAACTTCAGGCAATCACCAATCTTCCGCTTCAGATAGATACGGCAGATACGAAAGCGATGGAGCAGGCTCTGAGGTTGTACAACGGCAAGGCTATGATAAATTCAGTCAGCGGCAAGGAATCTTCCATGTCGCAGATTTTCCCTCTGGTCAAAAAATACGGCGGAGCAGTTGTCGCTCTTACTCTGGACGACGACGGTATTCCCAAGACAGCGGAAGGCAGAGTCGCCATCGCCGAAAAAATTCTAAAAAGAGCTGCCGAGTACGGTATAGATAAAAAAGATATAATCTTCGACACTTTAGCTATGACGGTAAGCGCCGAACCGGGCGCGGCCATCGAAACACTCCGGGCGCTGGACATCATAAAAAACCGCCTCGGCTGCCACACTTCTCTGGGGGTGTCAAACGTTTCCTTCGGTCTTCCAGAAAGAGCTGCCATAAACAGCACGTTTTTTGCCTGCGCATTGGAGAGGGGACTGTCGGCGGCCATAATGAATCCTTATTCAACAGACATGATGAAGGCATATCATTCTTTTAAAGCGCTTCACAATATGGATGAGAACTGCGGAGAATATATAGCATTTACGGAGAGCCTTCCGGCTCAGTCTGCGCAGCAGCCTTCTGCAAGTCACGCTACGCCCTCCGCTTCGCCAAAAGACGATGGCAGTCTGACGCCTCTTCAAAGAGCCATCAGCAAAGGCCTTAAAGACAGGGCAGGGGAGATGACTGAAAATCTTCTGGCCGAAAATACCGACCCTTTGTTCATAATCCAAAGCGAGATAATCCCGGCTCTTGACATAGTGGGCAAGGGCTTTGAAGAAAAGACAGTATATCTGCCTCAGCTTCTCATGAGCGCAGAGGCAGCCAAGGCTTCTTTTGAGAAGATAAAGTCTCATATGTCTTCCGGAGCGGCCATCGATAAGTTTCCTGTGGTAATAGCTACGGTTCACGGAGATATTCACGATATAGGCAAGAACATAGTCAAGCTTCTGCTGGAGAACTACGGCTTCAAGGTCATAGATCTTGGAAAAGATGTGGCTCCCGAAATCATCGTCCAGGCGGTTATAGATAACAACGCTCCGGCAGTAGGCTTAAGCGCCCTCATGACTACCACCGTCCCGGCCATGGAAAAAACCATCCATCTTTTGAAGGAGAAGGCTCCGTGGTGCAAGATCGTAGTCGGCGGGGCAGTTCTCAATCAGGAGTATTCGGACAGAATAGGAGCCGATAAATATGCTAAAGACGCCATGGAAACCATAAGGTATACCAGTACTCTGAAGTGACTTAAATGCAAGCAGAACTCTTATAGAGGCAAGATCTGCTTGCTTTTGTTTAAATCGGAGCGTGTCCCCCGGCAAGCTCGCTTGCCTTTTTTGTCCCAAGAGCCGCAGGCGATTCGCAAGACAAAACGGATAGCAGAGGCGTCAGGGGCGAATCGAACGATTACAACAAAGACCAGGGCTGTAAGCTCCCCAGCCTTTTGGCGGAAGATTATTAATCTCCGCCAAAAGGCTGAATAAAACCCGTAGTCTATAGAGGCGGGGAATATACGGCGTTTGTTATAATATCAGCCAAAATGCGTACCATAATACAGACAAAGATTTCAAAATCACCAAGGAGGAAAATACTATGACAAAAGTATTGATAAGTCCCGGCAAATATCTGCAAGGGGCCGGCGAGCTGTCCAATATAGGAAAGCATACTAAAGCTTACGGAACCAAGCCTTTAATAATAATCAGCGAAGGCGGATACAAGAGAGTGGGCAACCAGGTAAAGGCAAGCTTTGATAATGAAAACGCCCAGGCAGTATTTGAATTTTTCGGCGGCGAATGTAGCAAGAGCGAGATAGATCGGCTCAAGGGCATCGTAGCTGAGAACAAGTGCGACATGATCGTGGGTATCGGAGGAGGAAAGATCTTTGATACAGCTAAAGCTGTCGCTTACTACTGCGGCGCGCCGGTAGTCATCTGCCCGACCATAGCCTCTACAGACGCCCCATGCAGCGCCTTATCAGTCATATATACCGATGAAGGCGTCTTTGAAGAATATTTGTTCCTGCCTCAGAATCCTAACCTCGTTTTGATGGATACAGATATAATTTCAAAATCTCCTGTAAGACTGACTGTGGCCGGCATCGGCGATGCGCTGGCAACATATTTTGAAGCGAGAGCCTGCTACAGAAAAGGAGCTGATACCTGCGCCGGAGGAAAGGCCACCGAGGCGGCCATGGCTCTGGCAGAGTTATGCTATGATACTTTGCTGGATGAAGGACTCAAAGCTAAATTGGCCCTCGAAGCTGGAGTATGCACCAAATCCGTAGAAAAGATAATCGAAGCCAACACGCTGCTTTCGGGGCTGGGCTTTGAAAGCGGCGGGCTGGCAGGAGCTCACGCTATTCACAACGGTTTAACCGTGCTGGAAGAATGTCACCACATGTATCACGGCGAAAAAGTTGCCTTTGGAACTATCACCCAGCTGGTTCTGGAAAATGAGGACAGCGACACTTTAGGTGATATAATAGGGTTCTGTATCGAACTGGGTCTGCCGGTAACTCTGGGGCAGCTGGGAGTGATGCAAATTACCGAAGAAAAGATCATGAAAGTAGCCGAGGCTGCCGCAGCTGACAGCGACACTCTTCACAATATGCCTTTTACCGTCACGGCAAAAGATGTTTACGCAGCCATCATGGCGGCCGATAGGCTGGGAAGATATTTTCTCGGTGAATGAACAGGGGCCGGCTCGGCGTGCGGGCTTGCGGGGCTGTCTTCTGGGGGCGGCTCCCTCTGCGGCTGTAGAGCCGTGGACTATCTACAAGCC
>FR882588.1:0-13237 GCA_000435715.1 Firmicutes bacterium CAG:145
ACCGCCCCCCGATGCCGCCCTCCTCGCCCCCTCGCTCCATCTATCCTCCTCCCAAAAAAATCAGCAAAGCTATATACATAGCTCCGCCCGCTTTTCAAGAAAACAAAAGCTCCCTGCTGCCGCAAAAAAGAAACGGCGAGCCTCTGCTTGAAAAAAAGCAAGGGGCCCGCCGTTTCCGTAATGGTACTTATTTGGTTTATTCTTTTTTCAATCTGCTGTCCAAAGCGGCTTTGTTAGCCATAATCATCCTATCCCACTCCATGAGAGAGACAGAACGCTCGATCAACATGCCTTTTGCGAAAGACGAGAGATTCTTGTAATTGGAGATAAGACCCATGAGTTCCTCGTCAAATATCTCACAGCTCTCCAGGTACCCGAGAAATTTGTAGTGATCACATTCAAAGAATATATTCATATTCAAACCGAATTTTTTAGCGATAAGAAATAGGGTTTCAGCGTCGGGAACACGGTTCCCGAGTTCGTAACTTGCATAAGTAGATCTGCTTACGCCTACCATTTTGGCAAAGTCGGTCTGACTGATACATTTACTGGTTCTGAGTGTTCGAATGTTCTTTGCAATCAACATTTGTGTTTCTAACTTCATTATATTACCTCGTGCTTTAAATTTTCCCCTATAGTTACTGCGAATAAAACCAAAATAATTAACCCTACATATAATAAGTGCAAAAAAGAGAGAAAAAAGTTGCAATATTTTCAAAAAAATATAAAAATTTGTCTTTTAGCTTAGAAAGATCATCTGTAGGTTGATTCAACTATTAGTTTATTCACGATAACTTTAGGAGTAAAGAACGAAAAAATGTTCAAACTATAATAAAGGAGAAAAGAAATGTCAAAAGAGAACAAAGAGACAAATCTTAGAACTCTGGACCAGAAGGAAATGGGTAGACGAGTAAGAAACAGAAGGGAAGCTAAGAATTTGAGCAGAGAGGAGCTGGCAGAATCGCTTGGTGTTTCGCCGCAGTTCGTAGCAGATATCGAATACGGCAACAAAGGCGTATCAATAAAGAGATTATATCTGATGTGTCAGGTTTTAGATGTGACGGCCGATTATCTTCTGGCCGGAAATATTTATTCGAGGGATGAAGACGAAGAAGCTATAAAGGTCTGCGAGGAGATCATGGGGCTTTTGCAAAAATGTGATGCAAAACAACTTCAGGGAATTCGCGAAATCGCAGAAATTTATGCTGACGGCGTTAGAACCAAATAGACAAAAAATCAAAAATAAGGCATAATTATTGATATGCGAGCGGTTTTTCGGCATTTCTGATGGAAGGACTTTCATTAAGAGTGCCGATTTTTTTTCGTGTTCGCTTGTCAATATTTGCATAAAAAGGGATAATTTGGAAGAAATAAAAAGGAAAGGAATGGTGAAATTATGAAAATAAAACCGAGAGAACTATTAGAAAAGGAGGCGAAGTTGCTTGAGCATTACAACGATGTCATTCATTATCTCAGAGCGTTCAACATTGACGAGAATCTCTTGGACGACGCAATTCAAGACACCTTTGTCGAAGCATTATCATCCCTCGATACTTTGAGGGACGAGACCAAGATGAAGTATTGGTTGATAAAGATCGCAAAGAGAGTCGGAAGCAAATATGTGACAAAATGCAAAAATGTTGCAATAAGGGAATGCTCTTTTGATGAATATGTGTTACAATCAAGGTGCAATATTGAAACATTTTGTGACAAAGAATTCGATATATTCATCAGCGGTCTCGAAAGAGAAGATCTATACGAGTACATAAGCAGGCTTAGGCCAAATGAGCAGAAGGCGTTGCTGCTGTATTATGTCTACGGTCACAAGCTAAATGAGATAGCGGAAGTTTTAGGGGAGACTCCGTCTAATGTCAGGAGCTTGTCCAGAAGAGCAAAGCTGAAACTTAGGAAGATGTTTGAAGAAGGAGGCGACCTGTAATGAAAGAAAAGGATTTAAAAGAAACCATTGGTAAAAAACTGGAAGAGGCTTATCTGGCAAAGCCGATGGGACAAGCGCCTTCTGAAGAGACAGTGGCTAAGTGGATAGCTATAGCCGACCAGAGAAGAGCCGAAAGGCGCCGCCGCAAGAAAAAGATCATATCATGCGCCGCCGCCTGTGCTCTGTGTGTCTGCATAGGAGTGACCTGTGTAGTGAAACCGCCTAATGCAGTTGCAGGAGGAAGCGGTGGAACAAAGGTTGAGACAGGGATGAGTTCGGTTAAGCATTACCTAACAACTGACAGTATTCCAAATAATGTGAAGGATAGTTTTATGTTGTTTTCTTCAATGGTACAAGGTTTCAACTTCTCAGAGGCTATATTTGAGACCAATGATAGCTTTGAGAAACTTTCAATACTATATGAAGACGTAGATGGAAAGGAAATTTTTATTGAAGAAATCAAAGGTACTGATGGGACAGTTTTGACACATGAAATTGATAGTGGTGCTATAGTGGAAAACTGGGGTAGTATTGAGGTATATATAAATTTATATAACAGAGGAGATAAAGAAACAGTATATGATTTTATGTATAATGATATTTTAATTACTATCAATGTGCCAAGAGAGATTGAAACCGAAGAGATCAAAAAAATAGTAGAAAGGGACGCTCAGCTATAGGCTGAGTGTCCCCTTCCTACTAAAGTTACTTTATTAAAATGATCTAGAGTAGGTTACGGAAGTCGTAGGTGCACCATCTATATAGTCTTTACTTACGCATTGTATTCTATATGTAGCCCCACGCTCTAAATCATCGTAAGTTCTGCTAAATAAAAATGACCGTGCATCCCAACCATTATTGTAATATACATAATCATCATTGTTTGTATCGTTTACCCAAGAGCCGTTGGATAATTTCTGTAGATATACTACAACACTATACTGGTCAACCTTTTGGCTAAAGTGAACGTTTATATTTATAGATGCAGTAGTAGAACTAGTTCTATTTATTCCATAAGTGACACCGCTAGTATCATACGGTTGTATTCCGCTGTCCTCTGGGACTGCGAAAGCCACTGAAAGACAAGAAGTGACTAAGACCAATGCTGTTAAAACTGAGAGTAATTTTTTCTTCATAATTATGTCCTCCTTAAATGTGAAATGCGATTATTTTCTCATGGAGAAAAACCAAAAAAGGAAATAAAAGTAAATTACTCACTGAGCCCGGATAGAAGTGTTCATAATAAAGAACAAAATAAATTTTTGAAAGGGGTTCCATTTTATTTTATTTGTGGTATAATATTCATGTAATAGAGTTAATTTTTTAACAAAAATGTTAAAACCATTTTCTACTTTCATATGAGGAGGCAAAGTTTAAATGAAAAAAATTGGTGTATTAGGTACCGGTACTATGGGAGCAGGAATCATACAGGTTCTTGCGCAGAATGGTTACGAAGTTGTAATGAGAGCCAGAAGAGAATCTTCTGTGGAGAAAGGTCTTGCCACTGTTAAGAAGAACCTCGACAAGATGGTCGCCAAAGAGAGAATGACCGCTGAGGCGGCGGCAGAAGTCTTCGGCAGAATCACAGGCTCAACTGACATAAACATCATCGCTGACGCTGACTTGGTTATAGAAGCAGCTACAGAAGATATGGAAGCTAAGAAGGCTCTGTTCGCAGAATTAGACAAGCTCTGCAAACCTGAGACCATCATTGCTACAAATACTTCATCCCTTTCCATCACTGAGATCGCAGCCGCTACAGGCAGACCTGACAAGGTTATAGGAATGCATTTCTTTAACCCTGTTCCTGCAATGAAGCTTGTTGAGATCATCAAGGGATTGACTACATCAGAAGAAACTAAAGCCACTATCCTTGCTCTTACAGAAGCATTAGGAAAGACTCCTGTAGAAGTTGCAGAGGCTCCTGGCTTTGTTGTAAACAGAATCCTTATTCCGATGATTAACGAAGGTATCGGTATCTTGGCTGACGGCGTTGCTGATGCCAAGGGTATCGACACGGCTATGAAACTGGGCGCCAACCACCCTATGGGACCTCTCGAATTAGGAGATCTCATCGGACTCGACGTTTGTCTGGCTATAATGGAAACCCTCTACACAGAATACGGCGATCCTAAGTACAGACCTCACGTATTGCTGAGAAAGATGGTAAGAGCCGGCAAGCTCGGAAGAAAGACCGGAATAGGATTCTATGACTATGCGAGATAGATCGATCTTTAAAGATTGATTTATCTTAATAGATTAAACTCATGCTGGCGGCCCTCGGATATTTAATATCCGGGGGTCGTTAGCTTTTTGCGGAAGTTGTAGAATTTTTAATCGTGAGAAAAAATTACAGCATTTTTGAAAAAACGAAGGCGATATTGCTGCCCTAAAACCCGACATGCTGTATTTTTTTAAATTTCCGTAAAAATCTACAACAGGTTTGTCGAAAGAAGTTGTAGATTTTCTATTTATAAGAAAAAAATACAGCATTGGCTATAAAAGCGACCCAAAAGATAAGACATAAGAGGCATGATGTTGTAGAAATTCACTCTATCGTAAAAAAACTACAACATCATGCAAATAAGAAGAACCGATTTATGCCTCCCGGCTCAGCCCGCAAACGCCCAGTCCCGCGCCCTACTCACCACTCCCCAAGTGAATATTATGCACGGCCCTTCGCATAAAACAGCCAAACACTGCATAAAAATTAAAAAATATTCAAAAAAATCTATTTTTATGCTTGACAAGACCAAAATTTAGCAGTAATATAAGCATATCGCAAGACGGGCAAGCCGCCAAAAGCGATAGATAAATAGATAAGAGGATGACAGGAGAGTTTTAGAGTAATGAGTATGAAGAATTATCCCTTCACCATTGAAAAAGAATCTATGAGAAATCCTTTCGTCGGTATTCCTTCTTTTATAATGGCTCCCATGTGCTTCGATCTTGAAGAACTGGACGCGGATATAGCAGTCATAGGGATGCCCTACGATATGGGTACGTCGGTCAAGACCGGCGCCAGATTCGGCCCAAGAGGAGTCAGAGAAGCTTCGTCGCTCAACTGCTACGCCCATGAAGGCTGGTATGATCCCGTAAGAGACGAAACGTTTCTGGGCCGGCCGTGGAAGATCGTAGACTGCGGAGATATAGATGTTCTGCACACCGTATACGAGAGGAGCTTTAAAAACTGCGAGGCGGCCATAAGAAAGATATTGCAAAAGGGAGCGATACCTTTCACTATCGGAGGAGATCACGCCATAACCACTCCGATACTCAGAGGATTCGACTGCTTTGAAGACCTGTGCGTGATTCAGTTTGACGCCCATCTGGACTTCACATATAAGCCCTTTGGCATAGAAGAAGGCCCGGGGAGCCCGATGCGAAGAGCCAGTGAGATGGCTCACATAGGAAAGATGATGCAGATAGGCATAAGAGGTATCGGAAGTTCCCAGTATTCGGATTTTCAGGACGCTAAGGCCAACGGCAATACCATAGTCACTTCGAGAGAAGTCAGACAAAAGGGCATAGCCCACGTGATTTCAAAGATACCCCAGGCAAAAAACTATTATATAACTTTCGATATAGACGGTCTGGACCCATCCATCGCCATCGGCACAGGATCGCCGGCCCCTATGGGGCTGCTCTACGAAGAGGCCAGCCAGATAATAGAGGCCGTTACGAAAAAAGGCGATGTGGTAGGCATGGATATGGTAGAAGTATCGCCGCCTAACGATAATAACGGAATAACTTGTATGTATGCGGCGCAGCTGATGCTGGATGCCATGTCATTTATAACTAAAGCAAAAGAGAACAAAATAAAAAAGATATAAATTCAGGAGGACATAAAAATGAAAAAGTCAGTTAAAGTTTTAGTAGTATCTATGATAGCCGTACTGGCGATGGGAGCTTTGGCAGGATGCGGAAGCAAAGACGAAGGAGCAGGCTCCGATGTTACAACTTACATCGCAGCCACAGAGCCTACTTACGCTCCGTTTGACACCACAGACGAAGACGGAAACATCGTCGGATTCGATATGGATCTTTTAAATGCGATAGCAGAAGACCAGGGCTTCAAAGTCGAATACAAGGCATTTGAATTCGACGCTATCGTTCCGGCTGTCAACGCAGGCAATGCCGACATCGTAGCGGCGGCCATGAACGTCACCGAAAAGAGAGCGGAACAGGTAGACTTCTCTGATAAGTACTTTGACAGCGGAAAAGTCATCCTCGTCAAAAAAGATAACGATACCATCAAAGACGTAGAAGACCTCACTTCCGAAATGAAAGTCGCCGCTCAGATAGGAACTACAGAAGGCGATTACGTACAGGAACTTGCCGACGCCGGAACTATCGGTCAGGCCGTAGTGCTCAACAAGACTACAGACTGCATACTTCAGCTTCAGAACGGAGACGTTGACGCTGTCATCATGGACGCACCTGTAGCCAAGTACTACAACAACAAGTACGGCGACGAGATCAAACAGCTGGACGCTACTATAGACCCTGCTCCTATGGCATTTGCAGTACAGAAGGGCAACAGCGAACTTCTCGATAAGATCAACGCAGGTCTCAAGAACGTAAAAGAAAACGGAACTTACGACGATCTGGTTAAAAAATGGTTCGAATCAGACGAGTCTGTAGCAGAGTAACAGATTCAAAGATCAGAAAACAATTAAGCTCATTCAGAAGCCTTGGGCTCTGACGATTGAACTCGTCAATGCCCAAGGCTCTGTTGTTTTTGAGCGTTCTGAAAGAGCAGGGCGCCGGCGTCGCAGTCCTGCCTCTGGATCCGCCTCAGCTGGTGGATATAGGGATAGCCCTTCCACGGATAGATAATTCCTCTCCCGCTCTCAAAAAATTCGTGGAATTTATAGAGCAGAGACTGACCGAATATCCATTGACAACAAGATGACAATCCGATAGAATTAAAGCATAATTTAATACTAAGTAGTGACATCTCGGAAGCCGGTTAAAATCCGGCGCTGTGTCTCAGCAACCGTGTTATCAGACGAAAGGACATACTAAAGGCCACTGAAGCTTGCATCTTCGGGAAGGCGTCCAAGTAGGTACTAAAGATTAAGTCGGTAGACCTGTCACGAAAAGAAATTATGTTTGCCTTCTGAGATAGGGGAAAGATTTTTTTAGTCATGTTGTTTGTAAGAAATATGATAGTTAAATAAAGAAAATCCTGCACTCTCAGATGAGGGTGCTTTTTTTGTATCAAAATCTGCACCCTGTAGGTTATAGGAGAAAGGAGAAATCAGTACTATGGGTAACAAACACGCGGCGGGCAAGAGAATACTGTGTATTCTTCTGTCACTGGCCATGCTGCTGTCCATGATGCCGACGGCAGTTTTTGCGGCAGGGTCAGCAGATGAAAATTCAGGGGAGGACTTCAATCCTCTCCAATACATCACTGCGGAGGTTCTCTTCGAGAAGATCAAGGGCAGCAATGCCTCCATGAACGATATTACTGCCGATCTGACAGAGGTCAAAGAAGAGCAGGAGTATTTTTATGTTACAGTAGATCCCGAGACTAAAGAGGTCACGTGGAACACCAGTCCTTATTACGGCGCTCCGAGAGCGAATGTAAAGCTGGAGTGGATATCCAGCAGCGCGCCTGAGTATATCGCCGTAAACGAAGATGAAAACAGGGCCTCCAAGGTGCTCAAGCTCTTAAAACGTCCGGTTCTCTCGGAGGGAGAAGAGGCTAAAGAAGTCACTCTCACCTTAAAGATGACCGGGGTAAAAGAAGCAGAGGGAAAGACGGGAGAGCTTAATCTTAACCTAAAGATTACACCGGGAGAAAAGATAAAGAGTCCTTTTGATTATGTAAAAGAAGGCCTCTTCGACTCTATAAAAGGGGAAAACGAAAGCGACGCCAAAGTCACCTCAGATCTGATATTTCCGGTGCAAAAGCCTGCTGCGTATATACAGGTAGATGAAGACGGACAGCTGAGCTGGAAGAGCAGCGCATATTCGCCTCACGATGTTCAGGTGACTTTTAACGAGAGCTCAAGGCCCGACATATTAGCCGTTCCTGCGGAAGGTGATACCTCCCCCAAAGGAATCACTCTCGTAAATAGACCTGCAGAGGATACGCAGGTAATAATCAAGACCACCCTTACTGACAAATACATTCCTTCGATAAAAGAAGATTTCGACCTGCATCTGACAGTCCTTTCAGAACAGGAAGAAGAACCTGATATTCTGGATATATTTACTCCGGAACTGCTCTTTGACAGTATCAGGGGAGAAAATACGGCGGCAGATTCCGTGACAGAAGCTCTCCAGTTACCTGCCAACGGATACAATCCATATTATGCTAAACTCAAAGAAGACGGCTCTTTTGACAGGTGGTGGAGCAGCAAGTACGGCGCCAAGGCGAAGATAGAGATCGTCAAGAGCGATCGTCAGGATCTGATACGAGTCGGCGAAGACGACCTGACAATAGTCAAATATCCCCAGAAGGATACTACCGTTAATCTCACGTTTGAGATAACGGAGGTGGCTGATGAGACTAATAAGAGAGAAATAACGGTGCCGGTAGTTCTCAAGGCCAAGAAATCCGACGTATTGGAAGTCATCACTGAACAGCTGCTCTTTGACGCAGTCAGGGGAGAAAACAAAGACGCGGGACAGATCGGCAAGCCCCTGACTCTGCCGGCCGGCTCAAACGACTCAAATCCGTTTTATGCAAAGCTCAACAACGACGGTACTTTTAAACAATGGTGGGGAGGATTTTCTGGCGCTCAGATAAAGGTAGAACTTAAGAGCAGCGATCATCCGGAGCTGATAGAAGTAGGCGAAGACAAGCTGAATATCCTCAAGTTCCCCGAAAGCAGAACCGACGTGGAGCTGACTTTTGAAGCCACAGAACTATCCAATCAGGACAATAAAAAAGAAGTGAAAGTTTCTCTGACTTTAAAGAGTCAGGCAGAGATAGATCAGGAAAAAGAGACCCAGCAGCAGCTCAGCGGTTATCTGGATAAGTATTTGAGACCGGAATACATAACTTATAATCAGATCAGAAAGCCGGGAGTGTCTTTTGCGGACGATTACGAAAATAATAACGTAAGATATATATTCAACGTGCCGAATATCACGTCCCTGGAGAACTTGCCGTATGGCGAAGTACAGAGCGAGATCACTGTAGATACTCCAAGTTCCATGAATCTGAAATATAAGTACACCTGCGAGCCTGTCCGCGACGACGTGGGAGGTCAGGACAGGACAGTTACGATCACATATACTCTCAAAAAAGGCGAATATACTGCCAGCAAGGATTTCTCTGTGGTGGTTCCTGCTCTGACAGAAGAGGAGATAGATGAGGAACTGACTCTGCTGAAAGACATAAAGCAGAACATCTTTGAGGGCATAAAAGGCAAAAACTACGACAGGGAGAATGTGACTGACAGCCTTAAGGATACGCTGTATGAGGCTCGCTATGATGAGAACGGAAATCTCACATGGTCTGACAGCTCAAAAGAAAACCTCTACTACGGATTCCGATTTCCTTCAAATGAATCGTGGGATGTGGAATACATAAGCGGCGATACGGGGCTGTTCAATGCGGTGAATATGGTGCTGGAGAAGAGGCCTTCTCAGGACACACAAGTGACGGCCACCCATACTATTGAAAGCGTACAGCTGCAGAGATATGCGGAGCTTTATCCTCAGAATGAGAAATTGCAGCAGTTGAAAAAGCAGCCTGTTTCGGTAGATTTTACCGTCAGAAAGATAAACGCTTCTCTTGAGAGCCTCAGCGTAGCCGGAGAAGATATAGATCTCAATGACGATCAGAAGATATATTCTGTTCTGACCGAAGAGACTCTCACAGAGGTGCAGGTAAAGGCGACGCCTGAGAACAAGGGAGTCGCTCTGATAATAGCAGGTTCAGACTGCACCCACTTGTTCAGCAGAGACGTGGCTCTTCAAGACGGCTTTGCCAGATTTGTAGTCTCAGTCAGCGACGAGGACAACAAACAGGCCGGCAGCAGACAGACTGAAGATGTACAGCTCACCGTGGCAAGCAGGCCGTATATGGAAGCACAGATAGCTGCTCTGCCTGCTTCCGTAGACCAGGCAAACGCCGGTCAGCTTCAGATCGCCGGACAACTCTGGAACCAGTATTGGGGTCTTGAAGAGTCAGACAGAGAGACTATAGCAGGACATGAAAAACTTGAGGCCTATGGAGAGATCTCCAAAGATCCCCTCGAAGAAAGCAGAGATCAGGTGAGCGATGTATGTCTGAATCTGTTTGAGGGTATCAGAGGAGAAAATCCTTCTGCCAGCCTGGTCTATACAGATCTTCAGGAGATTTCTTATGCCAGGATAGACGGGGAAGATATAGAATGGAGCAAAGATCCTGCGGATAGCGATATAAGAATAGAATGGGTTTCCAGCGATAAGACCCAATACGTCGACGTACATGACGGAAATGATTTTGAGTCGGGATATGTACAGGCTTTCTGCCTGAAAAAGAGACCAAGCGATAAACCTGTAACCATAAAATTCAAGGCGAAAGTGACTCATCTGGCTGACCCTTCGGTGAACACAGACACCGAGGTTCAGTTCACCCTGAGAGAATACAACGCAGAACTGGAGTCTCTGACTGTCGAAGAGTTCACCGATTTTATATTTGAACCTCAAAAGACCGAATACACCGTGTTCAACACAAATGGCGCCGAGAAAATTTCCCTTGCGCCAAAGGCTGTGATTCCGGGAGCGAAGATAACTGTAGACGGAGAAGCTCTTGAGACAGCAGGAGCCGAAATCCCCCTTCGGGACGGCGAGGCCGTGGTTAAGATCAGAGTAAACGACGGCATAAAGAATACTCTCAACGACAAGTGGGCTGAAAAGGAATATACGATATCCGTATTGACTTCTCTGGACAGCCTGAAAGAGGCCATAGACGATCTGCCAGGAGCAGACTCGATAGACAAAGACAATTATCAGCAGTATAAGAATACTGTCAGCTCACTGGCGGCTGCCTGCGACGCTTTGAGCGACCAGCAGAGAGAGCAGATAGGACAGACGTCTATACAAAAGCTGGCCCTCGTCAGTGAAAAGATAAGCTTCCTGTCCCTTGAAGCGGCAAAAGAAAAGGCCGCAAAAGAACTCGAAGCATATCAGGACGAAGAGGGGGACTATACTGCTGAAAACTGGGAAAAGGTGCTTTCAGCCAAGAAGACCGGAAGAGAGAATATTTTAAGCGCGGTGACAGAGTCCGAAGTTTTAAGGGCTCTCACAGAAGCAAAGGCTGCAGTATACGCCGTTCCTAAAAAGGACATGGGACAATCGGCAAAAGATGTTTCTCTCAAAAGCATAATGCTTCTGCCCGGAGAACATATAGCCTCTGAGACTTCCGAGGGCAGCTATTCGGTAACTATACCGGGAGAGGTCGACAAAGTCATGATCAGAGCCGCCGCCGGCAATCCGAAGGCAAAAGTGCAGATAAACGGCAGCGATCTCAACGCCTCAAATGACTGGACGTCGCCTGAATCTTTCGATATTCCGAGAGGAGGGCAAAGAGATGTATCTGTCAAGGTAGTCTCCTCCGACGGAACTCAGTCGAAGACATATACTCTGACTATAAAGCGCGCTTCCTGGGACGAAAAGGAGAATATATCGGTAAACTTCCGCCTGATGGGAGACAGCCTCCACGGAGAGGGAAATCATCAGGACACAGAAGTCTGGATAGCCGATACAAGGGTCAGCGTCCCTAAAGGATCGACGGTCAAATATCTCACAGATAAAATGCTCATAGACAACGGTATTTCCTTTGTGACAAAGAGCAACGGAACATACATTTCGCAGATAAACGGACTCGCCGAGCTTGATAACGGCAAAAACAGCGGCTGGATGTACACCGTCAACGGAAAGTCCGTAAGTCAGATCTACTCAGAGAGAACGCTTTCTGAAGGGGACGTGATAGAGTGGTTCTATACAGATGATTACACGAAGGAAGACTTAAAGCCGGCTTATGACGCCAGGGAAGTCATGGCCATGATTCAGGCGCTGCCTGAAACCGATAGTCTGACCTTGTCCGACGCAGCCGATGTACAGCGGGCGAAGAGCGCTTATGACGCCCTCTCCGCCGAAGAAAAGGCCAAGGTGACAGATGAGGCCAGAGAAAAGCTTGAGGCGGCAGTTCTTAAGATCGCAGAACTCAAGAGTCAGGCGGCGGCCGGCATACAGGATATCTTCAAGTCTACCGGGGATTATATCGCCGGCATGTTAAAAGATAACTGCGTATACGGCGCGGAGTGGAATATATTAGGGCTTGCAAGAGCAGGAAGGACAGATGAGATAGACTCTGCCGCTTATTACAAGAGCATAGCGCAGATCGTCAAGGCTAAAGGTTCTCCTCAGCTGAGCAAGAGCAAGTCCAGCGAGAATTCCAGAGTCATCATTGCCCTTACTGCTCTGGGAATAGATCCTTCGGATGTAGAAGGATTTAACCTGCTGGCGCCGCTGGCTAATATGGATTATGTCAACCGTCAGGGTATCAACGGAGCAATCTACGCTCTCATAGCCTTCGACACTCATGATTATCAGATCCCTGCCGCAGCAGAGGGAACTCAGACCACAAGAGAGGGTTTGATAGATCTGATACTGAAAGAACAGTTGTCAGGCGGCGGCTGGTCTCTTGGAAGCAATGAGGCCGATCCTGACATGACAGCCATGGCCGTACAGTCTCTGGCCAGGTACTGCCAGAGCGACGCAAGAGTAAAAGTTGCCGTAGACAAGGCGATAAATTGTCTATCCGATCTTCAGAATCTTGACGGAAGCTATACCAGCAGAGGAGAGGCCAATTCTGAGTCCTGTGCTCAGGTTATCACCGCTCTGACGACCATGGGCATAGACCCGGAAAATGATGAAAGATTCGTCAAAAACGGATATTCTGTGACTGACGCTCTGAGAACTTTCTACGTGGCAGGCGGCGGATTTAAACATGTTGAATCCGCAGGTATAGACGCCATGGCCACAGAGCAGGGATATTACGCTCTTGCGGCATATGACAGAATGATCAATGGCAAGACGGCGCTATACGATATGAGCGATGTCGCTTTGCAGAAAGGAACCGCAGGCGCTGAAGGAGAAGGCCCTGCAGATCAGAATACGGACAGCAAAGCAGATATGAGCCAAGCTGCATCTCCTTCGAAGACAGGAGATGAAGCCCTGCTTCTTCTGTGGTCTCTCATGGCCGCAGCAGGGGCAATAGGAATACTCTCTCTGAGAAGAAAAGAAAACCGATAAAGCAAGTAGGAAAGCCCGCCACTCGGCGGGCTT
>FR882588.1:13293-14028 GCA_000435715.1 Firmicutes bacterium CAG:145
ATACCCGCCGCTGTGCGGGCGGCACCGATTTGTCTCTTAAGAGTTTGTTCCGAGGATAAAGCCGGCTATGCCGGTGGTCGTGATTGTAGGGTATGGCCCTGCCAATCACGCTTTGCGTGAGCGGCAAATGCACCGTCCGCACAGCGGGTGTACTGATTATACGATGAGGCAGGGTGTGAACGCTGGCGTCAGAGCGCAGGTTTGCAGTCCTCAGGCAAGACAGCGGATAAGATTTTGCCCCACTCGTTTTCGGAAAAGTACTGTTTCGGGTGGGATGGCGCGTCTCCTTGAAATTAGGAAGTGTTTAAATGAGCGGGGTCTGTTCCACTCGAAATTATAAAAAAATGTTCAACCGAGTGGAGTTATGTCCCACTCGAAAGCCGGAAAAGCTTAAAAACGAGTGGGCTTGTACCCACTCAAAAGCCGGAAAACTTGAAAACGAGTGGGCTTGCACCCACTCGTTTAGATAAAAATTTCCCAAACGAGTGGGGAAGAAAATAGGGTAAAAACAAAAAAGTGTATTTTCACAGTCAAAACTTATAATATATGCAAAATTTGCAAAGGGAGTGTAACCACTCATTTTTTAAAAAAGCAGCTTTTCGAGTGGATCTGCACCCACTCAAAAACCAAAAAGCTTGAAAACGAGTGGATCTGTACCCACTCAAAAACCTAAAAAACTTAAAAACGAGTGGGCTTGTACCCACCCGAAACAACAAAAAAAGCTTAATCGAGTGG
>FR882589.1 GCA_000435715.1 Firmicutes bacterium CAG:145
TGCCCCAAGGGCCGGAGCTTTATATTTCCATGAATTTATTTTATATTGCAAGCGATTCTGGCGCCTATTTCAGCATTGTTGAGGACCAGCTTGATATTGGCTTCAAGGCTCCTTCCTTCAGTCAGATCTTTAACTTTCGAAAGCAGGAACGGAGTGCTTTCCTTTCCCTTTATTCCCTTTTCCTCAGCTTCTTCGATGGCCTTGTCTATCACTACGTTGATTTCTTCCGCAGGAATCTCGTCCTTTTCAGGTATAGGGCAAGTAACCAATACTCCTCCCTTGAGTCCCAGTTCCTCCTTCATGGAGATCAGAGCTCCGATTTCTTCCGGAGAATCAAGTCTGCAGATGGCTGAAACTCCGCTCTTTCTACTGTAGAAAGCAGGGATCTCGTCTGTTCCGTAAGCGATGACAGGAACACCTGCAGTTTCAAGGTATTCCATAGTAGCAGGTATATCAAGAATCGCTTTAGCTCCGGCGCATACTACTGTTACGTCGGTCATCTTCAATTCTTCAAGGTCGGCAGAGATGTCAAAGCTTTCTCCCGCTCCTCTGTGAACTCCGCCTATGCCGCCGGTCACAAAGAGCTTGATTCCTGCCATATGAGCAGCGATCATGGTTCCCGCCACTGTAGTGGCTCCGTCCATCTTCTTGGATATTACCAGAGGCAGATCTCTGCGGCTAACTTTAAGTACATTTTCGGCATGAGCCATATATTCTATTTCTTCTTTTGTAAGACCGATCTTAATTCTTCCGCTCAAAATGCCTATAGTAGCAGGTACTGCTCCGTTTGCTCTTATGACTTCCTCGACAGCCAAAGCAGTCTCCACATTTTTAGGATAAGGCATGCCGTGAGCTATTATAGTAGATTCGAGAGCTACGACAGGGCGGCCTTCTTCCAGCGCCTTCACAACTTCAGGGTTCACATCTAAATGATCCTTATACATCTTTGATTCTCCTTTCGATTTCCTCTTTACTCATATTTTCGTTTACGGCGTGGCTGCTTTCCATGGTTATCTGTGCGGCGGCCATGCCATATCTGGCAATATCTCTTGCACTCATTTCCAAAACCATACCCATCAGGATTGCTGCGGAAAAACTGTCTCCGGCGCCGGTGGCGCTTACAACTTTGACCTGCCCCGGACGAATAAATCCTTCTTCGTCTTTGTCCTTATAATAAACGCCGTCCTTATTGAGCGTTATAAACACCTTTTCCACACCTTTGTCGATAAACCATTGTCCGGCCGTCTTCAGGTCCTCTTCGCATGTTATCTTTATGCCCGAAAGGACTTCCGCCTCCATGATATTCGGCTTGACGCAGGTGAACGAACCGATCACGTCTTTAGCTCTCACCGCCTTAGCCGTGGAGACCGGGTCAAAGAACAGAGGTATATTCCGAAACTTTTTTGCAGCAAATTCGATAGTTTCTCTCTCCAGATTTCCGTCCAGAGCTATAGCTTTAGATGATGAGAGCAAACTCATATTCCTTTCCAGAAACTCCGGAAAAATGTATTTTACCACATCCATGTCACTGATTGCAAGTTCCATATCGCTTTTATCGTTTAAAATAGATAAATATATCGCCGAAGTCTGATTTTTCTTCATCTCTATACCCGATACATCTACCCCAAGCTCTGCAAGATGAGCCCTCGCCCCCGCTCCCATATGGTCGTCTCCTATAACCGAAAGCATGGCTGCGCTGCCTCCCATCCGGGCGACGTTCTCCGTTATATTTCTTCCTACGCCCCCATAGGAAAGAGAAATCTTTCCGGGATTAGAGTCCTCACGTTTCAGCGATTCAAAGGGGCGTCCCTCTATGTCTATATTGATTCCTCCTATGATAGTGATATCCGCCATATAGTTTCTCCTCTGTCATTGTTGTCTTTTGTTTTTCATCTATTTCTCAATCCACGAATACGCTGCCGCCGATAAACTCTCTCAGAATAGAGTTGTTGGCTATGGCCGAATCATCTTCAACCGTTTTAAAAAATCTCAAAAAATTCAGCATACGGACGGCGTCGCTGTATTCAGGTTCTTCAGGCGTGATCTGCTCAAGCAGCGGCTTTGCATATTTTTTCAGCACGCAGATCTCATAAAGATGTACTGAATTAAAGAGCACATCTGCTTCATTGCTGAAAGGGAATATGTTCTTATCTTCTCCGGCTCTCACCTTGGGCCATGAAGCAATGGTATTTTGAGCGCTGTACCCTCTGTATTTATAATCTCTCACAAGCCTTCTGAGCATGCGGTGATCTGTAGTGACGATCCTGTTGTGGCTGTCTATATTCAGCTGCGTCAGAGGGCTGATATAGATCTTAAACTTATCCTCCTTTGGAATCTCACATGTAAGCTGCTCATTGAGGGCATGTATCCCCTCTATGACCAGAAGCTGATTGCTCTTTATAGAGGTCATTCTCTTGCCAAAGATCTTTGTTCCCTTTAAAAAATCGAAAGTAGGAAGATCTACTGTCTTCCCCGCCAGCAGGTCGTTCATGTTTTTATTGAACAGCGGAACATCTATGGCCTCTATATCCTCAAAGTTTTTCTCTCCGTATTCATCCAGAGGAGTATCTTTTCGTTCTACGAAATAATCATCTGTACTCATATATAGAGGCGTAAGCCCGTTGACTCTGAGCTGTATGCACAGTCTGCGGGCAAAAGTGGTCTTTCCCGAAGACGAAGGGCCTGCGATCAGCACTATCCTCTTCTTCTGTCTCGTTATCATATCGGCTATCTCCACTACCCGCCGTTCGTGAAGCGCCTCGGAAAGCTGTATCAGCTCTCTGAACTTGCCTTCTTCTATCTTTCTGTTCAAATCGGAAACATAAGTTATGCCCATGAGCTTTCCCCAGCGATTCTGCTCTCCGAAAGTCCTGTACAGCATTTTCTCGTCTACGTATTCCGGTATCTTGTCAGGAGAAGATATCTGAGGGAACCTCAGCAAGACGCCTCTCCTGTACTTTCTCAGTTCAAAATATTTTATATATCCCGCAGACGGAACCATCTGTCCGTAGAAGAAATCTCTGTAACCTGCCAAAGAATAAAACGGTATCTTTCTCATTTCAGGATTCTCATTGAGAAGTTCGATCTTCTCCGGGCAGCCCATATCCATAAATCTGGCTATGGCTTCGTCCTTTGTCAGACTCTCCTTTACGAACGGCACATCATCTGCTACTATCTGCCTCATATGCTGCTCTATGCATCTGACATCTTTGGCCGTCAGCGGCCCGGCGGTCTTTATCTCCGTATATAGTCCCTTGTTTATGGCATTTTCGACTTCTACCTCTACTTTGCCAAGCGCTTCTTCCACAGCTTTAAGGTAAATCAGTATCAAGCTGTTCTGATAGATAAGATTCGCCGACTGCGACCTCATGTCAAGAAATTCCACCCTGCAATCTTTATGGATCTTATATTCTAGGCTCTCTATCTTATTGTCTATCTTTGCAGCCAGAACAGTATAAGGCAGCGAATCTTTATATTGCCTGTAAAGTTCTTCTACGGCAGTCCCCTTTTCTACAGAAATATCAATAGCAGAGCCTCTTATCTCTCTGATGAGTTTAATATTCATAGAATTCTCCTAAATTATCAATCGAATAGTATGATAACATAAAAATCAGCTTTTGGGGCAAAATATATTGTGAAAGGAGTGATTACTTTGAAAAAGCTGATATTGATAATAATGATAATAGGCGGAATCAACTGGGGTCTCATAGGTTTCTTCAACTATAATCTTGTAGACAGCATATTCGGCGCTAATCTTGAGATAGTCTCGAGAATAATCTACGCAATAGTAGGCCTGGCCTCATTATGGGGAATTACTTTCTTATTTAAAAATAATCAACGCGCCTAAAATCATCAGGCGGCAAAGCCGCCCTCTCAGGGATACATTTTAAACCGGTACGCCCGGCGTTTATTATGTTTGCTTCTCTGTCAGCCGAAAGATCCATATGGGGAACTTTAAAAAGTTCCCCATAATTATTCTGTCTTATCACTTACCTGCCGGCTGAAGTATTTCTCCAATATGCTCAAAAGAGTCCTGGCTTCGTCAGTATGAAGAGTAACGCCTCTGCTCATTCTCTCGTGCGCAGGGTCCCAGTCTCTTATGTCCAGCTTGGCATTACTGCCGTTCCATTCTATTAGATTCAGTTCTTTCTTCCATCCTGTGGAATAAGTGCCCAAAATACCCAAGTGTTCTTTAATCTCAAAGCTAAAATCATCTCCTCTACTCATGAGGTCTCCTTCCCCTGAAATCCCTTTGCAAGATAATTTTAGCATTACTGTAAAAATATGTCAATTACTTTTGAGTGCTTTCTATCGCTCGTTTGATTGCCGCAGGAAGTATCCTGCAGTCTCTTTCAGATATGGATGATCCGGCTATTCTGACGCCTTTGGCCAGAGGAACCGTATATATGGCTTCCTCCTCTAACTTAGCCGCTACCGCATCGGGATCTGCGCAAGGTATGCTCATGAAAAATCCCGATCTGAACGGCAGAGTCACCAATCCGATTCTTTCCGCCTCTTCTCTGAAGGCTCTTCCTCTTCTGATGAGCATATCTCTGTATAGTTTTCTCTCGTCCATCACTCTTTTAAGAAGGTTCGGGTCCTCGTATATCTTGGTAAGTATCACCTGAGGGGCCCTAGGGCAGTTGGACCATGACGCTCTGGAAGAAAATTCACACACTCTTTTAAATTCTTCCGCCACGTTGCGGGATCCGGTCATACATATCATAGCTCCGCACCTGAGGCCGTACAGAGTATACGCTTTTGAAAGGCTGTGGGCGATCACGATCAGAACATCGTCCGCCGCCTTTGAAAGGGCGGGCAGAAAACTTCTGCTCTCTTCTTCATCTCCCGCAAAGTCTACATATGCGGCGTCTACCAGCAGCGTAATCTTCTTTTCCTTTGACGCGCTGTTGACAATATTTATAACTGCCTCCCAGTCATCGTCTGTGAACGCGTACCCTGTCGGGTTGTGAGACGGAGTATTTATTATTATCACCAGTCTTTCCTGATTTTTTAAGATCTCATGGACCTTTTTTTCGAGACTGCCGCTGTTAAAATCTCCATGTTCATCAAAGAGCTGAAACGAATCGAGCTTTCTTCCAAGTTCCTGAGCTATGGTATTATAAGGCGACCAAAACCAATCTGCCGTCAAGATCGTATCGCCCGATTCAGTATAATTTGCGACGGTGTTTCTTATGGCGCCTGTTCCGCCGGGCGTCGCTATGACTTCTGTAAAATTTTCAGGCGTAAATCCCCTGAACACATCTTTTTTCACCGCTTCTTTAAAGCCGGCAGTCCCTCCTATGGGAGCATATTCGGCGTAATCCTGCGGAGTGAGGCTTCTGAACACTTCGTCTACAGATGACAGAACTATCAGTTTTCCATCGTCATTTAGAAGAGCTCCTATGGTGGCGTTTACTACTTTATCTTTTCCCTCTCTGCCTACTCTCGCTTTTGCGCGGTTGCTTATTCCGAATATCTTATCTTCTCTTGGAATGTTCCTTCCGTTTTGTGAAGCGAAAATCATTTCTGCCATTGGTGTAATGCCTCCTCAGTATTTTTTGAAATTTAATTATAACATATTCACTTAAGATATTCCAGCAAGTCAAGCCAAATATGAGGAAGTTATTAGGAAAATTAACTCTGTATGAAAATCGTCATTTTGGCAAACAATATTTATAACTGGAGGTGAAATTATGCGTCAAGCACAAAAGAAAAAGGAGAAGGACAAAGTCGCCATTGTTTTGATGTTAGCATTTTGCGTTATCGCTCTCACTTCGATTTTTACTATAAAATCAAATATAGATAAAGTAAACGGCAGCGACCCTGACGTACCGGTATCCGAAAATACCAAGACAGAAGAATCTCAGAAAGATGATCAGACATCGACTGACTCTTCAGAGACAGCCTCATCGGACATACCGACCGTAGACAGCAGGGATTCTGAAGGAACTGCTTCAGACTTTATAAATCCTGTAAAGACTAAAGGCGCTGTTGTAACTAATCCTTATTCCATGGATAAGCTGATTTATTCGGTGACTCTCGATCAATACATGACTCATTGCGGCATAGATATCGAAGCCCCTGAAGATTCACAAGTCGTCGCTGCGGCTGACGGTACTGTCACTGCGGTCTATGAAGATGACCGATACGGCACTTCCGTGGAGATCACTCATTCGGGTGACATGGTAACTATCTATTCCAATCTGTCAAACAGCGACATGGTAGAAATCGGTGATACCGTTACTTGCGGCCAGATAATAGGCGGCGTCGGCTCTACCGGATTGTTCGAATCTCTCGAACCGGCACATCTGCACTTTGAAATTCTTAAAAGCGGAGCTTACGTAAATCCGGCGGACTATATAAAATTTTAATCGTACCTGAATAAAAAGAAAAATCCCGCAGGCATATGCGGGATTTATTATTTGAACTTTACATATGTTTTATGCCCGTCAGACTCTGCGGATAGTTAAAAAACTTATTATCGACATATATAATTCAAAACGATACAATTATAAAAACAGTTGTCGTCAAGTGACGGTTAATCAAAGGCCACTAAAATGAAACGAAAACTGATTGTCGGCGGAATTATCGCTTTAGCCCTGACAGCCACCGCCGCCATAGTAAGCGTAGAGCTGAGCAAGGTCAAAGGCTCTGACCAATTCGAGGCTGCCGAAGCCGAAATAAAAGAGTCGGCCGACGCTATGCTTGAAAACGACAGCAAAAACAGCGTACCTGGCGAGTCGGATATCATGGGCGAGGTATGCGGCCAAAAGGTTACCAAGCTCTACTTTGAATTGCAATACTCCTCCTTTAAGGCCCACCCGCTGAACTATGCCAATCCAAAAGAAAAAGCATGAGACTCCATAAAACAGGGATTCTGGGGAAAAGCCTTCGCTGCAGAAAATGGTCTTACGATGACGGCAGAAGAGATAGACCAATATGTGGAATACAACAAAAGCAAGTTTGCGATAACGGTGAGATGCCCGGCCAACCCATGGCCGGCATCGACTATTCTCTCAAATTTTCATATTTAGGCTGTTAGAGAGAGTTTATTGAATAATTTTGCTCACAATTTTTCATATTTTAGACCGTAGAGAGAAAACTCATTGTTTTGCTTTATTTCAATATACAATATTTCTCTCTACACCTGTGATTTTTCAAAAATGAGAGAATGAATACGAGGAAATTCTCTCAAAAATCCGAAATCCGGATATTTGAGAGAATCTTCTATGAAAAAGCGCTCTCAACTCTTATAAATTACGCTATTAGAGAGAATCGCCCTAACTTTCGACACCGCTCCGACCGATTTTTCAATCAGTCGTGCGCCAGTCCCTTTATTTGAACTTTACATAGTTTATGTTCTTGCCTGCCTTGATGAATTTATCTTCATACTCGGTGGTAAATCGCCCAGATTCAAAGCCGCAGGCATGCAGATCTTTCGACGCTTCTGTTATTTCAAGGCCTGCCCCCTTAATCTCGTCTAAAGAAAATTCATAAAGCCCGTCATTGTCCGTCTTGAACTCCACGAACCCGTCGCGGCCGAGGACTTTTTTATAATTCAGCAGTCTCTGCCTGTATGTCAATCTTCTTTTAAAATGTCTGGCTTTGGGCCAGGGATCGCTGAAATTCAGATAGATTCCGGCCAGCTCACCTGCCTTAAAGTAATCCTCGAGGTCATGGACATAGGCTATAAATATCCTCAGGTTTTCCATGCCCTCGGCCTGCGCCTTCTCAAGGGCCCTCAGCGCCACGTTGCTCTGTCCCTCTATAGCTATATAATTGGCTTTTGGGAAAGACTCGGCCCTTCTCGTTATAAACTGCCCTTTGCCGCATCCTATCTCCAAGTATATGGGATTATCGTTTCCGAATACTCGGGACCAGTTGCCTTTATGCTGCGCCGGATCTTCTATAAGAAACGCCGAATTTTGCTTCAATTTCTCGTCCAGATTTTTGATATTTCTCTGTCTCATATCACAACAACCTTGATTCTATGATTATCACAGCCAGGAATAGCGCCATCATGACTATGGCCGCATAATCTCTCTTCTGAAATTTCATTTCGTTCATGCGAGTGCGGTTCTCTCCGCCTCTGTAGCACCTGGCCTCCATGGCCATCGCCAGATCCTGCGCTATCCTGAAAGCGCCCACAAAGAGAGGCACCAATATAGGTATCAGGCTTTTGGCTCTCTTCATCAGTCCCCCCGACTCGAAGTCGGCTCCCCTGGCCTGCTGGGCCTTCATTATCTTATCCGCTTCTTCCAAAAGAGTCGGTATGAATCTCAGAGCTATAGTCATCATCATGGCTATGTCGTGAGCCGGCAGACCGATCTTCTTGAAAGGCGAAAGCAGCCTTTCGATACCGTCGGTCAAAGCCAAAGGTCTCGTACACAGCGTCAGCATGGAAGATCCCATCAGCAGAAGTACAAGCCTTATCGCCATAAATACGGCCACTTCGAGGCCCTCGGCAGTAATCTTGAGGAACTTCCACTGCCACAGTATGCGTCCGTCTACCATGAAGATATTCAGCGCAAACGTAAATATCAGTATCAGTAAGATAGGTTTAAGTCCCCGCATTATATAGCTTACAGGCACCTTAGATACGGCTATCAATATCCCCAGAACAACCCCGGCTATCAGAAATCCTATGAAATTGTCTACTATGAACAGTTCTATTATAAACAGCAGCGTCGCTATTATCTTTATCCTGGGGTCGAGTCTGTGTATCCATGACTTTCCCGGGAAATACTGTCCGAGAGTTATATCTCTTAACATCTGATGTTTCCTTTGTCGTTTAAGTATCCGGCTATCTGGTCGGCAGCCTCGTCTATAGACAGTATAGTCTCTTCGATTTTCATTCCGCAATCTCGCAGAGCCTCCGTAAGCTGCGTAATCGGCGGAAGATCAAGCCCCACGCTGCTGAGTTCTTCCCTGTGAGAGAATACTTCTTTTGGCGTTCCCATGGCAACCATATGTCCGCTGTCTATGACCAGAACCTTATCCGAAAGTCTGGCTATGTCTGCCATATTATGAGACACCAATATGGTTATGTTACCCGTTCTCCTGTGAACTTCTTCTATCATAGCCAGTACATCTTTGTGAGCTTTAGGGTCAAGTCCGGCAGTGGGTTCGTCTAAGATCAATACTTCAGGTCTCATGGCGATGACGCCTGCTATGGCGGCCCTGCGCTTCTGTCCTCCCGACAGCTCAAAGGGGGATCTGTCTTTGAACTCCTCGTAGTCAAGACCCACTAACTCCATAGCCTCTTTTACTCTCTCTTGTATCTCCTCTTCTTCGAGTCCAAGATTACGAGGTCCGAAGGCCACATCTTTGGCTACGGTTTCCTCGAACAGCTGATATTCCGGATACTGAAAGACCAGTCCTATTCTCTTTCTTATTTCTACCATAGAAATACCGGAAGCTGTTATATCAGTATCTCCTATTACTATGCTGCCTTCATCAGGTTTTAAAAGTCCGTTGAGATGCTGCAGCAGCGTTGATTTTCCCGAACCCGTATGCCCTATTATTCCAAGGAATTCTCCGTCTGCAACCTCAAAGCTTATATCTTCTAAAGCAATAGATTCACCGGGCATGCCTTTCTCATATATATGTTTTAAGTTTTTTACTCGTATCGACATAAGTATTCAACCATTTCTTCTGTTCCTATAATATCCGGGGGCACCTGTATCCCTCTCTCTCTGAGCCGGGCGGCAAGCTCTACTGCCAGCGGCACATCGAGATTTACCGATTTCACTTTATCCCCTTGCGCAAACACTTCAGAAGGCGTTCCGTCTAAGAATACCCGGCCGTCGTGCATTATTATCACTCTATCTGCCCGAGCCGCCTCTTCCATGAAATGAGTTATGAGAATTACAGTTATTCCCTCTCCGTTGAGTTCTTCTATGATGGACATTATCTCGCTGCGGCCTTTTGGATCCAGCATGGCCGTCGGCTCGTCGAATATTATGCAGGCAGGCTTCATGGCAACCACGCCGGCTATGGCAATTCGCTGTTTTTGTCCTCCCGAAAGCAAATAAGGCGACTTTCCTCTGAATTCTCCCATATTCACATCGCTGAGGGCTTTATCTACTCTGCGGCGGATTTCTTCAGGTTCCACTCCAAGGTTCTCCGGTCCAAAGGCGACGTCATCTTCAACGATGGCCGAAACCAACTGGTTATCGGGGTTCTGAAATACCATGCCGGCCGACTGCCTTACGTCCCAGATGTGATCGTCGTCGGCAGTATTAAATCCATTTACGTATATGATGCCTTCCGTCGGCAGAAGCAGTCCGTTGAGGTTCTTTGCCAGGGTGGATTTTCCCGAGCCATTTTTCCCCAATATCGCCGTAAAGCTGCCTCTCTCTATTTCGAGGCTGACGTCGTCTATCGCTCTGTTTGCCTCAGATTCGTCATCCTTTTTATATTCAAATATCAAGTTTTCAATCTTTATAATTGAATCCATATTATCTTCTTTCGTAATAAATGTCTAAATATTTGCTCAGGTCTTTCGCATTGAACTGTCCCGGAGCTGTAGGAACAGTACCGCACGAATAAGTTATGACGGAGCCAAAATCTCCTGCGCATATCCTGCTGGCCTGTCCTTCTTCACCCATGGCTATAGCCACTATCGGCTTATGGTTCCTGAGCTGAGTGTAAGCGCAGGCAGCTTCTAATATTTCATAGCTTTGGGATTCTTTTTCTGCAAAGCATGCGATCTTGAGAATATCTCCCCCTGTTCTCTCCATCTTTACAAACTGGGTGGATATCTCATCTCTCTCAGGCATTCTGTCGAAGAGATGATGGGATACCAGAATCTTGGTTTTCTTTCTCCTGGCTTCTCTTATCATCTCCCTTATCTGAGTGTTGTCTGCGTCTACGTCTATTATATCGGCAATACCCATAGACCATCTCTGTATGAGGTTACCTGTTTCTTCGTCCCCTTTATAGTCAACTATCAGTTTCTTTTCTCTGCAAAGCTTCTTTATATCTCTGAGAATAGCTTTAAATTCTTCTTCTGTATAGTCTTTACTTCCATCGGTCTTATCTACGCACCACTCCACTATCTGGCAATACTCTCTGTATTCTTCTATTTCAGATTTGAGCTGTTCTATAGTATTGCAGCTTAATGAGAGACATATCTGCGGCCTTTTCTTGTCTTTGTTCTTTCTGTCTATGCTCTTTTTGTCAGACGGCCTTCCTCTCTCTTTCTTCTTAAAGAGCCCCGCTCTCCGCTTCTTGTCTTCCCTCTTCTCTGTCGTCTTTTTTTCTCTTCTCAATTTCAACGCCCCTTTTCTCGATGATTAAATATAAAGAAAGTTCGATGTCAAATTTGACTTACGCGAATCTGACTTTCTATTTTTTGATTTTGATTAAATTTTTCCAATAAGACTACAGAATAATACTAAACTTTTTATGAGTCAAAGTCAATATTTTGTTTCTGCAATCAGATATTGTAAAAAAGATTTCATCTTTCTCCGGCCATATCTGTATTGTGAATTGCCCTCTCCTCATATTTATGAAAAAGACCCGCAAGGGCTCTACCACCT
>FR882590.1:0-2585 GCA_000435715.1 Firmicutes bacterium CAG:145
AATACAAAAAATTATTTACAAAAATTAATTAAAATATTGACAATTTGATTCAAATATTATATTTTAATAATAAATATTATGTTTTATGTTTTAATAAGTTAAATTCATTTAATAAGCAAACAGCTTGTTGCCTTTACGATTTATTTATTAGCATAAGGATGAAACGACAGTATAATTGATTAAATAGATTGATTAAGCGCATAAGCTGAAAAGCATATGCGTTTTTATATATGTATATAAACATAATCGTTATAACAAAAAAACTAACTTTTGCAAAGGAGGTGTAAAGAACAGGTTAGTGTTTTACGATTATTATAAAAATGTTGCTGAGCGTTTAATTTTATGGAAGGAGCGTTAATCATGAAATAAAAAAGAGGATTCGCTGTTTTCTTAGACATGCTTTCAGTCTTGTAGCGAAACTAATTTTATAAACCCTTTACCTAACTTACCTCTACATATATTAAATAAGAACTATGTTTTCATACTTTGTTTTATTAAATATATTTAGGAGTCAGAAATGAGTTGTGATTTATATGAAAAAACAAATTATCGCTTTACTACTAGTACTCTGCATGATGCCTTGCAGTTTTACATTCGCCGAAAGTAACGCGGGAGCATCAGAGATTACTACAAACGCATCCGAACCATCAGATAATGTTATCTCCAACTTTGACATAGTTGTTTCAAACATTTTAACAACAATTTCTAGCTATTACTATGCTAAAGATGTTTCTGGTTCATTTGATGCAAATGCTACTTTAGAAACCGACCTTGCGATGTATCTTGCCGATAAAGTAAGCACTCAACATCATATTGATAATTTATATAATCTCAGTAAAGAAAATTTCAATATTGATGTGAATTTAATCGACTATACTGCAAGTGCAAATTCAAATATCATTATTTTTGAAATTCAGGCCTTAGCAACTTTTAATTATGTGGGACGAGATTTTGATACTACTGTAAGCGACGTTGTTACTGTTAAATATGATATTCAAAAACAGAAAATAGTAGATATTTATATTCCTCTTGATTATTATGATGAATTTGTGAGGTCAGAGCATAGTACTCAAAATAGCCTGCTTGCTAATACCCAAATTGATAATTCTGAATTCGAATTAACATCTTCTATTATTTCTAAGCAAGAAGAATTGCATTATGATATTGGCCTTAAGTATAATGCTTTTCTTTCTGAAGAGCCAATAGAGAATGTGCCACATGTTACACGTGCTTCATCGCTTAATAATACTGCTGTAGTAAACTGGGCAAGGAGCAATTTTGCAAAGAATCAGCCATCTCCAGGAAATAACTCAGTAATATATTTCGATTTCTCCGGCATACCAGGTGCTTATGATTGTACAAATTTCGTTTCCCATGCACTTCTTGCCGGTGGTGCGAAAATAAATGATACGGGTGGCTCTGGGATAAGCTCAACTGGCTGGTATTATAGAAATATAAATAATAGAAGTTCCTCTTGGAGTGGTGTAGATCAATTTTATAGATATATGACTACAAATACAAAAGCCAACACTGCATATGGAGCATCTTATGTATATTCAACTAACGGTGGAATGTGGTCGTTAGGTTCTGTTCTACAATTTGATTTTGAAGCTGATGGTAGTTTTAATCATTCTACAATCATAACAAAGAGAGAACAATCTGATGGCCGCTATTATGCTTATGTTACTGGTCGTACCGGAGATAATAAATATAATAACAACCAATCTGTGTATTCTATGAATGCACAAGCAAGCCCTCGTGTAATTAATGTATATAACCGTTAATAAAAGCTAAATTGAACAAAGAAATCATCTCTCGGCTGATTAAATGATCAGCCGTAGCAGTAGCTCCTTTGCTTGTATTATAGTCTCATGTTAGAATCAACGTAATGAATCTTTTTCTCTGTCGATGCCAAAAGGAGATGCATTCTTATGAAAAAGCGAAATGTTGCTATTCTGTCGGCGCTTTGTATAGTGCTCGCGGTTGCAGCCGTAATAATTGCAGAGCCGTCACGGATTGCCACAAGCGCGCCCGGGCCGTCGAATGATTCCGGTGCGGAAATTGAATCAGCCGCTTCGGATGTTTCGGAGGCTCTGCATGATTACTACTATGCTAAAGATGTTTCCGGCCGGTTTGAAGCCAACCCTTATTTTGAAGATGATATCGCCTCCTACCTTGCTGATAAAGTAAAAACTGAGCAGCATCTCATCAAAACACATGATACGGATAAAGAAAACTATAGCATCGATGTGAACTTGATCGATACTGTTACGGAGGCGGGATCAGATGTCATAGCATTTGAGTTTCAAGCCTTGACAACCTTTAATTACGTCGGACATGATTTTGATACTACTGTAAGCGATGTCGTTAATGTCAGCTTTGATGTGAAAAAGCAGAAGATAGTAGACGTATTTATACCGCTGGATTATTATGATGAGCGCGTAAGAAATGAGTCCGGTGACACGGCTTCGGCCGGCTCAGTCGATAACGGCGAGTTTGAGTTGACACCGGAGATTATTTCCAAGCAGGAAGAATTGCATTATGACATAGGTCTTTGGTAAGATTTTATTGCAATCACGGCCGCC
>FR882590.1:2623-4201 GCA_000435715.1 Firmicutes bacterium CAG:145
TTTGCCGGCGGTTTGTCGTATAAGCGGAAGCTACATCACACTTTATATGTCTGGAACTTGTCGTTTTCCTCCTCGACATCTTCTTTAAATTCATATTCATTACCCGGCAATATGGCGTTAGCCGCTATTCCCACTATAGAAGCTATGGCCAGGCCCGACAATGTGACTGAGGCGCCCAGAACATCGAAAGTGATTCCGCCCAGACCGTTGAAACCGAGGGCGCATACCAATATCAGGGCCGCTATTATAGTGTTGCGGCTTCTGGTAAAGTCCACTTGGTTTTCCACCACATTTCTTATGCCTATGGCAGAGATCATGCCATAGAGGATGAAGGATATTCCGCCGATGGTAGCCGCCGGTATACATTCTATTATAAAAGCAACTTTAGGTATACATGAAAGAGCGATTGCAAACAATGCCGCTATCCTCATCACTCTTGGATCGTAGACCTTTGTCAATGCCAATACTCCTGTGTTTTCACCGTATGTAGTATTGGCCGGAGCTCCTACTGCCGCCGCCAGACAAGTTGCAAGGCCGTCGCCCAGAAGAGTCCTGTGAAGACCTGGCTGGGCTATATAATTCTTTCCTGTGGTAGCTCCTATCGCCGAGATGTCACCTATGTGTTCCATCATGGTAGCAAGAGCTATAGGCATGATAGTTATTATGGCGCTTACGTCAAACTTCATCAGGATAAAATCTGGCAGTCCTATTACGGCTTCTTCCCTTATGCCGGAAAAGTCCACCACTCCCATTATTATTGCCGCTATGTAGGAGACCGCTACGCCTATGAGGATGGGAACTATCTTCGCCATTCCTCTTCCCCATATATTGAATACTATCACCGTTATCAGAGCTATGAGAGCTATAGGCCAGTTGGTAGCGCAGTTATCTATGGCCGACGGAGCCAGTATGAGTCCAATAGAGATGATGATAGGGCCTGTCACTACAGGCGGAAAAAATTTCATCACTTGTTTGGCCCCAAAACCTTTTATAAGAGCGGCCAGGAGCAGATATACAAGACCTGCGCAGAATACGCCTCCGCATGCGTAGGGAAGCATTTCCATATTAGGAGTGCCGTCATCAAGCATAGGCGCTACCGCAGCATAGCCTCCGAGAAATGCGAAAGATGATCCCAAGAAGGCCGGAACTTTTCCCTTGGTCAAAAGATGAAACAGCAAAGTTCCTACTCCGGCCATCAGCAGCGTGGTAGCTATAGGAAGTCCCGTAAGTATAGGCACCAGCACCGTCGCCCCGAACATGGCGAAGGTATGCTGCAGCCCTAAGATGATAGTCTTGCCTGTGCCTAATGTCCGCACATCAGTGATAGGTTCGTGATTGTTCATATAAAATCCTCCGATAAAAATAGCCTTACCGAAAGATCGGCAAGGCATAATAAAAAACAATTATTATATCATTTTATATCTTGCCGGTCTCTCTGTACCGAATTAAAGATAACTTTCAGTTAATTATATATCTACTGATTGAGGTTTGTCAACCTAAGACAGATTCTCCTCTTAATGAAATATTTTCCATATTCCCATACAAAAGTGACGACCTTATACAAAAAGGGCTTTCCGT
>FR882590.1:4225-14068 GCA_000435715.1 Firmicutes bacterium CAG:145
CTTTCCGTCAGGAAAGCCCTAAGTTTCTTTATTACAGCAGTCCGCCTATCTGAACGAACAGAGGAGCAAATACTACTGCTACGATAGTCATAAGCTTGATCAGGATGTTGATAGAAGGACCGGACGTATCCTTGAACGGATCGCCTACGGTATCTCCTACAACGGCAGCCTTGTGAGGCTCGCTTCCTTTTCCACCGTAATGACCTTCTTCTATATACTTCTTGGCGTTATCCCAAGCTCCGCCTGCGTTGGCCATCATGATAGCCAGCAGAACTCCTGATGAAAGAGATCCAGCCAACATTCCGCCTAAGGCCTGTGTTCCGAGAACGATACCTACAGCCAGAGGAGCCAGTATAGCCATTATACCAGGCATGATCATCTCTTTGAGAGCAGCCTTGGTAGAAATATCTACGCAGTTAGCGTAGTCAGGTTTTGAAGTGCCTTCCATTATTCCCTTATCGGATCTGAACTGTCTTCTTACCTCTTCTATCATCTGATTGGCTGCCTTACCTACTGAATTCATGGTCATGGCAGAGAACAGGAACGGAAGCATCGCGCCGATGAAAAGTCCTATTATTACGATAGGATCCAACAGGCTGATAAGTTCCAGCTGAGTAACCGACGCATAAGATGCGAACAACGCTAAAGCAGTTAATGCCGCAGAACCTATCGCAAATCCCTTTCCTATGGCGGCTGTGGTATTTCCGACTGAGTCCAGCTTGTCCGTAATTTCTCTTACGTTGTCAGGTAATTCTGACATCTCGGCGATACCGCCGGCATTGTCGGAAACAGGACCGTAAGCGTCTACAGCTACTGTCATACCTGTAGTGGAAAGCATACCTACGGCAGAAAGAGCTATACCGTAAAGTCCCGCAAACTGATAAGCTACGAAAACGCCTATACAGATGAGGATGATAGGCCAGAGAGTGGACATCATTCCTACTCCCAGACCGCTGATTATAGTAGTAGCGGCTCCTGTCTGAGACTGGTCGGCTATCTTCTTTACCGATTTATAGTCCGCAGAAGTATACACTTCTGTGATCTTTCCTATAGCGATACCTACCACCAGACCTGCGATGATAGCAGCTGCATAAGTGTAATCGCCCAGCATGTTCTTTGACAGGAACACGGTGGCTACAACTACGATTATACCACTGATGTAAGTACCCATGTTGAGAGCGTTGGCAGGGTTTCCACCCTCCTTGCCTCTTACGCATAAGATTCCGATGATGGAAGCCAGAACGCCTACAGCAGAAATGATGAGCGGGAAGATAGCCGCCGTATCTGAGCTGAAGGTGGACATTTCTCCTGCTTCGTTTACTGCAACTGCAGCCAGAGTGATAGCAGAAATGATAGATCCCACATAAGATTCAAACAAGTCCGAACCCATACCTGCAACGTCTCCTACATTATCTCCAACGTTGTCGGCGATTACAGCAGGGTTTCTCGGATCGTCCTCAGGGATTCCCGCTTCTACTTTACCTACAAGGTCGGCTCCCACGTCGGCAGCCTTGGTGTAGATACCTCCGCCTACTCTTCCGAACAGAGCCATTGAAGAAGCTCCAAGTCCGAAACCTGTTACGCACTGAGTAACTGTGGCCAGATCGAGAACGCAGACTACTACGCCCAGGCCGAAAAGGCCAAGACCTGAAACACAAAGACCCATTACAGCTCCGCTTCTGAAAGCTATCTTGAGAGCTTTGTTCATTCCGGATTCCATAGCAGCGTTAGCTGTCCTCACGTTTCCGTTAGTGGCAACCTTCATTCCGAAGAAACCTGCCAAAACAGAAAGAAGAGCTCCGCATACATAGAGAACTGCAGTTATCCAGCTTTGTAAGCCTATTCCGATGAGAAGAAAAAGCACTACTATGACGATAACCATAGTTCTGTACTCTCTCTTAAGAAACGCCATGGCGCCTTCTCTGATGTAGCCGGCAATTTCTTTCATTCTGTCTGTACCTTCGGAAGCCTTGCTGATCCATGACGCGAGACAAAATGCGATCAAAAGACCAGCGACGGCTGCACATACAGTAAAAATTTTCATGATTGCATACCTCCTGGTCACTTGCATACATTGAATAAGAGGCACGCCGTACCTCTTATCTCACAAGTGAATATTATAATTAATTAAAAATTGACCTGACTGTAAACGGTCTAATCTATCATAACCAACGCTACCGACAGAACCACGAAAAGAATCGCCGCTCCCGTCGTTATTTTGGCCAAAATAGCTTCGTATCCTCTGCTTTTCTTTTTTCCGAAAAGCTGCTCTGCACCGCCCGCTATAGAACCGGACAAGCCGGAACTGTTTCCGGACTGGAGCAATACGCTGACGATGAGAATTATACACGCTATCGCAAGTACTATCATCAAAAATGTCTTCATCTCGTTCCTCCTAATATTTTAACTCGATAATTATACCATAATCTTACTTTTAAAATCAAGTCAAAAGTTCACTATTTCAATAAATTTTAGAGGGTCGAGGCTGGCTCCTCCCACTAACGCTCCGTCGATTTCTTCCATGTTCATGATCTCAAAGGCATTGTCAGGTTTTACGCTTCCTCCGTACTGAATAACTATCTTCTCGGCAGTCTCAAAACCGTACATTTCTGCCAGAGTCATTCTTATGAAACGGCACATCTGATCCGCCTGCTCCGGAGTAGCGGTCCTGCCGGTGCCTATAGCCCATACAGGTTCGTATGCCACCGTCACCTTCTCTGCTTCTTCGGCGGAAATACCGCTGAATCCTGAGGATATCTGAGCAGCGACCACTTTTTCTTCTATTCCGCCTTCCCTCTCGTCCAGATTCTCTCCGACGCATACCACCGGAAGTATGCCGCCCTCTATGAGGGCTTTCAGTTTGAGATTGACGGTCTTGTCAGTCTCTCCGAAATACTGCCTTCTCTCGGAATGTCCAACCAGGCAGTAATCTACTCCCAGTTCCTTGAGCATCGGCACAGAGACTTCTCCTGTAAACGCTCCCTCTTTTTCAAAATGAACGTTTTGAGCTCCTACTCCTATACCTGTTCCGCTGAAGAATTCTTTAAGTACAGGTATCTGAGGAAGCGGTGCAAAGATAGCGGTTCTGACATCTGTGTCGTGATATAAGGTCCGGAATTTTTCTGCAAAATCCCGGGCCTGAGCTATATTCTTGTACATCTTCCAGTTTCCTGCTATAAAAGGGATTCTCATATCCTCATGTCTCCTATCTTTCTTCAAGAACGGCCACTCCCGGCAGTTCCTTTCCTTCCAGGAATTCGAGGGAGGCGCCTCCTCCCGTCGATATATGGGTCATTTTATCGGCAAGGCCAAAACTTTCGACTGCCGCCGCGGAGTCTCCGCCTCCTATTATCGTTACCGCGTCAGATTGACTTAGCGCTTCTGCTATCTCATAAGTGCCTCTGGCGAAGTTTTCCATTTCAAAGACCCCCATAGGTCCGTTCCATACTACTGTTTTAGCCGAGAATATTTCTTTTTTATACAGCTTTACAGTAGCAGGTCCTATGTCGAGGCCCATCATATCCTGGGGCATTTCGCTGCTTTTAAAGACAGCAGTGTCGGTATCGTTTTTAAATTCTTTTCCGCATACTACATCGACAGGTATGAGCATCCTCACTCCCGCCTTTTCAGCTTTTTTAAGGAGATCGCCTGCAAGCTCCACGCTCTTCTCATCGAGAATCGATGTTCCTATCTCGTACCCCAGAGCTTTGTAAAAGGTGTAGGCCATTCCTCCTCCTATTATCAGTGTATCTACTTTTTTAAGGAGATTTTCTATCACAGATATCTTATCGCCTACTTTAGCTCCGCCCATTATGGCCACAAAAGGCCGCTTTGGATCTTCGACTGCATCTCCTAAAAATCTGATCTCCTTTTCTATCAGAAAACCTGACACGGCAGGCAGATAATCTGCTATACCTGCCGTAGAAGCGTGAGCTCTGTGGGCCGTTCCGAAAGCGTCGTTTACGAATATATCTGCAAGAGACGCCAGTTCTTTTGCAAACTCGGCTCCGTTTTTAGTTTCTTCTTTTCTGAAGCGAACATTTTCGAGGAGCATGACTTCTCCTGCTCTAAGCCCTGCGGCTTTTTCTCTTACACCCTCATCCACCACCGCAGGAGACGAAGCAAATATTATATCTCTTCCAAGAAGTTCAGACAGCCTCCGGGCTACAGGCTCAAGAGTATATTTCATGTCGGCTCTGCCTTCGGGTCTTCCAAGATGGGACATCAAGATGACTGCGCTGCCGTTTTGAAGAAGATATTCAATCGTAGGAATGGCTGCTCTTATTCTGGTATCGTCAGTTATCACGCCGTCTTTTAAAGGCACGTTGAAATCGCATCTTACGATTACCTTTTTATCCTTTACGTCTATATCTCTTACAGTCTTTTTCATCGTTTAATCCTTTCCTACTCTTAAAGACGGGACTATTTATCTACGCCGCTCATATGTTTTATCAGTTCAAGGATCTTGCTGGAATATCCAAACTCATTATCATAAAAGGCTATGAACTTGAAGAAGTGATCGTTGAGCTGAATACCTTCTCCGGCATCAAATATGGAAGTACACGGATCTCCTACAAAGTCGCCGGAAACTACTTCATCATCCACATATTCGATGACACCCTTCATGTAAGTCTCAGAAGCTTCTTTAACCTTGGCACAGATTTCCTCATATGAGGCCGGTCTTTCTAAAACTACATTGAGGTCTACGACAGAAACGTCAGCCGTAGGCACTCTGTAAGATATTCCTGTCATCTTTCCTTTCAGAGACGGTATCACCAGGCCTACTGCTTTAGCAGCGCCTGTAGTAGAAGGAATCACGTTTCCGAATACGCTTCTTCCCGTTCTCCAGTCTTTCATGGAACGGGCGTCTACCACCTTCTGCTTTGCCGTAGCTGAGTGTATAGTAGACATGAGGCCTTCTTTTATTCCCCAGTTATCTTCGATAACTTTTGCCAGAGGCGCCAGACAGTTGGTAGTGCATGATGCATTGGAAACCACCGTCATATCAGGTGTGTATTTCTCATGGTTTACGCCGTATACGAAAGTAGGCGTTTCTTTGTCCTTTGCCGGTGCGGAAATCACGACCTTTTTGGCTCCCGCTTTTATATGATCCATAGCTTTTTCCGTGGTGACATATGCACCGGTAGCTTCCACTATGTATTCTGCTCCACATTCTTTCCAAGGGATATCAACGGCCTCAGTGTGGCTGTAGACAGGAACTTTTTTACCGTCTATGATAAGTCCTCCGTCATAAAGACCCAGATCTTTTGGGAACCTTCCGAAAGTCGTGTCGTACTTGAGCATGTATACCAGATACTCAAGATCTGCATTTCTCACATTGATTCCTGCAATTTCGATCTCCGGCATGTCCATAGCTGCCCTTATCACAACTCTCGCTATTCTGCCAAAACCGCTGATACCAACTTTAATCGCCATTTTTTTCTCCTCCTAAACTCTCTTAATGACAATATATTTAACAGACTACGGAGAATTCCTCCGGCTCTGCTGCAATCGCTTACCCGATCTTAATACCTACGTCTCTTCGATGAAGACAAAATATTCATTCCTTCTCTGTACTTGGCCACTGTACGCCTCGATATCTCTATTCCCCTTTCACTGAGAACGCCTACTATATCCTGATCGCTGAAAGGTTTAGCCGGATTTTCTCCGTCTATTATTTCTTTTATCATAGTCTTTATGCTGTTTGAAGAGACTCCCTCTCCGTCCTGCCCGGTAATACCTCCGGAGAAGAAATATTTTATTTCAAATACTCCTCTGGGCGTCTGCATATATTTCCCGTTGACAGATCTGCTGACGGTGGACTCATGCATACCTATATCGTCGGCCACCTGTTTCAAGGTAAGTGTCTTTAAATACTTGGGGCCCTTGTCCAAAAATTCTTTCTGATGTCTGACTACGGCGGTCACCACATTATATATGGTCCTCTTTCTCTGTTCTATACTCTTTATCAGCCAGAGCGCAGAATTAAACTTATCTGTTATATATTTGGAAAGTTCTTCGTCGTTCTTGGCTTCTCTGGCAAGAGAATTATAATACGGGCTCACCATGATATGAGGAATACTGCTCTCGTTACTTATGACGATGTAATCCCCTGCCATTTTTTCCACAAAAACATCGGGAACGATATACTTGACGTTTTCACCTCCGGCAAAGCTTCTCCCCGGCTTTGGCTCCAGCGTCCTTATAAGGTCGCTGACCATCTGCACCTGACTGACAGGAATACCTATGGCCTTAGCGATCTTATTGAGTTTATTGTCCCCTAAATCTTCCAAATGATTCAAAATTATGTATTCTGTGACTTCGTCTAAGAGTCCCTTGGCCGCAAGCTGAATGATGAGACATTCTTTCAGATTTCTGGCGCCTACTCCTATGGGCTCAAAGGTCTGTATCACATCTAATATTTTTTCTATCTTTTCGCAGTCTGTCTTGAATATTTTAGCTATCTGATCAGTTGCCGCCGTGAGATAGCCGTTCTCGTCTATAGCTTCAACTATATATCTTCCGATCTTTAGATCCCTGTCCTTAAGGTTTGAAAAAGTCAGCTGCAGCAGCAGAAAATCTTCTAAGGTCTCTTCTTTGCTGACGAACTGCTCATAGGAATATTCTTCTCTGTCCGAAGAACGCTCCCACTGTCTGTAGCTGTCTTCATCATCGTAATCCTCTTTAAGTCTCTCCTGTATATCTATGGAAGTATCTTCTTTTTTCTTTCCGTCCAGTTCGAGAACGGGGTTTTCCAGAAGTTCTTCCTGAACAAATGAATCAAGCTCCTGAGTATTAAACTGCAAAATACGTATAGCCTGGATCAGTTCCGGCGTCATCGTCAATTTTTGCGTCTGTTCAATTGTCAATCCGTAACTTAACTTCATCTTCGTTTACCTTACATTCCCGGTCGATTTACTATGCAAATATTATACCAAATTGCGACTTCTATTTCAACCCCGGAAAGCCTAATTGCCTCAATGCCTCGAACAATATTATATTTGCGGAATTGGCGAGGTTAAAAGATCTGGATCTGGTATTTTCACTCATGGGTATTCTTATAGCTCTGTCTTCATGCCGGGATATGAAGTCTGCGGGAAGTCCCCTGGTCTCTCTTCCGAAGAGTATAAAGTCTCCGTCCTCAAAGGAGGCGGCGGTATATATCTGTCCGCCTCTGGTAGTGGCAAGCCACAGCCTTTTATGTCCGTATTTTTCCATGAAAGATTCGAGGCTTTCGTGAATCTCAAGATCTACATACGGCCAGTAGTCCAGTCCCGCTCTCTTTAAATGTTTATCATCTATACTGAATCCCAGCGGCTTTACCAGATGCAGCTTCGTATCTGTAGCTGCGCAGGTCCTGGCTATATTACCTGTATTTGGAGGTATTTCAGGCTGGACGAACACTATATTAAGGCTCATTTGTCTCTCCTTATCCAAAATTCATCGTTTTTCAAAAGGGCTCTCTGCATACTTCCCCAATAAATAATAACAAATTTTCAAAAAAGGTAAAGACAAAATTTAAAAACTGTTATATAATTTTTTCACTGTGATTATTCGGAGGTAAACATATGAAAACTGCAAAGATCGGCCTGCTGGGTTTCGGCAACGTAGGCGGAGGAACTTATAAAATTCTTACAGATAACAAGCAAATCATCGAAAAAAGAACGGGCATCTCCCCTGAAATAGTGAAGATTTTGCAGCGCAACAAGAAGAAAAAGCGCTTTGCCAGCGCCGATCCGGCACTTTTGACAGAAGATCCCGACGATATAATAAAGAATCCGGAGATCGACATAGTAGTGGAAATGCTTGGAGGTATCGAGCCTGCGACTTCTTTCATGGTACAAGCCATGAAAGCCGGCAAACATGTAGTCAGCGCCAACAAGGCGGCCATCGCTGCCAATTACGGTCTTCTCACAGAAACTGCCCGGGAAAACGGAGTCAGATTCCTGTTTGAAGCCAGCGTAGCAGGAGGTATTCCTGTTCTCACTTCAATTACTGGGGCGCTTCAGAGCAACAACTTTATCGAGATCATGGGAATACTTAACGGTACTACCAACTATATACTTACTAAGATGACCGAGGAGTCCCTCTCTTACGAAGAAGTATTAAAAGACGCTCAGGATAAGGGTTTTGCCGAGGCAGATCCCACCGCCGACGTGGAAGGCATAGACGCAGCCAATAAGCTTTCTATCCTGATGGCGCTATCTTTTGACAAGTATGTGGCTCCGGAAGATATACCTACTAAGGGAATATCAAAGATAACAGACCGCGACATATCTTCTGCGGCATCGCAGAACAAAGTCATAAAGCTCATAGGCACCGCCCGTATGGAAGACGGCAAACTTCAATACTGTGTGCAGCCTACTCTTCTTGACAACACTCATCCTCTTGCGGGAGTCGGCAACGAATTCAACGCCGTATATATCACCGGCGATATGGTAGGCGAGCTGATGTTTTACGGCAAAGGCGCCGGCCCTCTGCCTACGGGAAGCGCCGTATGCGGCGATATTATAGATATAATGAAGAATCTGGAGGTTTAAAAAATGACATTATATAAGCAGTGGATAGATCTGATGGAAGGACAGAGTGAAGAAACTTTCAAGGCCTTCTGGAAAGAATACAGTGAAACGGAAACAAGAGTTTACGAGTATATCTTATCTCACAAAGGCGTTCACCTTTCAGGAACTTTCTCTGAACTCGTATCGAAATTCAAAGCCGACCCTGTCATCTTCATGGGTTTTCTCGACGGTATAAACACCAGTCTCAGAGAAGCTAACGACCTTGAAAAAATACAGGAGGATACAGCTCTGGATCTGGACGTAGATTATGACAAGTTGTTTTTCAATATGCTCAAAGCCGACGCCGACTACCTCTACAGTCTTCCTCAGTGGGACGACGTTCTCTCCGAAGAAAGACGCACCGAAATAGTAAAGGAATTTAAACGCTCTAAGACGGTACACAAAGAGAAACAGCCGGGCAGAAACGATCCCTGCCCTTGCGGATCCGGCAAAAAATACAAAAAATGCTGCGGCGCAGCCAAATGATAAAAAATTCAGGAGTATTTTATTATGCCTAAGACGGCGTAAAAGGAGATTATTATGTATAAAGAAGATCAGCTGTATCCCTCGGTGATACAGCACCAAAACAATTTTATTTTCAGGACTTTTGTCTGGATGATTGCAGGGCTCCTGGTGACGGCAGCCTGCGCATGGTTCACCTACGCTTCCAACCTTTTCTGGTACTTCCTGTACGAAAATACTTTCACAGTACTTTTGATCGCAGAACTTGTAGTGGTAGTATTATTTTCATTTCTATTCAGGAAGCTGCCTCCTTTGGCCGTAGGCATACTGTATTTCGCCTACGCTGTACTCAACGGTGTGACCTTGTCGGTTATCTTCGCAGTATATCAGATGAGTTCAATAGTGTTGCTGTTCTTAGCCGGCGCCGCTCTCTTCGGCGGTTTTGCGCTGTACGGATTCAGATGCAAGAGCGATTTAAGCAAGTGGGGACCTCTGCTGATGATAACTCTCATAATAGCTATCGTCATGAGCCTGGTAAATATCTTCCTGCTCAAGAGCAGTTTCATGGAAGTTTTCATAGACTGCGCCGTATTGTTCCTGTTCTTTGGTATAACTGTCTATGACATGAACAGGATAAAACAGTTCTCTTCGGCAGCTATGGAAAACAGCCAGAAGTTATATATCTACGGCGCTATGCAGTTATATCTGGACTTCATAAATATCTTTCTGAGACTTTTAGCGCTGTTTGGAAAGAAGAAATAAATCATGTGAGTAACACCATGTTCTCATTTTCCATACTGCAGACAGAGCGGCCGGATTTTCC
>FR882590.1:14089-14904 GCA_000435715.1 Firmicutes bacterium CAG:145
CGGATTTTCCGGCCGCTTTTTTGACGATCTCAATCCGTCCCGGCAGCAGTAAGCAGGTCAAATGCAGCCATAATACTCGATAAGCAAAAAAAGAGAAGCTCTCGTGCTTCTCTCCTCATGTTTCTCACATATGCTGCGGTACTACCGCAAAATACGTCAGATCCTCATGACTGTCATTTATCAGACTATGTTCGTGTCCTTCGGGACAGTAATGAACGCAGCCTGTCTCCACTGTCTCATAGACGCCGTCATACAGCACCTTTCCCCTTCCCGATTGTATGAGGATGATCTCGCTCGATCCTTCATGTCTGTGAAGCCCTATAGTAGCTCCGGGGATCAGTTTTCCGAGCATGATCTTGTTATTATCGTCGGTAAACATTCTGGCGGCAGTCTCTTTTTCTCCGCCTTTAAAATTAGGTATGACTGAGACGCCTATCTCTTTAAAATCTATTATCATGTTCCTTCTCCTTTTTTGTCGTTTTATCACATTTTATCACAGATCTTCGTGGGAAAACAGGTGTTTTTGTGGTATAATGAATCCATCGATCACATCGGAGGCCGCGCTTGTTGCGGTGAAAACAGTGCATGCTGTATTCTACAGAGAAAAGCACAAATTCTACAACAGAATTTGTTAAAATGGTTGTAGAATCACAATAATAAATGTGAATTTACAGCATATCCGCCTTTATACCATCATTCAGGCTGTTTTTCTTCCTAAAACGCTGTAGAATCAGTACAAAGGGCTAAAAAAATACAGCATGCTGCTCTGAGGCAGCAAAGCCAGCGATTTGCAACAGCAGAGCCGGCAATTTACG
>FR882590.1:14982-61639 GCA_000435715.1 Firmicutes bacterium CAG:145
CGTCTTGAACATGTTAGCAGACTTTTTCAATACAATTTTTACGGAGGAATATATATGGTAAAAAACGAAGATATAAATAAGATATTAGATATACTGGAGGAGACATATCCCCAGGCAGAATGTGCCCTCGACCACAAAGACGTATATCAACTTCTGATTTCGGTGGTACTTTCGGCCCAGACTACCGATAAGGCTGTAAATATTGTGACACCTGCGCTGTTTGAAAAGTATCCTACGCCTTATGAGCTGGCTGAGGCCGATCCTGAGGATGTCGCCCAGTACATAAAGCGCATAGGAATGTACAAAACCAAGTCAAAGAACATAGTAGGTCTGGCCAAATCTCTCATAGAAAATTACGGCGGTCAGGTGCCTGACGACTATGACACTTTGGTATCTCTTCCAGGAGTAGGAAGAAAGACAGCCAACGTAGTTCTTTCAGTGGGTTTCGGTCATCAGCGTATTGCTGTGGACACTCATGTTTTCAGGGTGGCCAACAGAATAGGCTTCACATCTGAAAAAGACGTCCTCAAGACAGAACTTTCTCTCATGGAAAGAATACCTGAAGAAAGATGGTCCAGGACTCACCACAGTCTGATCTTTCATGGCCGGCAATGCTGCGATGCAAGAAAGCCAAAATGTGACGACTGCCCTATCGAGGAGTACTGCGACTATGTCAGCAAATGATCGTGATGCGTAAAAACCGGCCTGCAAGGCCGGTTTTTTAAATATGTTTGTTCTGATTTTTTTTCATAAATTTTAGAGTTCTGTCCGCCATCACCTCCATAGGATCCACATAATAATCCGATAAATTTCTCTCATTTTTTATTACCGAAAGTTCTGTGCAGGCAAGCAGGGCTTTTTTACAGCCCATTTCTTTGAGCTTCTCATCTATTTCTTGCCATGACTCGTCCTCCGAGGGCAATCCCGCTTTTATGCGATCGTAGATTTCATGCATCACCAGACCCTGACCTTGAGAATCAAGGGTGCATGGAATAACGCCCTCATCTCTTAAGGCATTTTGATAAAGTTTGGTCTCAATAGTTCCATCGGTAGCCAGAATACCTACTTTTTCATTCTTCAGAGTTTCGGCCGCCTCCTTAGCGGTCTCCTTTATCATATGTATGAAAGGTATTCCTATCTTATCTGAAATCATATCTACAAAATAATGAGCGGTATTGCAGGTAACGCCGATGGCCAGACAGCCTAATTCTTCAAGCAGATGTGCGTCCTCATACATTTTTTTGCTGATCAGGTCGATTTTCTCCTCATCGCCTGACAGGATAGCCGCTGTACGGTCCGGCATCGAAGCATGACTAAGTATTATGGTGTTGAGATGATCCTGATCGCAGTCGACCGCCGTCTTTTCTATAAGCATCTTATAAAAAAGCTGGGTGGCCATCGGGCCCATTCCTCCTATTATTCCAAAAGTTCTCTCCATATCTTAAAAATACCCTTTCGTTCCTTCAAGGGGATTCAGCCGGGGATCTATATCTTTTGCTATCTCATATACGGTCCTGCGTATAAAATCTTCAAAGGCAGGAATATCGGTTTTATATGATGCAAAACATGCTATAAAAGGCTCCTTTACATACACTATTCCCACGTCATGGCTCTTATCCTCTTCTTCCCCCGTCTTATGAGCTATCGGAAATCCAATGGGCAGCATACCTCCCATCTTATGATTTACCTGTTGCTGCAGCAAGATCTTCTCTATCTCCTCACTGACTTTTTCGCTCACCAGTCTTCTGTCATACATTTTCTCCAACAATTCGCCGATTTCTTCGGGAACAAAGTAATTCTGTATCCCTTTTTCTTCGCGGATACTGTCATAAAAAGCGCGGTTAAACTGTGTACCCTCAAGACCCAGTTCCTTTAAAGCCGATATAACTGCATCGTTTCCGTAATGCTTATACAAAGCGTTTGTGGCTGTCGTATCGCTTATAACTATCATAAACTTATACAGAGTCTCTATGTCCAGCGTCACATCTCCGTTTTCGTCGCCCGTCATGTACGAAACGACGCCGCATCCCGGCAGCTTTTCATCCCTCTTGATAGTGATTTTTTCTCTGAAATCCGTCTCTCCCCGTTCTCTCATCAGAAACATGGCCGCCAGCAGAGGAAGTTTTACGATGCTGGCAGACAAAAACTGTTCTCTTTGGTTATACCCGAGATTCTCGCCTGTGACAAGATTCTTAAAATAGAACCCGACCCTGCCTTCCATTGCGGCAAGTTCTTCTAAAATATTATCTCTTAATTCTCTTTTCATATCATATTCTCTTTCTTAGCACTCTGCCTGCTCTGGCTCCAGTATGGATGCCGTCCTTTGCAGTCAGCACGCCGTTTACATATACTCTCTTTATTCCCCCGCACGGCTGTTTGGGATCTTCAAAATCAGGATTATCACATAAACCTTCAAAGTCAAAGAGCACCAAGTCAGCCCACATGCCCTCTTTGATCATTCCTCTGTCCCCGATTCCCAGCCTTGCGGCCGGCATGGCAGTCATCTTATTTACAGTCTCCTCCAGAGTAAAGAGTCCTCTGTCCCTGCAGTAATGACTTATTACTCTTGGAAACGCGCCAAAGAATCTCGGATGAGGTCTCCCCGGGTAGTCAAAGGAAACGGCTTTGCCGTCAGAGCCGATCATTACATAAGGTTTTTTCATGATGTATTCCACATCATCTTCACACATGCCGAAGTTAATTTCATCTACCCGCCCTCTCTCTTCAAGGACCAGGTCGAAGCAAGCGTCGGCCGGATCGGTCTTTTTGATTTCTGCAATCTCTTCTATGGACTTTCCTACCGTCCATTGATTGTCTTTACTCTTTACATATCCCACGTATATGTCTGACCATCTTCCCTCATGGCTTTTATTGCTTTCTTCTCGAAGTTTTGCTCTGATGCCGGGATCTTTCAGTCTTGCCAATAGAGCCTCCATACCGCCCTCAAAAGCCCATTCCGGAATATTGCTGTCCATCGTCGTCGATGAAGCACAGTACGGGTATTGATCTGCCGTCACATCCAGACCGCTCTCTCTGGCCTCTTCTATCAGAGATGTAGTCGCCTTGCACGACTTTCTGAACCCGTCTTTGCTTATGACTTTATGATGAGAAATATTGAGAGGCGCCCCGGATCTTCTGCAGATCTGGATAGCCTCTTTTACCGAATCTATGACTTTTTCGCCTTCTTCTCTCATATGTGTGGCATAAAATGCTCCGTAAGCTGGCAGTTCTTCAGACAGCTCTGCCAGCTCATCCGTATCCGAATAACATCCGGGCGGATAGATGAGTCCGCTTGACATTGCAAAGGCGCCGTCTTCGAGAGCGTTCCTCAAAATATCTTTCATCTCATCCATCTCTGTATCATCAGCCTTGCGATTTTCAAAGCCCATAACGGCGATCCGTATAGTTCCATGCCCCACCTCTGTGCCAAAATTTACGCTGGGCCTGCACTGCCGGACTTTTTTTAGGAACTCCCCTACTGTATTCCAGTCGTAGTCCATTTCCCCGATGTAGGCCTCAAGTTCTTTTTTTCTCTTTTCATTTTCGCTCACCGGAGCCGCCGACATACCGCAGTTGCCTCCTATTTCTGTAGTTATTCCCTGCAATATTCTGCTCTCGGCCTGAGGATATTTCATCAGAGTAATGTCGCTGTGAGAGTGAATGTCTATGAATCCCGGCGCAAGGTAAAGATCTCCTCCATCTACTGTTTCAGCTGCCTCGCTGTCCTTCACCATGCTGCACGTTCCTATCTTGACGATACGCCCGTCTTTAACAGCCACATTTCCTCTGTACCACGGGGCGCCGCTTCCGTCTACTATCCTGCAGTTGTATATCAATAAGTCAAACATTCTGCTACCTTTCGTAAATCAAAAGAGCGAAGCGCCGCGTATAGGCCACAGCCCGACGATAAGCAAACTCCGCTCTTACTTAAATTTCTTATTTCAGCAAATAATCTTTTAAGCCGTGAACAGTTTTTCCTCTGATTCCTGTCATAGACTCTGCATGATACAGGGAGCTTATTATAGATTCCTCCACCACCTCGACCGTCGCTTCAAAAACTATATCCATATCGTTCTCAAACAGATATCCGCAAGGCAATACCTTTGTGTCGCTGTAATGAGGAACGATGTTACCGTTTGAAAAGGCGATGGCTATATCACCGCTTCCTGTTCCAAGGTAAGAGCCTACTCTTCCCAGGCTCGCCGCAGCTCGCTTTGCCGCCCGGCGGAGCTGTCTGTCGCTCAACGGTAGATCTGTGCCTATTATCATGATGATGGAGCCTTTATCTGCCGCCCCATCCCTTTTTTCGGGAACAAATATCCGGCGACCGTCTATTCTGAGATTCCCCAGTACTCCGAAATTGGACATGACGATAGCGCCGACGGTATAAGATTTTCCATCAAACTCTACTATCCTCGAAGCTGATCCTATGCCGCCTTTTTTTCCCATACAGATCATTCCCCTGCCGCCGCCTACGGCGCCTTCCTTAAAGTCTGCGCCGGCAGTATCAAGAGCCTCTCTTACGTCTTCCTCGGTTATATGCATGCCTCTTATATCGTTTAGTTCTCCGTCATTACACTCGGTCACCATGCAGTTTACCGTACTGGTGGAAACTCCTATATCCTCGTTACAATCAAGCATATATTTTGTGAGAGCATTCAGGCTCGTTCCTACGCCGAAAGTGTTGGTCATTATTATGGGCGTCTCGATAGTCCCCAGCTCCTCTACCTGGATCAGACCGGTACTCTTTCCAAATCCATTGATCACAGAAACTCCTGCCGTGACTTTGTCTTTGAACAAGTTGCCCGAATGAGGCAAAACTGCAGTTACCCCTGTATGTACATCTTTATCATCGTCGTTCAGCGTTACATGACCTACCCTTACACCGGGAACATCGGTGATCAGATTCTTTTCACCCTTGGCATAACGGTTTTCAAGTTGCAGTTCACATTCTTTAGGTAATCCCATTTCATTTTCTCTTTCTTGACTTATTTTTTATTTGTCGCTCGTCTGCTGCTCTTCCTTTTTCAGCTTAATATCGAAGATCTTCCAGAGAATCAGTCCCATCACGGGAACGATGAGGCCGGTTATAGCTGTCTTAGGATCTTCTACCAGCGTATTGACCATGAGAGCGAAGAACAGTATGATAGCTATGACGACAGTTACAGGATATCCCCAGGCCTTATACGGACGTTTCAGGTCAGGGAATTTCTTTCTGTATACTACTACTGCCGCAATTACAAGCACATTATAAAGCATACCGGCGAATACTACAAGAGAGGTAAGCTCGTCAAGACTTCTAAGCATGACTAATATGCACGAAATAACTGCCTGAGATATCAACGCCACCTGCGGTACTCCGAACTTGTTCAGCTTTGCGTGATTCTTGAAGAAATGCTTTTCAGCAGCCATGTCATAATAGTAACGAGGGAAAGCTATGATCATTCCGTTGAGGGATCCGAATATAGCTATAAGCTGAGTCGCAAGGATAAGTCCTCCTCCCGCTCCGCCGAAGAGTTTATCCGCTACCTGCGTTCCAAGATATATGTTTCCCGACTCTATGGAAGAAACCACCTGATCGGCAGGAAGGACTTTATAAATAGCAAAGTTAAATAAAGCGTATATCACAGTGATGACTCCTATGCCGAGTATAAGAGCTTTAGGCAGATCTTTTCCCGGATTTTTCATCTCCTCAGCTACAGGGTTGAGGTTGGTCCATCCTTCATAGGCCCATAGAGTTGCCACAGTAGCAAATGCTATCATCCCTATCATTCCGCCAAAGGTAGGGTCTGTTCCTTCCGGAACAAGAGAAAGATCCGGATGTTCCTTTCCTAGGATCAGGCCTGCAAACAGAATAATAGCAATAGGTATACATTTTGCCACCATAGATACGTTCTGCAGTATGGAGCCCAGCTTTATTCCGAAACAGTTATAAGCTGTGAGGGCAATTATCAGAATTATAGCTATGATCTTAGTCGCCATATCCGATAAGTGGAAAAAGTTGGCTAAAGCCGTAGGCAGCGCTATAGCCAGAGCCGCTATAGAACCTGACCCGCTGATAACCCAGCTGGTGAATCCGAAGGAATATCCTACAGACGGATGGTATGCTCTGTTCATATAGACGACCATTCCGCCCGCTCTGGAGTCGCAGGCTCCAAGCTCCGCAAAGCAAAGCCCTCCTAAGATAGACACAAGTCCGCCGATGACCCAGCAGAGCAGCGCCAGTCCCATACTCATATCTGTCCTCTCAAGGACATATGAGCCTAAGTAGAAAATACCGGAGCCTATCATGATGCCGCCGATAATACTGATGCCTCCGAAGACGCCTATTTCTTTTTTGAAGCCGGCTGTCTGAGGTGCGGTTTCATTGTTTTTACTACTCATTTCTATCCTCCAATGTTAATTAAATTTGAGTAATGATTTCACCGATATAACAGGCAAAAAGCGTGCCAACTTAAAAAAGGTCAAATATTGGTGAAACATCATCAAATAATAGGTTTTAATGAGTTTTAATGTTTTTATTCGTGTTAAAAACTCGTTTATTTTTTTAAAATTCTCCTCATTGCTCTCCGCCCGTTGTCATATGCGTTGGCATGAAGTTTGCGTAATTTATTTTTACTTTTATATATGGAGGCAGAAAATTGAAAGATAATATACTAAATGAAGATCTGATCCGTTCAGAAATGACCTATTGGAATGTGCCGGGTCTTTCCGTTTCCTGTGCCTTTGGCGGAAAAACTCTTTCAAAGGGCTTTGGAGTCCGAGACAAGAGCGGTATGCCCGTAGATAAAGATACCGTCTTTTGCATTGCTTCATGTTCAAAGGCCATGACTTCCGCCGTGGCTGCCATGTTAGTCACCGAAGGCATCCTCGATTACGACAGGCCTGTAAAAGAATATGTCCCTGATTTCAGAATGTTCGATAAAACGGCAGAAAGAGAAACCACCTTGAGAGATATGCTGTGCCACAGAACAGGCCTTGCGCCTCATGACGGCGCCTGGCCCAGCCCTGTCAGCAGCATAGAATTTTCAAATCGCTTTTCTTATCTGAGACCTTCAGCTCCGTTTAGATCAAAAGCTCAATACAGCAACATAGTCTATGCTCTCGCCGGATATATCATGGAAACAGTCACAGAATGTAGCTGGCCGGAAATAATGGAAAAATATCTGTTTAAGCCTCTCGAAATGAACTCTACCAGCTGTCAGTCCGATGCTTTAGTCCATGAGGAGAACAAAGCCCAGCCGTTTCAGGTCACAGGCGGAAGACTCACTCAGCTCAAAATATGGAATGTAGATACGGTCGCACCGGCAGCTTCTGTGAACACAAACGCCGAAGATATGTGTAAATGGCTCGATTTCCTGATATCAAAAGGCCGCTCCCGCAGAGGAGAGCAGCTTATCGCTTCCGATGTTTTCGAAGAAATGATTAAAAAACAAATAGATTTTACAGATTTTATAGAGGGCGAAAGCCTCTTTCCGCTGGACGGATACGCATTAGGATGGCAAACAGGTCTTTACAGAGGCAGAAAGATCTTAAGACATACGGGAAAAATCGAAGGGTACAGCAGCCTGCAGGCTTTTCTTCCCGATGAGGGAATAGGCGTATGTATTCTGCTGAATTTCCATTCTCCTACCGTTTCAATAATGTTTACCATCCTGTATGACATCCTTGATAGGCTTCTTGGGCTTAAAGGTGAAGAATGGAACATGAAGTTTCATACTAAAGAGCCTCTCACAGACTCGGACTTCAACGATTCTTACGTAAATTTATTTTCTGACAGATATCCTCAGGCTATTCCCTTAAAAGAGGATCCGGACTGCGCTGAGATTCAAGGAGTATATAAGAATCCCGGTTATGACCCTATAGAAATATTCTCCGAAGGAAAAGATATGATTTTAAAACATCGGGGAATTAAAAACATTCTGACTCCTTATTACGGAGGTCTCTACAAGGTCACAGGCTTCAAAGAAGATACTCTGACATACGATCTGCCTCTGACATTTCTCAAAAATGTCCATGGGGACGTCTACGCTTTGGGACTTCCTTTGGAGCCTCTCATTTCAGATATTATTTTCACTAAATAATATATACTAATACTTCCTAATTACAAGAGAAGGGATAGAAGATCCTTTCTCTTGCAAAAAAAAAGAGATACCTTTCTCCCATTGGTATCTCCTTTTTTGTAGCAAATCACTACTATATTTCAGTCATGAACATCTTCGCTATCATCAGCTCGTCCACATCTTCAGCTGTATATCTGACAGAATTGCTGCCTGTAAGTTCTGCTTTAGGATACCAGGATGCCGCTCTGGCTCTCTGATGCTCCTTGAAAAATATATCCATCTTGTATTCTTGCCGTTCAAGACATACAGGCCTCACATCGCGCAGAGCTTCTTTGACTCCCGATTTTATGGCTCTTATACTGTCTTCCGGATGCATATTCCAGGAGGAATTTCCCACTCCCTCTTTAACAGCTACAGTCACTATATCGCTGCAGTACTCTCTGGCATGGTCGCAAATGCCCCTGTCTCCCGATAAAAACACAGAAGGTATGCCTAAATTTGCCGCATAAAGGGCATTCATAGAAAATTCAGAAGCTAATCTGTCATTGATCTTTATCCAGTTAAACCACTCGTGTTCAGTCGTATGCGCCAACGGATTTGTATTCATTCCCTCCGGTGAATGATACCCTATATAGATGACAGCGTCAAAAGAACTGTCCAGGCCTCCCATCATACCCTCGGGTGAACATCTCCAGCCTCTGATAAGTGAAACTCCCTTGGGCAGTCCCCACATATCTATATTTCTGGCATTTCCATGGCCGTCTTTGACTACCACATCGAATCCCATTTCGATAGCCGCTTCACAGGCTGCGCTCACTTCAAGAGTCATCTGCCTGGCCGCCGCCTCATACCCCTGGCCGCCGCTTTCCGTTTCACACCAGGAAGTGACTCCCGTTACGCCTTCTATATCCGCACTTATAAAAACTTTCATGATCGTCTCCCTTTCGTTGAACTATTTTTGCATATAAATATTGCAAAATCTGTGCCATAATATTATCGGAGGATCTTCTCAATTCCCTTATCAGTTATCTTCATACCTTGTCTTCCCTTTCCTATCCTGATCAGTCCTTCCTGCTGAAGCTGAGATAAGATATTCCTGAGAGAAAGATCGCTTACATCCTCTCCTTCTCTTCTCAAGTATTCAAGCACTGCCATTCTTCCCACGCCATGACCGAGAGTATTATATTTCATAAGTATCTTGAGTACGGAAGACTTAAATCTATACTGAAGATCTTCGTCGCTTACTCCCTTGTCAAAATTCCCCTTATCTTTGAATTGCTCCGGAAGTTTACCTAAAGTCTTATAATACAGAGCGCAGTTTTCCAGTTCGCGGACGTTACCAGGCCATTGATAATTTTCCAGAAGCTCCTTCTCTCTTCTGCCTACCCGAAGATAATCTTCTTTCATAAATTCCTTAAATAGAAGCAATATATCTTCTTTTCTTTCTCTCAAAGGAGGTATCATTATCTGTAAAGCATTCAGCCTATAATACAGATCGCCTCTGAAACGACCTTTCTCCACTTCTTTAATCAGATCTTTATTGGTGGCTGCTATTATGCGTACATCCACGTCTATTATGCGATCGCTGCCTATTCTCATGATTTGCCGCTCCTGAAGAACTCTCAGAAGTCTCGCCTGAAGAGCCGGGGAAATGTCTCCTATTTCATCCAGAAAAATGGTTCCCCTGTTAGCTTGTTCAAAGTAACCGATCTTTCCCTTTTTGCTGGCTCCGGTGAAAGCCCCCTCTTCATATCCGAATAGCTCCGACTCCAGCAGAGTTTCGGGTATAGCCGCACAGTTGACACCTATGAAAGGCATATCTTTGCGGCTCGAATAGTTGTGTATAGACTGGGCAAAGAGCTCCTTCCCCGTACCGCTTTCCCCGCAGATGAGGATAGTATATTCGGTAAGCGCCGCCTTCTTGGACAGATCGACGCTCTCCTTTATTACGTCAGAATTTCTCTTTATATCGCTGAAAGTGTGTCTTGCAAAAAAGCCTTTTTCGATGAGTTTCTTATTGAGGCTGGTCTCCATATCTTTTATATTTACTTCATCCTGAAGCGTGACGTAATACCCTATCTGCATATTGCTTGTCCACAGTGAAACCTTATCAAGTATATAATTTCTGCCGTCTATGGCGATAGCTTTCTTTAAAACATCATCCTCTTTCTCTATGGCCTTTAAGAGATCTCTGTCCAGACAGTTCACGTTATAACCGCCGGACCCTCTGTGCGATGAACCGAAAAAATCTTTGGCTCTTCTGTTGAAATATATTATTTCTCCTTCATTATTCACAAGAATCAAAGCAGACGGTGAATCATAGAGATATTCGTTCAGCATGCTGTTCTTTAAAAAGCTGCCCACATAGCTGCTGCTCAGATCCTGCTGAGGTTCTATTATCGTAGAGATATACTGAAGAAGGTTCAGATCCACTTCTTCGTTATTAAGTTTCAGAGCATTTTTTATCTGAACCATGGTGTCAAAGCCTATCTTCCTGTAGCCTACATTTATCACATTTTCTATCTTATCTGGCACCAGCTGCGGTTCGTTTGGCACTATGGCATATCTTATATTATTATATCTTCCGTCGTCTTCATCCCGGTTATATACTACAAAGTTGAGATGGCCTATGCCGAGTTCATATAACATAGTCGCCGTCTCTATGGCTCTCTCCAGCGTATCGTTGACGATCAGCACATCCTCATTTTTTGGTATTTTCATTATTTTACTCAAGTTTTCCTTGCGGATGCTGCGGGTCAGGATAACTATATTTTTGAAAGAAGATGTGTGAGTTCTCAGATGAGCCAAAACGCTTCTGTCCACAAGGACATAGACGTCTGCGTTTATTCTTACTTCTTCGCCCAGTTCATTGACATAATAATTATCTATAGAAGCATATCTGCCGAAGATCCCCTTTATCTCTTCTTCCAGATGGTAGATAGCGTCCATATTTTCCCTGTTGCGATAGACAAGAGCGATTTTTTTCATCGAAGCTTTCCTCTCATATAATTTATCTGTTTTGTTTCAGTATATCATGATTGCTCTCCTCTGTAAAACCGGGGAGTTCTTTCTTTCACTTCATAAATGATCAATCCGCCTTTTTGCTCATAACCCGTATCCCAAAGGGCCTTAAAATCCAGCCACTGCCACTGTCCATAGCTGACCGCTTTTATCATAAAGACATCCTCTTTCTCTTCATATCCTGTTATCATAAACCAATGCCAAGTAAAATCCTCAAATCGTGTATCCTTGTGTTTCAATATGAGACAAGGCACCGGAATTCTTTCGTCTATCTGTCTTTTAAGAGCTGATTTTGCCAGGTCTGATTCCGTCTCGCCTGAAAGCCCCCGAGCCTGTATCCTATCATTGCCCGTCTGATGAAAATACCGGTATATTCCATCTATATAAGTTTCAAGTCTATCTATACCGCCCCATCTTGGGTGAAGATATCGTTTCATGATTTTGGCAAAATTCTTGTAATCTGCTTCTGTGACATATTCAGGATCAAAAGGATACGCCTCCCTGACGCCGAAGTATCTGCTGAAATATATACAGCTGTCGCAAGCCGTTACTGCTGCGCAGCCCCCTATCTTCATCAAAGGATCGGAAAACTTTTCCTGATCCCATCCGTAGTCTTCTCCCACGCGATAATATCCAATCTCCATAATCTGTCCTCTCTCGAATATAAATCTATCTATTATTACCCGAAAATTCTGTACTTCAATCTTGACTCCTCTGCGGCATGAAGTTAAGATATGTATGAGGTGAGGATCAGATGATAAAAGTCTTATTCGTCTGCCACGGCAACATATGCAGATCTCCGATGGCAGAATTCTTATTTAAACACATAGTCCAAAGAAAAGGCGTTTTTGATAAATTTGAAATCGCCTCCGCAGCCACCAGCAGCGAAGAGATAGGAAACCCCGTTCATCCTGGCGCCGCATCCAAGCTTGCCCTTATGGGCATTTCCGCCGAAGGGAAAAAAGCGGTACAATTCACCAGAGACGATTACCGCTATTACGATCACATAATAATAATGGATCAGAACAATCTGAAAAATCTTCAGAGGCTGATGGGAGAGGCTTCTCTTTCTAAAGTCAATTTTCTGATGGATTTTTCTGATAATCCCCGCCAGATCAAAGACCCCTGGTATACGGAGGATTTCGACGCTGCCTACAGCGACATATGGGAGGGCTGTCTCTCCTTTTTCGATTATTTAAAGAGAAAAGGTGAATTGTGATGTACTATACTTATATGCTTCGCTGCCAGGACGGTTCCTTATATACCGGTATCACCACAGACCTGAACCGGCGTTTCAGAGAACATTCAGGGGCGGGCGCTGCGGGCGCCAAATATACAAAAATTCATGCTCCCGTTACCATAGAGGCTGCGTGGAGAAGTAAAGACCGCAGCCTAGCTTCTTCTTTAGAGTACCAGATAAAACGTCTCAGGAAGCAGAAAAAAGAACTGTTGATAAAGAACCCCGCTCTCCTGGGCCAAATCTTAGGTGACAAGATAGATTCTCAGGAATATGTTTCTATTGTCTATAAATTTTAGTAGCATTTTATTAAAAGTTATAGTATAATATTTTAGTCAGTGCGTATCTTCTATGCTGATGTGGCTCAATGGTAGAGCAGCTCATTCGTAATGAGCAGGTTGGGGGTTCGATTCCCTTCATCAGCTCCATTAAAAAGCCCGGCCTTTAGGCTGGGCTTTTCTCATACATTTTTCTTTTTCTGCAAAGAGCCGCTCTCCAGTTGCTGCCGCCTTTTTCAGATGTCCTGCTGCCGAGATCAGACAGAGAGATCTTTCTTTGTCTTGCTCACATTTTTACAGTATGAAATCAACAGTTTCCATGCTCCGCGTCCCGCAAGATATAATATGACTCCCGTGACTATTGAGGCAAAGAATACCGGCACTGGACTTAATACGGTGTTTCCAAACTGAACACTGATATACTGCATATAGGGTATCCCAAGTCCAAGAAGAAAGTCTATGAGTTTAAGGGCTCCCACTACAGGCATAAGGACGGCACAGATCAGAAACACAGGCGCAACTATAGCCAAGACAGGTATGACAAACAGTCCCGAAATGCCGACCATGCTGTAAAAGGCGCATACCGTCAGAAATCTCTTCCAGCTAAAACCTGTACCGTTAGAAAGCAAGTCTCCCAGATAGGCCTTAGCCAGTTCCCTGGGATCTCCCAGCTTTTGGGCGATGTTTTCGGCAGAAATTCCCTCGCTTTGCATTTCCATCATACTGCCTTTTATCTCTTTAACTATATCTACTCTCTCCGACGCAGGCAGAGGTCTCAGATGCCTGTCTACCATATCTAAATATTTTTCTAAAATTTTATCCATTATTCCGCTTCTCCTTTCAACTCGCTTACGGCTTCTAATAAATTTCCCCATTCTTCAGACATGGACTTTAGATATTCCTCTCCCATGGGCGTCAACGAGTAATATTTTCTCGGAGGCAGTCCCTCTGCCGAATCCTGCCAAGTAGCTTCGAGACATTTATCCTTTAACAATCTTCTCAATAAAGGATATATCGTGCTTTCCTTGACGGTGATGATAGGATGTTTCTCCAATTTCTGCAAAATTTCATATCCGTAATAAGTCTTATTATGAAGCATGAGCAAGATACAATATTCCAGCGTACCTCTGCGTATCTGCGATTTCCAATCTTCTATATTCATATTCCCCTCTTCGTCTATATACATCGTACTACACAGTACCTAATTTGTTAACAGTATTTTTAAGTTATGCAGTACATCGTCTCGACTTAGGGGTATTTATCCCTATATTATCATAGAAAATCCCTTACCCGCCTTTTGATGCTAAAGCACCGTTAAACATCTGCTATTCTATTGACATCGGCAATGCAGTTTGAATATAATTGACTTACTTTAACAGCAGAAAGGATGACGGACATTACTATGGAAGACTCAGACAGCGACAGCGACGGATCTGAAGAACATAGAGCAGGCAAAACCGACAGCTTAAATAGATTTATTTTAAGAGACATGATCGTAACCACTCTCTCGAGGGGTTATCGGGTCATGTCTTTTTGCGTCCACATCGCTTGCTGTTAAAGTCAATCAAAAAATTTTTATGAAAGGAGTGATGTATCCGATATGGATAATCACAAGCGAATGCCTTGGCATTCACAGAAAATCGAAGAGGTTCTGAGCACCTTGGAAACTTCGGAAGAAGGTCTCAGTGATGCCGAGGCTGCCGAAAGGCTAAGAAAAAACGGTCCCAACACTCTCCGTTCCAAACCTCCTAAAAAAATCAGCCAAATGTTGAAAGAACAGCTCCTGGACCCCATGGTCCTCATCCTCATAGGCGCGTCCTTCTTCTCGGCAGTACTTCGGGAGTGGACGGAAGCTGCGGTGATCGGTACCATAATAGTAATAAATGCCGTCATAGGTATATTTCAGGAGAGAAAAGCCCAGGCTTCTTTAGAAGCTCTCAAAAATATGGGGGCGCAGGTGTCAAGAGTCATGCGTGAAGGCGAGGAAAGTGTAATATCCGCCGGTGAATTAGTGGTGGGAGACATCGTACTTCTCATCGACGGAGATATGGTACCTGCCGATATCAGACTTATCGACTCTGCCAATCTGAAAGTTCAGGAGGCTTCCCTTACAGGTGAATCTGTCCCTTCTGAAAAAGACGCAGATGAAATATTTGAAGAAAACTGTCCTTTAGGGGACAGATCCAACATGATCTACTCCTCTTCCATCATAACTTACGGACGCGCCGAGGGAGTAGTCGTCTCTACGGGAATGGATACAGAAGTAGGAAATATAGCTTCCCTGATCGAGGATCAGGATGAGCTTGACACTCCTCTCAAGCGTAAACTCAATGCTGTAGGAAAGACTCTTACAATAGTAGGATTGATAGTCTGCGTGCTTATATTTATAATAGGAGCCATATATCAGAGACCTCTCGTACCTCAGTTTCTCGTAGCTGTCTCTCTTGCCATATCTATCATTCCCGAAGGTCTGCCCGCCACCTGTACCATAGTGATGGCGCTGGGCGTTCAGAGGATGGCAAAGAGAAATGCTCTGGTAAGAAAGCTGCCTGCAGTGGAAACTTTAGGCTGTGCTTCGGTTATCTGCAGCGATAAGACCGGAACCCTTACTCTTAACAGGATGACTGTCACCGATATCGCTGTCTTCAGAGATTTTGAGCGAGGCCGTTCTTCTATCGTAGAAGATGTCAAAGCAGAAGATATGCAGAATTGTTACAGTCATCTCATCTATGCGGCAGCTCTGTGTAACGACGCAAGTTTCGATCCCGATAACGAAGGAGAGATTATAGGAGACTCTACAGAAGGAGCCCTCATACATATGTCAAAAAATCTGGGGATAGATCACGAAACTCTTGAAGATAAGTATCCCCGCGTATTTGAACAGCCTTTCGATTCGGACAGAAAACGAATGACAACTGTTCATGTGATAGATGAAAAAATCACTGCATATACAAAGGGCGCTGTCGATGAAATACTGCCGGTCTGCAGTCATATTCTCACTTCCGGCGGCATAAGAGAAATGGACGCAAAAGACAGGCTCCGCATAAATCAGCTTTGTGAATCAATGTCAGAAAATGCTCTGAGAGTACTGGGCTTTTCTATGAGGATAATACCGGCTATACCCGATGATGACGATACAGATCTTGAAAATTCAATGATCTTTATAGGCGCCGTAGGAATGATAGATCCTCCTCGCTCAGAAGTGGCTGAATCCGTCCGTACCTGCCGCAGAGCCGGCATACGTACTGTCATGATAACAGGAGATCACAAGATCACCGCCCTGGCCATAGCTAAAGAACTCGGTATATATCAGGACGGCAGTCATATCGTCTCGGGAGACGAACTGGCTGCTATGAGCGACAAACAGCTGGATGACATCATAGAGAACACCTCAGTTTTCGCCCGAGTATCTCCTGCGGATAAGATGAGAATAATATGCAGTCTGAAACGCAAAGGAGAAGTCGCTGCCATGACAGGAGACGGAGTCAACGACTCGCCTGCGTTAAAAGCCGCCGATATCGGTGTGTCTATGGGCATCACCGGTACAGATATAGCAAAAGAAGCTTCTGATATGATACTTCTCAATGACAGTTTTACCACTATCGCCTACGCCATAAAGGAAGGACGACGCGTATATAGAAATATACAAAAGGTCATCCAATTCTTGCTGGCCGGCAACATAGCTGAAATATTGACTCTGTTTGTAGCTACAGTATTGAACTGGGACGCGCCTCTCTTAGCAGTCCATATATTATGGGTGAACCTGGCTACCGCCACTCTGCCGTCGCTGGCCCTGGGAGTAGACCCTGCCAGCAGGGATATCATGGATCATCCTCCGGTAAAACCCGGTACACTCTTTGAGAAAGATCTCATAAGCAGAGTAATAACTCAAAGCGTCTTCGTAGCCGCCATGACTATAGCCGCATACTGGATAGGCGCAGACTTGTCGGGACATCAGACAGGACAGACCATGGCTTTCTGTGTGCTGGCTTTCTCACAGATGCTGCGAGCGTTCAATCAGCGTTCCAATACTCAGCCTATATGGGTGCGTGCGAAAGGCCACAACCCGTGGCTCATCCTTTCCTTCGCAGTATCATTGATACTGATGATGTGCCTGCTCCTGATTCCGGCCCTTCAGGACATATTCCGCCTCACTTCCCTGTCTGCGCTGCAGTGGGCTGCCGTGCTGATACTCTCCTGTCTATCCATTCTTCAGATGAAAATAGTAAAGCTGTTTAAACGGTAAAGATAAGGCCGGAAGCTGATCACATCGCTTCCGGCCTTCTATCATCTTTTATCCTTTATATTTCCATGCACTATACTTCTCAAGTTGTCCATCCTGGCGTCCAGTTCGGCGCTGATCTGAGCGCACCTGTACAGTTCATCAGCCATCTGATCAGTAAATTCAAATTCCTTTTTATATCTCAGCTGATGTTCTAAAGAAGCCCACGAGTCCATGGCGATGGTCCTGAGCTGTATCTCCACCTTCATCAGCCTCTTCTCATCGGCTAAAAATATCGGCACCGTAACGATCAGATGAAGGCTTCTGTATCCGTTAGTCTTCGGTTCGCGTATATAGTCTTTCTTCGAGATCAGCGTTATATCATCCTGGCTCAAAAGTGCGTCGGCGATCATATATACATCCTCAGGAAAAGAACATATGACTCTGACTCCGGCAATATCGTTCAGATTTTCTTCCATCGACTGCAGAGTCATGGGAAGATCATCTTTGGCTAATTTTTCGCTGATGCTGTCCATTCTTTTCAATCTGGTCTTTATGCTGCTGATGGGATTTCGGTCATATTGCAGGGAAAACTGCTCGTTGAGAACGTTGAGCTTTGTCTCCACCTCCATGATGGCGCACCTGTAATAAGCCATCAGCTCTTTGATATTTTCAAATATAGGCTTAGTCACTTCCATCAATCCTCTATTTACCAGGGACTCTAAGCCGGAACTTTTCTTTTTAGATTTTCTTCTGAACTTCATAATGGCATTTCTATTAAATAGTTTCTTCCTTTCTGCTAAATGGCTTTTATGGGATGTCTGACCACGGTTCTCAGGCGTTCAGGCTTGCACCTTCTGGGATCGCTGAGATATATCTCATGATGGAGTCTCCTTTCTGACAGATCCGTTTCATATCCCTGTTCACAGGCATATGACTCCATCATCCCGATAGTTTTAGGTTCTTCGTCATACATGCCGATGTGCATGCACTGGACACAGAGCCCCTCGTCATACGTCAGAAATTCAACTTTGGAAAAGTCTTTATTCTTTTTTTCGGTAGCTTCTTTCACTGCCCAGTCAAAATCCTCTTTGGAGACGAAATCGGGAAGCCTTATGACCGATATAAAATCAAAATTTTCTTTATGAGAATAATCTATGCCTTTTTTCCCCTGCTGCCACCAGAAACCTTCTAATGGAGGTACCACGTACTCAAAATATCCATCTATCTTACGTCCCCCTCTTCCGCTCATCTTTATGGTAAACGCAATAGCATAGAGGAGACCGATGGACTCCTTGTATTCGCCCTCCTCCGAGTTAGGGTCGCCCTTTCCCTTCACAGCGATATAGTTCATCTTCGGTATTTCAACTATGGCAGGTTTTTTCGCAGGCATATAAAACTCTTTATATTCCTTTTTATAGTCAAATGCCATCTCTCTTCTTTTTCCTTTCCGGGAGTTCTCTGTACATTCCCCTTATCATGTCCTTGGGTTTCTGCCGATACTGATCCTGTCTTTCTCAGGATTCAAACAGATCTGGATTTACCATCGGTATTATCAGTTCGCATACTTCACTGCGATCATCATATCCCCAATAACACTGATAAAAACCGTCTCCGAAGCCGGAGGCTATCATCACCAGCCTGTTTCCCGTATCGGGATTGGTCCACTCTATAAAATCGCCGCCTTCTCGCTGATACGCCGGAAGTTTATCGTAGCTTTCTTGAAAAAATCCGGCAAAATAATCATCATAGTGATTGGCATCAGGATTCTCCTCATGAAATCTGGCAAGGAACTGCCGATATTCTTCTGCCACCTCAGCGTCACAGAAGCATACCATCCCTGCATCTACGGCAAAACCTGTCAGAGGTCCGTCCTCGGATACCGCTGAGGCGGTCTGCCGGGTAGGTTCTGCCAGTTCATATCTGACTGCAGTCTCTCCCGTTATCTTAAGCCTGGCGGTACACATCCTTATTCCGATATGATGATTGCGCACTATGGAAACTTCCGCAGGATATACGCCCGGCTTTACCAAAAGAGCCATCTGTGGTGAGAACTTGCCTGTCCCCAGATATGCCAGAGGGTCTGAGACTACTATCTTGCCGGTGGGGCAGTCTACATTGCCCACGGTCAGATAAAATCTGCTTTCAGTCCTGACAAACTGACTTAGGATCGCGCCAGCGTCTATCTGAGTCTCGCTTATATAACCGAGATTTTCTTTGAACATCTGCCTGATGTGCTCCATCTCGGCCTGCCTTATCCAATACGACCTGATATTCTCAACTATATTCTTTGCCAACTCTTCCGCCGTCTTCTCATCGTACTTTTCCATCTCGCTGAAGACATGACCGCAGTGCTCATCAGAATTTTCTTCATATCCTCCGCACACTCCCAAAATCCAATCTCCAAGCAAACTTTTTTTAAATTTAAATATATAATAACGCAGGCCTTCTATGTCAAATTCTCCGGCACACTCTATTCTAAAAGGAGCCTTCCCAAGCTCCGACGGATGGGACAGCCATTCAGACATCGCTCTGCAAGCTTCTTGTTTCTGTTTCTCATTCATGAATTTTTCTCCCTCATTCTCATTTTATCATTCTTTTCTCGCGCCTACAATACTTCTATTCTTCGAACTCCCGGCTGTGAGTCTTAAAGAAGTCGTAATATTTTCTTACAATGTCCAGCTGAGTCCAGCTCTTTGCTGAGGCAGGCGGCTGATTCAGATCATAGATTTTAGCCCCTTTTAAGGATAGCAGAAAGGGAGAATGAGTCGCTATTATGAACTGGCTTTGAAAAAATCTCGCTGAATTCTCTATATATTCTATCAACTCTATCTGTCTCTGAGGTGAAAGGCTGTTCTCGGGCTCGTCGAGAAGATATAATCCCCGCCCGTCTATCCTCTCTGTAAAGTACCTGAAAGCGCTCTCGCCGTTGGAGTTTTCGCGTATATTATCCATGACAGACTTTCTCACATATTGAGACTGCGTAGTCCTTCTGACCAAATTCACTTTTTTTAATTTATCGTAATCTTTCAGAGTGCGGAAATGAAAGTCGGAATACTTAGAATCGAGGTAATCTTCCAAGAGCTCGTCTCTCCTGACGTCTATCCCTTCGTTTATACTTCTCAGGCTGAGTACATAATCAAATACATCATCACTGGTTACGACCCTGCTGTCTTTTGGAATAGAATTTGATACATGATAATCGCACATTTTTATATAATCTTCAAAAAAGTTGCTCCTGTTATAGAGACTATCTCTTTCTATGGAAAGAGTCTCCGCTATAATGTTCAGGGCCGTAGTCTTTCCCGACCCGTTTCCGCCGCACAAGATGGTTATAGGTTCAAAAGAGATCTTCGAAAGCTGTATGTTCGACAGTACCTTAAAAGGATATATGCTGTCATAGCAGGTTCTCTTCTGCCTCAATATAAACTGGTATTCCATATCTTCATCGGGAAAAGAAAATCGTGACAGATAGAGCATATCAAATCCTTTCTTTTGATCACTTAAGAGGTCTTTGAGTTTTGATATGATTATAGCATACTTGTTTAAAACCTTGCAAGAACATTAGTTCGCAATCTATGAAAATATTGAAGACCGGCGGCAGTTAAAAGATATGTGCAAAGACTATCGTCTCCTTGACTACTTCCGATCACAGTGTTAAAATTGTATACGATTTCTTAAGAATGATAAAAAAGATACTGAAAAAGAAGACAGAGGCAAGTCCATGATAACGTTAGATTTTTTAAGCAACGATTACAAAGAAAAAAAGACTCCTGCTCAGATAGCAGAAGAAAATATAGAGATAGATATCATCACCGGCAAGTTTCCAAACGGAAAGAGGATAAATGAGCAAGAGCTGTGCCGAAGATTCGGTATGAGCCGAACTCCGATCCGGGAAATCCTCCGCAAGATAGAAGGCAGAGGTCTGGCACGCTCTATTCCCAACAGAGGAGTCTTCGCCGTAGGCCTCACTGCCAAAGAAATAGACGACTATTTTTATCTCAAGAGTATCATGGAAGTGCAATGTGTAAGATGGGCCATAGAACGAATCGAAAAAAAACAGATGGAACTGCTGGCAGAAACTTTTGAATTCATGCAGTTTTACACCATGAGCAACGACTTGAACAAGATTTTAAAGATAAACGAAGGTTTTGACAGCATAATATACAACGCCGCTCACAGCAAAGAGCTGGAGCGGAGACTTCACCGTTATAATTTCATCATCAAATATGCCAACGCCGATATAAAGTATCCTCTGAATTATCTGCCTACAGTATTAGAAGAACACAGAGCCATCTTCGACGCTTTTACCGCCGGAGATCCGGACGCAGGAGCTGAAGCAACCGAGATACATATGTACAAATCCATGCTGAGAAGAAAATAAATATCTCTCTGTCTGAAGAAACATTACAGGATGCCCAGATGCTGAAGCAGTATCTTCGTCCCTATCAGAATGAGTATTATTCCGCCTGCTACAGTAGCCTTGTTCTTGAATCTGACTCCGAATTTCTTTCCTATCGCTACTCCTGCGGCAGATAATACAAAAGTAGTTATGCCTATTATCACTACGGATACTTCTATATCCACCCTCAGAAAAGCAAAGGATATGCCTACTGCAAGAGCGTCTATGCTGGTAGCTACGGCCAGTATGAATACTTCTCTTATATCGAGTTTAGTCTCAAAGACATCGCATTTTGGCGCCTTATCTTCTTTAAAGACTTCGATAATCATCTTTCCGCCTATAAAGACCAGAAGCGTAAAAGCTATCCAGTGGTCTACTGATACTATGTAGCTTTCAAACTGATTTCCGAGAAAATAGCCTATGAGAGGCATCAGCGCCTGAAATCCTCCAAAAAACAAAGCTATTATCAGTATATTCTTTACCTCTGCCTTCCTCATGGACAGCCCCTTGCATACGGAAGCCGCAAAGGCGTCCATAGATAGCCCGACGCCTATCATAAATATTTCAAAAAATCCCATGTTTCCTCCAAACATTTAGTGCAAACGTATCTTTTATTGTACAACAAAATATGTTGCCGCACAATATTTATTCAAAAAACCTCGGGGCCTATTTGAAGTACACCCGAGGTTTTCTGTATGTCATATTATTTTGCCCGAATATTCAGGGCGCTTCCGTCTGAATCTATGAGGATAGTCTGACCGTCTACTATGTCACCTTTTATGATCATAGCGGCTATCTGAGTCTCCACATTCTTTTGCAGATAACGGTTTACAGGTCTGGCGCCGTAATGAGGGTCATAAGCTTCATCAGCTATAAAGCTCTTAGCGCTATCCGTGAGTTCAAGACGCATATCTCTGTCTAAGAGCCTCTTCTCAAGACCCGAAAGAGACAATCCTATTATCTCCATGATCTGGTTCTTTGTGAGCGGGCTGAACAGGATTATATCATCTATACGATTTAAGAACTCCGGTCTGAAGTAACTTTTAAGCTGTCCCATTACTCTCTGCTCTACCTCAGGGGAAATCTGTCCGTTCTCCTGCATATTTTCTATCAAGTCGCTGCTTCCTATATTTGAAGTCATTATCACGATAGTGTTCTTAAAGTCCACCGTGCGTCCCTGATTGTCTGTCAGCCTGCCGTCATCGAGAAGCTGCAGCAATATGTTGAACACATCAGGATGCGCCTTTTCTATTTCGTCAAAAAGTATAACGCTGTAAGGCTTACGTCTCACCGCTTCTGTAAGCTGTCCGCCTTCATCATATCCCACATATCCCGGAGGCGCTCCTACTAATCTGGACACTGAATGTTTCTCCATGTATTCGGACATATCTATCCTGATGAGATTCTTCTCTGTGTCGAAGAGAGCTTCCGACAGGGCCTTGGCCAGCTCTGTTTTTCCGACTCCTGTAGGGCCCAGAAAGATGAAGGAACCTATAGGCCTGTTTTCATCCTTAAGACCGGCTCTGGCTCTCAGGATAGCCTCTGAAACGGCGCTGACCCCCGCTTCCTGTCCTATAACTCTCTTGTGCAGTATATCAGGCAGCTTCAGAAGTTTTTCTCTCTCGCTTTCTACGAGTTTGCTTACCGGTATGCCGGTCCAACCCGAGATGACTTCTGCAATTTCCTCTTCTGTCACCTCTTCTTTGAGCAGCCGGTCTCCGTCGCCTGCAGAGGCCTGCTCTTTCTCCTCAGTAAGTTTCTTCTCAAGTTCCGGAAGAGTTCCGTATTTAAGCTGGGCCAGTTTTTCCAGATCGTAATTTCTTTCAGCCTCTTCCATCTGATGTTTTACTTCTTCTATCTTTTGTTTCGTTCCCTTGACTTCAGATATCGCCTGTTTTTCCGTCTCCCACTTAGCTCTCATGGAAGCGTTTTCTTCTTTAAGTGAAGCCAACTCTTTTTCCAGAGCTGTCAGTCTGGCGGCAGACCCCTTGTCACTTTCTTTGCCCAAAGCTTGTTTCTCTATCTCAAGCTGCATTATCTTTCTGGATATCTCGTCCAGTTCAGACGGCATGCTATCTATCTCTGTCCTTATTCTGGCGGCGGCTTCGTCCATCAGGTCTATAGCTTTATCAGGCAGAAATCTGTCGCTGATATACCTGTCCGAAAGAGTAGCGCAGGCTATCAGCGCTGCATCGGTTATCCTGACTCCGTGATGTATCTCAAATCTCTCCTTAAGCCCTCTGAGGATAGAAATAGTGTCTTCTACGGAAGGCTGATCCACCAGGACTTTCTGAAATCTTCTCTCGAGAGCGGCGTCTTTTTCTATATATTTTCTGTATTCGTCGAGAGTGGTGGCTCCTATGCAGTGGAGTTCTCCTCTTGCCAGCTTCGGCTTCAGCAGATTTCCCGCGTCCATAGAGCCTTCCGTTCTGCCTGCTCCGACTATGTTGTGAATCTCATCTATAAAGAGAATTATCCTTCCCTCGGATTTTTCCACCTCGTTTAAAACGGCTTTCAGTCTCTCTTCAAATTCTCCCCTGAATTTTGCGCCGGCTATAAGCGACCCCATATCAAGAGCAAATATGGTCTTATCCTTAAGGCCCTCCGGCACATCTCCGTTGAGTATTCTCTGAGCCAGTCCCTCTACTACGGCAGTCTTACCTACTCCCGGCTCTCCTATGAGGACAGGATTGTTCTTGGTTCTTCTGGAAAGGATCTGTATCGTATGCCTTATCTCAGCATCCCTTCCTATCACAGGATCCAGTTTTCCCTCTCTGGCCATTTCCACCAGATCTCTGCCGTACTTGGTGAGAGCTTCGTAGTTCTCCTCCGGATTCTGGCTTGTAACCCTTTGATTGCCTCTCACTTTAGATAAGGCTTCCAAGAAGTTCTCTTTAGTTACACCGTATTTTGCAAAAAGTTTTGTACTTGGAGTTCCCTTTTCTTCCAGCAAAGCCAAGTACAGATGCTCCACGCTAACGTATTCGTCCTTAAAATTCTCCGCTATCTTCTCTGCCTTCATGAGAATCTGAGAAAGTCTTCTGGAAGAGTACATGTTGTCGGCTGCTCCGCTCACCTTAGGGAGCTTCTCTATCTCTTTCTGAAGATCTGCCGTCATGGAATCAACATCAATCTTATTGTATCTCAAGAGCTTTGGTATGAGCCCGTCCTTTTGCATGAGCAAAGCGAGGTTGAGATGTTCCCCGTCTAACATCTGATGGCCGTAAGATATGGCTATATTCTGACAGTCCATTACAGCGGACTGCGCATTTTGCGTATATTTTTCTATGTTCATAAACTCATCCCCTTTCAGTCTATAAATTTATTATACTCCTGACAAATTAAAAAGTAAAGAGTTTTTTGGCACTCATTTATAAAGAGTGCTAATAATTTATATATTTATGAGCCACAAGGTAGAAATAGTCATAACGATGATGGTGGCAGGAACCATATAAATACAGTATTTTTTCCAGCTTATACGATAACCCTTTTTATGGGCAGCCGAGATCCCGACTACATTGGCAGAGGCTCCTATGGGAGTAGCGCTTCCTCCTATATCGGTTCCCATTGCAAGAGCCCATGCCAGCGTATCCACTTCTATACCCTGAACTGATGCCAAAGACCTTATCACCGGTATCATGGTAGCCGAAAATGGTATATTATCCACGAATGCGCTGGCTATCCCGGATAACCATATGATTATAAATATAGTCAGGCTTATATTTCCTCCGCTGACCATGCTGATGATGTTGGCGGCGCTCTCCAGCGCTCCCGTCTGTTCAAGACCGCCCACTACCATAAATAAGCCTATAAAAAACAGCAGCGTCTTGTAATCTAAATTTTTTATGATATCCGCCGCCTCTCTTCCGGAAAGAATCAGAGATAAAATTCCGGCAGCAGTTCCTATAAATGCCACCGTAAGTCCTGTACTCCCGTGAGTTGCCAGCAGGATAATCACAGCGGAGAACATCGCAGCTCCCATGATAAATTTTCTCTTATCTGTTATCATCTGTGAAGGCAGCGGACAATCCTCCGGTTTTCCCGTCGAACTTATATTTTTTCTGAAGCAGAAGTAAAAGAATATAATTATTATGCAAAACGATACTGCCGCTATGGGCCCTGTATTTGACAGAAAATCGCCAAAAGAATATCCAAAAGAGGTTCCTATGATGATGTTGGGCGGGTCTCCGCACATGGTGGCAGATCCTCCCAGATTTGCACAGAAGATTTCAGCCAGTATAAAAGGTACGGGATCGAATTTGAGAGCAGATGATAATTCTATAGTTACAGCGGCCAGAAAGAGGATCACCGTAATGCTGTCTATGAACATAGCTAAAACAGCGGAAAGTATCATGGAAGTAAAGAATACAGGTACAATCCTGAAGTTTACCATCTTAGCTATAGATACGCACAGCCACTTAAAAAAACCGGTGCTGGCCATGAATTCTACCATCAGCATCATACCGGCTATAAAGATTATAGTCGCCCAGTTTATTCCGGCCGTATTTTCTGTAGAAGCCGCATCTGAATGATACCAGAACTCCGGCTCAAAGATACTCCTGATATTTAGAGTTCTGACTGCTGATACGGGACTCTTCATTATCAGCGCCAGTACTACTATCAGAGTGACTCCTCCGCAGATCAGGGCAGACATATATTTTTCTATTTTCTCTGTGATTATCAAGGCAAACATCGCTAAGAAGACTGCGGTCGCCGCAATTTGTGCTATCATATCGACTATATTATGCGCCGCCGACCGCTCAAATATGCTTAAAAGCATGGTCTTTCAAATAGTATCAATAGACTATCAGCTGAACCGGCGGTATGCTCCGTTTCTATAAGGGCTCATTTACGGCGGACGTCTTGAGAGGCGCTTTCAACGCCTATGTCAGCCTGACGCTAAAGTGGCGTTTTAATTATGTTTTAAGAGAGCAGTCACGCTGGTAGAAATTTTTCAAAAGCGCCGTTGTTCCCGGTAAATAGTCTTTTTTGCTTCTTTGCGGGAATTTTTTCTCGGCAAGTCCCGATCTCTTTAAATTACAGAGCGTTTGCGGGAATTTTTTTCTATCTTGAGGTGGCTCAGCAATTGACATCTCTTGAGGCAGGGCGCTGTATAAACGAGAGGTGAAGCATAAAAAATACAACAAGAGACGTGCTGGAAAGCTGTTTCGGCGGCTCAAAACCCTCCGATGATGTATTCCGCACAAAAAACGGCGGATTCTACAACCAGTTATGGGAAAACGGTTGTAGAATCCGGACGAAAAATCAAAAATTACAGCATGAGCTGCCTCGGTGGCCCGATTATGCCATGTTTCGCGGCAGAATGTTGTAGAATATGGCGTGGCGGCCAAAAAATACAGCACGCGCCTATATCATTTGAGTCTTTATATGCAATAAGGAGCAGACATTCGCCTGCTCCTTTTGGCTGCCTCTTAAGGGTGCAATAAAGATCCTCCGCCCAAAGCAGCGGAGGATCTTCTATATTCAGCATATATTCAGAAGAACAGGTTTATAAAGAAGTTTATACCGGGAGTCAGTATTCGGTCAGTGACATTGAAGATGATCAGGATCATCAGAATCAAAAATCCATTATGATAAACAGTATGATACCAGCTGTATCTTTGAAGATCGAATATCTGAGTTATTATACCGAATCCGTCCAGCGGCGGTACCGGGATCAGATTGAATATCATCAGCATTATATTCACTGTCATCACATAATACAAGATATAAAACGCTGCCTCTCCGGCGCCGTACAGAACTGCCGTACCCATGGTGTTCATCATGAGTTTCAGTCCCAGCGAAGCTGCAAAGGCTATTATAAAATTGGCTATAACCCCTGCCAGCGCTACGAGAAGTTCGTCTCTTCTCCTGTGTTTATAGTATCTTGGATCTATCTGTACAGGCTGTCCCCATCCAAAGCCTGCAAAGAAAAGAGCCAGAAAGCCCACAGGATCTATATGTCTCATGGGATTAAGAGAAAGCCGCCCCTGGAGCCCGGGTGTAGGATCTCCCAGCCAGTGGGAGACGTATCCGTGAGCAGCTTCATGAAACGTCAGGCCTATTATTATGCCGGGAAGGAGAAGCAGCTGGGTATAGAGCCAATCGCCTATGCTCTGGTTTGAATTGAGCATCTTGTTGACTAAGAGAATTAGAATTATTATAACTATTGCAGGATTCACATTTCGAAACATCCTCTTAAAACTATCTTTCATCACGTATCCCCTTTTAAAAATCAGAGCGCAGCTTAAGTCTTGGTTTAAGCAGCGTTTGTTGCAAATTATCTGTATATTTTAGCACATTTTCCGGGTCTTTTAAATATTATATTGTAAGAACTTTAGTTTTTTGAAAGGTGGTTTTTTATGAAGACATCTCTTGTTTGCATTGACGTTTATACCGTAAGCGAAGGCGACACTCTCTATTCCATAGCTGAAAAGTATGATCTTCCTGTAAGCTTACTTATGAAAGTCAACTGTATAGACAATCCTTACAATCTGCAGATCGGCACAAGGCTCTGTATTCCGGGCACAGAAGATCAGCTTCCTCAGACTCCTGAAAATTGCAACACCACTCACGTAGTAGCGCCCGGAGATACTCTTTACTTAATTGCAAAAAAACACGGCATAAAACTCGACAGCCTAATGCGGGCTAACCCCAACATAGATCCGTATAATATGCTGATAGGAACAGAACTGTGCATACCGAGAGGAAGATAGCAAAAAATATTTGAGAGGCGGATTTTATCCGCCTCTCATATTATCGGCAAACTCAATCGAGCCAGTTTCAATTTTACAGACAGTTTGTAAGCCTGGTTTTTTTGTTCATGGCAAACTTCTTTTTTGATTCCAAAGATTTTCTCTCAAGAGAAGTATCTATATCCACATCATCCGTCTCAAGGCCTACGCTCTCTGCGGCCTTTCTGATCATCTCCTCGGTGAGCCACGGGTTCAGCACCAACATAGGTCCCAACACATTTGTAAAGACAGAGTTGTTTTTTATCACTCCCTCATTCCGATCCTTTCCGTCGTTTCCGAATCCATAGATGAGGTTTCCAAAAGGTCTGTCTTCTCTGCTGCAGATATCCATCATCTGTATCTGAACGCCGAAACATTCCTCCCTCTGCCGTCCATAGTCAGAAGTAAAACAGATGTCATCTCCGTACACATATTCTCTCTCTTTAAAACTGCAGTCTATCATACCAAGGCCTTCTATGACAGTTCCGTCCTGCCTGGCGGTATCTCGTCCGAACATGCACATGCTCGTACCGGTAACCAGGAGTACTCTGCCGCTTTCCGCAAATTTCTCAAGATCATCGGCATACGGTCTCAGCCACTCTAAGACAGTCTCAAAAGAAGCCATCTCTCCCGGCGGGCAGAAGATCAGGGCATAATCCATAGGATCAAATTTTTCGGAAGAAAAATCTATTTTTTCTACTGCCAGATCTATCCCCAAAAGACCGGCAATCCTCTCAAGAGCCATTATGTTCCCTCTTTCTCCGTGCAGAAAGAGTATATCAGGAAAGAGCCATGCAGCCTTCATAGTTCTTTTCGCATTTTCCATTATTACTCCTCCTTTTCTTTGAGACGCGCCTGTTTCTGCATATCGTTAAAAGTATGGATCCAGGTTATTATATATATATTATCGGTCTTCGCCTTTCTTATGGCGTCCAATATATCTTTGGCGTCCTCGCCTTCAATGATCTGGATCTTGTCGGGAGATACTCCTTCATATTTCAGCCTGATTGCGGCGTCATAACATACATATTTGGTAAAAAACAGATATTTTTCCACATCGCCTTTGACAAGCTCTGAAAAATCGCAGTCATACATATAAAAAGTGTTGGTATAGCTGGGCAGCGAGTCAGGGATATGTCCCGGCCCTATGCATACCATTTTTGGGGATGGATCTGATGCGATGATATTTATGCTGGTCTGCATGGTTTCGGGATTTTCCTGTTTGATTCTCAGATATTTTATAGTCTTCCCTTCAAACTGGAGAACTTCGTACCTGCCTCCCACATTTTTAAAGGACTTAAAGGCTTCCGCGCATTTCTCCACAGTTATATGACCCAGCTCTGAACATACTGCCACGGCCGCAGCGTAGTTATAAAGCATATACGGTATATCATAAGGCATGGAAAACTCTATACCCTCGACAGAGAATTTTTTTTCTTTGAAATCTGCATCTGTAACGGTATAATCCGACGTCTGGCTCTTGATACCGCACCGGTTGCATATGAACTTGCCCATTCCGTCATTGTTGTAATATTCAAAATCTATCTTGCCGTGGCAGACGGGGCAGGCCATAGTGGGAAACGTCTCATCTTTTGTGAAAGTCTCTTCGTGCCTTTCCACTCCGTAGGTCACCACATCGACGCTATACCCGGCAAAAGATCTGCTCCTAGGTTCATCATTGTTCAAAAATAGCCTGACGTCTTCTTTCATCACCGGCAAAAGTTTTCTGTATATGAAATCGGGGTCCCCGTTTCTGTGTACCTGATCTTTTTGAAGGTTAGTAACCAATATGTTTTTTGCAGGAAGAAGCCGATATATAGAAGGGAGAAATCTCTCATCTACTTCGAATATGAAATAATCAGCTTTGACCTTTCCCGCAAGAGATGAATTCTTGATGAGAGCAGTAGCTAGTCCGGCCATCAGGTTTGCCCCCTCAAGATTAGAGATCACCTTTTTGCCATCAGCTGAAAAAATATGATATATGAGATTGTTGGAAGTGGATTTCCCGTTAGTTCCTGTAATAAACAGCGTCTTCTGCGGGTCTAATCCCTTAAACCCGGCGATCATCTTGGGGTCTATCTTGATAGCCTTCTCCCCGGAAAAATTGCTTCCTCTGCTCTTATCTATCACATTTATAAGAAAATTTATAAACTTTCCGGCCCACAGGGCGATATAAAATCTCATATTGGTCTCCTTATCAAAGTATATCGGCCAGCAGTCTTGAGACCGCTTCCTTGATTCTTATTATCGGACTTCTCTTATTGTACTGCTCCAGCGTCAGTTCATGACCCAACGCCATGTCCCGCCTAAAAGTATCCTCCATCTTCAGAGCGAATTCGCTGTCAAAGATAAAAGCGTTAGTCTCAAAATTCAGTCTGAAGCTTCTGTTGTCGAAATTGGTGGACCCCACGCTGGCCACTTCTCCGTCCACTACAAGAGTCTTAGAATGGAGAAATCCGTTGTCATATATGAACACTCTGGCCCCTGACCTCAGGAGCTCACCCACATACGCATAGGTGGCCCAATAGACAAACATATGATCCGGCATACATGGTATCATTATTCTCACGTCAATTCCCGACTGGGCAGCCATCTTGAGAGATTCCACTATGCTCTGGTCCGGCACGAAATAAGGCGTCTGCACATATACATTCTTTTCCGCATACGTGATCATCCGCATGAAGCCTCTCTTTACTTCCTCTTTAGGGTCCTCCGGGCCGCATGATACTATCTGTACGCCCTTATCCCCCTGGCAGCCGCCGCTAAAGGCCGAAAACGGAGCCTCCAATTTTTCTCTAGTGGTGTATTTCCAGTCCATGATGAATCTTTGGTTCAGATCGTACACGGCACCTCCCTCTATCCTTACGTGGGTATCTCTCCAGTATCCGAACTTCTTTTTCTCTCCCACATATTCTTTAGCTATGTTGTATCCTCCGGTATAAGCTATCTTACCGTCTATTACAGCTATTTTTCTGTGATTTCTGTAGTTCAGCTTAAGGCCTATAAAGATAAACTTAGGTTTAAAGAAATATCCTATCTTTCCCCCTGCCTTGAGAAAGTCTTTGACTACCCCCTTGGTTATGTATCTGCTCCCCAGGGCGTCCATAAGGAGTCTGACTTCGACTCCCTCCGCCGCCTTCTTTGTCAGAGCGTCCAGAAACCTCCTGCCTATCTTGTCCCTCTTTACGATGTAATATTCTATATTTATGGTCTCTTTGGCAGCCATTATATCGTCTATCAGGGACTCAAACAGCCCTCTGCCGTCGGTGAACAATTCTATCTCATTGTCCTGAGTATAATATGCTTTGCCGTACACCTGATTGAGTTTCAGAAGATGTTTCCACTTCTCGGTGCTTTCGCACCTAAACTCATAAGTATTGCGGTCCATGCTTTCCATCTGCTTTTTAAGAGCGTTGCTCATGGCCTGCTCTTCTCTCTCGCTCATCTTATTTATCTTGCTTCTTGAAAGATTCTGGTTGAACACCAGATAAAAGATGAAGCCCACCACAGGCACAAAAGTCAGTATCATTATCCATGCCAGTATGGCCGAGGGTGATTTTCTTTCGTTGAATATTACTGTGATGATCAGCAGTGCGTTAATTATATAGAGCGTAATAGAAGAGCTGAAAATGTCTGCTATGAAGTTCCAAATGTTTTCCATGTGTCTTTGTAATTCCTGTCCTTTTGTCTAATATGCCTATTTTGTTAATTATATCATGATTTGCGTCTCAGCGCTATAAAAATTCCTCCAATACATAAGCCGGTAAAGATATAAAAGCACATGTGGATGGTATTCATGACTTCCTGGGGACCGGATGTAGTCATGCTGCTGTCTCCCATCTTGGCTCCCACCACCAGGGTAACTACAGCCATGCTCATGGTATGGCCTATGGAGCGCATGGTTGACAGTACAGAAGATGCTATGCCGTAATCTTCTCTGTCTACCGACGCCATGACTGCATTGGTGTTAGGGGAAGTGAATAGAGAAAATCCTACTCCGGAGACGGCCAGTATGGCTATGATCCTTAGCACGCTGCTCTCTTCCGGCAAAAAAGAGAAAAGAGTCAGAGCTGCCGCGCACAATCCCATCCCTGCCGAAGACATTATATAAGGAGAATACTTGTCCGATAGCCTTCCCATGACAGGTGAAAGGACTGCCATCACTACAGGAGATGATATGAGGATCATTCCTGCCGTCTGTGAATCATAACCCATGATGATCTGAAGATATATAGATATCAGATAACTTATGGCAAAGGTGGCTCCATAGTTGAGAAGCGCCGCTAAATTAGAAAAAGTATAGGATAAATTATTTCTGAAGAGCCGTACATCTATGACAGGATCTTTGGCCGTAAGCTCTGTTCTGACGAAGAGTATGATCAGAATTGCTCCCGCCGCCAGGATATAAGGCCCGTATACAGACGAAGTTACGGTAGAAAATCCGTACATGAGAGCTATTATGGACAGTATATACAAGATGTTGCCCTTTATATCCATCTCGGGCTTGTCCTCTCTCTTTGTCTCTGACGGCAATCTCTTGAGAGCGCCATAAAAGGCCACTGCGGATACTGCCGCGGCGGCTATGAATACAGATCGCCATCCGAAATTATGATTGAGAAGGCCTCCTAAGACGGGGCCTGCCGACAGGCCCACATAAGTGGCGCTGGTAGAGTAACCCAGAACTCTCCCCCTCATGCCGCCGTCAAAAGCTCCCACGAGTATAGCTATATTAGTGCTGAATATCATAGAAGCGCCTACGCCCTGACCCAGTCTGAAGACCAAAAGCATGCGCATATCAGGCGAAATGACTGCTGCAGCCGATGAAAGACCGAAAATCAGTATCCCTATCCACAGTATCCGCCTTCTCTGAAACATATCTGCAAGCCTGCCAAAAGGAACGGCCAGCGCCGCGCAGGTCAGCATATAAATCGTTACTACCCAGCCTACCTCTGCGGCGCTTACGCCGAAATCCTTTTCTATATCCGGTACAGACAAGTTCAGCGCACTTCCCATAAACGTCGTAATAAACGCGGTCACTACAGAAACGAAGAGAGTGGTCCTCTGCTCCGGTGTATAATGTTTCTTTTCCATGCCTATTATTATACACCTTTTTTCCGGAAGAGATACTATACATCTATAAGATGATACAGATAAAGTAGTCTTTTCCCTCATCGCTTATTTTTTGCAGTGATTTCTGAACTTTTCCTCTTAAAGCGTCAGGCACATCGTTTACCTTGCTCTCCATCTGTTCTGTGACCATTTCTCTGAGAGATTTTCCGAACAAATTGGTCTCCCAGATATCCTCTCCTCCGTTTTCAAACTGTTCTGTAAGAGACTGGGCCAAATCTATAGACTGACTTTCTGTTCCTACTACAGGAGAGACTTCTGTAGAAATATTAGTCTTTATTATATGAAGACAAGGAGCTTTCGCCTTCATTCTTACGCCGTATTTATTGCCCTGTTTGAACACTTCAGGTTTTTCCAATATCATCTCGGAAAGCTTAGGAGCCACTATACCGTAGTCTGAGGCTTCTGCCTGACCCAAGGCGCCTTTTATATTGTCGTAAGCCATCTTAGCCTTGGAGTACTCTTTGAGCAGGATAAACAGCTGCCTGTCGTCTTCTACATCAGCGTTCATCAGTTCTTCTATAACTTTATAATATAGTTTTCCGTCAAGAGTCGGCTCCATGGTAACGACGCCCTTTGACATATCGGCCTTCGATACCTTTACAGACTTAACTATCTTTCCGTCGGCGAGATTGCCGCAGCTGTCCATCACCTGACCTATGGTGCCGAAGCTGTTCATCCATGTTCTCACAGATGAGATCATGGTAGATTTTATCCAGTGATCCTGATCCAACGCGTCAAGATAGCTCGGAAGGTTGAAATGAACCTCAGACGCAGGGAACTGATAGATTATCCTGTCAAACAATTCCTCAAAACCTTCTTCCGTTATCCTCTGACAGTTTGTCAGGATAACGGGCACCTGATATTGTTCTTCCAACTGAAGCGCCAGATCTTTGCTCTTTGAACTCTGAGGTGTGGCAGAGTTTAGTACTACCACGAAAGGTTTATGAAGATCTTTAAGCTGGTTTACAGTTTTCTCTTCTGCCTCTGTAAAACTGCTTCTCGGGATCTCTCCGAAGCTTCCGTCTGTAGTTACCACTACACCGATGACAGAATGATCTGTAATCACCTTTTCAGTCCCTATTTCGGCCGCCTTGCTGAAAGGAATCTTTTCCTCCGACCAAGGCGTAGCTACCATTCGTTCTTTTCCTTCTTCAGTATTTCCCAGGACTCCCGGAACCATATATCCTACGCAGTCTACAAGGCGCACGTTAAAACCTGCTCCTCCTTTTGTAGTCACTGCCGCCGCTTCTGACGGAATAAACTTAGGTTCCGTAGTCGTGATTGTCTTTCCCTCTCCGCTCTGCGGCAATTCGTCCATTATTCTTGTCTTTTCATAAGGGTTAGCCATGTTCGGAAATACCAAAACATCCATAAACCTTTTGATAAACGTTGATTTTCCGCTGCGAACCGGTCCGACGACACCTATATATATGTCTCCGCCTGCCCGCACTGCAATATCCTGATAGATCGATGTATTTATCATATAACCCCTCCGCATAAACCTGCTGATATCAAAAATATATGATTCTTACGTCAGGTTATGCGGACTTTTTAATATCTCATGCCGTTTATTATCTGCTCGCAGAGGAGTAGTCCTCCCGCGGGTCCAAGATGAGTCTTAGGGATGACGTCGGTATATCCCAAAGACGGCAGAGATATCTCTATGCCGCTGAAATCACGGCCCAAAGCCTTAAGTTTAGCTATTATATTGCCATCGGCAAATACCAGCTCCGCGTCGGTTTCTAATATATCCTTTTCGAGAGATGACGTCATGGAAGTCTGCCGCAGCAGAGCGGTCAGTCTGTTAAAATCATTCTCATTCAGTCCTCTGTCAATCAGAGATATGCTGTCCGCCTTCATGCCGAAGTATTTTATAAAAAATTCCGCATATCCGAGACATTGAGAGGTGGTTCCGTGAAGGGCAAACTTCGCTCCCTTAGGCAGGCCTGTAAGGGAATTTATCCTTGACAGATAGATATACGAACGGGCTCTTGCCTTCTCGCTTTCTTCACAGAACGGAACCGGGCTTACATCTGTCAGCCGGCAGACTTCTTTGATGAGCTTCTCCATTCCGCCGAAACCGACGGGCAATCCCTCGCATACCAAATACGGTATACCGAAGCGTTCCTTCATAATTTCGGCCGCTTCAAGGCCGTAAAGAGGGTCTGTCACTATATTGAGCGACGCTCCGGCCATATCCTCGATTTCCGCTATAGAAGATTCGCAGCCTAAAACGCATCCCACTCTGATACCGCACAGTTTAAGAGCTTTTTTCAGTTCTTCCCCGTCGCCCTGATAATATTTATGAAAGATAGACATCCCCAGTATATTTACCTTCTTCTCTTTCTTTTCAGAGTCCGCGCCCCCGCGCTCAGGCAGAAATTTGTCTATGAGACAGCGGCAGGCCTTGGAATATCCATCCCAGACATACTGAGAATATCCGGGAGTTTCTACTGTTATGACAGGTACGCCGCTTATCGTTTCTTTTACTATCTCGTCTATGGCGTCGCCTATAAGGGCTGTTCCGGGAGAATTGACGACTATCATCAATTCAAAATCCACGTTGGCCTTTATAAAGGAAAGGGCTTCCGTCAGCTTGTCCCTGCTTCCGTAGACATAATCTCTCTTATCTATGGAAGTACATGGGACTCTCGGCTGACCGAAGTACCAAAGCTCCGAATAATTGAGAGGGTCAAACTCAGATTGGCACAAGCATTGATTATCTACGGTAGAGGAATGGTAATACTTACATCCTGTCGGACCGTTGAGAAGCACCACGGCGTTCTTTACTCCCTCGAATCCGAATATGAGGCCGGAAAAACTATCCGGCGTAATACTTGTCAAATAATTTTCTGTCATTCTGCCACTCTCCTTCCAGATTCATATTGAACAGACCGGCCCAACGTTCGGCCATTTCAAGACCCGAGAAAAATCCCACGTCGGGGCACATCGGGATAGTATCGGTAATGCAGTACTGCCTGTCGGCGGCGGTTTCATAATTTGAAAGCAATATATCCGGCCTGTATTTTTTTAGGTCTCTTACTCTGTTTTCCCTGTCGTAATTTTCCTCTTTCTCTATGGCGGCTGTTTCAGGAAGCCTGCTGCGGAAGCCTTCATCCTGAGAGTTATTCAATATGCACAGCTTAACTATATCCATTCCGGCGTCCATAGCCGTCTTCAGTATCCAATCCAAATCATGGTTATACGTAACCACCATAAGTTTCTTTCCCGCGAGGGACTTTCGCACGTTTCCGATACGTTCACGATATATCCGCCTGTTTTGCTCGGTTATTTCCTCAGCCTCCCTTTCTTTTCCGAAAAACTTTCCCACGCCTTTAAGCCAGCTTTCCGTCTCGGCAAAGCCTACCGGAAAGGAGTCCTCATAAAACTTGGACCCGTATTCTTTTTTAAAAAAGTCTTCTAATATTATTCCCGTATAGTCCTTATACGCCAAGAGGTTGAGAGGGGCGGAGCAAAAATTCTTCAGAGAATCAAAATCCGTATTGCAGAGGAATCTGCAATTCACCCTCACGCCCATTCGGCTCAGGTATCGGCTCATGGTATTAAAATTACTCTCGGTATTTTTAGAAACTACCTTCTCAAATATTACATTCACGGTATTCTCACACACAGCGGCCGCCGGCTCTATTATCTGCCTTGCCAGCTGGGTGTATGTCATAAGCATTCCTTGCAGATAGTCTCCCGTAAGGTTTCCGTCCGCCTTGAGGATGATGACAGGAAAATCCGGCTCCGACAAGGCCTTTGCCTTTTCGATATCGTCGCCTATTATTCCCGCCGGGCAGGAACTTACGACAATTATGGCCTTTGGTCTCGGCCTTCTATTTTTGATTTTTAAAACGGTATCCAGCAGCTTTTCTGTTCCGCCAAATACCATATCGTCCTCGGTCATCTCGGTAGATACCATGTTAGGAACTATGGAAGAAGGCAGTATGACGCCTCTTTCAAACAGCCTACGCCTGCCCGAGGAACTTACTCCCTGGTATGAGAGATATATACAGCTTTTAGGCGAATGAGCCAATATCACGGCGTCCCTTATATGTATGCTCATATTCATGGCGCCGTTGAAGGCGCAGCCATGGAGAGGCTCATCTCTTAGTACATTTTTAGAGAGATATCCCGACTGGTATCCGTCGTAATCTTTCTTATCTTCTTCGCCGCTTGCCGTCCGGATTTCGCTCCCCGACTTTGAGACAGCAGGCAAAGTTTTGCCGTTAAGTATGACTTCTTCAAGGTCCTCGTCAGAAAGAGGCTTGGCAGGGTATAATTGCGGTCCCGATAATATCCTCGCCGCTATATCGTTGAATATTTCCGCGATTTCATTCCGGCCTTCAGTCATTTCCATGACCGTGACGTTCTTCTTTTCGGCTAAAGCAAATATATCGTTCCTCGGTACTTTGGCAAACACGGGAAGCCCTACAGCCTCCGAAAATGCTTTTATTCTCTCGTCTTCATTTTTGACGTTTCGGCAGTTGTACAGTATTCCCGCCACTCTGCGCTCCTGGCCGTCATAGTTTTTTATTCCTCTAAGTATATTGTTGGCCGCGTATATGGACATATACTCTCCCGAGGTCACAAGGAATACCGTATCGGCGTATTCTCTCCTTATGGGTACGGCAAAACCGCCGCATACCACGTCTCCGAGAACGTCATAGACTATAGTATCGTATTGTTCCTTGATGTGAAGTTTATCTATCAATTCAAAAGCGGTGATTATGCCTCTGCCCGCGCATCCTACCCCCGGAGTGGGGCCTCCGGCCTCTATACAGCCTGTCTCGCGGAACCCGCGGGCTAAAATATCCTCCGTCTTATAGCCTGTCGGATTCACGCATTTTATGTAGTCCAGAACCGTGGTTATCCGCTTTCCTCCCATTAAAAGCCGCGTAGAATCGTGCTTTGGGTCGCAGCCTATCTGGAGAACTTTCTTCCCCGCCATGGAAAGGGCGGCCGATATGTTGGAGCTGAGGGTGGATTTTCCTATTCCCCCTTTTCCGTATATGGCTATTTCTTTCAAATACTTACCTCCTTACGCATCTCATATCTATTTCTCATCTGCCGCAAGTTAAAATATGCGTGGGAAAGCCCGGCGGTTTCCCCTGCATCACGGCGGGAAACATGCTCTGAGACCTGTCTCGCAAGACCGTTGACAGATGTTTGATTTTAGCATAGTATAACTTTATATCATCATAAAAAATTATACTCTAAATTGACATTTTTTACAAGGAACCTAAAGGGAAAGGATATACGGACATGACTGATAAAAAGAAGTTTACGGCCTCTTTCAGTACGGGAAAAGACTGTACTCTGGCCATATATAAGGCGATAAAGGTGGGCTATGAACCAGCAGGTCTCATAACCACGAGAAATACGGACGGCAAAATAGCGTGGTTCCACCAGCTTCCCCGGAACGTGCTGGACCGGCTTTCCGATTGTATCGGTATCCCTATATTTCTCATGCTCACCGACGGCAAAGATTATGAAAAAAACTTTCAGGATAGATTGTTAAAGATGAAGGAAGCAGGCGCGAAGTTCTGCGTCTTCGGCGACATAGACATTCAGGCTCACAAGGATTGGGGAGAAGCCCTGTGCCAAAGCTGCGGCCTTGCGCCCCTCTACCCTCTCTGGGGAATGTCCCGCAGGCAGGCTGTAGAAGAATTTATAGAGAGCGGTTTTAAGGCCCGCATAACTGCCGTGGATACGACTAAGATGGACAGGTCATATCTGGGAGAAGCAATCACTCCGAAACTCATAGAAAAATTAGAGCAAGACAACGTAGATGTGTGCGGGGAAAACGGAGAATATCACACTATAGTTACGGACGGCCCTATATTTAAAAAGCCTCTCGAGATAACCTTCGGTTCAGAGGAATTTGACGGCCGTTACGCTACCTTATCTGTGATGTGACTTGACGGCTACAAAAAGATACTGCCGGTTTTATACTTCCGGCAGTATCTTTTTATCCTATCTTTATCTTAAGAGTAATTGTTTCCGGCGGCGCTGCTCTCTCTCCCACTCGGAAAGCTAAAGATACTTAAAACGAGTGGGCCCGCGCCTACTCGAAACGCCAAAAAAGCTTAAAACGAGTGGGTAGATCCCCACTCGAAAAGCTAAAATATCTTAATTCGAGTGGGGCTTAAAAGCTCTGCAAAGTGCGATTTTCAGATTTTCATTCTATTATTTTACAATATATGTAAATTTGCGAAGGGAGTATCCCCACTCGAAACACAAAAAAACCTTAAAACGAGTGGGCCCGCACCCACTCGTTTTCTCAATAATCACTATCTTGAGTGGGATCCACCCCACTCTTTTTACTGTAAATCTTAATTTCAGGTGGGGCACACTGGGGCGCACCCAGCCACACATGATCGCACCCCGACTACGCTCAAGCATACTCGACCATGCGCAACCGCGCTCGACCGCACCCGCCGACCATACTCAAGCACACAGCCCTTGCACCATCTCACACGCCCCCTACGCTTCACAAGGATTCTTTCTACAGCCCCACCAGGAACTGTTCTTTTCTCTTGGAAAGTTCCTCGTTGTATATAGGGTCGCCGCCCTTATGCAGTTCTCTGACATAGGCGTGATGATTGCCCATTATTTCTTTATATTTCTCGCCTAAGATCAGAAGCGCCACATTCGAGCACTGATCGGCCACTCTCTCAAGATTTGTGAGAGCATCTACGAAAGCCATGCCGGTGGCCGTGGTACACTCTCCTCTCTTAAGTCTTTCTATATGCCGGTTCTTTAATGTAATCACCATATCGTCTATGACTTCTTCCAGAGGTTCTACGCGCTTGGCTATATCGCTGTCCATAGAGGAGAAGGCTTCAACCGTTATAGCAGTTATTTCGAATATGGCGTCTTTTACTTTTTCCAGTTCCTCTTTTGCCGAATCTGAGAATTCCAGCTTGCCTCCCCTTATGTTCTGAGCTACTTCCATGATATTCATAGCGTGGTCTCCTATCCTCTCAAAATTGGTAGAAGTCTGCATCATGGTGCTGACTCTCTGGCTGTCGCTGTCAGTCTCAACGAATTTTGAAAGATTAACAAGATAAGTATCCATAGAGTCGGTAAATAAATCCATATTGTCTTCATTTTCATTTATTACCGATACTCGGTTTTCATCATATACATACAGGAGTTTGCAGCTTCTCTTCAAATTCTTCAGAGCAACTTCTCCCATGTGGGCGATGGCCTTACCTGCCTCTGAAATAGCCATTTCCGGAACTTCGAAAAGCTTTTCGTCCGGAACTTCAAGGTCCGCTCTGTCCTCTTCGTCCATCTTCGTAACCTTGATGATCCTCTGAGATGCGTCTACAAGTTTTCCGGCAAACGGCACCAGCACGATAGCCGTTATGAGATTAAACAGAGTCTGGAAATTAGCTATGGAACCGCTGTTTACAACGCTGTCCCATAAATTAGGAAAACCTCCCAGAGAATGAATCAGCGTCATCGCGATCATGAATAGGAAAGTTCCTATAGTATTAAAGAGTATATGTACTATGCCTATCCGCTTAGCGTCCTTAGAAGAGCCTATGGAGCAGATAAACAATGTTACTACGCAGGTTCCCAGGTTTATTCCCATTATCATAGGATACACCAGATTAAAAGTTATGGCGCCAGTAGCCGATAATGCCTGCAATATGCCTACCATGGCCGAAGAGCTCTGGACCACCACCGTAAGTACCATCCCTATAAGAATAGAAAGAATAGGCTGATTGCTGAATTTGGCCATCAGATCCACAAACATCTGTGATTCGGAAAGAGGGGATACGGCCGCCGTCATATTTATGATGCCGGAAAACAATACGCCGAATCCCATAAAAATCTCGCCCTTAGTCTTGCTGTTGGGCAGCTTTATGAACATTATCAGAAGAATTCCCACGAACATGGAAAGAGGCGCCAGCGTAGACGGCTTGATGAATTCGAGCGCGATATTGCCGCCCGAATCTATATCCATGAGCCTGATTATCTGAGCCGTCACAGTAGTTCCTATGTTGGCTCCCATGACTATCCCGACCGCCTGTTTTAGAGTCAGTATTCCGGCAGATATGAGACCTACGGCTAATACTATGGTAGCCGTTGAACTTTGAATCACGGCTGTCACCAGCATACCCGTTATTACGCCGAAAACTACATTTTGCGTCGCCTTTCCCAAGGCTTTTTTCAGGGCAGGCCCCGAAGCATTTTTCAGTCCGGCTCCCATCACCTCCATACCGTAGAGGAACATTGCCAGACCGCCGAGAAGACTTATGACTGAAAAAATATTCATTACTTATCCTTTCCTGCAAATATACCGCATTTATATCAGCTTAGTTTATTCTCTCTCGCCTGATAGGCTGAAAGTATTCGAATCAGTAATTTTTACGGCAATTATGTTGCCGGCAAGGCCGGGATCTCCTTCAAAGTTTACCAGCTTGAATTCATCCGTTCTGCCCTCACATGTCCCCTCTTTGCTTCTGCTGATCCCATCTACCAGGACCATCTTCGTTTTACCCCTGTACAGGCGGTTTTTCTCCGCCGAAGATTCGTTGATGACCTCCACCAACCTGTTGAATCTTTCATGTTTTATTTCTTCCGGAATCTGGTCTTCGGCTCTGGCTGCCGGCGTTCCCTGTCTTATGGAATACAGAAAAGTGAAAGCCGAATCATAGCCGACGCGGCGCGCAAGATCCAAGGTATCTTCGAAATCCTCCTCGGTCTCTCCCGGAAAGCCCACGATTATGTCTGTGGAAATAGCTATGCCCGGAACTGCCTCCCTGAGCTTTCTCACCAGTTCCAAATACGCCTCCCTGGTATACTTCCTGTTCATAGCCTTAAGAATTCTGTTTGAGCCGGACTGAACCGGAAGATGTATGTATTTGCACAGCTTGTCGCAATTTTTAAAGGCGTCTATCAGCTTGTCCGACAGATCTTTGGGATGGCTGGTCATAAACCGTATGCGCTCTATCCCGTCTATCTCTGCCAGCATGTATATCAGATCGGTGAAATCGGCTTGTCCGTCTCGTCCGCATCCTTTATACGAATTCACATTCTGGCCCAGAAGAGTTATCTCTTTTACCCCGTCTCTTGCCAGAGACTTCACTTCCCTGACTATCTCCTCCGGCTTTCTGCTTCTCTCCCGCCCTCTCGTATAAGGCACTATACAGTAACTGCAAAAATTATTACAACCGTACATGATATTGACGAAACTCTTATGCCTGAATAATCTCCTGGCCGGCAGTTCTTCCACTATATCGCCGCCCTCGGGCCATATCTCAAACTGCTTTTTCTGCTGCGCATAGAGATTCTCCAATAACTGCGGCAGTTTATGAAGATTATGAGTGCCGAATACTACATCCACCCAAGGATACTTCTCCTTGAGGGTGTCTACTATGTGCTGCTGCTGCATCATACAGCCGCATACACATACGGTAAATTCCGCCTTATCTGCCATTTTTCTCTTTTTAAGCTGTCCCAACGTGCCGAAAAAACGTTTATCTGCATTTTCTCTTATACTGCACGTATTGAAGATCACTATGTCGGCTTCTTCCCTTGAAGAAGCTTGCTCATAACCTTTTTCTGACAACATTCCGGCCATTATCTCAGAATCGTGTTCATTCATCTGGCAGCCGAAAGTCGTGATGTGAAATTTCCTCGGTCTCTCCAAAATTTTCTCCATTCCAATACTCAAAATATGTGCATCTCATTTTTTGTCTTTCGTCCCATGAGAAGTGAAGCCGCTTCTTCAGGCCGCATTTCACCTCTTATCAGAGCGCATATGCTCTCGGTTATAGGCATCTCTATGCCGTACTGTTTGGCCAGAGATTCTGCCGCCTGCGCAGTTGATATGCCTTCGACTGCCATTCCCACTTCTTCTGCAGCTTCCGCCGCCGGTATTCCCTTTCCCATGAGTATACCGCACCGCCTGTTCCGGGAATGTATGCTGGTACATGTAACTATCAGATCTCCCAGGCCGGTAAGGCCTGAAAAAGTATTTATATCGGCGCCCATGGCGCAGCCCAGCCTGCACATCTCTACCAGTCCTCTTGTCATCATGGCGGCTTTGGCATTGTCTCCGAATCCCATTCCGTCGGATATGCCTGCACCCAGTGCTATTATGTTTTTAAGAGCTCCGCCAAGTTCCACGCCTGTCATGTCATCGTTGGTATATACTCTTAATCTTTCCGTATTGAAGATATCCTGTATCATCAAAGCTGTCTCTCTGTCGGCTGAGGCTACGGCTACAGTCGTAGGCAGCTTTCTTGCGATCTCCTCAGCATGGGAAGGCCCTGAAAGGACAGCATACTTTACGTCTGTCTTTATCTGCATGGCTATCTGAGAAAGTCTCATCAGACTGCCCTTTTCTATTCCTTTAGCCACATTTACGGCCACAGCGTCAGAAGGCATATATACGGCCGCTTCTTCAAACACCTTTCTGAAATTCTGAGCAGGTACGGCAAATACAACTATTGTTGCGTCTTTCAGGGCAGTTTTCATGTCATGAATCATCTTCAGTTCTTTCGGAAGTTTTATGCCCGGAAGGTAATGAGGATTTTCTCTCGTTTCTTCCATCAGCGCCAGCTGAGATTTTTTTCTTCCCCATATGGAAGTATCATAGCCCTTGTCTGTAAGCGTCACGGCAAGAGCAGTGCCGAAGCTGCCGGCCCCTATGACGGTTATTTTATTGTTCATATCTGTTCTTCCTTCTTAGAAAACATCTTCGGCTCTTGGCCCTTTATGAGTCTCTTTATATTAGGTATATGTTTGATAATTATTATTACGGCCATCACACAGCCCACCGGCAAAAATCCCGGCTCGAACAGCCAGCACAGCAGTGGAAACGATGCGGCGGCCAGCAAAGAGCCTACCGACATCCTCTGAGTTGCCGCCAGTCCGACGGCTACCACCAGAAGTTCCATGAGCGCCAGATACCATTGAACCGCCAGAATAGCTCCGAAAGCAGTGGCCACTCCTTTACCGCCTTTGAATCTGTAGAAGCAGGGCCACACATGGCCGCAGAATACCGCCAGAGCGCATACCGTTCCTATGGTATAGTTACCGAATTTCATTCCCAGGTATACGGCCATAACGCCTTTGCACACATCTATGATGAGAGTTATGACGGCAGCTTTCTTGCCCAGCACTCTCAGCGCGTTAGTAGTTCCCGCATTGCCGCTTCCTTCTTTTTTAATATCTACGCCCTTAGCCTTTCCCAGCAATATGGACGGCGATATGTTTCCTATGAAATAAGCTGCAGTGACCCATATGACAAATTTTATCACGGACATAGCTATTCTCCCTTTTCGCCTTTCTCTCTGAATACGAATTTTATAGAAGTGCCTTCAAATCCGAACCCTTCTCTTATCTTGTTTTCCAGATACCTCGCATAGGAAAAATGCATCAGATCCCTCTTATTGATCTGGAAGCTGAACAGCGGCGGCTTTACTGCCACCTGAGTGGCATAATATATCTTCAGTCTCTTCCCCTTATCCGAAGGAGGCTGTTTCATCATCGTCGCATCCTGTATGAGACTGTTTAGCTGTCCTGTAGGGACTCTCATAGCCCTCTTTTGGGCCACATATTCAGCCATCTCCAGCACCTGATATATCCTCTGTTTTTCTGCCACGGATATGAATATGACAGGAGCATAAGACATGAAAAGCAGCTCCGATTGTATTTCTTTTTTGAAATCGCGCATGGTGTTGGTCTCTTTTTCTATGAGATCCCATTTGTTCACTGCTACGACGATACCTTTTCCGGCCTCGTGAGCTACTCCTGCTATCTTCTTATCCTGCTCCGTAAGGCCTTCTGCTGCGTCTATCATCAAAATACATACGTCGCATCTTTCGATGGCCGCAACAGCCCTGACGACGCTGTAGCGTTCTATGTCTTCGTTTACTTTGTTTTTTCTCCTGATGCCGGCAGTATCTATGAGTATATATTTTTCTCCGTCTTTTTCGAAGGGAGTGTCTATCGAGTCCCTGGTAGTTCCGGCTATGGGCGATACTATCACGCGCCTCTCGCCTAAAATGCAATTTATCAGAGAGGATTTTCCCACGTTAGGCTTGCCGATCACGGCTACCTTTATGGTCTCATCATCTTCTGTATCGGAGCCTTCGGGAAAGCTGGCTACTACCTCGTCGAGCACATCGCCGAAGTTGAGCATGTTGGCGGCGGAAACAGGTATAGGCTCTCCCAGTCCCAGTTCATAAAAATCATAGAAGTCATCGGGAAGCCTTGTAGGCTTATCTATCTTGTTGACCACCAGAATCACACGTTTTCCCGTGCGCATCAGCATCATGCCCACTTCTCTGTCTGCCGTAGTAAGGCCTTCCTTGCCGTCCACTATAAACAGTATGACGTCAGCCATATCCATGGCCACCTGCGCCTGTTGTCTCATCTGCGAAAGTATCACGTCCTGACTTTCAGGCTCTATGCCTCCCGTATCTATCAGGGCAAAATGAACGCAGTTCCATTCGGCTTCTGCATATATTCTGTCACGGGTGACACCGGGAGTGTCTTCCACTATGGAGACACGTCTGCCTACTATTTTATTAAAGAATGTTGATTTTCCTACATTCGGTCTGCCGACTATGGCGACTATAGGTTTACTCATCGAAAATTCCTCCTATAAACTCTTCGGGAACGAATTCCTTAAGATCCTCTATTCCCTCTCCGACGCCTATATACTTGATAGGCATATCGAATTCATCGGCGATTGTGACAGCGATGCCTCCTTTGGCAGTTCCGTCCAGTTTAGTGATAACGATACCTGTTATATCTGTCACCTGGCCAAACTCTCTGGCCTGAGAGACGGCGTTCTTACCTGTGGTGGCGTCCAGCACCAGCAGCGTCTCTTTCTTTGCTTCGGGGAACTCTCTTTCTATCACTCTGTTCATCTTTGAAAGTTCTGTCATCAGATTTTTCTTGTTCTGCAGTCTACCTGCCGTATCGCATATGAGCACGTCTGTCTTTCTGGCTTTAGCCGACTGAATAGCGTCGTATATAACCGCAGAAGGGTCTGCGCCTTCCTGATGGTGTACTACATTTATATTATTTCTTTCTCCCCATATTACCAGCTGCTTAGCGGCGGCGGCCCTGAAAGTATCTGCCGCGGCCAGCATGACGGTTCTGCCCGCCTGCTTAAGCTTATATGCCAGCTTGCCTATGGTGGTGGTCTTGCCGCCGCCGTTTATGCCTATGACTAAGATGACCAGAGGAGTCTCTGAAGAGATATGATGTCTTTCTCCTTTATCCACTAAATCTGTCATTATCTTTTTCAGGGCGGTCTTTATCCCTTCCGGGCTGGTTATATAATCGTTCTTTACTGTATCCCTGAGCCTTTCCATTATAGTCATGGTTGTATCCATACCTATATCGGAAGTTATGAGTATTTCCTCAAGCTCATCCATCAGATCCTCGTCTACCTCGGCCCTGGCCATTATGACATCGCTTATCTTTTCGGACAGCCTTCCGAAAAATGATTTTTTTTCTTTAAAAAGTGACATTCTTGATCCCCCTTCAAATCTATAAATCGGAGCCCGGCTCCCGCAGAGCCGGCGGCCGG
>FR882590.1:61662-74260 GCA_000435715.1 Firmicutes bacterium CAG:145
GGCCGGCGTCGGCTATAAGTCAAAATCGTCTCCGAGTCTCAGAGACAATACTTTGGATATTCCATGCTCCGGCATCGTGACTCCGTAGAGCACGTCGGCATGCTCCATGGTCGCCTTTTGGTGAGTTACTATAGCAAATTGTATATCGTGGAAATTGCGCAGATACTTCGAAAATCTATCTATATTATTGTCATCTAAAGCCGCTTCCACCTCGTCCAGTATGCAGAACGGAGTAGGTCTTGTCTTAAGCACTGCAAACATCAAAGCTATAGCCGTCATAGTCTTCTCGCCGCCGGACATGAGATTTATATTCTGCAGTTTCTTTCCGGGAGGCTGCGCGACTATCTCTATACCTGCCTCTAGAGGATCTTCCTCGTTATCAAGTCTGAGTTCTGCATGCCCTCCGCCGAACAGCTGCCTGAATATTTCTTCAAAGTTTATCACTACCTTGTCAAAATTATCTTTGAACCTAATCTTTATAGTTCTCTCCATATCGTCCACTATAGCCTTAAGCTGATCCATGGCGCCGGTGATATCGCTTCTCTGTTCAATCAGGAACTGATATCTTTCGCTTACCTGAGCATATTCGGCTATAGCGCCCACGTTCACATCCCCAAGTTCCCTCAGTCTGTTTCTTATCTCTCTGCTCTCTCTCTGGGCAGGGGACATGGCAAAGTCCTCTTTTTTGAATTCTATGGCCTGAAGATATGATATCTCGAAATCCTCCCACAGCTTTTCTTTAAGAGTATCAAGCTGAGTTTCATTTTTGGCTGCTCTGATCTCCTGGCTGTATTTCTGATCCTGATAAGAATTGAGAGTCTCCGCCGCTTTGGCCTGGTTCTCTGCCATCTCCTCTATTTCAGCCGAAAGCCGGCCTCTCTCTTCTGTTACTCTTGCTATGTACTCTTCAAGCATGAGCTTCTCCTGGGTCTTTGCTTTTACTCTTTCTTCCACATCCTCAGAGCCCAAAAGTATAGACTTCTTCTCTTCTGAAAACTGATTCAGCATCAGGCTCTTTGCCTCTATCTGCTGCTCTATCTCGCTCATGCTGTCTTTGACTCTGTTCAGAAGCTTCATCAGATTTTCCTTATCTGAATCATGTTTGTTCTTTTCTATCCTGGTGGCAGTTATATCATCCGCAGCCTTATCGGCTGTTTCTTTTAATGTGTCATGTTCCTCCATAAGTTTTGTGATTTCTGCTGCGGCAGCCTCGCCTGCCTTCTGACATTCTTCTGCTTCAGCAGTAAGTCTCTGTGCAGTCTCCTGAGCCTCTCTGAGGTCTTTATCTATGGAAAGAAGCTGCTGGGTATAACGCTGATCGCTTCCGGACATCTCAATAAATCCGGCCTTCATAGTCTTGAGCTGAGCGTCGATATCGAAGAATTCCATCTGCAGAGATTTTTCTCTTGCCTCCAGTTCTTCTTTTTCTTCCCTCGCAGCCGATATATTCGATTCTAAAGCGCCGCGCTCTCTTTCGAGTACGTTGCTTTTTTGAGAAATTTCTCTTATCTGGTCTGTCAGACGTCCTATCTCGCTCTTTCTTTCCAGCAGATTAGCCGTGGCATTTTTATATTTTCCGCCTGTGATGGCTCCCTGTCCGTTGACGATCTCTCCCTCGACTGTGACAAATCTAAGAGCGGCCTTCTTGGAAAGGTCGATGGCGTCCTGCATTGTTCTGACTATAGCCACCCTGCCCAGCAGATACTTAAACACGCCGTCATATTTGTCGCTGTACTTGACTATATCGCAGGCCAGACCTATATATCCTCCTGAAGATGTCACCGAAGGAGGAAGGGCAGCCTTATTTCCTCTTATGGATGCCATAGGAAGGAAAGTCAGACGTCCCGCTCTGTTATCTTTAAGGGCCTTTATGGCTTCTTTAGCGTCGCTGTCTTTCTGGCATATTATATTCTGCATAGATGCTCCCATAGCAGTCTCTATGGCCACTTCAAAGCCTCCGGGAACTTCCATGAGTTCTGCCGCCACTCCTTCTATGCCTCTGAGGCTGCTTTTCATCACGAATCTGACAGCGCCGTTATATCCCTCGTAATTGTTCTCCATCTCTTCGATGGTCTTCTTTCTGGCGTTGATCTGACTCATCTTTATATTGATGTGGCTCAGTTCTTTTTCGATTTTATTTTTCTCTTCTGTAAGCCTGAGGAATTTCTTCCTGTTTTCTTCTGCGGCTTTTTTAAGATCCGAAAGGTTCTCTCTGATCCGTCCGCTTTTCTCCTCCTGGGTTCTTATCTCTTCTTCCCAGGTCTTTCGGTCTTCTGACAGTTTCTTGCTCTCCTGGCCGATCTGCTCTTTTCGCTTCATGAGAGAAGCCCTGTAGCTTTCCATGCTCTTGGCCTCTGAATTTTTAGACGATCCCATATTGTACAATTCGTACATCTTGTTTCTGTTGTCATCTATGCCGGCCAGAATTTCCGACAGCTTCGAGTTTATCGCTGCAGCATTTTCTATCTTTTCTTTCAGATCCTCCTCGGCCGCAGAAAGTCTGTCTTCTATCTCTTTTCCCTGATCTGAAAGGCGTTCTGCGTTCTCAGCTTCCCGGTCTCTCTTCTGTCTTAACTCTTGGATTTCCCCTTCGACTCTTTCGGCGTCTCTCTCAAGTGAGCTCAGCCTTTCGGCTTTCATCTGGCTCTTGTTTGTGAGAGCGCTTATCTCTTCTATTCCGGCTACCAGCTTGTCCCTGGCCTCATTACCCAGCTGTTCCAGATTTTCATTTTTCTGCCTGCTTTGAGCTGTCTTCTCATCAAGAATACGTTTCTCCTGTGAGAGTTTTTCTATTTCTGCCCCAAGACGGCTTATATCTTCTCTGACTGTCTGGCTGACATCTTCGAGTTTTTCTATATTTTTCAGAGTTATGTTTATCTCAAGTTCTTTAAAACGCTCTTTGAGCTTCAGATATTCCTCTGCCTTGATGCTGTCGTCTCTGAGGCCGTCTATACGGCTTTCTATCTCACCTATTATATCGTTGACTCTTTCAAGGTTGGCTCTGGCAGAATCAAGTTTTCTCTCGGATTCTGCTTTTTTGCTTTTGTACATTACAACGCCGGCAGCTTCTTCAAAGATCTCTCTTCTGCTCTCCGGTTTGCTGCTGACTATCTCCGATATCTTACCCTGTCCTATTATAGAATAGCCGTCTACACCTATGCCGGTATCCATTATCAGTTCCCGTACGTCTCTCAATCGGCACTGATTGTTGTTTATCAGATATTCGCTTTCTCCCGAACGGTACATTCTCCTGGTTATGGCTACTTCATTGTAATCTATGGGCAGTATGCCTGCCGTATTGTCTATGACAAGAGTGACCTCCGCCATACCTCTGGACTTTCTGCTTGCAGTCCCGGAAAAGATGACTTCTTCCATCTTACCGCCTCTGAGCATCTTGGGACTCTGTTCTCCCAGCACCCATCTTATGGCGTCGCTTATATTGCTCTTTCCGCTTCCGTTAGGGCCGACGATACACGTAACACCCTCATGAAACTCTATGACAGCAGGTTCTGCGAATGACTTGAACCCGTGCATTTCCAGCCTTTTAAAATACATCCGTTTCGCTCCTGTTCAAGCGTGCAAGGGCTTCTTTTGCCGCGTTCTGCTCCGCTTCTTTTTTGCTCTTTCCGCTGCCCTCTCCCAAGATGTTTCCGTCATATGAGAGATGGACGAAAAATGTCTTATCGTGGGCAGGGCCTTCTTCTCTGTCCGTCTTATATACTATGGAAATGTTCTTTCCGCTTTTCTGGAGTTTCTCTTGTATTTCCGACTTATAATCGGAAAACAACTTTCCTGACACGGCTTCTTTTATTATATCGTCAAAGGTTTTTAAAACAAAACGTTTGGTGACTTCGTATCCTGCGTCAAGATACAAGGCTCCTATCACTGCTTCCAGAGCGTCTGCCAAAATAGAGTCTCTGTCTCTTCCTCCGGCCATCTCCTCGCCGCGTCCTATGAATATATATTTTCCCAGCTCAAATTTTCTGGCTGCTCTGGCCAGAGAATCCTCGCATACTATGAGGGCTCTGGTCTTAGTCAGCTTTCCTTCTGTCCCTCCGTCTATACGATGGAAGAGTTCTGCGCTGACTATAGCGTCAAAAAAAGCGTCGCCTAAAAACTCAAGTCTTTCGTTGTCCTGATGCTTCGTATTCTTTTCTCTGTTGTACGAGCTGTGGGTAAGAGCTCTCTCCAGATATATCTTGTTATTGAACTTATGTCCTATCTCTGATTCAAATTTGCTAATATTCACTTAAAGTAATCTCCTCGATCTCCAGCACGGAGTTTTGAATGGTATCGACTACGTTTTCACAAACGTAAGGTATCCCCTTGAGGATAGTATTTTTGACAGCGTTGGCGTTTGAAGAGCCGTGCATTTTGACGATAGGTCCCCTCACTCCGAGTATAGGAGCTCCTCCATATTCCGAGTAGTCGAACTCCTGCTTTAGTTCTGTCATCTTGTCTATCAGCAGGGCCGCTCCAAGCTTAGCTTTTACTCCGTCTGTAAATTTTTTCTTTATGACCTGCAGAATGTTCCAAGCCAGTCCTTCTGTAAGTTTCAGGAGCACGTTGCCTGTAAATCCGTCTGTTACTATGACGTCGCATGCTCCTTTAGGCACCTCCCTGGCCTCTACATTTCCTATAAAATTGAGATGGCTCTGTTCCAGAAGATCGTATGCGGCCTTAGTCAGCGTAGAGCCCTTAGCCGCCTCTGCGCCTATATTTACAAGTCCCACTTTCGGGTCTTTTCTTCCGATAACTTTTTCCATATAGATATTTCCCATTATGCCAAATTCTAACAAATTGTTAGGCTTACAGTCAGCATTGGCTCCCGCATCCACCAGAAGAGACGGTATGCCGCCTACTATGGGATACACGCTGGCCAGAGCGGGCCTGTCTATACCTTGTATCCTGCCTAAGATAAATAACCCGCCTGCAAGAAGGGCTCCGGTGGATCCGGCAGAGATGAATATATCTCCCTCTCCGTTTTTGACCATGTTGATGCCTTTCACTATAGAAGAGTCCTTTTTGGATCTGACGGCTCTGACGGGAGCGTCATCGTTGGAGATTACTTGCGTTGCGTTTATTACGCTGATCTTCTCACTCTCATATTTATATTTTTTAAGTTCAGGTATTATCAGCTCTTCCTGTCCTATTATACATATGTGATGCTGTGTTTCTCTTGAAGCGAGTACCGCCCCTTCGACTACTGAAAACGGCGCGTTATCTCCGCCCATTCCGTCAAGTATGATCTTCATAATTTCCTCCTTCTTACTGGGCACAACTATACATAGTTTATATTAGCACAAAAAGGGCAAAAAGCCAAATATAAAAAACCTAACCTGTCAGTCGGACCCTCCTTTATTCGGCCTGCCTTTTTCTATTCGGCAAATCTATAATACAGGCGAACGCGACTTTTGCTATGGGAAAAGAAAGTCTCGGTCTTTCAAAAAATTCGAAGGTTTGCGGGAATTTTTGATGGCAAACTGATGGCATAGAAAAACCCCTTTCTCTAGAACTTTGTCTGACAAAAGGGGCTATCTTCACAACCGGCGGTCGTGATCTTCATATGTATCAGGTTCGTCTTTAAAAACGACCTCATTTTTCGCTGCGCTTACACCAGCGCCTTTCCCAGCGCTCTGCAGTCACTCTTAGCCTCGTCATCCGGCGCATCATTGCATATGACGGCGTCGCAGACCAAGACTGCGCCGTCTTCTTTGCACGTCTTTTCCCAGTCTCTCATCCACTGGCCGTCTCCCCATCCGTAAGACCCAAAAAGAGCCGTCTTTTTTCCTGATAATTTAGTCTCGCAGGATTCAAACACCGGAGCGAACTCACTTTCTTCCAGAACTTCGTCGCCCATGGAAGGACATCCGAACGCTATAGCGTCAAAAGAGTCCATCATAGAAACATCGAAATCAGTACACATCATCATCACGCCTTCTCCGCCGGCTTCTTTGACTCCTTCCAGCACGGCTTCGGCCATGGCTTCCGTGTTTCCTGTTCCGCTCCAATAAACTACTGCAACTTTGCTCATTTTATAACCTACCTTTCAAATTCGATGAATCCGGCGCTCCCCCGCATACAAAAGGAAATGGCTTACGTCTTGGGAGATCATGCGATCAGAAGCGCCTATCAGTTAGCTCTAACTAACTCAATATCTAAAATAAAAACCTTCTATAATCAGGTTCTATTACAGTATAATATCGTCCTCTTGTTTTTTCCACTCCAAAACAATACAGTTTTACTCCAAAACGACTCTCATTCAACCATCATCTCACTCTGCTGCCCTGAGAAAGCCCAATTTTCTATACTCTGCCGGCGATATTCCCATCACCTGCTTAAAAGCGGAAGCAAACTTGCTGGCATTATCATATCCATACTCGGCCGCTATATCCAGAACCGAGAGTTCCGTCTCGATCAGCCGCCGGGCCGCAGATCGCATCTTCATAGTTTTTATATAAGAATAGATAGTGACTCCGTAAACGCTCTTAAAAGCATTTTGAAGATGGCTCTGAGATATATTAAACTGCCTGGATAGATCCGCTACAGTCATTTTGCTTTCAGGTCTCTCCGCTATATAAGACGCAGTTCTTTCGGCGGCTGCCGCCTGGGTCTTAGAGAGAGTCTGATTTCGTCTGCAATCCTGACAGTTCATGGCGCTCAATACCAGCAGGAGTTCCAAGATCTTGACTTTTATGAAGCCTTTTCGGTAATTTTCAGGAGTATTGCAAAGTTCTGAAAAAATCTGCGCTATGCCCTTATCTCCTCTTATGATACACGCCCCGTCTCTCCCGCACAGTCTTTTTGCTATTCCTTTGAGCTGTATATCTACATCTTCCAATATGCACGACAGACAGCAGGGAGCAAAGTCGGTATCTATTACCACAGTCGTTCCTCTGAAACAACCGGCGGAAAAATCTCTCTCCGGAGGGAACTTGTCTCCGACAGCTACGAAAAGATCTCCCTCCATGAGGAAAAAAGATCTTTCTCCTATAGAGATCGACATCCGGCCTTCTGCACAGTAGCATATCTCTGTCAGACTTCCTCTGATGTCTATATCAGGCAGCCTGCCGGTCTTCTCATCATGAGATTCGGATATGAGCCATATTCCGGGAAATATTCTGTCTGCTGAACTATCAATTGTCATTCCGCGGCCTCTTCCAAGGTCACATCTTCTTTTATAGTCTTGACTCCCAGCATAAAATACAAGACATGGAATATCCATATGAATCCCAGAGCTATCCTTCCTGCCGGAATACCTCTCAGCACTGCAAAGCCTATGGACATCAGCACGGTGACTGTAATAATGAGACGTATCTTGGCAGCGCGGGTCATGCCTCTTCCTTTTATGTAGCTTTCGAGATTGTTTTTATATAGTCTTGTATTGAGAAACCAGTCGTTGAGCTTTTCAGAACTTTTCCCGAAACATATCGCTGCTAAAAGCAGAAACGGAAATGCCGGCAGCAGAGGCACAACTGCCCCTACGGCTCCAAGACCCAGCCCCAAGCATCCTACCGCAGTGTAAACTATCTTCTTAACATTCATCTTCCCTCTCCAATCTTTTCTTTTCTCTTTTACTTTCTATAAGATGACGTACTGCCATTACCGGATGGTATATTATCATCCGGGGCCCCGAAAACCTCATCACTTTTTTAATCTGCTGCCTCATATCAGGCGAATAGCAGTGTACTCTGCAGTTAGAGCAAAAAGTCTTAGTCTCCATAAAAGGACATCTGTCGCTTCTACTCTTGGCATATTCTCTGAGAGAGGAACATTCGGCGCAAAGTCCTCCGTCTTTAACTGCTTCAGCATGGTTTTTTCTGCAATACACAGAGATCATCAATTCTACGACCTCTTTCTCTCTTTTCCTTTTATCTTCTGCCGTCCCTCTCATCTCAAGCTCATCCTTCCCTTTTCGACGGAACAGACTTTGTCAGCGATCTTCACAGTAGACTGCCTGTGAGATACTAAGACTACAGTCTTGTTCTGTCTCTCTCTGTCTATAGATCTGAGTATGACTGCTTCATTGAGGCTGTCAAGATTGCTGGTGGGTTCATCTAAAAGCATAAAGTCCCCGTCATGCAAGAACGCTCTGGCCAGACCTATCCTCTGTCTTTCTCCTCCGGACAGCGTATCTCCCAGCTCGCCTACCTTGGTATCATATCCATCCGGCAGGCTCATGATGAAATCGTGAACAGAAGCTTTTTTGCACGCCTGCTCTATTTCCTCATCAGAAGCATCTAATTTGGCTATCTTTAAATTGGCCCTGATGCTGTCGCAGAACAGGTGAGTCTCCTGAGTCACAAAGCTCTCCATATTTCTCAGATCATCTGTATTTATATCATCTATGTCGACTCCCGATATTTCTATTCGTCCTTTTTCGGCCTCCCAGAACCTCATGAAAAGCTTGAGCAGAGTAGATTTGCCGCTGCCGCTCTTTCCTACGATGCCCACCACCTGATTTTTTTGTAAATCTATGGATATATCTGAAAGCACCGTCTCCTCTCCATACCCGAAAGTAACATTTACGGCCCGAGCTCCGTCGAAGACTACTTCCCCTCGTCCTGTCACGTCCTCTACAGCCGGAGTTTCTTCTAATATGTCCAGGACTCTGCTGCCTGCCGCAAAAGTACTCTGCAGCGTGCTGCCCAAACCGGCCAGAGCCACACATGGGCCAAAAGAGCTCATTAGAGCTATGACAGGTATCACGACTCCTTCAAAGCCCACGCCGCCATAGCTGTATAGATACGATGCCGCAAACAACATCAGAAGATCGAAGAGCAGAATGACAGTATTGGTGAAAGCCGCGTTTCTGCCCGCCACTCTTTTCATGTTGCTTTCGTCTTTCGAAATCCTGTCTGTTCTGTCGTTCATCTCCTTTAGCCTCTGTTCTCCGGCTCCGTACTGGATTATCTCCCCCAATCCTCTGAGACTGTCCAGGACATAACCGCTGAGATTACCCGCTCCGGATCTAAACCTCATCCCGTCGTCGCCGCTCATTTTAGAGACGATGACAGGGATCAGCAGTCCTACCGTAAGATATGCGGCCAAGGCTATGAGTCCCAGAACGACGCTGTAGCTTCCTATGAACAGGCACATACCGGCGCAAAACAATACGGCGATAGCTACAGGCGATATGGTGTGAGCGTAAAACACCTCCAGCAATTCTATATCCGATGTTATCAGAGAGATGAGATCTCCTCTGTTTCTCCCTTCTAATTTCGCCGGACACAGCTTTCTGAGAGTCCTGAATATCCTGTCGCGTATTACGGCCAGCAGTTTAAACGCTATATAATGATTGCATGTCTGTTCTCCATACCGGGCGGCCGCTCTTGCCACTGCGAAAATTCCTATAGATATGAAGATGGTCCGGGCAGAAAAGGCAGTTTCTATTCCTATGACGTCGAGAACGGCAATTCCTCCAAATATAGTTATGAAAGCGGCGCACAGATGGCCGGCAAGCCCCAGTAATATAGCCAATAACATGTACCCCATGAGAGGCTTTACCATGCCTATGAGCCCTGTCATAACTTTAAATCCGCTTCTCTTATTCATCGTATCCACCTCTCGTATAGTTTTCAAGCCCCTGCTGAGCCGTCCAGAGCCGCTTATATGCTCCTCCCTCTTTCAGCAGCTCCTCGTGGCTTCCGTTTTCTACTGCAAGACCGCTTTCCATCACATAGATGTTGCCGGCTCTGACCACGTTGGCAAGACGGTGTGAGATCAATATGACGGTCCTTTGTTCCGCTAAAGAATATATCTGTTCCATGATGCGGTTTTCGCTTTCCACATCTATATTAGAAGTCGCCTCATCAAATATGTAAACCGGGCTGTCGTGAAGGAGAGCCCTGGCCAGAGCCAGTCTCTGACATTGTCCTCCCGAAAGATTGGAACCTCTTTCTTCTATCTTCGTAGACAGTCCTTCCTCGTTCTTCAAAAATCCATCCAGGTCTACACGCTTAAGAGCCTCCCATAATTCTGCGTCAGCGGCATTCGGCTTTCCCATGAGTAAATTATCCCTGACCGTTCCTCTGAACAGATAGCTCTGATGATTTATGTACGTAATATTTTTCATGAGCTCTTCTTCCGAAATATCACTTAAAGAAACGCCTCCCACCAGGACTTTCCCCCGGTATCCTCTGTTTTTACCCGTGAGAATACCTGATACTGTCGATTTGCCACATCCCGATTCTCCCACTATAGCAGTAAAGGATCCCTTTGGAAACTCCATGCAAACATCTGTAAGAATCTCCTTCTCGCCGTCATAAGAAAATCCTACTCTTTTCAATTCTATGTCTTCGCAGACCGGATATTTCTCAGTCCCCTCCTGTGTTTCAGGAAGATCTAAAAAAGCAAAGATCTTGTCGCTGGCCGCCATACCGTTCATCGCCACATGAAAAAATGATCCCAGCTGTCTCATAGGTATAAAGAAATCAGCGGACAGCATTATTATCAGAAGACATCCTTCCAGGTCTACCCTGCCCTTCATAAACTGCGTAACGGACATTATTATTCCTGCCGCTGCTCCTCCGTAAGCTATCAGATCCATTATAGATATGGAATTGAGCTGCATGGTAAGAACTTTCATGGTGATACGGCGAAATTTTTCGGCTTCTTCGTTCATCTGATCATTTTTGAATTTATCCGACTTATATATCTTGAGGGTAGTCAGACCTTGAAGATTCTCAAGGAACGTATCTCCCAAAGCCGTGTACTGTCCCCAATATTTTGACAGCAGTTTTTTGGCCCACGTCTGTACGGCTGCGATGGCTATGGGAATGAGAGGAACGCATATGAGCAGAACTACAGCCGCCGGCAGGTTTATAAAGCTCATATAAGCAAACAGCGTCAAAGGCGCTATCATGGCATAGAAAAACTGAGGCAGATAAGCCGAAAAGTAAGTCTCAAGCTGGTCTACCCCTTCCACTGTCACTTGTACGATCTCGCTGGTCTTAACCTTCTGGCTGTACGAGGCTCCTATGCGCAGAAGCTTTGCATATATCTTTTCTCTCAGCGTCCTCTTTACAGCCTTGGATGAAAGGTAGCCCATCTTAACAGAAAGGACAGAAGATGCAAAGCGGACTAAAGCCGCACATGATACTGCCGTAAGAGTGATGCCAAAGGCATTATCTGAATCTTCTTTCGTAAACAGGCCTGCCAAAAACCATGTCACAGCAGTCATCATCACTATGTTGGCCGCCAGTGAAAGCCACTGCAAAGCTACGTTGGCAGCTATGTATTTTTTGCTTTCGCTGACAGTATTTATCAGTCTTTTATTTATCATCATGTCTATCTTCTCCATCGCTTTAGTTAGAAGCTACTAACTTCAATTATTAAACAAAGCGGCGAACACGAGTTAGCCGCCGCTTACTAAATCAAAGTATAATATATGACGTTACTTTTGTCAACAAGATTCCTGCTGGCATGATCTACAGTGCTGTTCCCTTCTTCGGTATAAAAAGTCTCCTCATATCTATGCCTTCGTGCCTTAGAAGTTTTATCTTGATATCTATGCCGCCGGCATAACCCGTCAGACTTCCGCCTGCGCCCACCACCCGATGGCACGGTATTATCACTGATATAGGATTATGGCTCACTGCTCCTCCCACAGCCTGGGCGGACATGGTTTCGACGACCAGTTTCTCTGCCATCTGCAGAGATATATCTTTGTAGGTAGTCAGTTCTCCGTATGGAATCCGGCAAAGTATTTTCCATACCTCTTGCCTGAAATCGCTTCCCTGAGGGCGAAGAGGAAGTTGATCCGGACGCGGCTTCTTTCCGTCAAAATAATCATGAAGCCAATCTCTCGAGCGCCTGAAAACCGGCAGATTATCTTTAAATTCTGTCTCTTTGGGAAGACCTGCTGCAAAATACTTTTGGCCTTTAATCCATGCTCCGTTCAGATACTCTCCATCGCTTGCAAGCGTTATAAGACCTACAGGCGATTCTATTTCGGTCAGATAAAACATCTCTTTCCCTCCTGTTTTGTAAAGGCCCCGCTTTTTCGGCGGAGCCTCTTTTATGTGTCTATCTTACCACAAAACATTTAAAATTAAACTGTCATAGTTTATGACGTCTTCTCCCGGCGCATTACTCGGCTGACATCACCCACTCTTTGAGTTCTTTGGCAGGCACAGCGTTGAGCATCTTGCCCGGCATCCATCTGGTTGTATCCGAACACGATTTTTTCAGCACGTCACAAGTATTTCCCATTCCGCTTCCTCCCGAAGTCGCAAAGGGAACTACAGTCTTTCCCGAAAAATCATAGCTCTCGAGGAACGTGTTTATTATAGTCGGCGCTACGTACCACCATATAGGAAAACCTATAAATACGACATCGTATTTTTCCATTCCTTCTACTCTTTCCTCTATCTCAGGTCTTGATGAAGGGTCGCTCATTTCAATGCTGCTGCGGCTCTGCTTATTCATCCAGTTCAGGTCTTCAGTCGTATATGGAATCTTCGGTTTTATTTCAAACAGATCGGCATCGGCTGCTTTAGCTACTTTGGCAGCCGCTCTTTCGGTAACTCCGCTGGCGGAAAAATACGCTACAAGTTTCTTTGGCATTATCTCTCATCCTCCTTTAAATCGGGGCTCC
>FR882590.1:74306-93053 GCA_000435715.1 Firmicutes bacterium CAG:145
GAGCCGGCATCTGTTATAATTTTTCGTATTCTTCATCTGACACAGGTTCGAGCCATTGATTTTGAGTATCTTCTCCCGGGACTTCAATAGCTATATGGCTGAACCAGCAGTCTTTCTTGGCCCCGTGCCAATGTTTTACATTGGCAGGAATATCCACTATATCTCCCGGCATTAGGCTCCTTGCCGCCTTGCCCTGTTCCTGATACCAACCTTCGCCTTCTACACATATGAGTATTTGTCCGCCTCCGCCGGCAGCCCTGTGTATATGCCAGTTATTGCGGCATCCCGGTTCAAAAGTAACGTTAGCCATGAACATTCCCCAGCGGCCCGGTTCAGTAAGCGGTTTCAGATAAGAATTTCCTTTAAAGTACTGAGCATATGCCTCATTGGGCTCTCCCATACCGAACATTCCTCCGTGAGCCGTTTCTGTCCGGTCATCAGCATATACTTCTTTTGCCATATTGAATACGGCCCAAGCGTTTGGCCATCCGGCGTAAAAGGCCGCATGAGTTATTATTTCGGCCATCTCCTCTTTGGTGAGGCCGTTGTTTCTGGCATTTATAAGATGATATTTCAGGGAATCATCCACCAATCCCTTACCCATGAATATACATACGGTCACTATGGATCGGTCTCTCAGAGAAAGCTTATCTTCTCTTGACCAGATCTGGCCGAACAGTACATCGTCATTGAGTTGTGCAAATTTAGGAGCAAATTCTCCCAGACTATCTCTTCCGGCAGTCTGTTTTTTCATTTCTATAATACCTCCTGATCTACTTGATTTCTTCTAACCATTTTCTGACTTCATAGCTGCTGTCATCAGCGCCTGCGGAGCTTATCTGCAGCCCTTTTTTTATCTGCGCCTCCGGCTCAGCCTCTCTTATAACAGAGACCGACTGAGAGATGCTGCTGCTTCCCGAAGTGCAGAATGGAACTATAGTCTTTCCTGAAAAGTCATACGTGTCAAGAAACGTATTCATTATCCTCGGCAGGCTGCCCCACCATATGGGATAGCCTATATAAATGGTATCGTACTCTGAAAAGTTTTCTATAGTATTTGAAATAGCAGGGCGAGATTCAGGGTCGTTCATCTCTATATTGGCTCTGCAGTTATCGTTATTGTAATTTAAATCTTCTTCGGTATAAGGTTCTTCAGGTACTATCTCGTGAAGCTCGCTTCCTGTCTGAGCAGCGACCTCTTCTGCTACGGCCTTTGTATTACCTGTGCAGGAGAAATAGACCACTATAGACCTAACGTCAGTATTCTGCTGCGCTGCCTGATCATCCCCGCTGGCTCCCGAATTTCCTCCCGAGCAGGATGTCATGGCCAGGACCAGCATTACCGCCATTATCGATGCCAGTAACTTTTTCATATTGTTCCTCTTTTATTTTTCTTCTTGATCTGAAATCTCAGATAATCCAATTTGTCAAGCTGTTCTTCTTTAATATGTATCATTTCGAGAATATGCCGCCGCTTTTCATCCAGCATTTCTAACAGTTCCTCTGTCTTATCTTCTCTCTGCAGTGCTCTCTTCATGTACTCTCGGGTTTCTTTCTCGGAAAATCCCGCGTCGTGAAGAGTTATCATCAAACTGAGCATTCCTACATCATACCCCTCCGGGCTTTTTTTAAACACTCCTCCATCTCCTATTACCTGCTTGATGATCTCTTCATATTCGTTCAGTATGTGATCCGATATCATACAGCACTTTTGTATCTCTTCTTTTGTCATGGCAAAGTCTCCTTAAAAACACGACTTTAACACTTTTAAGATATCTTCTTTTTCCATCTTGAGATATCCTCCGCCTTTTACAGAAGATTCTGCTATATCAGAAAACATCTTGTCGGTGGCTCCCAGTTCTCTTAGAGTTTCAGGAAGCCCCAGTTCCCTGATAAATTCTCTCAGAGCCTCGATTCCCGCGAGGGCCGCCTGTTCTTTTGTAAGCCCATTTGTGTCGATATTCCAGACTCTCTTTGCATATCTGACAAATTTATCTATACCGTCTTTATAAATGTATCTATAATACGGTACAGAGATGACCGCAAGGCCCTCTCCGTGAGGGCAATCCGTATAAGCACCCACCTGATGTTCGATCATGTGAACTTCCCAGTCCTGCTCCTTAGAAAGTCCTGTTATCGTATTCAATCCCATCGTCGCACACCACATGATATTGCTTCTGGCCTCGTAATCCTCAGGGGCTTTCAGCGCTGCTCTTGAACTTACGATCAGGGATTGCATGATTCCTTCTATAATGTAATCTGTAGTATTATCGTCTGTTCCCGTAAAATACTGCTCCATCAGATGCGACATTATATCGAAGATGCCGCTTACCATCTGTTTTTTAAGAACAGTAAAGGTATATTCAGGGTTTAGAATAGAAAACCTTGGATTGACATTAGAAGGGTAAGTCCTGCCTGCCTTTATCTTTTTCTCCTCGTTGGTTATGACAGAGCCGCCGTTCATTTCTGATCCTGTTCCTGCCATGGTGAGAACGCAGCCTACCGGCACTAATTCGTTATCCACATCCTCAAAATCTATCCAATATCTCTGCCATGGGTCTCCCTTGCAGTATGCCGATACGGAAATCCCCTTAGCGCAGTCTATTACGGAACCTCCGCCCACGGCCAAGATGAGATCTGTATGATTTTCTTTTACCAGCCTTACCCCTTCCATCATCTGCATATAAGTCGGATTGGACTTGATCCCGGAAAGCTCCGTCACGTTCTTGCCGCACTTTTTAAGCACGGATATTATATCGTCATAGAGACCGCTCTTCTTTATGGAGGATTTTCCATAGACCAACAGGATATTAGGTCCGTAATTCTCCAGTTCCTCGGATAAATATTTCATGGATTCTTTTCCAAAAAATATCTTAGTAGGATTATAAAAGTTAAAATCTAAATTCATAATTGTTCGTCCCTCTTCTCAAATAAAAATATAGGTACCCGTCTGCCGGATACCTATAGTATAGATACGTCGTTTAAAAATGCAAAATGCTTATATTTCATCATTATCCATGCATTTTATGTATTCTTTTATAAAGTCTACTAAAGCATCTGCCGCATGCGACATGGTCTGATTCTTTTTCCATGCCAATACCGTATTGCTGATAAGAACAGGATAGAGGGGGATATACTTCATTCCCTCATAGCTGCAATTTAGCTTCAGATTCAAGAAGACGCCCATATTCTCTCTTCCAAGGGCAGCCATATTATACGGCAGATTTCCGCCGGCGATGATATTTAGCTTATCGGCATATTCTCCGAACCAGTTCACCAGTTCTCCTTTTATCATCTCCCTATCGGAAAGGATCAGCGATCTGAAGGCCAGATCCTTTGGTTCAACATGCTCCCTTAAAGCCAGATCAGAATCTTCAGATACAAGAACTCCCCATTCTTCTCTGACGGGACTCCTGACGAATTCATATTTTCTGATGTCCACAGGCTCCAGCAGAAAACCTATATCCAAAACTCCTCTTTCGATCCTCTCCTTGATATTGTCAGAGTTGCCGCTGTATATCTCATATTTTACTCCGGGATGTTTTTCACGAAACGAAGTCAGTATGCGAGCAAGAAGTCTGCTGTTTAAGTATTCACCGCTGCCTATGCTTATCTCTCCGCTTATTTCATCTTCTAAAATAAGCTCCCGTTTCGTCTTTTCTGACAAGGATACGATCTCCTGAGCCCTGCGCCTCAAAAGCATGCCCTGTTCTGTCAGGATTATGCTGTGCTTGCTTCTGATGAAAAGTTTCACACCCAGTTCTTCTTCCAGCTGCATCATCTGGCGCGACAGCGTGGGCTGAGTCAGATGAAGCAGAGCCGCCGCCTTTGTAATATTCTCTTCCCTGGCAATGGTTAGAAAATAGCCTAAGACTCTGATATCCATATTAGAGATACATCCTTTCTCATATCAATTCATTTTGTGTAAGAAAATCCCTGGCCACTTCCGATGGGTCCCTGCCCTCTTCATCAACCTGATAATTGAGTTCCTGCATGACCTGATCTGTGAGATATTCTCCCAGGTGGTCGATCACATCCCTTAGTTCAGGATATTCCTTCAGTATATCTTCATTTATAAGCGGTATAGCATAATAAGGAGGAAAATATCCGTCGCTATCCTCAAGAGTCATCAGCCCGAACTTCTTCAGCATACCGTCGGTAGCAAAGGCGTCAACCACCTGGGCTTCTCCGTTTTCCAAAGCTGTATATCGGGGAGAGCCGTCTATTCCAACTACATCCTTAAAATCGAAACCGTACTTTTCTATGAGGCCGGGCAATGTATCAGGGCGGTTCTGAAATTCGAGAGTAGAAGCAAGGGTAAGCTGAGAATCATATTTTTTCAGATCTTTTATGGTCTTTATTCCGTATTTTTGCGCTTCTTTTGGATACATGGCCAGAGTATACGTGTTGTTCAGCTGAGCCTGATTCAAAACGTCTATACCATACTTTTCTTTAAGTTCTTTCTTACAGGTTTCATATACGAGATCCATATCTGTTTCAGCGTTATGGCCCAGTATATTCATGAATACGGTTCCGGTATAGTCCACATACATGTCTATTTCGCCTTTACGCATGGCTTCGAAGCAGACCTGGCTTCCTCCCAGGTTTTCTTTTCGTATGACTGAGATGTCCGTATGAGCTTCGATATAGTCGGCATAGAGGTTGCACAGTATTATCTGTTCTGTAAAGTCCTTGCTTCCGATCGTGATGCTCTTTTCATCCTTTCCGAGGCTTCCTACAAAAGAATTGACCAATATGACTGCTGTCAGAAGGCCCGCGACGGCTATGACCAGCTTTTCGCGGCGTCTCTTCCTTTTAAGATTTTTGACCTCTGAAGTAAAATTCTTCTGAAGGCTTATAGGCGTGACCAGCTTTTCTACTATTCCCATCAGAAAATCCACTATGAGCGCCAATATGCAAGCCGGAATTGCCCCTGCCAAAATCTGCAGGTTGTTCACAGTTCTGATTCCGGAGAAAACCAGGTACCCCAGGCCCCCTGCTCCAATAAATGCCGCCATGGTCATAAGTCCTACGGCTGTAACTGCCGAGATCCTCACACCTGCCATGATGACGGGAAGGGCCATAGGAAGCTTCACCTTATAAAGCACCTGCCATCGGGTGAGGCCTATGCCTCTGGCAGCCTCTACCATAGCCGGATCTATGCCCGATATTCCTATATAAGTATTTTTTATGATAGGCAGCAGCGAATATATTATGACCATCACCACTGCAGGGAGAGTTCCTATCCCCAGCAAAGGTATGGCCAGTCCCAAAAGCGCCATACTGGGCACCGCCTGAATGACGTTCGCCGCTCCTACTATAGGTCCGCTTAATTTTTTTACATAACTTATAAGTATGCCCAGAGGAACTCCGATGACGATAGCAATTCCCACCGCAATTACTGTCATCACTATATGTTCCAGCAGCAGCTCCGTTATCTGAGAGAAATGCTGGCTCATATAATTAAACAAAGATACCATCATCTCACCCCCTTATTCGCAGCATCGCCGCTGATCTGATCGCCTGATATGAATTGTTTACTCATGGTAGATACAAGGCTGCTGCTGGTCAGAAGTCCGGCCAGCCTGCCTTCTTTGTCTACCACAGGCACATTGCTCACATCACTTTCTTCTACCATCTTGAGCACATCAACTATATTATCTTCTACGTATGCAAGATAATTAGCCTCATGCATCATGCCGCCGGCGTCGGCCAGAGGACTGGCTTTGAACAGATCTTTTCTGCCCACTATACCCTGAATACAGTTAGAATCGTCCACTACTATCAGAGTATCGATGTGATGATCATGCATCCGTTTTATGCATCTGCTCCTGCTCAGATTGGCTTTGCAGGTCACAGGCTTCTTTATCATAAAGTCCTTGACCTTTATATATTCGGGCGAATCCCATATCCTGTTTATACCCACAAAGTTGGCGACGAATTCATCCGCCGGATTTTTCAGTATCACTTCCGGAGTATCATACTGCAATATATGGCCGCCTCTCATTATACAGATCTTGTCTGCGATCTTTACCGCCTCATCCATGTCATGGGTGACGAATATCATGGTCTTGGCCATTTTCTCCTGAAGCTCCAGAAGCTCGTCCTGCAGGCTGCTTCTCGTAACCGGATCGAGAGCAGAAAACGGCTCGTCAAACAATACTATCTCAGGATCACCTGCCAGAGCTCTTATCACTCCTATCCTCTGCTGCTGTCCGCCTGAAAGCTGGCTGGGATATCTGTCCAAATATTCTGCCGGATCCAGATCCACCATTTTCATAAGCCTCTTTGTGTTTTCGGTTATTTTGCCTGCATCCCTTTTTTCAAGCCGCTCTATGATCTCTATGTTCTGTCTTATAGTCATATGAGGGAACAGGCCGCCTTGCTGGATTACATACCCCATCCTACGCCTCAGCTTTACGGGATCAAGCTCATCAATATTCTCTCCGTCTATATAGATATCTCCTGCCGTCGGATGTATCAGGCGGTTTATCATCTTCAAGGTGGTAGTCTTGCCACATCCGCTGGGTCCTATGAGCACGGTGAGATGCTTGTCCTCTATTTCCATGGAAATATCAGATAAAACGACTTTGTCTTTAAATTCTTTCGTCACATTTTTAAATTCTATCATCCAAAATTCTCCCCCTTTTTCTCCTCTTAATTTCAGTGTATATAATATATTTTACTACAAAAACAGATTTTGTCAAAATCTCCTCTCCGGGGCTAAAAGAGCCCTGTAATCTTTCTTTTATTTCAGAACAGATAATTTATCCCTTGATCCCTGGCGCTTCACATGGTAAAATAAAAACATATATTATATTTTGTTTTTATTAGTGAGGGAAGATTAAAATGCCGAAGGTAGCCTATTCAGAAGAAGAACGTAAGCAGATCAGGCAATCCCTGATAGCAGCAGGGCTGGATCTGATGTCAAAACAAGGTATACAACATACTACAGTTGAACAGATCTATAAAAAAGTGGGTATCTCTCGTACTTTCTTCTATTCTTTTTTCCCTGCCAAGGAGGATCTCATCGTAGAAGCGCTGTATCTGCAGCAGCCCAGGATAATCGAATATGCCAAGAGCCTGATGAAGGATCCTTCCTTAACCTGGCGGCAGGCAGTCAAACAATTTCTCAATTCGTGCTGCTACGGTGAGAAAAACGGTATAGCAGTCCTGACTATAGAAGAACAGAAGCTGATTTTCAGACGGCTGTCCGATGAAAATTATGAGATCTTTCGCCGAAAACAATCCCTGCTCTTTGGAAAGATATTAGAATGTTTCGGTATAAAAGCAGATAAAAATCGTATAGCCCTTTTTACCAATCTGAGTCTGACGGCCATGATAGTGTGCAGGACCATACCGGATACTCTTCCCCTGTTCGTTCCCGAGGTGGCGCGTGAAACGGTAGATTTTCAGATCGAGGCCATCATAGACCGACTGCAGCAGCTTAAAGGGGATAATCCAATATTGTAATAATCCAGATCCGTCCGGATACTTCATTTCTTCTTAATATTCAGACGGATTTGATTTTACTCACAATAAATACTTTTTTTAAGTTTTATCTTTATTTTGACAGACTGCCGTGTAAATCCCGGCTGAACTCAGCCTGTTTACCGGTTTGCTGATATATAATTTAAGGAGGAACTGATCATGGGATTTTTAGGAAAGTTATTCAAAGGGCCGGAGCCGGATATGGAAAAAAGCGCCGCCAACGCAAAAAAGATGCGCCGGCTATTCAACCATGTTGTAGAAAACGGAGATGATTACAGGCTCATCTTCGGCTACACCGAGGACGTATCGCGTTTCAACTACGGTTTCGTTCACGGAAGCAAGACTAAGATAGGAAATCTAATCGTGGGCTGGAATGAAGACAATCAGACTATAGCAGTTGTACCTACTGTACCGGATCTGTCAGGATGCAGCGATCCATCTTTTTATCGGCGGCCTGAGATTCTCAAAGCCTACCGCAGCAAATACCCAAGCGACGCCTTCGTCATCTATCCTGACAAGAAGGGGTATATCGGTATCAACGCATACGACTGGCTCGATGATGAGAGCCTATATGTATATGTGTCTCAGGAAGATGAACTGGCGGCCTTTACAGATTTTTTCATGAAGCATTTTGCCACAAAGTGAGGTAATATATGACTTTGGGAGAAATAGGAGCAATCTCGATCTTTTTTCTTGTAATATTTATCTTCGGCCGGATATGGTTTCACATGACCGAATCTCTGCTTGGCAAAATCAAGGTACTTTTCTCCCAGCCAAAAGAAAAGCCGGCATGGCATACTCTCCCTGAAGAAAAAGATGAAAAAGAGAGTGATTAAAGCTGAAAGTATCCCCCCGTTTGGCAAGTGAGAACCCTTAAGACGGTAAGCGTCATCTAAATATTTTGTTAAATTCTAAAAAGGGGGCAAAAAAAGACAAAACCTGCAGTTCAGAGAACTGCAGGTTTTTATGGTGGAGCATAGGGGGATCGAACCCCTGACCTCTTGACTGCCAGTCAAACGCGCTCCCAGCTGCGCTAATGCCCCAAGCGAGATTTATTATACCATACGTTTTGTACGTATGCAAGAATTTTTATCCGGCTGTCGTCTAAATCGTTCTTTAAATTTCTCGTTGACCTTTCACGGCCGGCCAAGCCCAAGACCTTCTCGCCCCCGGTCTGCTTAGATCACATACAGCTTGCAGGAATTTCTCCGAAAATGAATGATCCGGCGGCTTTAAGCGGCTTTCCGGACCTTGTTTTCCTTTGGCAGCATGTGATTTTAAGTGAATTTTTTCTGAAGTTCTGGTATGAGGTGTTGAAAAATAAAGTCGTACGGCTATAATATAATTATCTATACGATGGAGGTATATAAATGAGAAAAAATTTAGGAGCTAAGCCATATACTTACCCCCAGCCGGTATTTATAATTGCCAGTTACGACGAGGACGGCACACCTGACGCCATGAATGCGGCATGGGGAGGAATAAGCGAAAATACGGAACTCTCCATGTGCCTCAGCGCAGGGTATAAGACAGTAAAGAATATTCTGTCACGCAAAGCTTTCACTGTAAGCATGGCCGACGCGTCCCATGTCATCGCCTGCGATTATGTAGGCGTAGTCTCGGCCAACAAAGTTCCCGATAAGTTTGAAAAGGCAGGGTTCCATGCTGTCAAATCGGATTTCGTAGACGCTCCTCTCATAGAAGAGCTGCCTATGGCCGTCGAATGTAAACTGATAAGCTATGACGCAAAAAGCTGCCGCATGGTAGGCGAGATCGTCAATGTCAGCGCAGATGAATCCATACTGGATGAAGCGGGAAATATCGATCCTGCAAAATTTGACCCGATAATCTTCGATCCTGTAAACAGCGCATATTTAAAAGTGGGAGAAAAAGTAGGAAACGCTTTTAAAGACGGGCTTAAACTGACATAATATCAAAAAACTCTATGCGTGAACTTTCAAATACGCATAGAGTTTTGATTTTAAAGTCTCTTCTTACTTACAGATTACAGAGTGAGAGAAGGAGCCGTATAAGTACGGGCAGCCATCTCGCTGTTGAGCATATACAGGCCCTTAGCGTCGTCTCCGAACAATTCCATCTTGGTGATCATATCCGAGGCAGTCTTCTCCTCTTCGCCCTGCTCCTTGATGAACCAGTCCAGCATCTGCATAGTTCTGAAGTCGTGTTCTTCATATGCCGCCGCATAGATAGCATCTATAAGTGAAGTAACATATTTTTCATGTTCCAGTCCCTTTTTCAGCGGATCCATCTTATCCTTGAGGTCGCATACAGGCTGATCTATAGCCTTAAACTCGACTTTAATGTCGTTGTTATGCAGGTATTGATAGAACAGCATGGCATGGTCTCTCTCTTCTTGAGCCTGGATACGGTACCAGTTTTCAAAGCCGTCCAGTCCTATAGAATCATAATAATTTGCAAATTCAAGATACAGGTATGCCGAATAGAACTCCTTATTGATCTGGTCGTTTATCAGCTCAGCAACTCTTTTATTCATAACAAAACTCCTCCTATTTATCGTGATACATCTAATATACCACATTTTTCCCCGATAAGACAAAAAGTTTTTTGTTTTCTGCCGGTTTTCCTCCCTTGCCGCCTTCTCTCCGCCTTGACAATTATTGGATTTTCACTTATTTTTATATATAGAAACTATTTTAGAAAGCGAGCCGGCAGATGATCAGACACCCTTTTCCGCCTCTTTATGACGAAAATTCAAAAATACTAATATTGGGGTCTTTTCCGTCCGTAAAGTCCAGAGAGCAGCTGTTTTTTTACGGTCATCCCCAGAACAGGTTCTGGAAAGTTACCTCTGCGGTGTTCGGAGCCAAAACGCCTGTGACTATCCAAGAAAAGAAAGATTTTCTCTTATCCTGCAACATCGCCTTATGGGACGTCATCGCCTCATGCGATATACAGGGCAGTTCCGACAGTTCCATCAGAGATGTCACAGCTAACGATCTTTCTCCTATCCTGAGTAATTCCAGGGTCAAACGGATCTTTACCAATGGAAAGACGGCGGACAAATTCTACAAAAAATACACTTTTAAGGCAACAGGCATACAGGCTACGTGCCTTCCGTCTACCTCCCCGGCCAATGCCGCATGGAGTGTGGAAAAACTCATAGACGCATGGAAGATCATCTGTACAGACAGTTAAAAATCTGCTATAATTTTTGTAAAAAGTTAACCTTTGCAAGATTGGGAGAATAATACCGGCATGAATAAGACAGCGAAAAAGAAAGCGATCTCTCGTATATCAGCTCTGCACTACGCTAAGCTGATATTTCGTTCCTGTCTTTTTTTAATTGCTTCGTTTATATATGTGACAGACAGAGTGAAAGGAGTGCCCCGCCCTCTTGAAAGACTTGATGTCCCTCCGGCCGTAATGGTATTCATTTGGCTGGTGTTTATCGTAGAAATGATCTTTCGTTTCTTTCCCTCGAGGCTCGAGAGTATAGGCTGTCAGAAACAGTTTCGCTCAAACTATATACCTTCCGGAAAAGAATTTGCCGCTGCTGTCAATCCCGGAGAGCCGCCCCATTCGACGATGATAGTAGCGGGAAGCTGGTTTCTTCTTAACGGGCTCATCTTCAGCCTTTTCTTTTTCGACGTCATAGACGGCGGTATTCTCATATTGATCTCTATCGCATACTCTGTATGCGATATGATCTGCATACTCTTCTTCTGCCCGTTCCAGGAATGGATGATGAAAAACAAATGCTGCGGCAGCTGCCGTATATACAACTGGGACTATGCCATGATGTTCACTCCTCTGCTGCCTCTTCAAAGCTTCTATGCGCAGAGTCTCCTGTTCATCTCGATAGCTCTTCTCATCAACTGGGAAATATATTTTCGGCTTCATCCCGAAAGATTTTATGAAAATACAAATCTCGCTCTCTCCTGCAATAACTGTAAAGAAAAGTTATGCAGCCATAAGAAATCTCTTCGCACATTTCTGATAAAACGCAGTGAAATAATAAAAAAGCCTTGGAAAAATCCTGATACATGAATAATATCCTCCTTCGGCGGAAAGGATAAATCATGAAAATTACCTTTCGGAGGAAAAACATGAAAGCAACAGTTGACAGAAACGGATGTATAGGATGCGGCCTCTGCGCCGAGATATGCCCCGACGTATTCGACATAGCTGACGACGGGCTGGCTGAAGCAGTCAAGGAACCTACTCGTTCTAATATTCACAAGGCCCACGAAGCAGCTGAAAGCTGTCCGGTACAGGTCATAGACGTACAGGACTGATGAGAGTTCGCAAAGAGCCTGACGGCAAGATCTTGCCGTCAGGCTCTTTTACTTTATCTTCCTCTGTTTCCGTTGACTATATGATAATATGTGTTAGATGTTATTCTGTAGACCAGAATATAGAATACTATGAATATCAACACGCTGACTGCCGCTACGGTGAGCAAAAGAGGGAGATTGCTCAGATTGAAAGCCAAAAGCAGATTTTTTATCATCGGGAAAGCAAACCCAAGATGTATTATGGCCACAGCCAAAGGCAGGAAGAATACTGTAAGCATCTGAGAACGTATACTCTTTTTTATATTCCGCTCTGTCATGCCTACCTTCTGCATGATCTCAAATCGAGACTGATCTTCATACCCTTCCGAAATCTGCTTATAATAGATTATCAGAGTCGTAGCGAAGATGAAAACTATGCTGAGCATTATTCCTAAAAAGAATATGCCTCCGTATACTCCATAGAACTCTTCTCTGTTAGCCTCTCTGCTTTCACTGCTTATGCTGTATACTCTCTCACTATTGGCCTCTTTTATCTTGCCGGCCTCAGCACTGATTTGTTCATTCAGAACAATTTCCTCATCTGTCCCCTGCTGTATATCAGCCCCATAATAATAGCTGTTTCTCAGAAGCCAGAACCCATCCTGCTGAATTTTGGCGAAAGGCGCAGTAACATCTTCTACATCCGAGACGATGATTATGATAGGAGATACTGCGTTCATACTCATATCGCCGTTGTATTCAAAATCGTCCAGCTCTCTGACAACTTCAAGGGTCTTTCCTCCAGCCAGGGTAAGAGTCTTTTTGTCATAATCGCGCTTACCCGTATACACCATAGCCTGATCAGGCCCCAGGTTCACCTCTTCACCGCTTATATCGCTGTAGTCTTCCTCTGACATGAAGTAAGCTACATATATGTTTTCAGCTGCATCTATGTCCAGAGAACTTATCATGTTGGGATCAAAAGTACCGTCCTTAAGGACGCCCTCTATAGAAGCGACGTTATATTCTATCTTCTTCTGAGGCTCTATCCCTTCTTTTTCAAATATTTCATCTGCGGCAGTTCTCATTTGATCTGCCACTATCTGATCAGAGGAGTCAGAACTCCTGTACTTTATGCTTATGCCTATATCCTGAGGATATCGGCTCTCAAGACTGTCCTCTGCTCCAAAATATAAGCAGGCAGAACCGGTTACCATTACCAGTACCATCGTGGCAAGAATACATATCTGCGCCAGTCCGGCTCCGTTTCTCTTCATGCGGTATGCCATAGAAGACACGGATACGAAGTGGTTGGCTTTATAATAATACCCCTTATTCTTTTTTAGTATCTTGCACATCTGTACCGATCCTGAAATAAACAACATGTTAGTAGCTACTATGACCATTATGACTGCTACGAAAAACCACAGTATAGTGGCTATAGGATTCTTTATAGTTACCGCTATATAATAGGCGGCTGCAAGGATAACAGCGCCTAAAAGGCCTACAGCCCAGTTGGATTTCGGAGGCTTCTCGCCTACATTGACGCTGTTAATGAGCTCTACAGGATTAGCCGTATGGACCTGCCTTATGGAGTTGAGAAATACAAGCACAAATATGGATGTAAACAGCACCGCCGTCTCGCTGATGGCCTTAAGAGATATCGTAAAGGTATAATCTATGCCGCCTTTTAGCATATTGACGGCTATCAATTCGGCCAGCTTGGAAAATATGATTCCTCCGGCAAGCCCCGCCAGCATAGCGACAACGCCTATTATTACAGTTTCCCAAAATATGATCAGGCCGATGTTTTTCTTTCCCATCCCCAATATATTGTAAAGACCAAGTTCTTTTTTTCTCTTTTTGATCAGGAATGAATTGGTGTAGAACAGAAATATTACCGAAAAAGTACCTATCACATAACAGCCTAAATTAAGCATAGTCTTTATCTGTTCCCCTCCGATCATACCGCTGAGGCTGTCGGAAAAAGTCAGAAAGGCTATGATATAATTCATCATTATCATCCCGGTACATGTCAATATATAAGGTAAATAGAACCTTTTATTCTTGCCTATAGCGCTGATGGCAAGATATGGATAAAAACCTGCTCTCATCATCTGCCACCTCCGGTAGCCACCATTGTGAGGGTATCTGAGATCTTCTGATAAAGCTCCTGATCGCTGCACTGCCCTCTGTATATCTGATGGAAAACTTCACCGTCTTTGATAAACAGCACCCTGCTGGCATGGCTTGCAGCTTTTACCGAATGAGTAACCATCAGAATAGTCTGCCCTCCTTTGTTGATCTGACTGAACAGCCTGAGAAGCTCGTCAGTAGATTTCGAATCCAAAGCCCCTGTAGGTTCGTCAGCAAGAATAAGCTTGGGATTAGTTATGAGAGCTCTTGCCACTGCTGCTCTTTGTTTCTGTCCGCCTGAAACCTCGTAAGGATATTTCCTGAGAATATCAGTTATACCAAGCTCACTTGCCACCGGTTTAAGTCTCTGGGCCATCTCCTGATACGTTTTTTGGGCCAGCACCAAAGGAAGATATATATTATCCTCCAGTGAAAACGTATCCAGGAGATTGAAATCCTGGAATACAAATCCCAGATTATCTCTTCTGAAAGCAGCTATAGCCGATTCTTTTATCCTGGTAACATCATTTCCGTCCAGTAAAACCGTTCCGCTGGTGGGCTTATCTAAAGCTGCCAATATGTTGAGCAGTGTAGTCTTTCCCGAACCGGATTCCCCCATTATGGCTACGTACTCTCCCTCTTCCACACTGAAAGTCACGTTCTTAAGCGCCTCTACCTTATTGCCTCCGAAGCGAGCAGTATATATCTTCTGGAGTCCTCTAACCTCTAAAATACTCATTTCAAAATCCTCCTTTATTTAACTTGCAAGACTATCATAACAAAAAAGGGAATCAAAAACCAATCGATTAGTCTTACAATTCCCCATCTAAATCTGACATTTTTGTCATAATATCGGTCATTCCACCGTAAGTTTGTCCCTGGACAGATCCAATGCCGCAGTAGTTCCCTCCCCTGCAGTCGAGCTGATCTTTATCTTGTGGTTGAGGTTGTCGCATATGCGCTTTACCAGATATAGTCCTATGCCGCTGGCTATCTTGTCTCTTCTTCCGTTATACCCGGTATACCCTTTCTCAAATATCCTGGGAAGATCTTCTTTAGCTATTCCGATGCCTGTATCCTTTATATACAGTATGTCATTCTCCATGAAGACAGATATACTGCCCTCTTTAGTATATTTGAGGGCGTTTGAGAGTAGCTGCTCTATGACAAAAGACAGCCACTTTTCATCAGTTATCACTGCGGCTTCTACAGGTTCATAATTTAAAGAGATCCTTCTCTGAATAAATTCAGACGAAAATTTTTTTATAGATTGCTTTATAACTCTGTCTATGTCGCAAGATTCAATGACATAGTCGGTATGATCTGAATTGAGCCGCAAAAACATCATCACCATCTCTACATACTGCTCTATGCGAAACAGATCTGCAGTGAGCTTTCTCGAGAGCTGAGAGTCCTGTCCCTGCAGGCTGAGTTTCATAGATGCGATGGGCGTCTTGATCTGATGGACCCACATGGTATAGTACTCTATCATGTCTTCATACTTTCCGTTCATTTCAGTCTCAAGATACCTGTATTCGTCTGTCAGCATTTCTATTATTCTTCTGTAATCTTCATCCTCATAAGTAGTCTTACAGGGAAAAGATTCTATGAGCGTCGCAGAAAGCCTGCTCATCCGTTCAAGCTCCTTATGTTTTCTCAGCGCCTTATTATAATCGAACCAGAATATGGCGCATCCTGCCAACAAAGAAAGTACAGACGGGTATATGACCGCTCTGACGGGCAGATGATATAACAGGAAAGAACAGCTGAATACTGCAACGATTACGACAAACGTCCTTATAACATTCTTATGCGAGGCTAAATATGAATAAAAAAACTTCATCTTTTCTTCCTCCTTAAAATATCATTCTATGATATAGCCTGCCCCGAATTTGGTCGCAATAAAATCCTTAAGACCGGCTGTTTCCAGCTTTTTTCTTAGTCTGCCCACATTTACTGACAAAGTGTTTTCATCCACGAAGCTGTCTGTGGCCCAGAGAGCTTCCATAAGCTTTTCGCGGCTGACTATAGTGCCCTTGTTCTCCATGAGACACAGCAATATCCTGTACTCATTCTTAGTGAGCTCCAGTTTTTCCTCACCATATGTCAGGCAGCCGTCTCCCGTGTTGAGCAGCGCTCCCTTATGTTCAAGGACAGGCATAGCCCCTCCGAAATCATAAGTCCTTCTGAGCATAGCCTGCACTTTGGCGATCAGAACGCTTCCGTCAAAAGGCTTTACTATAAAATCATCAGCTCCCATATTCATGGCCATCACTATATTCATGTTGTCAGACGCAGAAGATATGAATATGATCGGTACTTTAGACACTTTCCTTATTTCACTGCACCAGTGATAACCGTCGAAAAAAGGCAGCGCGATATCCATCAGTACCAGCTGAGGGTCAAACTCGGCGAATTCAGCCATGATATTTCTGAAATCAGCTGCGCATCTGACTTCAAGTCCCCAATTCTCAGCCTGCCTCTTTATCTCTTCGCTTATACCCTGTTCGTCTTCTACTATAAAAAGCTTGTACATATTTTCCCCCTTAAAAACGCGCGTTGCATCATTTTCGCATCGGTTAAAACAAAGGGCCGCCATCTAAGCAGCTGCCCTTTTGATATTATTTATATTCTTCTCTCAAAGATTTTATGAGCTGGTCTATTCTGTGGACTACTCTTATAAAATCTTCTTCTTTATATCCTCTGGTGGTCATCGGAGCCGTTCCGATTCTCACCCCTGAAGTTTCCTTCGGCGTACGTCTCTCACAAGGAACGCAGTTCTTATTGAGAGTGATGCCTATCTCATCACATCTCTCCTGAAGTACTCTTCCGCTGAAAGGTTCATCGGAAAGATCAAGCAGTATGAGATGATTGTCGGTGCCTCCGGTCACAATCTTATATCCCAAGTTTATAAATTCATCTGAAAGAGCCTTGCAGTTTTTCACCACCTGCTTCACATATTCTTTATACTCCGGTTTCAGAGCCTCTTCTGCGCATATGGCTTTAGCTGCTATTATGTGCTCCAGCGGGCCGCCTTGAGCGTAAGGAAATACTGCGCTGTCTACTTTTTTCGCCAGTTCTTTTTTTGCGAATATGAGACCGCCTCTCGGACCTCTGAGCGTCTTATGAGTGGTAGTGGTGATTATATCGGCATGACCGAAAGGCGAAGGATGCGCTCCTCCTGCCACGAGCCCTGCTATATGCGCCATATCCACCATGAAATAGGCCCCGGTCTCTTTTGCTATCTCTCCGAAGGCTTCAAAATCTATGGTTCTGGAATATGCAGAAGCTCCCGTCAGAATCAGCTGCGGTTTATATCGGACAGCTTTTTCTCTCACGTCCTCCATATCTATATAGCCCTTTTCGTCCACATCGTAGAACACCATGTTATACAGATTTCCGCTGAAGTTTACCGATGAACCGTGAGTCAAATGTCCCCCGTTGTCCAGAGTAAGAGAAAGTATTGTGTCTCCCGGCTTCAATATAGCCTTATATGCCGCAAAATTAGCTTGAGATCCGCTGTGAGGCTGTACATTCACATGATAATCCGTATCGAAGACTTTTCTCCATACGTCGCAGGCATATTCTTCGAGCTGATCGACAAATTCTGTTCCTCCGTAATAACGGCTTGTATTGCCCGAGGTCCTCACATATGGATACCCTTCGGCATATTTCCAGCTGAGGCAGCTGCCGCATGCCGCCAGCACAGCTTCTGAACAGTAGTTTTCGGAGGCGATTAGCTCCACATTGTTCTTCTGGCGGTAATATTCTTTTTCGATGAATTCACCTACCTTAGGCGAAGCCTTTTTTATGAGTTCTATGTTTTCGATGTTATAAGTGCTGTTGTCTTTTCCATTGATATCGAACATTCTTTGTCCTCCGTTATAAATAAAAGTTGATATTTATTGTATCATACTGAGCTTTGAAATTCAAGGAAAGAGAGCTATTCTTATTCGTATTCTCCGCAGTACTCTTCATCCTCGCCCGGGAGATCCTCCGCAAGCTTAAGTATGGATATCTCAAAAGCCTTTCTTATCTCCGACGTGCCGTCCTCGAATTTCTTCTTATATTCCCTGCTCTGTATCCTTCCCTCCAGATAGACTTTAGTTCCTACCTTTAGGTTGTCGGCATAATTCGCATTGCGTCCCCACGCTATGCAAGGTATGTAATCGGACTTGTTGTACATCCTGTTGACCGCGATCATCAGGTCGCAGATATCGCGTCCCAGCGGAGAGGTTCGTTTGATAGGCGGCTTGCACAGAAAACCCTCCAGATAAATGTAGTTTTCGAAATATTCTTCCGAGAGAGCAGTCTCTATTTCCCGGGCGAATATCACTACATTCAGTTTATTTCTTCCGTCTATACTTTCGTTATAAGTTCTCACTTGTCCTGCGATCTCGACAAAGTCTCCCTCATACAATGAACTTTCGTATATGAGTCTTTCTGAAATCATTACATTTATCTCATCTACATATCCGCTTCTTCTCTCTATACCCAAGACGAAAGTGTAAAAGGCTTCTCCGTATGTTTTATGGCTGAATTTAAGAGGCGAGCTTACGCTGCCCGCTACTATCGCTTTATTTGTTTCGTAAACATTGTCAGTCGTACTTTTCATATATTCCCTCCCAAAGAAACTCGCTACCATACAGTTTATTATTTCTTTGGGAAAGTTATGACTAGGCTTTTCTGCCCCTGAAAGCTCTTATATATCTGGTGATGACGGATACTACTACAAACCCCAGGGAAATAGACAGGGCTATGGTCACCGCGGCGCTGCCGCTTTCGGCGAGCATAGACTCGTCGCCGTTTACGAGACCTGCCATAGTATAATACAGGCTTCCTCCCGGTATCAGCGGAACGGCGG
>FR882590.1:93079-117498 GCA_000435715.1 Firmicutes bacterium CAG:145
GGAACGGCGGCAGCCGTCAGGAATATGGTGGCCGGCGCTCTGTTGACTCTGGCCATCACTTCGGCATATATAGCTACAAATATGGAGGCGACAAAATAAGGAATAAAATTACCTTCTATATACTGCTGACATATGAGGCATACGGCCCAGGTCACTGCGCCGCCAAGGCCTGCAAGAGCTATCTGCCTGCCTCTCATCTTCAGAAAGATGGCGAATCCAAGAGAACCCACGGTCGCCGCCGCAATCTGTATCATCATAGAGTCACACCTCCCGTCAGTATCATAGGAAGAGCAAATCCGCAGGCTATGGCCGCGGCAAGGAGCAGTGAATTTGCCAGTCTGAGAAGGCCTGTTCCTATATCTCCCGCCAGCATATCCCTTATGGAATTCGTCATGGCGATTCCCGGTATCAGGAGCATTATTCCCCCTATCATGACTTTATCTATGTGGACATTTATTCCGAGGGGGATAGCTGCTACTGCCGCCGATCCGGCTATGACAGAGCATATAAATGCCATCGCCAGAGCATTTTTTTCATATTTCCCGAAGGTTCTCTGGACGGCAGTTATTATTATGCCTAAGGCTCCGGCGTAAAATCCATCGGCTATATTTCCCCCGAAAAATACGGCAAAACCTGAAGACGCTAGGACTGCTCCCAGGTACGTCACCCATATGGGAAGCTGCTTTCTGTTCATCACTTCCTCATACTTTTCCATCAATTTTTGTAAAGGAGGTTTGTTTGAACATATGTATCTTGACAGATCGTTGAGATAATCCAATCTGTCGAAGTTTACGTCATTTCTGACTATTCGCCTTATCTGAGTTATAATGTTGCCGTTTGGATCCTCAAAGGTCACCTGTATATTAGAAGTGATTATAAAGGCGTTGGTTCGAGTACAGCCGTATGCGCCGCACATACGCTCTATGCTGTCTTCCACTCTCTCCACTTCTGCTCCACATATGAGCATTTCCTCGGCAATATCCAATATTGCCTGAAGCAATTTGGAATAGTCCATTATTTTATCTCCAATCTCATTATCTCGGGATGGCATGTCTTCTGATATTGAGGACATGTGGCACATTCGAAGAACAGAGGCGCCCTATCGGCCTCCACTTCTTCAAAGCCAAGGGTTCTGAAAAATCCGGGAGCTCTGGCCACGAGAAAGAGCTCGCTTCCCCCTCTTTCTTTTACTTCTTTGACGGCTTTATCCATCATGATCTTTCCTATGCCGAATTTTCTGAAAAGTTTGTCTACCGCTATACCGTCAATTATATATTTCCCTTCTCTGAGAGCCAGGACGCAGCCTCCTATGAGTACATCCTGGGTATGAGTAACTTTCCAGCATTTTAGTATATCGGTGTCTACCTCTTCATCTCCGTCGAATTCCAGCTGATTCTCTACGAAAAATTTTACCAGGCGTTCATACTCGTCCGTAGATTTAATAGTAAATTTCAGCATCTCCTATAGATCCCCCTTTCTGATCATGGTTCTTACCTTTCCTATCATGTAAAGTGAACCTGCGTATATTATGACATCATATTTATCTTTCCTTTGACATGCTTCTTTATACGCTTGTTTTATATCAGGAGCTTCTATGCAGGTACATCCTCTTGATCTGAGCATATCTGCCAGGCTTTCGGCTTTTAGTCTGCGCGGATTGTCAGGCTGCGTCACTATGAAGTCTTCTGTCATATCGGTAAAATGATCCATCATTCCCTTCACGTCTTTATCAGCCAACACGCCTATCACCATGAAGATCTTCTTATCTGTGCAGAATGAACCTATAGCCTCTTTCAAAGCTTTAGCTCCGTCAGGATTATGCGCTCCGTCGATTATCGTAATCGGGCCCTTTTCTTCTGCAAAGACTTCCATTCTTCCCGGCTGTCTCGCAGCCGCAAGTCCCGCATAAAGAGCTCTTCTGCTCACTCTGACATCTCCCCGCTCTTCCATTATACTGAGAGCGCACATGGCGGCGACGGCATTATCTATCTGATGTCTGCCTGCCATGGCTATACGGACCCCTTCAAAAGAAACTCCCTGGATATCTACGTCAAAGCAACTTCCGGAGATACCCTCCTCTGTTATCCTGACAGGAAGATTTGTGGTTTCAAAGAACATGCTCTTATGTTCCTCAGCCGTTCTTTCTATCACTCTCAAGGCTCTCGCATCGGAGGCGCTGGTAACTACGGGGCATCCGTCTTTTATTATGCCTGCCTTCTCGGCTGCTATTTCCTCGATAGTGTTTCCCAGTCTGTCCATGTGGTCCATAGATATAGATGTTATCACCGTCATCAACGGCTCTCTGCAGACATTGGTGGAATCTCCGCTTCCTCCAAGGCCTACCTCCAAAACCACATAGTCGCAGGCCTTCTCTTTAAAGTAAAGCAGGGCCAGAGCCGTGATAACTTCGAACTCTGTAGGAGACTGGAGGCCCTCTTTTATCATAATAGAAACAGCTTCAAGGACCCTGTCTGTATACGCGGCCAGATCTTCATCGCTTATACAGGCTCGTTCTATCTCTATTCTCTCATTAAAATTTTCTATGAACGGCGATATATATATGCCTGTCTTATATCCCTCTTCTAAAAGGACGCTGTATATATACCTGCATACCGAGCCTTTTCCGTTGGTCCCCGCCACATGAATGACTTTGAGCTGATCCTGAGGATCCCCCAGCAGAGAAAGCAGCTCAGTCATCCTTTCAAGGCCCAGCACGCTTCCGAATTTACTGAATTCATGTATTTTTTCTATAGCTCTATCGCTCTTTGCTGTCATCTTACTCCTTATCTGCCGGCCTTCTCTGCGACTTTTGCAAGTCTGGCAGAAACTTTGTCCAGCATATCTTCATATTTTTCCAGTTTTTCTTTTTCTTCTCTTATCACCTTTTCAGGAGCCTTGCTGACAAATCCCTGGTTGGAAAGCTTTCCGCAGGCTCTGGCGACTTCCGCTTTAAGGCGTTTTTCTTCTTTGGAAAGTCTCGCATATTCTGCTTCATAATCCACCAGATCTTCAAGAGGTATATATATTTCGGCTCCTCCTGTCACTGCCGACATGGCTTCTTCCGGAGCTTCAGACTTGTTTTCTATAAATATAACTTCGGTTATATTGGCCAGGTTCTTTATATAAGCTTCTCCACTCTTTACAGTCTGCGCAGATTTATTTGCCGGCAGTATCACCGCTCTGAGTTTTTTTGACGGAGCAGCTTCGGCCTCAGCCCTTATATTTCTTATGGCTCTTATAATCTCCATCGCCGTCTCCAAAGTGTCAGAAGCAGAAGGGAAAATACAGCTTGCGCTTGCAACCGGCCACTTCGCTTTTATAAGATAATTTTCCGGATTATCCTCCTGTTCCTCGCCGTGAGGCAGGTAGCTCCATATTTCCTCGGTTATGAACGGCATGAACGGATGAAGCATCTTGAGCATGTTCTTCAGACACATTACGAGGGTGAATCTTGCCACCTTCTTATCTTCTTCGTCGTCAGCCCACAGTCTTGTCTTCACTAATTCTATATACCAGTCGCAGTACTCGTTCCATATCAGATCGTAAACTCTCTGTCCCGCCATGGCCAGATCGTATTTTTCCATAGCCATAGTGACGTACTCAACTGCTTCATTCACCTTTGAGATCATCCATTTATCTTCATCTTTGAGGGCTATGTTGCTGAAATCCGTAATATCTGCGCAGGCCTTGCCGCAGCAGTTTTCACAGCACTTTGCCATCTCCCTGAAATTGCCCTCTTCGTCCTGAAGGTTCATGATAACGAATCTGGACGCATTCCACAACTTGTTGGCAAAGTTACGGCACGATTCCAGCCTGTCTTCTTTAAAACGCATATCATTTCCCGGAGTTATGCCTGTGGTGAGCATGAATCTCAGAGCGTCTGCCCCGTACTTATCTATGATCTTGAGGGGATCTATGCCGTTTCCAAGAGATTTGCTCATCTTTCGGCCTTCTGCGTCTCTCACCAGACCGTGGACATACACGTGGTGGAAAGGTGCTTCTCCCATAGCCTCTATTCCGGAAAAGACCATCCTTACTACCCAGAAAAATATTATATCATACCCTGTCACCAGCACATCTGTCGGATAAAAGTATTTAAGATCTTTAGTCTCATCAGGCCAGCCCAGCGTCGAAAACGGCCAGAGGGCAGATGAAAACCACGTATCCAGCACGTCTTCATCCTGCTTGAACGCAGTACCTCCGCATTTATGGCATTTTTCAGGCAGTTCGGCAGCTACAATAAGCTCCCCACATTCCTGACAATAATACGCCGGGATCCTGTGTCCCCACCAGAGCTGCCTTGATATACACCAGTCTCTGATTTCTTCAAGCCATCTCAGATAAGTCTTTTCAAATCTTTCGGGAACGTGAGTAAGTTTGCCGCTCTTTGCGGCTTCTATAGCAGGCTTTGCCAGCTTTTCCATGGCCACGAACCACTGGTCGGAAAGCATAGGTTCTATGACAGTATGGCACCTGTAACATTCTCCTACAGGAATGACTTTTTCCTCTGTCTTAACAAGATAGCCTGCCTCTTCCAAGTCGCGCACCCACGCCTTGCGGCACTCGTAGCGATCCATTCCCTCATATTTTCCGGCCAGGCTGTTCATGGTGGCGTCCTCGTTTATGCAGCTGGGTCTCTCGAGTCCGGCTCTGACTCCGACCTCAAAATCGTTAGGGTCATGAGCAGGAGTTATCTTTACGGCTCCCGTACCCTTTTCAGGATCCGGATACGTGTCAGCTATGACAGGTATTTCCTTTCCCATCAGCGGAAGGATCACCTTCTTTCCCACCATGTCCTTATATCTGTCATCGTCCGGATGAACTGCTATGGCCTCATCGGCAAACATAGTCTCAGGCCTCGAAGTGGCTACCACGATTCCTTCCCCTCCATCTGCGGCAGGGTACCTGAAATACCAGTACTTTCCGTTCCTGTCCTCGTGTTCCACTTCTGCGTCGGACAGAGATGTTTTGCACTGAGGGCACCAATTTATGAGCCTGTTTCCTCTGTATATAAGTCCTTTCTCATATAGTCTTATGAAGAATGTTTTTACAGCCTTGCTGCACCCCTCGTCCATGGTAAAGCGTTCTCTGCTCCAGTCGCAGGAGTCCCCCAGCTTGCGGCACTGTCTGGTTATCCTGCCGCCGTATTCTTCTTTCCATGCCCAGGCTCTCTTGAGAAATTCTTCTCTCCCCAGGTCTTCTTTGGAAAGACCTTCCTCTTCTCTTATTTTATTTACCACTTTAACTTCAGTGGCTATACTCGCATGGTCAGATCCAGGGAGCCACAGAGCGCTGTACCCTTGCATCCTCTTCCATCTCGTAAGGACATCCTGGAGTGTCTGATCTAAAGCATGGCCCATATGAAGCTGTCCCGTTATGTTGGGAGGAGGCATTACTATAGTAAAAGGTTTTTTATTCTCGTCTGCCTCGGCCTTAAAACATCCTTTGCTCTCCCACATCTCATAGATGCGTTCCTCGAAATCTCTGGGATCATAATTTTTCGCCAAATTTTTTTCCATCTCTGTCAAGTCTCCTTATCACTGTTTTTATCTCTCGAAGATTCACCGCTTGCTGTAAACAAAAAACCGCCCTCGTGTCAAAGGACGGATCTTTCCGCGGTACCACCTTTATTCCCCTTTATCCTCACAGGTTCCGGGGCCCTCATTATCTCGCATAAAACTCGAAAGCAACCTTCGATAAACGCCTTCCCGGAAGCTCTCAGCCTAAGGCTTCCTTCTCTGTAGAGGGCTCGTCTCTATCTACTCCTCTTCGTCATCGTTTTTATTAAATTCAAATTGCAGCATAAGCTCCCGTCAAGCCCTTTTGCCTTTCAGCCAAAAGGGCCGCCCGGCGATTGACCGGCAAGGCGTACCGTCAAATGCTCTATGATAAACCCACCAGAGGCGGCAGGTTTAGATATTTTTTATTACCTTGATATTTTATATACTTCGGTGCTAAAAGTCAAGTGGCTGCAATTATTTTTCACTTTATGCCGGCATCTTCGGTGCATCTAATGGCAGGCAGCAGCTTCCACTACATGATACATGAGAAGAGCCGTCGTCACGCTGCCTACGCCGCCGGGTACGGGAGTCACTGCGGCAGCATTGCCTTTTAGGGCCTCAAAATCCACGTCTCCCCGCATTTTTCCATCTTCTCCGAAATTTATACCTACGTCCACTATGATCTGCTTGCCGCTGACATGAGAAGGTCCCACAGTATTTATCCTTCCTGCTGCGCTTATTATTATATCAGCCCCTGCGCATATGTCTTCAAGATCGCCGGCAGCCGTCCTGCTGTGACACACCGTCACCGTAGCATGCCGGTCCAGCAGCATCATGGCCGCAGGTTTTCCTACTACTAAGCTTCTTCCTATCACTACAGCCTTTTTGCCTGAAACTTCTATACCGTAATAATCCAGTATCGCCACAGCCGCTTCTGCCGTGCAAGGCGGAAATCCTATCCTGTTTCCTGTGAACAGGCTTCCTACGCTGGCGTCTGATATTCCGTCCACATCCTTGGACGGCTCTATATGATTTCTGACCCTGTCTTCATCTATATGAGGAGGAAGAGGCCTGAACATCAGTATGCCGTGTATATTCTCATCTTCATTCATAACCTTCAGAACGTCTATGACTTCATCTTCTTTGGACTTTTCATCCATTATATATTTTTCCACATGTATTCCAAGAGCCGCAGCAGTTTTAACTGCGCTGTTTTCATAAGCTATATCGCTCTGGCTCTCTCCTATTCTCAAAATCCCCAGTGTGGGAACTATTCCTCTACTGATCAGTTCTTCCGTTTTCTTCTCTGTATCCCTTTTGATAAGGTCAGCCAGCGGCTTTCCTCTAAGCAGTTTCATATCCTGTATTCTCCTTTTCACATTCTCATATCACAGCGCAGATCGTATGTCAGACCTGGAGTGCCGATCTTCTGCATCAAAATCGTGACAATATTATACCATCGGTCGATATTTATTGCAACGCAATGCGCACCCTGGCAAAGACCCGCCGGGGCAGCCCGGGAGAACTGCCGATTGCTTTTTAATGAAAATTTATGTATACTTTCTTTAACAGAAGGCGAATTCCAAACAAGCATCAGATAAATGCGGAGATAAAACAAGATGAGTAATAAGAAAAAATACGATGTGAAAAAAGAAAACATGGATACATATACTTTTGAACATTCTCTCTGGAAGAGGCTCGAAGGCAAAGAGCTCAGCGAAAGTCAGATCAACTTTCTTTCTCAATGCCTTACCGAAAATCTCGAACATGCCCGTCATGCCGAAAACGAAAGGCTCACTTTCAACAACATATTTCTCGCCTTAGTCGCAGGAGCCATGGCTTTCGCCGGTTCTCTGGATCCGGTAATGTCTGCGGCTATATATCTTTTTCTCACTATTGCCGGTTTCCTTTCCATAATGCTGACCGCCAGATGGAACAATACCTTCAGCCGCCACATGTTTTATGCCCGGCAGTGCTACAGGCTTCTTCATATAAATCTCTTCGGAACCGCAGAGGAGCCTTCTGAAGGGTGGAAAAGCCAGGAACATATCGAAGGACTGAATGAAATACCGGCATACTGTTTCAGAATAAACAGCCCTATGGCGCATACCAGACTCGGAAACATGCTCTACAGACCTCGCACCAGAAAATTATACACCGCCTTTTATCTGATAGTACAGCTGCTTCTCATAATCTGCACCGTCAGGGAATTTATTAAATTGTTTTAAAGGAGACATCATGATAAGACTTATAGCTTTAGATCTGGATAATACTCTGTTAGAGAAAAACAACCAAATCCATCCTCGCACCCTTTCTCTTCTGAGAAGATGTTCTGAAAATGATATCTCTGTAGTCATAGCCACAGGAAGGCTTCTGCTCTCTGCGCAAAAATACGCAAGGCAGATAGGCCCCCACTGCAAGATAATATGTTACAACGGTTGTCTCGTAACAGAATCTGACGGCACTCAGCTGTTCTCAGCGCATCTGTCCGTTGAAATGATGAGAAAAATAGTGACCTTCTGTAAAGAAAGAAACTTATACTGTCAGTTTTATTCAGATCATAAAATCCTGGTAGAAAAAGTGACAGAAGAAACCACCATAGATCCCGACCTGGCAAATACCGAAGCGATAGAAGCAGGTAGTTTTAACGGTTATCCATTCTCTCCTTCTCCCAAGGCTATGATCGTAGCTCCTCCCGGTTCTGTACCAGGATATATAGAAGAGCTCAATGAGTTTTTAGAAGGCGGCGCATACCTTGCTCAGTCGCAGCCTTATCTCATAGAAATAATGCCTGAAAATATCAATAAAGCTCATTCACTGAAACTTCTATGCAGCCATTTGAATATCTTTAGAGATGAAGTCATGGCATGCGGTGACAACAGCAATGATGCCGAAATGCTTGAGTGGGCCGGTACAGGCGTAGCCGTTGCCAACTCTGTAGAGTCGCTAAGGCCCCTGGCATCTTATATATGCAAAGAGGAACGTTCACTCGGCGTGGCGGAAGCCATAGAAAAATTCTGTATGATATAAAATCTTTATTTAAATATAAGCACCCGGCGTGTAAGCTCGGTGCTTTTTTTGTAAAACAAAACCTTGAGACCGTTAAGCCTCAAGGTTTTGCCCTCTTTTAAAAGGAGAGGTGACATGTGAAGATTGCAAGATTTCTCGTTCGCTTGTCAATATTTGCATCAACTGTCCCCTGATTATGTTACACTTTCCAGTTACATTATAGGTCAAAATCGACCTATAATCAATACAAAAATCATTCATAATAAAAAATAGGTCGTTGTGGCATAAAATTTTTAGGGGAATATATTACTATGATAGGTGAACGACTTAAAGACTTACGAAAGAAGAGGGGATTTTCGCAAGTAAAAATTCAAATGCTTACAGGTATCGATCAATCTAACTATTCAAAACTTGAACGCGGCTACAGAATACCGACTCTCGATCAGGCCGTCCGCCTGGCGATAGCTTTGAATACAAGTGTAGATTATATTCTTGGGCTGACCGATGAAGAAAGACCCTACCCCAGAAATGCAAGAAGCCAGAGCATGCTAAGATAAAACGCCGGATTTAAATATCCGGCGTTTTATTTTGATCTTCTGTAAATATCTTTTTTGCCTCATGGGAGAACATCAAAAGGGTAGTTGTGACGGCGATGACATCTGCTATAGGCTCTGCTAAGAATACAGCCAACACTTTGTCTCCTATAAACTGAGGTAAGATAAAGATAAACGGTATCAGCAGAATTATCTTTCTTAAGATAGCCAGAAAAGAACTTTTCTTGGAGTTTCCGAAGGCTATAAATGTCTGCTGACATGTCGTTTGAAGTCCCATCAGACCTGCCGAGGCCATATATATTCTCAGAGCCCAGCAAGACAGCTGGCTGAGCTGCGGATCGTCAGTAAATACGGCCACAAATGCAGACGGGAACAATTCCACCGCCGCCCAGAGAAACATAGAATACGACACACAGCATATAGACTGCAATTTGAAAGCCTTCCTGACTCTTTGAGGATTCTTTGCTCCGTAATTATAACTTATTATCGGCTGGCCTCCCTGTGTAAACCCCTGCAGCGGAAGCAGCGCAAACTGCATTATACTCGACAGTATAGTCATGGCTCCCACCGCCAGATCTCCTCCGTATCTGAGAAGAGAAAAGTTGAAGCAAAGTACCAGCAGACTTTCTGTGGAAGTCATTATAAACGGAGCTATACCAAGCCCCACGCAGGGAAAAAGTATATGCGCCTCTATCTTCATGTTTTCCTTTTTAATTCTCAGAGTCGTCTTATCGCCGCATAAAAATTTAAATGCCCAGACGGCGCTAAGGGCCTGCGAGACGACCGTAGCCACAGCCGCTCCTCTTACGCCCATACCCAGCAAAAAGATGAATATCGGATCGAGTACTATATTTGCTACCGCTCCTATTATCACCGTCATCATACTCACTCTCGAAAACCCCTGGGCAGAAATGAACGAATTCAGGCCTAAGGTGAGCTGAACAAAGATCGTCCCCATAGCGTAAATGGTTATATATTCTTCCGCATATACTATAGTATTGTCACTGGCGCCGAAGAGATAAAGCAGCGGCCGCCTGAAGATCAGCACTATTGCGGTAAGTATGACTGCAACTATTATCAGCGCCGAGAAACAATTTCCCAAGATCTTTTCTGCCGTCTTATTATCTCTTTTGCCCATGAAAATACTGGCTCTCGGCGCGCCGCCCATACCTACAAGATAGGCGAAAGCCGAAACTATCATTATTATGGGAAAGCATACTCCCACTCCCGTCAAGGCAACGGCTCCCACTTCATCTATGTGCCCTATGTACATCCTGTCCACCATGTTGTAGAGCGCATTTACTACCTGAGATGTTATAGCCGGGACTGCAAGAATAAAGAGCAGGTGTTTTACCGGCTCTTTTCCGAGATCTACTTCTCTGCTCATGGTCATTCTCATAAATATTCTTCCTCCGCTGCCTTGAAATTTCTCATGATCTTCTCCATGGTCTCTTCCATCTGCCTGATTTCTTCTTCTGAAATATCAAAAAGCACGATCTCATTTATCTCTCTGATCCCCCGGTTAAGCTGATCAATTACCGGACCTGCTTCATCCGTCAGGGATATACGCCTTACTCTCTTATCATCTTCAGATTCCCAAGTCGATACGAGCCCCCTATCCTCAAGAGAAGAAATACTTCTGCTTATCAGACCTTTTGATACTTTCAAGAGCAGATTGAGCTGCCCGCAGTTATTTATGCTCCTGTTATTGGCCAGCAGAATCAATATATCTATCTCGTTTGGAGAAAAATAATGGCCTTTATATTTTATCTTAAGCCATTCGGCATAGACTTTACGTATCTGGGAAAAGTAATCCAGCAAAGTTTCCACATTCTTAGTCATATACTATAACCTTTATTTTAAATTAGTTTACTTGTAAACTAATTGTAATTAATATCACCATGAATGTCAAGTAAAACGCTATCCCTGATGTACTGATTTTCCGATATCGTCTGCATTTTAAAACGCCGTCTCTGCTCAGCCATGCAGGTAAACGGCGTTTATTTATTTCTCTTTTTCTTCCAATCTTTTATCTGGCGCAGTCTCTCCTTGAACCGGGCTTCTGTTCCCTGTTCCGTAGGCTTATAGTATTCTCTTCCCAGAAGAGAATCGGGAAGGCACTGCATATCTGTCAGCTTATCTATAGCGTCGTGAGCATACTTATAACCTTTTCCGTAATTCAGCTCCTTCATCAGCTTAGTAACCCCGTTTCTGATTATTAGAGGGACCGGTTCTGCCAACTGAGTAAGGGCGTCTTTCTTCGCCTGCTCATAAGCAGTATAAAGTGAATTGGATTTAGGGGCCATTGACATATATATCACCGCTTCTGTAAGATGCACAGAACATTCGGGCATTCCGATAAAGTGACACGCCTGATATGTCGCCACAGCTATTTCCAATGCTCTTGGGTCTGCAAGTCCTATATCCTCTGACGCAAAACGAGTCACTCTTCTTGCGACATACAGAGGGTCTTCTCCTGCTTCCAGCATCCTGGCCAGCCAGTAAACTGCCGCGTCCGGATCAGAATTTCTCATAGATTTATGAAGAGCGGAAATCAGATTATAATGTTCCTCTCCTTTTTTATCATACAGCAGAGACCTTTTGGAGGTGCATTGCTCAAAGGTCTCTTCGGTCACTATGATTCTGTCTCCATCCGAATCGCCGTTGAGCACTATCATTTCAAGAGTGGAAAGAGCCGTCCTCGCGTCACCGCTTGCGAATACCGAAACAGCTCTTATTATTTCGGGAGATATCTCTATCTTCTGGCCGCCGAAACCTCTGGGGTCGGCGATAGCCCGGTTTAAAAGCTGTACTATATCCTCCTCTGTCAGCGCCTGAAGCACAAAGACCTTGCACCTCGAGAGAAGCGCCCCGTTTATTTCAAAAGATGGATTTTCAGTGGTCGCCCCTATCAGGATGATGCTTCCCTTTTCCACAAAGGGAAGAAATGCGTCCTGCTGAGCCTTATTGAACCTGTGTATCTCGTCCACGAAAACTATAGTCTTTTCACCGTAGCGGCGGTTAGTTTCGGCCTGCTGCATTACAGCCCGTATTTCCTTTATACCGCTGGTCACGGCAGAAAAGTCTATGAACTCGGCCTTTGTCGCTCCCGCTATGATCCTGGCCAGAGTAGTCTTTCCTACTCCCGGAGGACCCCAGAATATCATGGAAGAAATATTATCTCCCTCTATGAGTCTCCTCAAAATCTTTCCCTTCCCCAGAAGGTGAGACTGGCCTGCGTATTCCTCGAGGTTCTTCGGACGCAGTCTTTCAGCGAGGGGTCTTTCTATCTGATTTTCAAATATACTCATCTGTTCCATCTTACTTCCTGCTTTTCTCAATCCCTTTTAACTGCCGAATATACGACGTTTATGATGGCGAATATCACCCCTGCCACCGGCCAGATCACCCAGCTTATATGCCAGTTAAAGTTTATAAAGCTATAGATCAGGTATATCGCCGTCACTGAGAGCCAATACACGCTGCTTATGGCCTCAAGGACTTTATCCTTCTGAGCTCTCGTATAATCGCCTTCTTCCAGCAATTTCTGATAGCTTTCCCACTTTATGCCGGCCCTGACAAAGATATTGGCTGCTATGGAAATCATCACCAGCAGTATACCTGCCGAAACGACAAAATGAAACCCGTCTTCCGGGTCGAATATGAATCCTGCCACAAACATAGGCAGGACGGAAAGCACAGAAATTAAAACTCCTATGGCAATACTCCTGCTGAAAGCCGATCTGTAATCATCCCTCTGTCTGTTCAATGTCTCTGTCAGCTCGGGATTCAGCCTGAGAGGTTCTTTCTCTATATATTCATACTTAGAAGAAGCTATACCGTAAGGTATAAAGAATATAGAAACAGCTACTGCCACTATCGCCAGCAGTATCACTACTCCAAGCATTGCCACCCGATCCTCTGAAGCATTTATCACCCGGTATTCGGCAGCTCCGGCCATCAGGATCAGCAGCACCGGAGAAAGAACGCACAGGGAAACGCCCATGGCTATCTTTGGCGCAGTCTTCTCTTTAAATTCCAAAAACTCCTGTGCCTCCTCGGCCGTGACCTTGCGTTCCTCTGCGTTATGTGTGATTTTTTCACAGATCTTTTTCTTTTCGTTCTTCTCGTTCTTTTCAGGAGGTTTCTCCTCTTCAAATCTTTGCTCGGCCTTCAAGAGTTCGTCCGTAGTAACTTCGAATATTTCCGCCAGTTTTAATATCTTATCCAGATCAGGCGTCGACTGGGCGCTTTCCCATTTCGATACTGACTGGCGCGTCACATCTACCTTTTCTGCCAGCTCTTCCTGCGACCAGCCTCTCTTTTTTCTCAGTTCCGTTATCTTATCAGCTAAAATCATTTTTACCTCCGACATTCTTTTATTCTCTTGGTAAAATCATAGCTTCTGTCATCTCAATTTACCACCAAGCGAGCTTGGAAATTTGTCAACCTACAGTTGCCACGTTGATTTTTCAACGTTTAAAGGGATAAAATTAAAACGGAAACCAAGATCGCAAGATCTGCTAAAACAATCCTGTTATCCTTCCGTCGCTATCCACATCTATTTTCTCAGCCGCCGGAACTTTTGGAAGACCCGGCATAGTCATTATGTCGCCTGTAAGAGCTACTATAAAGCCGGCGCCGGCGGAAACTTTAAGGTTTCGCACAGTCACCGCAAATCCGGAAGGAGCACCCAGCTTGGAAGGGTCGTCAGAAAAGCTGTACTGAGTCTTGGCTACACATATCGGCAGATTGCCAAATCCCAGATCCTTTAGCTTTTTAGCCTGCTTCTTCGCATTGTCCGTCAGAACCGCTCCATCGGCGTGATATACACTTTTGCATATGGCGTTAAGCTTCTCTTCTATAGACAGAGACAGGTCGTAAGACTGTCTGAAATCGCCGGGGATCTGACATAATCTCACCACTTCTTCAGCCAGCGCAGCGCCGCCTTCTCCGCCCTTGGCCCATACTTCTGAAAGCACAGCATTAACTCCCATCTGCCGGCACTTTTCTTCTACCAGAGCCAGTTCCTCTTCGGTATCTGTAGGAAAAGCATTTATCGCCACTACGCATGGGAGGCCAAATACATCTTTAATGTTAGATACGTGCTGCAGCAGATTAGGCAGTCCTTTCGTAAGAGCGTCCAGATTTTCTTCGTTGAGATCATTCTTGGCCACTCCGCCGTGGTATTTGAGAGCCCTGACCGTAGCCACTATGACCACAGCGTCAGGTTTAAGACCTGCTATCCTGCACTTTATATCGAAAAATTTCTCAGCCCCAAGATCGGCGGCAAAACCGGCTTCGGTCACCGTGTAATCAGCCAGTTTCATGGCCATTTTAGTCGCTGTGACGGAATTGCAACCGTGAGCTATATTGGCGAAAGGCCCTCCGTGTATAAATGCAGGAGTTCCTTCTATAGTCTGCACCAGATTAGGCTTAAGCGCATCTTTGAGTAAAGCGGCCATAGCTCCCTCAGCCCTCAGATCTTTTGCAGTCACAGGTTTTCCGTCATATGTATATGCCACTATTATTCTGGCAAGTCTTTCTTTGAGGTCAGGTATATCAGAAGCCAGACACAAAACTGCCATAACCTCAGAGGCAACGGTTATATCAAATCCGTCTTCTCTGGGCACTCCCTGCATTCTTCCTCCGAGGCCGTCTACTATATGTCTGAGTTGTCTGTCGTTCATATCGACGGCTCTCTTCCATGTTATCTGTTTAGGGTCTATGTTAAGGTCGTTTCCCTGCTGAATATGGTTATCCAGCATAGCCGCCAGCAAATTATTGGCTGCGCCTATAGCATGAAAGTCCCCCGTAAAATGAAGATTTATATCTTCCATTGGAACTACTTGCGCATGTCCGCCTCCGGCAGCTCCGCCCTTTATGCCGAATACAGGTCCCAAAGACGGTTCTCTGAGAGCTGCGATGGCGTTTTTGCCTATCTTTCTGAGTCCGTCGGCAAGCCCTACAGACGTAGTGGTCTTTCCCTCTCCCGCCGGAGTAGGCGTTATGGCCGTAACCAGGATCAACTTACCGTCAGGCTCATCTTTTTTATCTCTGAGAAGAGAGTAATCAACCTTAGCTTTGTACTTTCCGTACTGCTCCAGGTATTTTTCGTCTATCCCTGCCGCCTCGGCAATCTCAGTTATCTGTTTCTTTTCGCACTCCTGCGCAATCTGAATGTCGCTTTTAAATACCATCTTTTTCTCCTTTATAAATTCTTTAAAAACGTCTTCCTGTGTATAGGCGTCATGCCGTGAGCATACAGTCCCTCATAATGAGCTTTGGTGCCGTAACCCTTATTTTTATCAAATCCGTAATGCGGGTACAGGTTGTGATACTCTATCATGATTCTGTCTCTGGTCACCTTAGCTATTATCGAGGATGCGGCTATGGACAGGCTTTTGGCGTCGCCCTTTATTATATCCTTCTGCGGAATATCTACTCCTTCTAAACGGACAGCATCAAGAAGAAGCAATTTAATACCTGTCTCAGATCCGGTCCTGACTTTCAGCATATCGTCTGCGTTTGCTGCCGCCGTCATCATGGCTCTCCTGGTCGCCTGCAAAATATTTATCTCATCTATTGTTTCACTGTCTATTATTCCCACTCCGTATGCCAGCGCTTTAGAAGTTATCTCATGAAACAGTTCTTCTCTCTTCTTTTCTGAAAGTTTTTTCGAATCGTCTACGCCTATGACATTAAAGTCTGAGCCGAGAACTGCACATGCGGCTACCACCGGCCCTGCCAGAGGTCCTCTGCCCGCCTCGTCGATTCCTCCTATCTCATCCATTCCGAATCCGAAATTCAGATCAAACTCCCGCATGGCGCAAAATTTTTCTTCAAGCTTTTGTTGTCTTTCCTCTTTAGTCATCTGCCGTCTCCAAAGTAATGTTTCCTATGACGCCTCCTCTGAATTCATCCAGAAGAGTGCGGGCGCACCTTTCGTAATCTATCCGCTTTCCTGCCAGTATAAATCCTCGCCTTTTGGCAATAGCCTCCATGGTTTCAAGAGGAGTATCTCCGATATCTTCTATCTTATAACGATCTATGAGCAGCCTCGGGTACTTGTCCTGCAGCACTTTTATCAGTTCAAGGGCCAGATCGCTCACATCCAGTATCTCGTCTTTTATCGATCCGCAGAAAGCCAGGTTAAGCCCGGCCCTGGGATCCTCAAATTTAGGCCATAAGATTCCCGGCGTGTCTAAGAGCTGCATGCCGCTCTCCAGAGAAAGCCACTGTTTTCCCCTGGTTACCCCCGGCCGGTCTCCCGTCTTTGCGCTCTTTCTGCCCGTCAGCCTGTTTATGAGAGAGGACTTCCCTACGTTGGGGACTCCTACGATCATCATCCTGAGAGGTTTCTTTCTGATCTTGCCTTCATTCTTCTCAGCCTGCAGTGAAGACAGAAGTTTGAGAAGCTGTTTTGTGCCCTGCCCTTTCATGCAGTTCATGGCAGTCACCATGTTTCCTTCTTCTTTAAGCCTGTTTTCCCACGCTTCGTTAGCTGAAGGATCGGAAAGATCGCTCTTATTGAGAATGATCACACGGCGCTTTCCCCGGGTCAACTGATCTATTATAGGGTTTCTGCTGGATACGGGTATTCTCGCATCCACTACCTCTATGACCAGATCTACCATCTTGAGACTGTCTTCTATCAATTCTCTGGTCTTCTTCATATGACCCGGATACCAATTTATATTATCCATTATACACCTCATTTAAATTAGAGCGCAAGGCTCTCGGCAAATGCTGCCTGCAAGCAGGCGGCGGGGCTGATATTTATCAGAAAAAAGGGGAATCCCCTCGGATTCCCCCGTAAAAGCTATTCTTTAGTTTTGATCTTAGCAGCTTTACCTGTTCTCTCACGCATGTAGTTGAGCTTAGCTCTTCTGACCGCGCCTTTTCTCACTACCTCGATCTTTTCGATCTTAGGCGAGTGCAGCGGGAAAGTCTTCTCTACGCCGACTCCCGAAGAGATCTTTCTGACTGTAAAGGTTTCGCTTATACCGCCGTTTTGCTTCTTCAGCACAAAGCCTTCGAAGATCTGAACTCTTTCTCTGTTGCCTTCTTTGATTTTGATGTGGACTTTTACTGTGTCTCCTACACCAAAAGCAGGGATATCGCTTTTCTCATATTCTTGAGTGATCGATTTGATTACATCCATTTTTCTTCCTCCTTCCCTCCAAGACGTTCGTGGCACAACTACCTCCAGAGGACCGCCCGTAATAACTTGTATATTTTAGCACATAAAAGCCTCTATTGCAAGCCTTTTAACAAAATTTTATGCCCTGGGATGGGCTCTGTCATACACATCTTTTATCCTGTTTTTAGTAAACGCCAGATAAACCTGCGTCGCCGAAATATCCTCGTGCCCCATCAGCTCCTGAAGCGATTTGATGTCAGCCCCATTCTGCAGCATGTGAACCGCAAAAGAATTTCTGATGGTCTGAGGGGTAAGACTTATGTTAAGATTCGCCCTCCTGCCGTACTCTTTCAAAATCTTCCAAAGTCCCTGTCTCGTTATGGGCTTGCCCTGAAAGTTGACAAAGAGATGATTCTCATCCTCATTATTTCTGATCAGTCTGGGACGGGACTGCTCCATGTATATCTCCAGTGCATTCCTGGCCATACGGCCTACGGGTATTATTCTGGCTCTTATATTTTCTCCCGCACACGTCACAAACCCCATGCGCAGGTTCAGATCCGCCGTCTCCATGGAAATTATCTCACCGGCCCGTATACCTGTGGCATACAGCAATTCGAGAATAGCTCTATCTCTCATTCCCTTTTCGCTGTCGTCAGGCAATCCCATAAGAGTCTCTATCTCTGAAGGCTCGAGAAAACCTATATTCTTTTTAGCTATCTTGGGGGATCTGATATTTTCTGCCGGATTCTCTTTCAGTCCTCGCCTCTTCTGCAAAAAACCGTAATATGTCCTTATGGAGGCAAGCTTTCTGTTGACCGTCGATTTGGAACGTCCCAAATTTTTGAGTTCCATAAGATACGAAACTACATCGGCATTGACGGCATCACAAAGATCCACTACGTCTCGCTTATTCAAAAATTCGGCAAAATGTTTCACGTCTCGTTCATAAGCTTTGCAAGTGTTATATGATGCGTTTTTTTCTTCTGTAAGATATCTGATGAATTCTTCTCTGTCCATGTTAATCCTCTGCCAACAGTATATTACTTAAATATAAATATTTCAATCGAAAACTGAAGAATTAAAAGGTATTATGTAAACTTTTTTGAGTAACACCATGCAGGAGTCACGAGTAGAATTTATTTAAGGAGCTTATTATGGTTATAAACAAAAAACTGACTTTAATATTTTTATTTTTAATGGCTGTGGGCATATGCACAGGATCTTTTTTTGAAGTGTTCATGAAAGGCGAAGGTAAACAGCAGCTCATGGACATGATGAGCGGGTTCTTCGCAGGAGAAAGTACTCAAAGTTTCAGTACCGCTTTTTTTGGAAGCTTTAAGACCTGGCTCATCATTTTAGCCGTTCTGTTTGCATGCCCGCTGTTTCCACCTTTATGCGCGCTTTGTCCTCTCATACCGCTGATAAAAGGCCTCACCTTGGGCTTTTCGGCCACTATGTTAGTGGAGACCTTCGGTCTTAAGGGCGGATGGTACATAATATCGACGATGCTCCCTCACAGCCTGATTCAGATCCCAGTCCTCTGCGTTTTAACCGCAGTTTCACTGGAATGTGCTCTGGTAGTCGTAAGATCTTTTATACAGAAAAAGCGCCGTTCAATAAATAAAAATGCCCTGCAAAGTTATGCAAGGCAATATCTCGTATGCTACGGCGCAGGGGTAATTCTCATCATAGCCTCCTGCATGATCGAAGCTTTCCTGAACTGATCATATCGCGTATCATCAGTATGGCTATGATCGTCTTGGCGTCATGTATCCGGCCTGTCATCACCATATCGAAGAGGATGTCGATATCTATCTCCTCTATATCTATAGCCTCATTCTCATCAAAGCAAGTCTCTCCCGGAACGAGTCCTTCGGCCACAAAGAGATAAAGCTGTTCATTAGAATATCCCACGGTAGGATAAAAGGATGTTACAAATTCTATCTTCTCGGCCTCATAACCTGTCTCTTCTTTAAGTTCTCTTGCCGCTGTCTGTTTAGGGTCTTCACCGGGATCTATCTTTCCGGCAGGTACTTCAAGCACTGCTCTCTCGGCAGGCTTTCTGTACTGTCTGACCATTACCATCCTTTTGTCTTCTGTGACCGCAGCTATCACCGCGCCTCCGTTGTGCTCTATTATCTCTCTGTAGGATGTTCCATGCTCCACGGTTACCTTGTCTCTTCTAAGATTCAGTATCTTCCCTTCATATATGCGTTCAGTCTCTATAGTCTTCTCTTCAAATATCATAATCTCTCCTATTCTGATATACATACTGGCTCGCCCGCCCCTTGCCGAAGCTGCTGTATTTTCTTAACTTTGGCTTCACTTGTACTTAAGTGTACAAATATTCTGCTGACTGGAATTATATATCAAAAGCTTCAATCAAGTCAATAAAAAGCTGCCGGTTAAGAGGTATGGCTTACTCCGGCAGCTTGCGTGTTTTTATTCTGCTTATGTATTATCTCGGTTCTACGAGAAGCTTGATGGCGGTCCTCTCTTCTCCCTCTATCTGTATATCGGTAAATGCCGGTATACATACCAGATCTATGCCGCTTGGAGCTACGAATCCTCTGGCTATGGCCGTCGCTTTTATGGCCTGATTGAGGGCTCCCGCGCCTATAGCCTGTATCTCCGCTCCACCTTTTTCTCTCAATACGCCTGCTAATGCTCCTGCTACCGAATTAGGATTAGACTTAGCTGATACTTTTAAAATTTCCATTATTATTCCTCCTGTTATAGTACTTCATCTTATGCCTCTCGTTTTAAAGGCCGTGGTCTCATATCGTTTCCCGGGTAATTCGATAAACTAATTATAACTAATCTATTCAAAAAATTTCCAAAAACTATTCGACAAATTCACCCATTTAACAACTTTTTTCACTTTTTTTACACTTTCTACTTGCATTTCCTCAGATCTTCTTGTACAATAACATTGTGGTTATCCCCCCTGATAACCTCATAATCTCAAATCCAAAATACCCCTTTTGAACAAAGTAGCCTGCTCCCCTGCAGGCTATTTTGTTATCACTCACGGTAACTGATATGAAAATAATAACAAGCACTCATAAAGTCCCATACTTTTCATCGAGAATATTAGATCAGTATTTCAAAGATCTTAAGATGGGAATATTTGATATCGAAACACTGGGCCTCAGCCCGCAGTTTGCTCCGTTAATACTCGCAGGCTTCATGACCGTAGAGAAAGACGGAAGCTGCTGGATAACCCAATATTTTGCCGAAACTCCCGGTGATGAAAGATACATTCTGGAATATTTAAGGGAAGACTTTGACCGTGTAGATTATCTGCTCACATATAACGGCAAGCATTTCGACCTTCCTTTTGTGCGCAAGCGTGCAGAAAGGCAGTCTGTGCCAAGTCCCGACTGCGACATATATAATATGGATCTCTATTTGATCATCAGCGGGCACAGTGAAATAAGAAATCTGCTGAAACATTTGAAACAAAAAGATATAGAAATATACATGGGCCTGGCTCCCGAAAGAGCCGACGATATTTCCGGAGCAGAGAGCGTAGATCTGTATAAGGCCTATTTAAGTTGCCTGGATCCGGATCAAAAAGAAGCGATAGCAGAACGCATACTGCTTCATAATCACGATGATATCCTGCAGCTTTATCAGCTTCTTCCCATATTGAAGCAAGTCAGGATACATAAAGCTCTCAATGCGCTGGGCTTTGCAGTAGGCGGAGAAAACGGATGGCCCTCCCTGTCCGTCTCTTATATCAAAGTGAACTTATCGGGACTGTCCATTAAAGGCAAATATAGAGGAGAAGGCTTCTCCTATATGTCATACGACACATTTTCCGATAATTTTTCCTGTAAATTCGATGATGACAAAAGTTTCGAATTCAATTTGAGAATAGAGCGCCACAAGGGGAATATCTTCGCAAATCTTAAAATGTATTTCGATGATTACGAAGATTTAAAAGTATATCCGCATTACCTCAAAGATTTTCTGCTCCTTTCAAAAGGCGGTGTTCATAACTCCTTAGAAGTAAACATGTTCGTTCGAAAATTTTTAATTAAATTTATGAACGATCACGTATGCCCGCTCATGCTTCTCTGACAGAGTCTGTCGCTTCATGCAAAAATTATCTGAATATTTCCTCTGTCTGACGCAATATATCAGAAAGTTCATGCGTATGGACAGAGGTTTTTTCGAATTTCTAAGCAGCAAAAGATTAAATTTTGTAATGTGATAAGACATATGTGACAAAAAAATAAAAAAAGAGAGGAATACTCTGATACAATAAGTTTCGACGAAAAAACAAAAGTATCAAAAGGAGTATCCTCTCATGAGTATTGTAACAGAAGAAATGAGATATCGCCAGCGTTTATGTGAATATGCGATAAAATATGTCTTGACAATTAAGATTTCTCAGCAGCAAAAGATTAAATTTTTGCTTGCATTTTGTATTATTTTATGTTATACTAAATTAGTCATGGCTCTATGGTCAAGTGGTTAAGACTCCGCCCTCTCACGGCGGCAACTCGGGTTCGAACCCCGATAGAGTCACCAGTTTAAAGACAGATGGATTTATTCGTCTGTCTTTTGTTTTTTCCTCAAAGGATCACAAAACCACCGGTTTAACCGGTGGTTTTGACTGCTGAAAATTTGTTATGAATTCCTCGTATCCATGAACTTGCAAAGCGTTGTGGTATTATCTATATTCTTCCACGACCAACTATCTTATCCAAGTCTTCAGCATATTGATCGAATGGTTCGCCCCTTTCTCTGAGGGAGATGGCCGAAGTCAGCGATTCAAAAGTCTTCTTGTTTATTGGAAAGAGTTTTAGGGCCGCTGCTCCTGCAAACAGACACAGACAAGGTATCAATATGTATGCCATATTCAGAAATGATACGACACTTTCAGGCTGAACAGTTAGCTTCGCGTCGAATCCCGCAGCGTCGAAAAGTACGCCGAAAGCCCATACCATTATCGCAGTGATCAATGTGCCCAGAACCGATACGACAGACATTATATCGCCTTCTCGTCTCTTCATATTTACATACTCATCCACCTCTACTATATCGTAAAAGATCGAGTTGCTGACTTGCCAGAAGCCTGTCTGCACTACTGCAAATATCCCGATATATACGGCGCACCCTACGACTGAATCTGACGCGAAAAGGTAGATCAGTACTCCCGCAATCCCACAAGATCCCATGACTACCATCTGCTGCCATGACTTTCCTTTCAAAAGGGCCATCTTTTCTATTATAGGAGTAGACACGATAAAGATAACGATGGTAAAAACATATACATAAGATGAATACTTGTTATCCAGTCCTAAGTTATATTGTAAAAAATAGATCGTTCCAACGCTGAAAAGCGAAAAAGCACAGGTAAATGCCGCTTTATATACTACCAGCAGCTTCATGGCTTTTAACTTTAAAAGTTCTCGATAATTTACAATTATATCTCTTAAGAGATTCTTCTTTTCTTTGACATCTGAAATTCTCACTATATTTTTTCCTGTCGACGTCACCGAAATGAGCCAGCTTACAAGACAGCATACTCCTAATATGACTCCCATCATGCCCCATCCGGCCGATTCTCTTTCCTTAAACAGCTCTAAGACTGCCAAAGGCATTATATATCCTATAGCATTTCCGGCTATGGAAAACACTCTGGCCAGACTTCTCAATCTCGTTCTCTCATCATAGTCAGTAGCTATTTCCGCTCCCAGCGCATTGTAAGGTATCTCATAAGTGGAAAAGAATATCCTGAACAAAATTGCAAAGAACAGATAATATGCGGCTTTAAATGTCAAGGAGCCGTCTACGCTGTGAAGCATTATCACCAATATCGGCAGCATCACTATGGACGATGTGAGCATGAAAGGCCTGCGCCTGCCCATCTTCGACGTGCATTTGTCTGACAGGTTCCCTACTGTCATTCCGGCTATCACTTCTACCAGCAAGGCTATCGAAGAAATCGTGCCTGCTGCCGCTGCGCCAAGCCCTACGCAGTTAGTCAGAAAAACCACGAAATATGAAGACATAAAATAATACGCCGCTCCTTGGCCGAGAGCCCCAAGTCCATATCCTAATATCATATAAATCCCACCGTCCTGTCTACACTTATGTTGTCCTCATCAGATCGTCAAATCAGCCATTTCAATTCTTATCATCCTTTTCAAATCTTCTAACCTGATCTCTATCTGACATCCTATCTTACCTGCGCTTACATATATAGTATCTTTATTATCTGCAGAAAGGTCCACAGTAGTCTTAAAGTATTTTTTCATCCCTATAGGTGAACATCCTCCGTGTATGTAACCTGTCAAAGGCAACAATTCTTTAGATCTGACCATTTCTACAGACTTTTCTCCCACTGCTTTGGCAGATTTTTTCAGATCCAGTTCCTCAGCTACAGGAATCACAAAAACATAATAGTTTCTGCTCTTCCCCTCAGTTACTAAAGTCTTAAATACTCTCGACGGATCTTCACCTAAAACCCGAGCCACCTCTAAGCCTGAGACTGCGCCGCTGTCTCCGTAATAATGGCTCTTGTAATTTATTTTCTTTTGATCGAGCATTCGCATTACGTTAGTCTTTTCTTCCATTGCCTCTCTCTTTCATTGAAAAACTTCCGCACTTAAGTGCGGAAGCTTACTTAGCTTTATTTAATTCTACTCTACTTTTTAATCTGCTGCAAGACTTTATTTTATTTTTTTATCTTTACCTATCAACTAACATCGGAATTATCATCCGGAGGCCGTATAAATACGGCCTCCTTTTTATCCCGTAAAGCTTAACCCATGTCGGCAGGCTATCCATCTTTTTTGCCCCGAAAGTAAGGCTTCGTGTATAAGACTTTAATCCTCTCGGAACTTTAACAAGAGATTATTGCCCAACGTCAAAAGTCTGGGAAGCAGCTTGCCGTCTGCAGAGGATGCAAACCGCCGGCCTTTCTCAAAGCATTAAGTCCATTGTGCAAAAAGAGTAAGATCCGATGTTATAGTCGTGCTGCTTCCCGGCTGATAAGAGGTTCCGCCACCACCAGCTTCTGTATTCCAGTTGTTGAACGTGGAACCCGGCCTGCTCACGCTTGCCTCTGCTTCTGTTTTGATCGTATACTGCGTGCCGGAAGTTATTCCTCCATCTGTGGTGCCGCCCGTTCCACCATTAGGGTTATAGGTTACGCTAAAGGTCGGAAGCGGCGTCCACTGAGCATACAGAGTA
>FR882591.1:0-12157 GCA_000435715.1 Firmicutes bacterium CAG:145
AGGAGGACTTATTTATGGGTAAGAAGATCCCCATGTGGCAATGTCTCATTGTCATCTTAGCGATGATCGGTCTGCTGGTATGGTCTATCATAAAAGACACCGCCGGCGAACCTCATATCGCCCTGTTATTAGCTGCGGCTGTCGCTTCTGTAGTGGCATTCGCAAACGGTTGGAAGTGGGCATACCTTGAACAGGGTATCCTGGCTTCAATCAACAGATCCATGCAGGCTATCCTGATTCTGGCTATAGTAGGTGCCATGATCGCATCTTGGATGGCAGCAGGAACTATTCCTTCAATGATGTACTACGGTATCAAGGTTATCAGCCCTAAGGTATTCCTGTTGACGGCTTGTATCCTTTGTTCCATAGTATCGCTGGCAACAGGTTCATCCTGGTCAACGGCAGGTTCCATGGGAGTTGCGCTTATCGGTGTAGGTACTGCTCTCGGATTCCCTGCAGCCATGACAGCCGGCGCTGTAGTATCCGGCGCATACTTCGGAGACAAGATGTCCCCTCTGTCCGATACTACCAACCTGGCGCCTGCAATGGCAGGAGCAACCCTGTTCGATCATATCAAGCACATGATTTACACTACAGGTACTTCATTGGTTATCGCACTTATAGCTTACACTGTTATGGGCTTCATGTTCTCGTCCGGCAACGCAGTGGATCTGAGCGTTATCTCCGAGGTTGAAGAATTCATCAAATCTTCCTCCAACGTAAGCGTAATCGCTCTGATTCCTCCGGTATTCGTAATCGTAGCGGTAGCTCTCAAGCTCCCTGCAATACCTTCGCTGTTAGGCGGCGTGCTTATCGGAGTTCCGTTCATGTTCATGAACAAGGCTTCTGTAGAAACTGCTTTAGTTGCAGCAGAGGCCAGCAAGACTGATGTTCCAAGCAACATCTTCAACATCCTGAACAACGGCGTATCCATGGGTCAGCTTCCTGATGATGCATCGACGATAATCGAAAAATTGGCAGATCTTCTGTCCTGCGCAGGAACTCAGGGAATGATGTGGACCATCTCCATAATCCTGTTTGCAATGTGCTTCGGCGGTATTGTGGACTGCACCGGCATCATGGGATCCTTCGCAGGAATCATGCTCAAGATGGCTAAGGGAACCGGCGGTCTGGTTCTGGCAACAGAATTCTCCTGCCTGTTCGTAAACGCAGTTTGCTGCGACCAGTACCTGTCACTGGTACTGCCTGGAAGAATGTTCAAGGAAGCATTTGAAGACAGAAGACTGGCTCCTAAGAACCTGTCAAGATGCCTGGAAGACTCCGGAACAATCACTTCCAACTTCTTCCCTTGGAACACCTGCGGTGCTACCATGAGAGAGTTCTTAGGCGTAAACAGCGGATACATACCGTATGCTATCCTTAACTGGCTGAACCCTATAGTTTCCATAATCTTCGGATTCACCGGAATCACAATGACTAAGATGACTGAAGAAGAGTATGCGAGAGTATTAGAGGAAAGAGAAGCTGAAAAGGAAGCCGCTCTGAAGGCTCTGGAAGCTTAATACAAGAAAATAAGAATAAAACACATAACAAAACCCCAGTTCAACGCGACTGGGGTTTTGATTTGCGTTTGTTCAGCTTGTGACGCGTTTTATTCCACGTCCCACTCTACCAGCTTTTTAAGCTCTTCCAGGCGGTCTCCGTCCATCGGAGGCACGCCCTTAAGCCTATATGTTATGCCCAGCTTTCCGTACTTTTCCACTGCCATTGTGTGGTAGCCAAGCAATTCTACCTTGTCTATATGGTTTATCCGCTTTATAAAGCCGTTCAGAGCCTCCATATCGGCCTCTGTGTCATTTATATCGGGCACTACGACGTTTCGTATCCATACATGTCTGTCGTGCTTATTTATTATGTCTATCAGCTCAAACAAGGTGCTCTGATCTCTGCCGGTTATTATCTTGAAGCGCTCCGGGTCCGGATGCTTTATGTCCAGCAGCACCAAGTCGCACTTCTCTATAACCTCATCGGTGAACTCGTCTATATAAGTACCGCTGGTATCTACGGCGGTGTTGATTCCTTTAGCCTTCAAGGCTTCGATTGCCTTTATCAAGAATTCCCCCTGCATGAGAGGCTCTCCCCCGGAAAAAGTCACTCCGCCCTTATCTCCGTAATACGGCATCCCCCTTACGGCCCAGTGTATTATCTCGTCTATCTCTATGTCTCTTCCTCCGTCTTCACCCCACGAATCCGGGTTATGGCAATACAGACATCTTGCGGGACACCCCTGCATAAAAAACACAGTTCTGATCCCAGGACCGTCCACGGCTCCAAAAGTTTCCACGGAATGTAATCTGCCTTTCATCTCTGCCTCCTAATTCAAGTCTGCCGTTTTACTGTGCCCTGCGGCTTGCTTCGGCACGCAAGACATTCTCATCTGAATAACATGCGAGGTGCTCTCAAAAGGGCACCTCGCATGCTTAAAGCATTTTATTTTATCAAAGAATGGTGATCCACAATTATACGTTCTGGTGGAACGTTCTTGCGATGACTTCCTTCTGATGGTTCTTGGACAGCGCGTTGAATCTTACTGCGTATCCCGATACTCTTACGGTTAAGTTAGGGTATTTTTCAGGATTTTCGTAAGCGTCTTCCAGCAGGTCTCTGTTGAGAACGTTTACGTTCAGGTGGTGAGCTCCTCTGTCGAAGTAACCGTTAAGCAGTCCTACCAGAGTAGTTGCTCTGTCGTCCTTTTCCTTACCTAATGCAGCAGGAGTGATGGAGAAGGTGTTGGAAACTCCGTCCTGGCAAGTATCCCAGTCAATCTTGGATACTGAGTTCAGGGAAGCTACCGCACCGTGATTGTCTCTCTCGTGCATTGGGTTAGCGCCGGGAGCGAACGGAGTGCCTGCTCTTCTTCCGTCAGGAGTGTTTCCTGTCTTCTTTCCGTACATTACGTTGGAAGTAATGGTCAGTACGGAGAGAGTGTGTACGGAATTTCTGTAAGTAGGGTGCTTTCTCAGCTCTTCTATAGTTCTCTCGGAGATCTTAACTGCGATGTCGTCTACTCTGTCGTCGTCGTTTCCGTATTTAGGGAAGTCGCCTTCAGTTCTGAAGTCAACGATAACGCCGTTTTCGTCTCTGATAGGATATACCTTTGCATATTTGATAGCTGACAGGGAGTCTGCTGCTACAGAGAATCCTGCAACTCCGAATGCCATCAGTCTCTTTACTTCTGAATCAAGGAACGCCATCTGGGAACGCTCGAAGTCATACTTGTCGTGCATGAAGTGGATGATGTTCATGATGTTTACATACAGTTCGCACAGCCATGCAAGGTAAACGTTGAATCTATCCCAAGCTTCGTTGAAGTCGATAGGGCCGTCTCCTACGGATTCCATCTGAGGTCCAACGTGCTCTCCTGTTCTTTCGTCGATACCGCCGTTTAATCCCAGCAGCAGAATCTTTGCAAGGTTACATCTTGCTCCGAAGAACTGCATCTGCTCTCCCATCTGGATAGCTGATACGCAGCAAGCGATGGAGTAGTCTTCACCGTAAGCAGGTCTCATCTTGTCATCGTTCTCATACTGGATGGAGTCTGTGTCGATGGAAACCTGTGCGCAGTATTTCTTGAACGGCTCAGGCAGGTGCTTTGACCACAGAACCGTAAGGTTTGGTTCTGGAGCAGGTCCCAAATTGTACAGAGTCTGGAGAACTCTGAAGGAGTTCTTTGTAACTTTATGTCTGCCGTCTTTACCTACGCCTCCGATACCTTCGGTGATCCACATCGGGTCTCCGCCGAACAGCTCATTGTACTCGGTAGTTCTCAGGTGTCTTGCAACTCTCAGCTTCAGGATGTAGTCGTCGATGAATTCCTGAATCTGCTCTTCTGTATATGTTCCGCGAGCAAGGTCTCTCTCTGCATAGATGTCGATGAAAGTGGAAGTTCTTCCGATGGACATTGCTGCGCCGTTTTCTTCTTTGATTCCTGCAAGGTAAGCGAAATATGTCCACTGGATAGCTTCCTTAACGTCCTTTGCAGGTCCGGATATGTCGTAACCGTATCTTTCAGCCATCTTCTTGATTTCTTTGAGAGCTGTGATCTCGTTAGTTACTTCTTCTGCTGTTCTGATGTTTTCTTCGCTCATCACGTGTCTGGAAGCGATCATTTCGTGATCTTTCTTCTTTTCTTCGATGAGGAAATCGATACCGTACAGAGCAGCTCTTCTGTAGTCGCCGATGATTCTTCCGCGGCCGTAAGCATCAGGAAGACCTGTGATAAATCCAAGGTGTCTTACCTGTCTCATCTCTTTGGAATATGCCTTGAATACTCCGTCGTTATGAGTAGTTATATAGTCAAACATTTTGTCGATTTCTTCCGGAAGCTTTTCTCCGAATTCAGCGACTTCTTCTCTTACCATCTTGATTCCGCCGAACGGACAAATACCTCTCTTAAGCGGTTCATCTGTCTGAAGTCCAACGATAACATCCTTTCCCGGTACGATGTATCCAGGCTCGAAAGCGTTGATTCTCATGATTCTGCTTGCGTCTACTTTTAAAGTGCCGCCTGCTTTTCTTTCTTCTACAAGCAGCTCCTGCACTCTGTCAGAACATTCTTTTGTTCTGGCAGTAGGTCCTGCCAGGAAGCTTGCATCACCGTCATATGGCTTATAGTTTAAATGAATAAATTCTTCTACCGCAATGTTTTCTGTCCAGCTGCCTTCGACGAAGCCTTCCCACTCTTTTCTCATACTATACATCTCCTCCTATTTTCTTTGTACATTTTTAGTTTTTGTATATTGTATACAAATGTCGCCGTTAAAAAATGGTTACCTGCACAATATCATGTATTCGTTAAGAACATAACAGTTTCACCATGTCTATAATATACCCGTGTATACATGATAGTCAAACATTTTTTTCGTTTTTTTGTGCATTTTTTTCGATACATACCAGTGGCTTTTATTCCCAGCATTTCAATAGATTGAGGATTTCAGAAGTCCATGTTAAAAATAGACTCTTATTGCTCTCATCCGGCCCGCCTTTTCCCACATGACAGGGGATTTTTTGCTCCTTATCACCGCTTTGTGACTTCCCTCATAAAACATAACTTCATACTGCTGTCCTTTTCTGTCTGTAAGCCCGCCGGATCTGAATTCATGTTCCGTTACCATCAGAGGATAATTCCCCTGCCAGCTATGGGCTTTTTCCAGAGAAAGCCACGACCATATCACACCGAGCTGTCTGTACGCCTCCTGGGCTTCTGCATTAGTCACATTGAGACCGTGATCCCCGTATATCCTGTGCCCCGTTCTTTTAAAAGCCTCTATCTGGCCTATATTATTTACATACACGGGGCAGGTTCTGTCTTGCAGCTGTTCTTCTATCTGCGCAATTTTAAGTTCGTCTATCTTTTCCATAGGGGTTAGATACGGGCGCACATCTATTCCTCTGTAGTTCTCATTCAGAGTTTTCTTAAACTCCGCATAATCGGCAGCCGATACGGCGCATCTGACGTTCTTCTTTACAGAAAGGGCCTTGTCTATTATGCTGCTGTCAAGTTTTCCTTCTGCAAAGTATATTTCGAGAATGTCCTCTTCTTCCCTTGGCGGCTCCCAAGATATGACGGCCGCCGGCGCTGCCTTCTTGTGTTTTCGTATGATCTCCTTTTCTAAGAGAGACAATGCTTCTCTGCGCAGACTGTTTACACAGGATATGGATGCAAACGATGGCTCAGGTTCGTGTATCCTTATTCTTTCAACACAAAATACGGTTCCACCGGTCTTCATAAGCTGGTTCTCCGCCGTTTCAGCAAAACTCACGCCGCTCTTTGAAGGTTCAGGCAAAACGTCCGACGTGACCTTTACCGTTTCCCCCAAAGAAGAGGCAAAGAGACTCATCTCTTTTCCCACAATCAGTTTAAGATCCATGGTCACAGGTGTTTTTCTGAAGTATTTTCCCTCTTTAAAGTCTATATTGTCAAAGGTCGCTTTAGCCTCTTTCATCTGGGTCTCAGAAATCAGCCTGTATACTTTATCGCCTTTGGATACGCTGCCCTTTATATCTCCTATTACTATATTGTCGTTCTTTTGGCGGATATAAGTGACCAGATTTCCCGTAAGTTTTTCACTTCTTATCTCTATATAATCTCCCTTTTCTATGGGTCTTCTCTTATCAAAGTCCGGCATATCAGTGATCTCTGCCAGAGGTCCTCTGCTGTCTCTTGCCACTTTGCCCACATATACTCCGGAATTTTTTGAAAAATCCGCAGCCATGAGTTCAGAGCCAGGATCGCCGTGAAGATACCCCTTCGTAAATTCTCCTCTGTTGAATATCTGCTTAAGCCTTTCCATATCTTCGGGCGAAACGCTGCAGTCTTCTCCCCTGATGCAGCGATCTATGTATTTTCTGTATATGGAAGTTACTACAGCTACATATTCGGGAGATTTCATACGTCCCTCTATCTTGAACGAAGTTACTCCCAGTTCCCATAACTGCTTTATATCTCCTATAAGGCAAAGGTCTCTGGGGCTGAGAGGATATTTTCCGTCAGATCCTCCATACGGAAGTCTGCACGGCTGAGCGCAGGTGCCCTTGTTGCCCGATCGTCCTCCTATCCACCTACTCAGCTGACACTGCCCCGAATAGCATATACATAGGGCCCCGTGGACGAAGACTTCTATCTCTACGCCTTTTTCTGCCGCCTTCTTTATTTCTCGGGCATCGGTTTCTCTTGCCAGTACTACTCTCTCGTACCCAAGCCGGGCAGCGGCGCTAACCCCTTGCCCGTCGCACACCCCTGCCTGAGTGGAAAGGTGCAGAGGCATGTCCGGTAAATATTTCTTAAGTATTCTGCCAAGACCGAGATCCTGTATTATCAGAGCGTCTGCGCCCATCTCGAAGTAGCGCCTGGCCTGTTTATACGCCGGTTCAAGATCACTGTCATCCATCAAAGTATTCATGGCCACATAAGTCCTGACATTTCTCAGGTGGCCGTAATCTATGGCTTCTTCGGCCTCCTCATCGGAAAAATTTTGAGCGCCTGCTCTGGCGCTGAAATTCTCCCCTCCTATATATACGGCGTCTGCTCCGTTCTCCACAGCGGCTATAAACTGCGCCCTGCCTCCGGCCGGCGCCAGCAGTTCTATCTTTTTCATATTTGTTCCTCATAAATTTTTGTTTTTTATATCATACTACCCGTAGGAGGATCAGGCAAGATGGATAATTTTTTCTTGGATATTTTGAGCGGTTTCTGGCAGGTCATCGCAGTGATTTTTCATGCGCTTTCCCCTCTCATAATCGGGCTGGTACTGGCTTACCTTTTTAATCCGGCCGTTGAATGGGTACGGTTCAAGATAGCCGGAAACCCTACAGAGCCCCTTCCCCAGGAGACTCCCAAGGGAAGAGGCGCGGCCATATTTATCACTTATACCGCCGTTTTAATGATCCTTCTTTTAATAATATATGCCTTTGTCGTCCTCATATTAGGAGCTCTGCCTTCAGGTGGAATAGAGGAGACGGCGGCAAATGTCTACGACTATTTTGAAAGTTCTTTTGAAAGTATCACGTCCTTCATATCTCAGTACGCCGATGTGAGCCAATTTAAGAGCGCTCTGGCAGACTGGATTCGTGACAAGTTCTCTTTTACAGGAATAATACAATTCATCACTACCTTCGCAGGTAGCCTTATCAGCCTGTTCATCGGCCTTGTGGCCAGCATATACTTGTTAAAAGACAAGGAGTTTTTTCTGTCTCTATGGCAGAAATTTCTGTCCATGATTCTTAAACAGAAAGTTCACGGAGTCACGAATGAAATATTAGGAGAGATAAACAACGTTCTCACGACTTTTATCAAAGGAGCCCTGATAGACAGCCTCATCGTAGCTTTTCTCTCATCCCTGGCCCTGTCCCTGGTAAAAGTAGAATATGCCGTAATAATAGGAATAATAGGGGGGTTGCTTAATATAATCCCCTATTTCGGTCCTTTCTTCGGAATGGTGCCGGCTTTCTTAGTGGCCCTGACGACAAACGGCCTGGGACAGGCTATAATCGCAGTTCTCGCTCTTTTGGGCGTACAGCAGATAGACAGCAATTATATATATCCCAAAGTCGTAGGATCTTCTACAGGTCTTCACCCGCTGTTCGTGCTTCTTTCGGTAAGTATATTCGGCTACTTCGGCGGTATAATAGGAATGTTGCTGGCGGTGCCGGCGGCAGGGCTCATCCAGATACTCATAAAAAAATGGGCTTACAGATAAGCCCGTTTTTTTATGCAAATGTTATGGTCGTCCCTGTCTTTCCTTCGAGAGCTTCTAAGGCCTTTGAAAGGGAAGTTATTATGGCTTTCTTTTCGGGATTGGCTCTGACAAATTTCATGGCTGCCTCTACCTTTGGAAGCATGCTCCCCGGGGCGAACTGCCCCTGTGTGCAGTACCGGTCTGCTTCTATGAGATTCATAGACTTGATATCACGCTGGTCGGGTTTATTGAAGTTTATGGCTACTTTCTCCACTTCTGTCAATATCAGCAGTGTATCGGCATGAACCTGCTCGGCCAGAAGCTCTGCCGCAAAGTCCTTGTCTATCACAGCCGCTACGCCCTCCAGCCTACCGTCTTGCTTTTCTATGACAGGTATTCCGCCGCCTCCGCAGCTTATCACTACGGTGGAGTTCCACAATTTTTTTATAGCTGAAATCTCCACTATCCTTCTGGGCAGCGGCGAGGCTACTACGCGCCTGTATCCTCTCCCGGAGTCTTCTTTCATCACATAGCCTTTTTCTGCCGACAACTTCGCCGCTTCCTCCTCCGAGTAGAAAGGCCCTATAGGCTTGGTCGGATTTTTAAAGGCAGGGTCAGATTCTTCTACTATCATCTGAGTCGCTACCGTGACTACAGGTATATCTCTGTTGCATCTGTTAAGAGAATATTTTATACACTGCTGCAGATGGTAACCTATATATCCCTGAGACATGGCTCCGCATACATCAAAAGGCATCACCGGCGTAACGTCTTTAGCAGCTTCAGAAGCAAGCAGTATTCTTCCTACCTGCGGTCCGTTTCCGTGGACTACGGCTATTTCATATCCTCTCTGGCATATCTGCGCTATCTTTTCACTGGTCTCTCTTACTACTTTAAGCTGCGCGTCGGCAGTGGGCTGATCTTTCCCGGACTGAAGAGCGTTGCCGCCTAAAGCTATAACTATCTTTTCTGACATATAACCTCCTTATTGCAGATCCTGGCGATTCACCGGACAAGACATACATCTCGGGCCGCCCCTTCCCCTGGAAAGCTCGGCGCTGTGTATGGTCAGGACTTTTATACCGTGTTTATCCAGCAGATCATTGGTGACATAATTTCTTTCATACGTGACTACAGTGCCCGGAGCTATGCAGAGAGTATTTGAACCGTCGTTCCACTGTTCTCTCTGAGCCGCTATGATATCTCCTCCTCCGCATCGTATCAGTTCTACAGAAGGAAGTTTAAGCTCCTTTGCAAGTAATTTGTCCAGATCTCCCACTAAAGTGTCAAATTCCAATTTTCCGTCTTTGCCCAGAGTGAGTTCGTACACAGATAGTGGGCCTTCTATCTCCGGATGGATAGTAAACTTATCGTAGTCAACCATAGTGAACACGGTATCAAGATGCATGAACGCCCTGCACTTAGGTATATCAAAGACTATCACCTTTTTGAATCCCGAATTTTTCAGGAGATTCTCCGCAAAGTTTTCTATTCCGGCTATGGTAGTCCTCTCGGAGTACCCTATGGCGACCATATCTTTGGACAGCACCAGAACGTCTCCGCCTTCTACCGAATAGTCATCGTAAATATCATAAAACTGCTTATTTCCTTCTATGGCAAAGTCAGGATCATGTTCAAACATATATTTTAGCAGGAGGGACTCTCTCCTCCTGGCAGGGGTGTGCATGTGGTGTATATTTATACCGTCTCCTATGCACGCTCCCGGATCCCTGGTAAAATACAAGTTGGGCATCGGATCCATGACAAAGGGATAATCGTTCTGTGCCAGATCTGACAGCGATCCTGTCTTTACTTCTCCCAGATCATCACGCCTTACACCTGATATGATTTCTTCCACCATCTTTTCAGGCTCGAGTCTCATCAGAAATGATCTGATAGCCTGCTTCATTCCCTCAGATTCTATGAAACTGAGTTCTATCATATTGCTGACGAATTCTTCTCTCACGGCTGTCTCTTTCAGAGCCTTAGCAGTCTCTTTCTCGTAATATATGACCTCTACACCGTTGTCTTTCAATACTTTTGCGAATTGGTCATGTTCTTTTTGCGCTTCTTTAAGATACGGAACATCGTCAAACAGAAGTCTCTCCATGGTGGCCGGCGTAAGAGCCTCTACTTCTCTGCCGGGTCTGTGAAGGAGGACTCTGTTCAATTTTCCTATTTCAGAATAATTGTGTATTCCTTTTTTCATAAAGCTTGTCTCCTTTCTTTAGATACTGCCGCAGAGACTAACCTATAGTTGCCACTATTACTGATTTGATGGTGTGCATCCTGTTTTCCGCTTCGTCAAATACTTTTGAATTCTTTGATCTGAATACTTCGTCAGTGACTTCGCGTATATCGTAGCCTTTTTCGTTCTGCTCTTTGGCCAGAGTCGTTTCAAAATCGTGGAACGAAGGCAGGCAGTGCATGAATATCACGTCCTTATTGCCGGTCTTTTTCAGCGTCTCTTCCGTCACTCTGTAAGGTGTGAGTAATTTTACTCTTTCCGGTATCTGATCCTCTTCTCCCATGGACGCCCATATATCAGTATATATCACATCGGCTCCGGCAAGAGAATTCTCGTCTGAGGATATTTCTATGACGGCGCCGGTCTTTTCGGCTGCTTCTTTTGTTCGCCTTATGACATCCGGATCTACCTGCTCAGCCAGTTCTTTGGGACCGTATGCTACAAAACTCATTCCCATCTTGGCACAGCCTTGCATCCATGCGTAAGACATATTATTTCTCACGTCGCCGCAGAAAACTACTTTCACCTGCGAAAGCGGCTTTGGTACGTGTTCTTCTATAGTCATCATATCCGCCAATATCTGGGTGGGGTGATCCACATCCGTGAGCCCGTTCCATACGGGAACGCCTGCGTATTTAGCCAGGTTTTCAACTACGCTTTGATCGTAGCCTCTGTATTCTATTCCGTCAAAAAACCGCCCCAGTACTTTGGCCGTGTCTTCCAAAGACTCTTTTTTACCCATCTGAGAACTCTTGCTGTCAAGAAAAGTCACATTTCCGCCTTCCTGGCAGCAGGCAACTTCAAAGGCACACCGAGTCCTGGTCGACGTCTTTTCAAATAAAAGACAGATGTTTTTTCCTTTTAACATCTGACTTCTTATGCCTGTTCTGGCGTTAGACTTAAGGTCTTTGGCCAGATCCAGCAGATATCTGATCTCCTCAGGCTCAAAATCCATGAGCGTGAGAAAGCTCCTTCCTCTCAAATTAACTGCCATATCTATAATCTCCTTTTTTATTTTTATTCTTTCCAAAACTGACGCAAATATTATGAGCCCGGCTTGGCAAAATTATTATCAATAGAGTTGATTTATTTCTCTCGTTCTGATATGCTGATATGTAATCACTCAAAAGTGAACATACTTATGAAAGGTTTAAAGTTTAAAAGAGGATAATGATAAAATACGCTCCTGAAGAATTAAGAGAAAAAAGAGAACAATACGAAAAAAATGACAAGAGAAGATCATATTATATGCTGCTTCTTCTTATATTGGTAGAAATTCTTTATTTATATATGGTAAAGGGTTCCGTCCACTCGTTTTGGGGTGTGGTAGCGGTTATATTAGGCGCTCTTTTCATAGTCGCCATAATTTTCTTGGCTATCCCTGCATTTATAAATGCACGCCTTTCTTCGGGCTTTTCAAAAGAACTGAAAAAAGTCGTGGATAAATACGGAAACAGCGGAGACGCTAAGCAGTTCTACAGCGATCTTCTGGCCATGAACTGCCGTCCTAAGACCATGAGAGGCGAAATAGTATGGTATCTGAATATTTCTACCGCTTTGATAGAGCAGGGAAAGCTGGATGAAGGTCTCGAACTTCTGGAGATCTTAGAAGGCGCCGGCGACAAGGCGGAAGCTGAGTTTATCAGAAAACATAAGGAAAATCTAAAGAGACAAAGAGACGAACAATAAAATCGCAACCGCCGGGAGTGAG
>FR882591.1:12245-15170 GCA_000435715.1 Firmicutes bacterium CAG:145
CCGCCTTCTCAGCGGCAGGGCACATGACCTGATTTTTTTACTCTTTTGGCTTTTGTCCGTGATATTGATAGTAGCATACTTCCAGTCTGCCGTTGAACAGTTTTCTGCGCCTGTCGGCAGGCCTCTCAAAGATCAGTCCCTCGACAGCCTTGTCGGGCGTTATGGCAAACATGGACCATGTGGGATTTTTCTTTAAAAAAGTCCTGAAACCTGCATATAGTCTGTCTATAGACTCTTTATCTCCTATCCGCTCTCCATAAGGAGGATTGGTAATTATTATTCCGCCTTCCTTATCCTTATCTCCGCTTTTATCCATATCTGTCAGCTGTCCTGAAAGGCACAGCTTAGCGCTGTCAGCTCGGCAAAATCTTATGTCGTCTGCTACCCCAGCCTCAGCAGCGTTTTCCATCGCTGCCTCTATGGCTTTTTTGTCGATGTCATAAGCATATATCTTTAGAGGCGAATCCCAGTCCACGGCTTCGAAAGCCCTTTTTCGTTCTTCCTTCCAAAGAGAAGGGGCAATAGCCTCCCAGTCTTCTGCCGCAAACCGGCGGCCTATCCCCGGAGCCATATTTCTGCCCATCATCGCCGCCTCTATAGGAATAGTTCCACTGCCGCAGCAAGGATCTATCAGTATCCTGCCCGCCTTCCAGAAAGAAAGGCTCACCATGGCGGCGGCCAGAGTTTCTTTGATAGGGGCCGCAACGGAATTCTGTCTGTATCCTCTCTTGTGAAGGCTCGGACCTGTGGTATCCAGAGTCACCGTAACTCTGTCCTTTAAAATAGTTATCTTTATGTCATAGAGGGCTCCGGACTTTTCGAAGCGGTCTATGGCATAAGTTTCCTTTAGTCTCTCGATCACCGCTTTCTCCGCCACCGACTGGCAGGCCGGCACGCTGGAAAGTTTCGATTTGACTGACGAGCCGTTTACTATGAATTTTCCATCAGGCGGTATCCATTCCTCCCAGGCAACAGCTTTCACCTGCTGAAACAAGTCTTCAAATTCCAAGGCTTTAAATTCGGCCATCTTTATCTGTACTCTGTCAGAACATCTGAGCCAGAGGTTTGCCCTCACTATAGCCCTCTCGTCCCCGAGAAAAGTTATCTTTCCGTCTTCAGATTTCAATATCTTATATCCCAGGGCGATGAGTTCCCTTTTTACGGGGGCTTCAAGCCCGAAGGTGGTTGCTGCGATCAATTCCAGTTTCATTATATTTCTCCGTCTTTTATCATCAGGTAAATAAGGCGTTTCTCTTTAAAATAAAACGGCGTTCCCGGTCTTTTAAGTGCCGTCAGTTTATGGCACTGCCGGCCGGAAACGCCCGATGTTCTTCTACAGATAAGGCTCTTTCTTATTCAGATAATTAGTCTTGAGAGAGTCAAGCTCGTTAAGAGCTTTTCCCGTTCCCACTGCCACACAGGACTTAGGATCTTCGGCTATGATAACTTTTATGCCGGTTCTGTCTTCTATTCTCCTGTCTATGCCGTACATGAGCGCTCCGCCGCCGGTCACTACGATGCCGGAGTTGCTTATGTCAGCCGCCAGCTCCGGAGGAGTTCTTTCCAGCACGTTGTGTACGGCTTCGCAGATCTCATGGAGAGGTTCTTCAAGTGCGTCCATTATTTCCTCGGAAGTGACGTCTACGCTCTTAGGCAGTCCCGTTACGAGGTCTCTGCCTCTACATTCTCTCGTTATGGTCTCTTCCCTCGGGAAAGCCGTTCCTATGGTGACTTTCAGTTCCTCCGCAGTTCTCTCTCCTATATAAAGTTTATGAGCTTTTCTCATATATTTTACTATGGCCTCGTCAAACTTGTCTCCCGCCATCTTTACGGAAGAGCTGGCGACGATTCCACCCAGAGAAATCACTGCTATGTCGGTGGTGCCTCCGCCGATATCTATAACCATTATTCCGTCCGGTTTGCTTATATCGAGTCCCGCTCCAATGGCAGCCGCCACCGGCTCTTCCATCAGGAACACATCCTTGCCTCCGGCCTGTTCTGCGGCTTCGCGTACGGCTCTCTTCTCAACTTCAGTAACTCCGCTGGGAACACATACCATGATCCTAGGCTTAAAAAATCTTCCGTTGCCGCAAGTTTTTCTGATAAAATATTTAAGCATCCTCTCTGTGATGTCGTAGTCGGATACGACTCCGTCTCTCAAAGGCCTGATGGCCACTATGTTGGAAGGCGTTCTTCCCAGCATCTGTCTGGCTTCTTCCCCTACTGCCAAGATTTCGTCTGTATCGTTATTTATGGCAACTACCGAAGGCTCGCTCAGCACGATGCCCTTTCCTTTTATATATACTAAAACATTAGCTGTTCCCAAGTCTATGCCCACTTCATTCGCAAATCCCATATACGTTCTCCTTTTCTAAAATATCGGTATGTATCTATCTTATCATTTACATTTCTCAAAACATTATATATAAAAATTTGATTTTTTTCAATTTGTTTAGGAGAATTGTATGTGAATTTTTAATATTATTTCTCTTTTTCGGGGAAAATATATTTCGGAGGTGAAAAAGATGGAGAGAAAATTTGCAGAAATAAAGCCCAGCGACATGAAAATCATATCTGAGGCTGAGAAAAAGCTATGTAAATCCACCGGCAAATGTGTCGCCCTGGTGGCTTTTAACAATGAACAATAAAGAATAAGATTTGATAAATTTTGGCAATGTGTCCGAGGTGGCTCGTCCGAGGTGGTCTGTCCGGCTGCTCAGCTATTTAACTGCACTGCTATATGTCTGTGCAGCCATGCGGCGGCCACTCGTTTTTTGATGGTTCGCTCACTTTGCGGCGGTCTGCTCACCTTTCGGCGGCTTGCTCGCTTTTCGATAGTCTGCTCGCTTATAATTAAGTTGCCTATTCGAGCGGGGCCGAACGAGTGGCCCAAGGCCCACTCGTTTTAATAAAAGTTTGCGTTTC
>FR882591.1:15257-20543 GCA_000435715.1 Firmicutes bacterium CAG:145
CCCACTCGTTCCAATCTAAATCTTCTATTCGAGAAAGCCCAGGCCTCCAGGCCGCCGGTTCCGACAAGTCGCCGCACCGCCATCTCTCCTGCCCTCCAGGCTCTGCCATTTGAAAGAGGCTTCTGTTCTCTACATTTTTTTATTACTTTCCACAAATCTCTTTATCTTCTTGCTGGTGTTCTTTTCAAATTCTTCATGGCGTACCGAGATCCTCCTTATTTTTTTGAACAGAGGGAGATTCTCATTTATCTTATCGACCTCGGTCCAGAGGAGTTTTTCCACAGCTTTATCGTCGGCGTCCTTGCCGATGGCTTCCTCCACCTCATCTTTTTCAGGTATTATAGCCGCCACGATGGTGATATCGCCCTTTTCATCTTCTGCGCCCCATACCATGGACTCAGATATATATTGGCTCTGAGACAGATAGTATTCGAGCTCTTCAGGGAATACATTCTTTCCGTTGGATGCGATTATGACATTTTTCTTTCGTCCTGTTATATATATAAACTTCTCATCATCTATATAGCCCTGATCTCCGGTGTAGAACCAGCCGTCCTTGATGACTTTTGCGGTTTCCTCAGGCATTTTATAATATCCCAGCATGACGTTATCACCTTTCAGGCAGATCTCGCCTATGCCGTCTTCATCTTTATCCTCGATCTTGACATCCATGCCCGGCAGTATATGACCGACAGAAGCATTTCTCATATACTTGTGCTGATCCGGATTCAGAGCTCCCATAGGAGCGCACTCGCTGAGTCCGTATCCTTGTACCGCTATAAATCCGAGGTCGTTGAAGAACTGCAGGATAGCCGGGTCTATGGCCGCTCCGCCGGAGATGAGAACTCGCATTCTGCCGCCGAAGACTTTGAGTATGTCTTTGAGAAGCTTCTTGTTCAGGTCTATTCCGACTTTTTTAGTCACTTTATTGACCGCCATGACCTTTCTCACCAGCTTTTCTTTTCCCTGTTTGCGGACGTTTTTCATTATAGTCTTATAGAGAGTCTCAAACAAGGCCGGAACGCCCAAAAACATGGTAGGTCTCACTTCTGAAAGATTTTTTACTATATATTTAAGTCCTTCACAGTAAGCTATAGCCGCCCCCTTATATAAAGGCATCAAGAATCCGCATGTGCCTTCATAAGTGTGATGTATAGGCAGTACCGAGAAGAAAATATCCCATGTGTTTACTTTGAGGATAGTAGGAGCTATCATCAAATCAAAGCAGATATTCTTGTGAGACAGCATTACACCTTTAGCTATGCCGGTGGTGCCGGAAGTAAAGAGGAGTTCGCTCATCTCGTCGTTGATAATTTCGGCGTCCGTAAAGCTTGTGTCTCCGTCTTGCATCAGCTTCTTTCCTTCTGCAGCAAGTTCGCTCCAGGAGATCATTCCGTCTATTTCTTTATCTCCGTTGAGCTTAACCAGAAGGTCTATCTTAGTGTCTTTAGATTCTTTCATTTCCTTGAAGATCTGCGCATATTTTTCAGTAAACATGACAGCTGACACTTCAGCCTCTATGACCAGCTGCTTCAGCTCATTGGCGCTGAGCTCCTTATCCAGGGGCACGACTATACCTGTGCCGCATATAACTGCAAGATAGCTTGTGGCCCATTGATAGCAGTTCTCTCCTATGACGGCAATCCTCTTGCCTTTTAGGCCTTTTGAGATCAGACCGGTTCCCAGAGAGTTGACGGTCTGCAAAGTCTCCCTGTAAGTTATGCTTTTATATGGCTCATCTTTTGCGAATTTCTGCATAAATGCGACATTGTCCGCGTATAATTCTACGCTGGTCTGGAGCATGTTCTTGATATCTGTGATGGGCCGGCTCTCTCTGTAGACGATGTATTTATCACTGCTGTTGTTGAGGTCGTTTGCGACTTCTGCCGCCCACGCTCTTTCAGTCTTCTTTATATCTTCATAGCTCATAATCCTCATTCTCCTTTTAGGAATATTTTTTATGTAGTATTTGATACAAGATTACCACGTGTTGCTTACAATGTCAATCTTTACATATTTTATACACTATGATAAAATATATTAAAATCATATTGGAGATATAGACTATGAACAGACCGGAAACTTATAAAAAAGATTTCATTGATAAATTTCACATACCGCGCTGGGAAGAACTTCCGGCCATAGATCTTTACATGGATCAAGTCATATCGTTCACCTACGCTTCGCTGGGTGAATTCTTCGATTCCGCCTGTATCTCGCCTCTTACAAAGAGCATGGTGAACAATTATGTGAAGGCCCGTATAATAGACCCTCCTGTCAATAAAAAGTACAGCAGGCTCTCTATGGCGATGGTTCTCGTAGTGTATATCCTCAAGAGTTGTTATTCCACTGAAGAGATAAGAAAGCTCATAGATATAGGCCTCAGCCTTCCCGACAATCCGGTGACATACGACCGGTTCTGCGAAGCCGTGGAGCGAGCTGTCGACGCTGTCTTCTCCGGTTCTATCCATGTGGAAGATGTGAAGGAAGCAGGGCGCGAAAGGCGATATCTGGTAGATAATTTTGCTCTCTCCTTTGCCTGCAAGATATATGTTCAGTATGTCATAAACAAATAATATCACGCTGGACTGACATAGTTCCGGCGTTTATTGTGGTTCAAATCATTTTTTCTTAGCCTCCCGCACAGCTGACCTGCAAGTTCTGACGGTATTGTCATGTTGCTTTTTAGCAGAGGCATAAAGGCCTCATGCTCAATAAAAAAAGAGCAGAATAGGCCTAAGGGTTGCTCTGCTCTTTGAAAATCGGCTTTAAAATATCACTCTTTCTGGAGCCTTATCTATCAGACGGCACAGACGGAAGCTTTGCAAAGCTTGCCGCAAGCTCCTCATCGGTAGGTATGTAGTCGGTCATAGTTTTGTTGTTAAAGTTTTCATACGCTTTGAGGTCGAAGTATCCCGTTCCGGTAAGGCCGAACAATATGGTCTTCTCTTGGCCTGTCTCTCTGCACTTTATAGCCTCATCCATAGCTGCTTTGATGGCATGGCTGCTTTCAGGGGCCGGGAGTATACCTTCTACTCTCGCGAATTCTTCCGCCGCTCTGAAGACTTCTGTCTGCTCTACGCTTCTTGCTTCCATCAGTCCCTGATCATAAAGTTCTGACAGAACCGAGCTCATTCCGTGATATCTGAGCCCTCCTGCATGATTAGCAGATGGTATAAATCCGCTTCCGAGAGTATACATTTTAGCCAAAGGGCATACCATTCCCGTATCACAGAAGTCGTAAGCGTATTTTCCCCTCGTCAGGCTCGGGCAGGACGCCGGTTCTACAGCGATAAACCTGTAGTCCGCCTCTCCGCGAAGTTTTTCTCCCATAAACGGCGAGATCAGGCCCCCCAGATTGGAACCGCCGCCTGCACATCCTATTATGATGTCGGGCTTGATTCCGTATTTATCCATAGCTGTCTTAGTCTCCAGTCCTATAATGCTCTGGTGAAGAAGTACTTGAGAAAGTACGCTGCCCAGTACATATCTGTATCCCTCCCTTGTGGTCGCCGCCTCTACAGCCTCTGAGATGGCGCAGCCCAGGCTTCCCGTGGTGCCCGGATGTTCCTTTAATATTTTCCTTCCTATCTCTGTAGTCTCTGACGGCGAAGGGGTAACGTTAGCTCCGTATGTTCTCATCACCTCTCTCCTGAAAGGTTTCTGTTCATAAGATACCTTCACCATATATACGTTGCAGTCAAGCCCAAGGTAAGCGCACGCCATGGAAAGCGCCGTGCCCCACTGGCCTGCCCCTGTTTCCGTAGTCACTCCTGTAAGACCCTGCTTTTTGGCGTAATATGCCTGAGCTATGGCAGAATTCAGCTTATGACTTCCGCTGGTGTTGTTTCCCTCAAATTTATAATATATCTTTGCCGGAGTCTTCAGTTTTTCTTCCAGGCAATATGCTCTTACAAGCGGAGCAGGTCTGTACATCTTATAAAAGTCCTGTATCTCCTGCGGGATATCGAAGTAGGCGGTAGTGTCGTCCAGTTCCTGTTTCACCAGCTCATCACAGAATACATGCTCAAGTTCCTGGGCCGTCATGGGCTGCAGAGTCCCCGGATTAAGCAGAGGCGCCGGTTTCTTCTTCATATCGGCACGCACGTTGTAATACTGTTTAGGCATTTCGTTTTCTTCAAGATAGATCTTGTAAGGAATCTTGTTTTGGTCTTTCATTTTTCTTCTCCTTTTCAATTAAATGATTTTAATTGAAGTGTCTCTGCCCGGCCAGAATAGTCCCGGTAACAAAAAAACCTGTCCTACGTCAAGGACAGGGTATTAACCTGCGGTACCACCTTGTTTGACCTGAATATGTATAATCAGGTCCACCTCTCGCAGAGTGCCATCACACTCCTTTCCACTTACGCAGGAATCGCGTCTCAGATACTCAAGCCTCATCTTCAGATAATCTAAAGGCCTTTCCCCTCGCCCTCAGGAGCCCATTGTTCTGATCCGTTATCTGCCCGGCTTCCACCGTCCCGGGTTCGCTGTGAGAGCAGCAATCAGTTTTACTTCTCCGTCAAAGGTTTAGTTATTAACTTATTATAGGTCGAGTTTAGCACCATAATTGTGATTTGTCAACTATATTTTTTTGATTTTTTGTCATGATTCAACAACAAAAATTAAGTTTCCTGAGTCAGCTGTACCAATTCCAAGATCGAGGCCTTGATTTGAGATGATTTGTTGATATAATAAAAGCACAACATAAAATACAAGGAGGAAACGCACGATATGAAGATCAGACAAGTAAAGAAAGAAGATCTTTCGGCCATATGCAACATAGAACTCCTCACTTTTCCGCCTCAGGAGGCCGCCTCATACGAGACTTTTCTCTACAGGCACATACATTTTCCGCAGTATTTCTTTTTGGCCGAATCTGGCGACGGCGCGATAGCAGCTTTTCTGTCAGGACGGCCGGTCGATATTGCAGACGACGCGGGGATCGACGATAAAATGTACGAAAATTCGCCTTTTCCGGAGGGCGACGCCTTCGCCCTTTTGTCGATAAACACTCTTCCCGCTCTTCAGGGAAAAGGTTTTGCTTCGGCTCTGATAACTCATGCCATTGGTGAGGCTGCCTCTCTGGGCTGCCGCCGCATGATCCTGGCGTGTAAAGAAGAAAAAATAACTTTTTACGAACAATTTGGATTTCGGCAGCAAGGTCTCTCCGTATCAGAACACGGAGGGGCAGTCTGGTATGACATGTCCGCCGATCTTTAACGTCAGACAAGAGGTGAGATTATGAACGCATACGTTCCCTTTATATGCCTTGCGGCAGGCGCC
>FR882591.1:20567-55525 GCA_000435715.1 Firmicutes bacterium CAG:145
CGCCGCCATAAACTGGAGAGGTCTTCCTTCTCGCATCTTAAAGCTGTTTGATGCTGCCACTGATCTGGCTCTCATAGTTCTCATGCTGGTGATAGGTCTTAACATAGGTACCAGTGAAAAAGTCATGAGCAACTTAGGCGTCATAGGGTTCAACTGTCTGGTCATTTCCCTTTCTGCCATAGCAGTCAGCGTCCTTTTAGTCTTGCTGGCAGAAAAGACGATAATGCCTTTAGAAGAAATACGTCTTAAGCTGGCAGAAGAAAAAGGAGACGACCAGAGCGAGCCTCCATCTACGGGCTTTTCGCCCCTTATAGTCATAATGCCTCTTTGTATCGCAGGAGGCATAATTTTGGGTTATCTTGTATTCTCCGACATCCCGCCGAGCCTGCTGGATACAGTACTCACCGTATCTCTCGTCTTCCTGTATACGGGCGTAGGGGTAAGTATCGGATCTAACAAAGAGGTCTTTTCGTATATCAGAAAACTTGGCCTGAGGATAATTTTCATGCCTGCGGCTATCTTTACAGGCTGTATCGCCGGAGGTTTTCTCAGCGGTCTGATTCTGGGTGTACCGGCAGAGTGGTCGGTTCTGTCTGCAGGCGGAATGGGTTATTACAGCCTGACGGGAGCGTTTCTCACCGAAAACTTCGGAATCGAGGCGGGAACCTACGGTTTCATAGTCAACGTATCGCGAGACGTCTTTACCGTCATCCTACTGCCTCTCCTGTCAAAGGTAAGCAAAGGCAGCCCCATCGCTTCGGGAGCTGCCGGCTGTATGGATACTATGTTGGTTCCCGTCACTAAAACAGTAGGGCCTGAGCTGGGCATGGTGGCCCTCATAAGCGGCAGCATCCTGACTTTTGTAGTTCCTGTATGGCTTTCGGCAGGCATGGCTGTCATTGAACAGATATGTCAGTAACCGTAGACTTTTCTGTATTTTATTATCATCCAGACGGCTACAACGGCTGCGATTATCTCCGCCGCCGGAAGAGCCCACCAGACTCCGTCGAGGCCGAAGATCTCGGGCAGTAACAGCAGCGCCCCCGCTTCCAGGACAAAGGTCCTGAGCATGGAGATGAGGGCGGAAATCTTTCCGTTATTGAGAGCCGTAAAAAACCCGGAAGCAAATATGTTAAGTCCGCTAAACAGTATGCTTATGGCGATTATTCTGAAACCGTAGATCATCAGTTCCGAAAGGACCGGGTCTTTTGAAGCAAATATCCACACCAGCAGTCCGTCGAAGATTTCCGCCAGGGCAAACATAGTCCCGGAGAATATGACGACGATCTTAATGGAAATATTAAAAGTCTTCTTTATATTATCTCGATTCTCGGCGCCGTAGTTATAGCTTACCACAGGTGAAATTCCCGATACAAAGCCGAAAAATACGGCTATGAATATGAATTGGAGATATAAGATGGCGCTTATGGCCGCCACGCCTTTCTCTCCCACCAGCGACATCATCTGAAGGTTGAACAGGGTAGTAGTTATGGCGCTGGCAAGGTTGGACACCATTTCTGAGGATCCGTTTCCCATGGCCTTCAAGAATTCTCTTCCCCTCCACACAGGTTTTTCGAAATGAAGCAAGCTTTTTTTATTGAAAAATACCGTCAGAGGGACTAAGCCTCCCACCACCATCCCGGTCACCGACGCCGCCGCTGCGCCTGTAAGCCCCCATCCTAAAACGCCTACGAAAAGCAGATCCAGCACTATATTGGTGACGCCTGCCCCTATCGAGAGCCACAATCCCATGCCCGGTCTGTCTGCCGTCACCAGATAACTCTGAAAGAGTACCTGCATGACCCAGATAGGTCCTCCTATGATTATTACGCTTCCGTATTCGACGCAATAAGGCAGCAGCTTTTCATCTGCGCCCAGCATCATATATATCTGCTCGTCGAACATCAAAAAAGCGGCTGTAAGGGCTATGATAGCGGCCACGTTCACGATCACCGTGAGAGACATGAAGCTGTTAGCCTCATGGGTTTTGCCTTCTCCCAGCTTTTTGCCTATTATGGCGTTGCTTCCCGCCGACAGCATAAAAGCCAGCGCCATGCACACGTTCAGCACCGGATAGACTATATTTATAGCGGATAATCCTAAACTGCCAACAAAGTTTGATACTACTATGCCGTCTACTATGCTGTACATTGATACGAATACCATCCTTATCATCGTAGGCACGGTGAAGATCAGCATAGTCTTCATATTTATTTCTCTGCGGTATATGAGGTTCTCTTTCATATATCTCTTCCTTCGTATCTTTTCTTCCTGTTATATTATGCCTTTATTATCTGATAAATTCAACATCATATTTTGCCAGCCGCCGCATATATTGTCTTAACGAATAAATAAGGAGCGTGTGTCTTGCAATGAAGGATTACATAGAAGAAAGAGTTTTGGAGTTAGCTCACTACATAATCAATACCAATTCCACCGTCAGATCTACGGCCAAAAAATTTAGAGTGAGCAAGTCCACCGTACACAAAGATGTCACCGAAAGACTCCTTGAAATAAATCCGGGGCTTGCTTCTGAAGTCAAGGAAGTCCTGGAAAACAACAAGGCCGAGCGTCATTTGAGGGGCGGCATGGCGACGAGAGAAAAATACAAATCCGCAAAAGAAAAATAAACGGCCCAAGGCCGTTTTTTGTTTGCAAATCTGCCCGTGCTGCAATATAATTGATCTATAGGTCACATCTGATTTATGGGAGGTTTTATAAATGATTTATTTCAGAAGCGATTACAGTCTTGGGGCTCATCCGAAAGTGATGGAAGCTCTGATGGCTACCAATATGGAACATACCGACGGATATGCTCTGGACCGTTTTTCTCTCGATACTGCCGATATGATACGAGAACTGATAGGAAAATCAGACGCTCACGTTCACTTTCTCGTCGGAGGAACGCCCACCAACACCATTCTCATAGCGGCTGCTCTGAGACCATACGAAGGAGCTATTTCGGCCGATTCGGGACATATATACGTTCACGAGACGGGGTCCGTAGAGGCGACAGGTCACCGCGTATTTGCAGCGCCTACAGAAGACGGCAAACTTCGCCCAAAAGATGTGGAAAAAGTATTGCTTCATCACGAAGATGAACATACGGCAATGCCTAAACTCGTCTATATAACCCACCCTACGGAAAACGGCGGCGTATATACAAAAGCAGAATTGACAGCTCTTCGTGATTGCTGCGACAAGCACGGACTGTATCTGTACATGGACGGCGCCAGACTTGGCACGGCCCTCACATGGCCGGGCAGCGATCTGTCTCTAAAGGACATCGCAAATCTCTGCGACGCCTTTTATATAGGAGGCACCAAGATCGGAGCTCTGTTTGGAGAAGCTCTGATAATACTAAATGATCAGATAGACGATCATTTCAGATATATGGTTAAGCGCGCATGCGCTCTCCTGGCCAAGGGAAGGCTCATCGCCATTCAGCTCAACGCCCTTCTCGAGGGAGGAGAAGACTCTCTATACTATGAGCTGTCACGCCACGAAAACAGGCTGGCTATAAAACTGGCAGAAGGAGTTGAGAAAAAAGGCTATAAGCTGTGGATACCTCATCAGACCAACCAGGTATTCGTCATCGTTCCAAACGATAAGATAGCCGAATTGGAGAAAGATTTCTTCTTCTATACCTGGGCTCCTTATGATGAGCAAAACTCCGTCATAAGGCTCGTAATAAGCTGGGGAAGCACCGATGAAGACGTGGAGGCTCTGCTGTCAGCCCTTTAAAATAAAAAAATCGAAAGCCCCGGATCTAAAGAGCCGGGGCGTCATTTTCTCGCCGATTCTCGCCGAGATTCTCTCCGATTTTAATTGTCCTATTCGCCGAGTACTCTCAGCAGATCACCGAAGATTCCGTAAGCAGTCTGCTCTATTTCCGGTTCGTGCTCCACTATAGTTATCTTCTTCATCAGGTCAGTAGTAATGGATACGGCAGAGGTGGTGCTGTCTATAGAGGCCAGAAGATGTCCTTTGGGAATTTCCTCCGGACCCACGCGAGCTCTCACTCTTCCGTCTTCGTCACGCTGACCTGAGCACAAAAGTTTTATCACATTGCCCCGTTCTTCTGCTTTTCTTATATCCTCAAGGGTTATATCTTCTATGCCCTTTCTCTCCACCATATCCGGCGTCATATGGGCGTCCATGAGGACGTTGAGCAAAGCTGTGATCTTTGCAGCGGCATCATATCCTTCTATATCCATAGCAGGATCAGCCTCTATGAATCCCCTGCTGCGGCCCCTTGCCATTATATCGTCATATTCCGCGCCTTTAGCCATCTCCTCGAGGATAAAGTTGGTGGTGCTGTTCAATATGCCGGAGACCTCTGTGACGCGCGCCAATTTCAGAGTCTTTTCTGCAAGGTTGAAGACAGGAGTCCCATCCATCACCGTAGTCTCGTAGAAAAACCTACATCCCTTCTGAGCTGCCTTTTCTTTGAGATCTGCGAATTTCCATGCGACAGGCCCCTTGTTTGCAGTTATGACATCCTTGCCTCTTTCAAAGGCCGCCTCTATATGAGATATGGCCGGCTGTCCCGTAAATATATCCAGAGGAGTCATCTCTATAAGCACATCGTAATCCGCCTGCTTGGCTATCTCAAGAGCCGACAGCTCAGATAGATTCTTATCATCCAATAGCCTACCGGTCTTCTCTGACTTACGGAGGATATCGGCAATGTCAAGCCCCTCCTCGGACACAAGGGAGCCTCTTGATCTGGTAGAAACAGCTGTTACGACGACGTCGCTTGCGTATTCTTCTCTTATTATATCTAGTTTCTCAAGAAGAAGCCGGGTAAAGGCTTTTCCTGCGTTTCCAAATCCCAATAGAGCCAGTTTCTTCTTCATCTCTCTTCCTCATCATTCATCTCTGCCCAAGTTCTTTCCGCTGTTTTTATATTTCTTCAGCACCTTTTCGAGCCTTTCATTGGAGCCCAGTTCTTCTTCTCTTACTCTCTGTTCATAAGGCGTCAGGTTCTCCACTTTTTTTATATGTTTTCTTACCGGCTTAGGCACCACCAGCATGTACATCAGCGGCGTGATGAGTATGCTGTCTATCGCAAGCCATCCTAATATAGATATCAGCACTGCCGCCTCAGAAGAAAAAGTCTGAGCTGCATATATCCCTATGGCCATAGCTCCTATGAAAAACACTATCATCGGTATATAGAATCTCTCGATCTTTCTTATGGCCTTGCTCAGAGCCTGGTCAAACCATGTGGTCTTAAGGCTCTTCAGCATATATTTAGCCCATTTGAACTGTACGTTTGCCAGATAGACGCAGCATTTAAAGTCGTCAAAAGAAGCTTTTTCGGCAGGAATTATCTCCGGTCCCACCTGTCCTTGCATATCGTCATAGCATATGACAGATCTTATAACCGTTCCTTCTCCCATGACAGAATACTCGGCCTTCTCCCCCTCTTCAAATTCAAGGGTCAAAAGCTGGCCTTCTCTAACCATTATGCTGTCTGTCCCTTTAGTGATGAGGCAATACCCGTCTTCGCAGAATAGAGCGTGGGTCGTATTGGATCTGCTGCCAGATATGGGAGCCGACTGAGGACTGCTTTCTTCTTTCGGAAAGATGACATCCACAAATCCATCGCATCCCTTGCGGACCATCAGATTGAACCCTCTGATCTTTCCGAAGCTCCTGGTCTTCCATGACCCGTCGAATCTGTCCTGCTCCAATGGCGCAAGCCTCGCAACTCTCTGACCCTCGTAGCTCAGAACCGTTTCTCCCTCGAGTATCAGAAGTACTCTGCCATAATCCGGCAGCCTTGAAAAATCAGATTCTTCGGACTCTATGGAATCTACGCTTATCCTCCATATAAAATCTCTGTTAAGATATTCGGCCGTGGCGGGAAATACTGCCAGCTCCCGGGCAGTTCCTCCCATGTGCTCTGAAGTCTTGTAATCGGCTTCTTTATAAAGGGTGTGCTTCATTTTTTCTCCTATTTTTTATCTGATTCTCTTTTGTTTAAATTATAACATATTTTGCTGCCGAGTCCAATCCCTTGTTTTCTAAGGAGAATTGTTATATAATATTTGATGTTGTTTGAAGACAAATTATATTGGGGGAAATTAAATGTACAGAACTGACGGATATAGGATCGTTTCCGACGACCCTATGTATGAGATTGCAGCTTTTGTAATGGACAAAAGGTATGACGCCAGCAACTACATCAAACAGGACATAAACTTGGATTTGTTGCAGAATTACATAAGAAAATGCAGACAAAAGGGAATTTCAATGAGTCACATGGCTATCATAATAGCCGGATATATAAGGCTTGTATCTCAGAACCCTCATTTGAACAGGTTCGTGATAAACAAACGTATCTATGCCCGCAACCATTTCTGTGTTTCTTTCGTTACGCTGACTCAGACTAAAGCGGGAAGCACTGTTGCAAAGGTATATTTCGATCTCGATGATGATATTTTTACGGTGAATAAAAAGCTCAGCGACGTCATAGAAAAGATCCAGGATTCCACGGTGGAGTCATCTATGGACAGATTGGCAAAGAAACTGGTCAGGGTACCCGGACTTCTAAGCGTAGCGGTAGGCTTTTTTAAGTTTCTCGATAAATTCTTCGTCTTACCTTTCAGCATCGTAGATGCAAGCCCTTTCCACACTTCGCTCTTTGTCACCAATTTGGCTTCCATAAGAGCCGGCGCAGCGTATCACCACTTGTATCAATTCGGTACCACCGGTATTTTCGTCTCTTTAGGACAGCCTTCTAAAAAGCTTTTTAAGAACGGGGAGACTATCGAAGAGCATAAAGTCATGGAAATGGGCATAACCACCGACGAACGGATCGCAGACGGTCATTATTACAGCAGGTGTTTTAAAGAATTGAAAAAATACTACTGCAACCCGGAGATCCTCGAGAAGAAGCCTGAATCTATAATAAGAGATCCTGATATCAAGAAGAAAAATCCCAAGTATATTTCCAGATAGGAGAGCGGAATCATGAACAGAAAAGAAATGGCCGTGATGCTTCACGGCAAAGGTTTTAACTGCGCCCAGTCTGTGGCCTGCGCATTCTGCCACGTCATGGGAGCCGATCCTGAACAGGTTTTTAAGCATGCTGAAGCTTTTGGCTTTGGTATGGGCACTATGGGTACATGCGGGGCGGTTTCAGCCATGGCTCTTGTCACCGGCATGAAACTCAGCGACGGTAATATGGATGATCCCAAGACAAAGCGTCAGTGTTACGATATGATGAAGACTCTGACCGGTGAGTTCGAAAAAAAGAATTCTTCTATCATATGCAGCCAGTTAAAAGGAGTCGACACAGGTACTCCTCTTAGAAGCTGCAACGGCTGCATAGAAGACGCAGTTGAACTTTTGGACAAGTATCTTCTGGGAACAGAAGAGTAAAACCGATATTAAAGAAACGCCCCTACCGTGGAATTCACCGGTCAGGGGCGTTTGTCACAGGGCTTCAGCCTTCAAAAGTTATCGATATGATATCTACAGCTTCTAATTTCTTTATAGCCTCCTCATCAACGGGGCCTTTTATTTTTATATCATCGTCCGCCTCCATTGCGGCGAACACACACAGCTGGTACTGCTGTCCCGTCTCAAGTTCTTGCTCCGCGATAACGGACTGCTGAATCAACTGGCTATCTCCGGTACTTTCAGATATTTTCGTTCCATCGACGACGTCCCGACCGTTTTCTGTAGTACATACTATGTTATATTGATTATTTCCTGTACCGTACACTGCAATAACCCCATGATCCGGCGACCTGTAGCTTTCTGAAAAACTCTTATCAAGAAGTTTTATATCGCCTGTCAACTCTCCATTTTTATATGAAGTCTGTCTTATTTCAAAGCCGGAAGCGCCGCCCGGGGCATCATACTCGCAGAGACAATATACGGCCAAATCGGGGCTCAGAAAATATCCGACAGCCTCCACCTGGTCTTCTGTAAGTTCTACGGGAGAAATTTTTTCAACTACATCAGAAGCCCCGTTTTCTGTGTTTTCATTATCTTGAGAACCGTCGGAAGTTTCGCAGCCTGTCATAAAGATAATACAGAGGAGCATCGTCAAAAAAGCAATTTTCTTCTTCATTTTTTCTTCCTTTCTCTTCTTAAGATATTTAAATCAGTATATTCTTTAACATATCTTTATTCACATTATGCATCTTTTTAATCTTTTGTAAATACTTTTTCGATATTTTTTTAACATTTATAGAAGGGCCGATTTCATTCCGTTAAGAATGAAGCTGTCAGAAGATTGTCTGATTCCTCGCAAATGCGGGCATATCTCTGAAATTCCGAGTCCGGCGTTTCTGTTTTTACAGGCATTACAAAACCCCCTGCTTGAGTTTCTGACCCGGCAGAGGGTTTTAGGCTGATGAATATGAAATTCTCTACTCTTTGCTTTTATAGTAGAGCATACAGTGGCAGTAGCCTTCAAAATCGGGATCGGCAATCTGTTCTTTGAACTCCCGGCATATACACTTTGTTTCATCGCTGCGCTCTACTCTGCACGGGCAATACCCTCCGGTATGTTTTAGACCTTCTCTTATCTCGTTTACTATTTCTTTATTATCGTTCAGTCTTACAGCCATGATGTTTTCCCCCTTAATTTAATATATACCTGTCATTTGCAGTTGATAACATCTTTTTAACATAAATGCCGCTATGCGGCGCCGGTCCTTTCTTCGCATGTGAGAATCATACGGCTCTCTTATATGCCTTGTAGAGCAGTCCGCCTAAAAGTCCGCAGCATACGATCTCTCCGAGGCCCACCGTCACCATCAGATACCAATAGCTGTCCGGCGCCCCGTAAACATACTGCAATACCAGCGGCACTATTATCATGTTGGCCAGTATAGGAAAGACGGGGCCCAGCACAGGTTTTTTTCTTCCGATGTAATATGTCCCTAAAGCTCCGATCAGTGTAGCTATGGAACCGAAGATTATATCCCAGAGCGCGCATCCGGTCAGAATGTTTGCCAGTACGCATCCTACGGCCAGCCCCGGTATAGCCTCTCTGTAGAACAGCGGCATACACGTCAGAGACTCCGATAGTCTGAATTGAATAGCTCCGCTTGCTAATCCGAAAATCTGGGATAGAAAAGTTAAAATAACGTAAAAGGCCGCAATAAGAGCAGCCCTTGTAAGATACAATGTTTTTTCTTTCATATTTGCTCCTTTAGTTTTGTTTATAGTGAGGAAGGTCTCGAACTCACTTTATTTTTTAGTCCGGCGATTCGGACCGAAAGCCGTACTTGTCCCCTCTATTGCTGAGACTGGCCTTCATCTCCCTTATATGCTATAAGAGCGGCAACGGCCACGGTTATAAGCAGAATAGGCAAAATTCTCTTTTTCATCTGTATACCCCCTGTTTGTCTTTTTTTAAAGTATAACACGTGTTGAATACCGGAGCAACGATTTATTTTAATTTTGCAAAAATGTCAGAATATCTTCATAAATTGTTTGCGCTTGTTTCTCATTTAGTATTTCATGTCTCAGACCGGGATACAGCTTACCGCTGACATTATGGTACCCGACTTTTCTTAAAAAGTCTATGCTCTCCTTCCATGCTTTCTCGCTGACTATTACAGGATCGGCTTCTCCTGCTATGAAAAATATAGGAAGGTTCTCATTCTTAAGAGCCCATCCTTCAGGCCGGTATATCTCTTTCATCAGGGTGAACAGGTTTCTGAATCCGTTGAGAGTGAAGGTAAAACCGCAGTCCTCGTCTCTGTCATAATTCCTGACATTATTTTCATCGGCAGAAAGCCACGCATTCTCCGATACGGGGCTCTGTATATTTTTATTGTAGCTTCCGAAGGCCAGCTTTTGTATCAGCTTGCTCCTATATCTGTCCCCTTTGATAGCCTTTTGGATACGGACTATCAGGAGGGCAGCTCCCACCATGGGGTTCCTGCTGGGAGAGCCGCAGACGATCAACTTGGATATTTCATCATCATACTTTTTTATGTATTTTCGGACTATCAGAGAACCCATGCTGTGCCCGAATAGATACACCGGCTTTCCCGGAAATCTTTTTTTCAGTTCTGTCGTTATCTGGTGGATATCCTCCACTACAAAGTCGGAAGTATCGTCGTAAAAATATCCACGATCTTCTTTCGATCTTACGCTTTCTCCATGTCCTCTGTGATCGTTTATTGCAGAAGCGAATCCATTGGCGGCCAGATACTCCATCAGAGGATAATATCTTTCTTTGTGTTCTGCCATTCCGTGTGAGAACTGAACTACGCCTTTTATGCAGTCCTCATCTATAGCGTTCTCGGCAGACGACGGGCCGCTCCGGTTCCGGTCATCCGCTTCCGGCTGGTATATGGCAGCTCCCAGAGGAAGTCCGTCGCAATTTGAATTTATTTTTATGTATTCTTTTTTCATTAAGTGCCTCCCCGCGGCAATACCGCAAATTGCCAGCTCTGCTGCCGCAAATTGTTGGCTCTGCTGCCGCAGAGTCGCATGCTGTATTTTCTTAGCTCTTTGTGCTGATTCTACAGCATTTTAGGAAGAAAAACAGCTTAAATGACGGTGCAAAGGCGAATATGCTGTAAATTCCGATTTATTATTGTGATTCTACAACCATTTTAACAAATTCTGTTGTAGAATTTGTGCTTTTCTCTGTAGAATACAGCATGCGCTGTTTTTCGCCACAACAAGCGCGGCCGCGGCCGACCGTATTCCTTTAGAAATACGGAGTTTATGATACAATCTTCTCTCGAGCGTCAAAATCTTTGATTTCGCTAACGCCGCGGGGTTATTGTACCATAATCGCGGCGCCCTGCGCCGCAGCAGACGCGGCAGCGGTGGTTCAATGAATCCTTCCGCCCGGCAACGCCGCTATCATGATCGATGGATTCATTATACCATGATTACCGGCCAATGGTGATTTGATATGCTCCGCGCTTTAGCGATATCATGTAATCATTATATAATAATTTCTTGATTCAGTCCATCTGAGTCTTAATAGAAAAGTTGCATGATTTGTCATCGTTATACCTACGTCCACATGATTTTGAATATATATGGGTTTTACCCTGAAAAATGGTCGCTTTATAATTTGATAATACTATATTACAAGGAAGCATAATTTTATCGAATTTGTGAAATTCATTCTCATTTATATTGATAGGAAGTGATATCAATATCTAATGGGAACACTTGATAATTCTTCTCTGATAGAATAGTTATTATCCACTAACATTTCATGTAGGATATTCTTTTGAAGTTGCTTATGAATTTCGTCCCCAATTATTGGCCCTAGGGTAACTTGAGAAACAGTTAAATTGTTCGCCTTTATTGGAATATATGGAATGATAAGACCTGCATAATTTCTATATTTAGATATAAAATTTTTATCTAATAAATTTTTGCATGCACTTTGATATATTCTTCCAATAATTTCACCTTCCGATACATCATTTAAGCAGTCAAACCTACTTGCCCACAAAATCACCGTATTATCATCATTAAATAAAATTGAGGCAATGTTTTCAAGAGATGTGTAGTGAAAAATTGTCCCAGAAAACATTTGATTATTTGGCATTGCATTCATAGATAAATTTTCGTTAAATTCGTCCAAAAGACTGACGATTTTTTTAGCTTTTATTTCCCTCACCTCTCTGATATATTTTTTATATTATATCATAATGAAAATGAGTTCACAACTTAGCCCACAAAAAAGACAGGCTTTCACCTGTCTTTTGCATCAATCTGTTTTTCCGGAAAAAATACCGTTATATAGAGTCTTTTATCTGAATATTCGGATCTGATCTCTCCTCCCATTCTCTCGGTGAGAAGCTTGGCAATGGAAAGTCCAAGGCCTGTGGAATTTCTTCCTGTCTGCACCGTATAAAATCTGTCAAACAATCTGCCGGCAGTGACTGCGTCCAGATTTGCGGCTGTATTTGAGAATGTGACGGCCCCCTCATCATCCATATTTACGCAGAAATCTCCGTCACTGTACTTCAGAGCATTGCTGATTATATTGCTGAATATCCGATTCAGAGCATTAGGGTCAAGAAATCTTTCTACAGGTATATCGGTCATGGAAATCTCAGGATTCATGTTTTTCTGGCTCATGGCTCCGTAAAACGATACCAGACATTCTTCCAGCACTCTGCCTACATCAGTCTTTTCTCTAAAAGATTCCTGAGTAGACGTCACCACCGAATACTTAAAGAGTTCTTCTGTAAGCTGCTTCAGAGATTCCGTCCTGTTCTCTATCTGCTCAAGATATAAAGCCGCTTTATCGCTGATCTTTTCATCATGGAGCAGCTGCAGATAGCCGCATATGGCAGTCAGCGGCGTCCTCAGATCGTGAGAGATATTAGTAACCGCGTCTTTAAGTTCTTTATCTCCCTGCTGAAATCTGTGGCGTTCATCTCTAAGCTTCGACAGCTGTATATTTATCTGAGATGCAAGGCTTCTCATAGACTTGTCCTGGTGGGATATGCCGATGAGCGTATTTGTTTCAGAAGAGATCCTGTCCCTGAAAGCAGTTTCTATCTCGTTCACATCTTTTTTCATCAGGAGCAGCTTGATAAAAAGCGCCGCTATTATACATATCAGAACTCCTATCGATATCCACAACCAAATTTCCATAGACTCTCCTTATTTAAGGTCTTTTTTCTTGAAAAGCATCATTCCTATCGCAGTGACCACTACAGCCATCCCTGCCGAGTATATCATCAGTTCTCCCGGTTTCTGCGTGGTCATCTGGCCTATCTGGACCTGCTGATCTCCGGGGAGAAGTTTATGGATAAATTCGTACACTTCTCTCTTGGTGCCTTCCAGATACCGGGGATTTTTCGTAGCTTCAATTTCAATCAGCTCTCCCGAATCGTCGGTATACGAATATCCCTCATACATTTCGGGAGTATCCAGCCTGGCCTGGATATATTGTCCTGCAAACAGAGAAATAAAGGCAAATAAGATACATGATACGGCGACGACTGCTTTGTTCTGATTAAGCATGGCCAGCATGGTGAAAATTGAGGCAAAAGCTGTGCTCATCAAAAGAGCTGCGCCGGTATAAAGCAAGATGTATTTTATTTCTAAGGTGAAAGTTCCTATGAGCGGAATCCCGACAGCCACGTATACCAGCATAAACGCTGCGCACATGGCCAGACCTGCGGCAATGCAGGTGATCAGGTTGGCAAGGTATATGGACGATCTCTTATGACCTACAACCACCTTGTTCCTTATAGTTCCGTCCCCGTATTCTATTCCCAGAAAAAGTCCGCAGAACGTTGACAGCACTATTCCTATGAACATTGCGAAAGTGAAAAGCTGTCCGTCGATCATCGGTTCAAAGGACGCGTACTTCTGCGCCTGAAAGTACTGACCTACCGGTCCTATCAGAGCCAATATTACCATAAAAATCATGCAGCACCAGAAGATCTTTGACTTTTTTAAGCGCATAAAGTTTGCCGATAACAATTTATTCATGGCTCTCACCTCCTACCAGACTTATAAAGTAGCTTTCGAGACTCTCGTCTTTTTCATAGGCAGAAATAACTTCACAACTTTCTTCTGCTAATGCCATCACCAGTTTAGTGATATTTATCTGGTCGAAAATGTCTGCAGCAGTATCTGAAACTATGTTATATTCTATCTTCAGCCGGTCAAGAACCCTGGCGAAAGCTTCAGTATCCGATACCTCAACCCGTACGCATTTGCGGCAGGCCTCTTCCAGTTCCTGCGCACTGATTTCTTTTACCATGCGTCCGCTGTCTATGAAACCGTAATGTGTGGCAAGTCGCGACAGCTCATCCAGTATATGGCTGGAAATAAGTACAGTTATCTGCCTCTGCTGATTCAGCTTGAGTATCAGTTCCCTTATCTCCACTATACCCTGCGGGTCCAGGCCGTTTACAGGCTCGTCAAGTACCAGAAAATCCGGATCTCCTGCCAGAGCTATGGCTATTGCCAGTCGCTGACGCATTCCCAGGGAAAAATTCTTAGCTTTTTTCTTCCCCGTATCTTCAAGCCCCACAAGTTTTAAAAGCTCATCGACGCCGTCATAGGAAGGCAGCCCGAGAATGCGGTACTGTTCTTTTATGTTTTCTTCTGCTGTCAAGTCTCCGTAGATAGACGGAGTCTCCACTACTGCTCCCATTCTCCTGCGGGCTTCAGTCATTTTTGCATCGCCGTTTTTGCATCCGTAAAGAGAATAACCTCCTGACGTAGGCTCCTGAAGGCCGCATATTATCCTTATCAGCGTCGTCTTGCCGGCTCCGTTTTTCCCTACGAAACCGTATATGGCTCCTTTGGGAACATTCATGGAAAGTCCGTTGAGGGCCTTGAAATTTTTATATGACTTATAAAGGCCATTGGCGGAAAGAATATATTCCATATTAAATACCTCCTTTATTTCTTATGGCCTTATATTAAATCATAAGTGTAAAGCCTGCGGTAAAGAAAACAGTAAAGAATCGGTAAAGAATTTACTCTTCTGATATTTTGAATCCTATTCCCCACACTGCCTCTATATATTCTCTGCCGGAAGCATCTCTGAGTTTTTTTCTGAGGTTGCTCACATGTATTTTCAGAGAACTCTCTGTGCAGTCGGGCGTGTCTTCGCTTATCCTGTCCAGTATCACGGACTTTGCTATAACCTGTCCTGAATTCTGCATCAGAAATTTCAATATGGCATATTCGGTCTTCGTAAGTCTTATATGTTTATCGTCATATGTCACGTCGTGAGACATAGTGTCCAACCTGAGCCTTCCCAGCTCGTAGCTTCGGGTAGCAGATATTGGGCCTGACGTCCTCAGCTGAGCGGCTATTCTGGCTAAGAGTTCTCTTATGTCAAAGGGCTTGGTTATGTAATCAGAGGCCCCAGCCATCAGCATATTGACCTTATCGTCGGTATCTACCTTGGCGCTCATTATTATAACCGGAATACCTGAGATGTGAGGCAAAACTTCTTCTCCCGTAAGACCCGGCATCATCAAGTCCAGCAAAATTAGATCCGGTCGTTTTTCTGAAAGCAGGTACAAAGCTTCCGTACCTGAATAGGCTCTGATCACGCCGTATCCTTCTCTTCTCAGAACTTCCTCTATCATATCTCCGATATGAAGGTCATCGTCTATTATAGCTATCGTTTTCATACTCATCACCTTATATTTCTGATAATGCTTATTGCCCCGGCGTCATCTCACGCAGCAGCTATTATATCGCACCGGGTATCTACATTATATTGCTTTCCGCCTTTTCAATAAAAGATTAAGGTTTCCTGTAAGCTTCATAAAAATATCTCTTGCGAGACGCAAGAGAATAGATGGTGGACCCGAAGAGGATCGAACTCTCGACCTCTGCGTTGCGAACGCAGCGCTCTCCCAGCTGAGCTACGGGCCCTCGGTTATATTTTTAAGGCATTTTAATTTTATTCCTTTTTTCTTATCAAGTCAATATCTATCTTTTCTTCTTCTAAAGGCAGAATTCAAACAAAGAAGCCGAGACTTTGTTTATTGAAAAAACATCCACGATAGTTTATACTTTTGATAAGATTTAAGGAGGATAAAAAATGATAAATACTATAAATATAGTCCCAAGATATGCCGAAACAGATAAGATGGGAATAGTTCATCACTCCGTGTACGCCATCTGGTACGAACTTGCCCGGACTGAATATTTCAATAAGATCGGTCTCAGGTATGATGAAATAGAAGAATCCGGCATCATCACGCCTCTGGTAGAACTGAACTGCAAGTATAAGCTCCCCGCATATTACAATCAGGAAGTTTCTGTAGAAACTAAACTTATAAAGCTAACTCCCGCAAAGTTCATCCTTCAATATGACGTATACGACAAAGACGGAAAACATCTAAATGTCGGGACAACCACCCTGGCATGGGCTGATGCCGGAACTTTCAAGATTCTCAATCTCAAGCGGTCATATCCAGCCCTATATTCCAAACTCCTGCAGTTGCTGGAAGAATAAAAACAGCTTTCTATCCTCCGGCAGATTACACAGGTATTTAAAGACATTCTATACTGATGCGGCCTTGCAGCAATCCGAGTCTGCAAGGCCGATCAACATAGAGGACTCATCTTCTGTCTTAGCCCTCCCAGGAAGACCAGTTTTCATTTCTGACAGGCTGTATCATATATTTGACCATTTCAGAATACTCTCCTCCATCTGCGGCCTCATCTATAAGTTCCCTCACAGCCCGTGCTTCATCCTCCCTCATATCGTACTTTAGATCTGTCAGGTTACTCTTTAACCTTCCTCTGTAGGTCACTCCGCTCTCATCTATGATGATACACTCAAGAGCCGCCGTCCTGATCTTCAATCCGAGATCGCCTATCAGTAAATTCTGAACTAAAGCTGCCTTTCCGTCTTTCGCAGTGACTGCCAATCCCGTGTCAATGCCATATTGATATCTGGCCGTCGAATTCCCTTTATAGATCATCTCATCATCAAAAAACACTTTATCAGCATCATCGCCTATCTCTCCGCTGTATATGATTTCATACGGATTCTCCTGGTCTTCTGTCCTTGCAAGAACTGCGACATAACCTTCATGGTTTGTCACCGCCAGACTTCCGTCGCTGCCCCAGGCATACGTCATTTTTTCGGCCGCCGGAAACAGTTCAATCGGGCCCGGCGACGTCCAGCTGTCTGCGTCAACCAAGTCTGCGAAGTAAGATCCGTCCCTGACTAAAAAAACAGCTAAATATCTGTGGTCATCCGATAAGCTCATCTCCACATATTCGGCCTCCTCATCCAGCGGATAGACCATCTTCAGTTCCTCCATAACAGGCTCGGGATGGGCTCCGGTCCAGCTCCTTGGGCTCTCAGATATGGTCTGGTTGGCTATTACTACAAAGGGAAGCTCATATACTCCATAGCCTCCGTCAATTTGCGAGACGTCTACGGCAGCGCCTTTCACCGTCTTATTGTTGACAGTAAACAGTATCCTGTTTTTCAGATTATATGCTGAGGCAGTTTTTTCATCATTAGAATTATCCGCTTCACTGTCTTCTTCATTCTGGCCGCCGGCCTCGTATGAAAGTCCCTCCGGCAGATCAGGATGGAACCATTTCTTTCCGTCCTTGACATTCTCCTCCTGGAGAACTATTATAGGGTCAAACTCATAATAGTCTTCTCCTTCGCCTAAAGGCTTTTCTATCTCTGTATCGTAGCCCAGAGATTTCTTGTAGTCATAGTTCTCTTTTTTAGTAACTTTATATTCTTGATATTCATTATCTATGACAGGGATCTTGAATATGTCGTTAAAAGCCGTGTACAACTCTACATCGTCATCATAGGCGGTGACGCCTTCCGAATCGAGCATATTTCTTTCGTCATAAACTTTAAGCCCCGTCAATGCGTTGTCTGAATCATATATCTTGGTGCCGAACTGAAACTGAAAACTCACAGGATAAAAATCCAGATAATCCTTGAGCCTTATCTTTCCCTCTTCCTCAGATCCGCTATCCATGACCTTTCCTTGTATCTCGTCGTAGAAAGCCTGAATCTCTTTCTCCTGCAGTCCTTTCAGATTTCCATATTTCAGCTGAGTATAGTAAGGAACCTGAGACCACCCCGTGAAACGAATATCGTCGTAAACGCAGGTATCGGTCTTCTTTGCCATTTCACCTCTTTTAAAATATGATTTTGTCTCATCACTGCTGTAGTCAAAGCTGTTTATCCAGTGAAGGTTCTCCATGGAATCAGCCCTGAAACCTACCGTCAGTCCGTCAGCGGTGTCCCTGTCCCCCGCAATGGTTTCCTCCGTAAGCACGACGCCGCCGATCTGGCTGTCCACAAATATCCAGCCGTAAACAGTAATCCCGACCGAAAGAACCGCCGCCGTCACAAATATGATAACAGATTTTTTCATCATGACTAGCCTCTCCTTTTATATTTATACTATTTCTCTCAGCGTTATTTCATCTGGTCTACGGCTTTTCTGATCCTATCCTGCCTGTAATTATATTTTTCTTTTACGATCTCAATTAGAGATTTTCCGGAGGCTTCTATGTCGGCTACGCTCAGGTCGTCTATGATTTCACTTTTTCTTATGAGTATGGCTCTTGTGATATAATCCGCGATTTCTTCAATCAGATGAGTAGAGATGATCACTGTCTCATCTTTGTTCAATACGCTCACCAGAACCTCGTAAAAGTCTTCCCTGTTGAACACATCGTTGCCGGCAAAAGGTTCATCCATGAACACATAATCGGCCCCCTGGCTTATGGCTAATACTACTTCAAACTGATTTTGCTGCCCTAAACTGAATTCGCTTATCTTTTTTCTGGTAGGAAGTTCGAAGAATTCCATCAGGGCGTCGTATCTCTTTTCATTGAACATCGGGAAGTGCATTTTGTAAAACCATTTATGATCGTCTGCAGTGATAGACGGAAAGAAGGAGTGGTCTCCTGTGGCAAAAGACAATCTGGATATGTTGCTCTGATCTATCTTTTTTCCGTCCAGCGTTATTTCCCCCTCGAAAGTCAGAAATCCCATTATACATTTCATCAAGGTAGTCTTGCCTGCTCCGTTAGAACCAAAGAGACCTATTATCTGCCCTCTGGGGATTTGAATATTGCAGCCGGAAAGGGCAACCTTTTCTTTATACTTCTTAGATACATTTTTGACCTCAATCATCTTACGCCCTCCTAAAATGGTAAAATATGCGCCATATAATCAGCATGAAGCGCAATCTCCGGTGTTGCGACTAAATACACACATAAATCGATCACTATATTCACGATCATTATCATCGCTATGCAGCAGCCTTGTATTATCGGCGCTATCCAAATTGTCTTCAGGTATTCCTTTCTGTCAGGCAACCTCTTCATTACATATACGCTCTTTGTCTTTTTATTATAATATTCGTAGTTCCAGTACGCCTGGAGGAAAACTACCATCAGTATTCCGATAATGTATCCGTAATAGGAATGTTCCTGCAGTTCCCAGAAGTAAGGCATTTCAACTCCGGAAGCTATCGATATGCCCTTTATGCTGGTATCTATCTCTTTTAAATGAGTGATGAATTTGAAATAAAAGATAAGATGTGCTGCGATACCTATGAAAATCCAGGCTCCGAATAAGGTATTTGCCCTCTCCAGATTTATACCAAGAGGCATGAATCTGCGCCTGATACGCCCCAGATCGATCTTCCTGACGCCTTTTTTCTCTGCGTTGTCTGTCTCTCTGCCGTATAACTGCTGAACGGATTTTTCAGGAGAGTCTATACCGTAAACTTCCACGAGGCTGTTCACCTCAGGCGCATAAACACTGTCATCGAATTCAAAGTCATCCATATCCATGATGCCTGCATATTGGTTGGCCTTAAAAGGATCACCCTTGGGGCGTTTCTCCCTGAAGATCACATCTCCAAAGGAAATAGCAGTATAGACAACAATTATTATCGTAGCCATAAATATGTAAGTATCTTCAAGGATATTGATCCAGACAAGAAACATGGGAACCAGTACCAATATCACCCCCGCCGACGGTCTTCCGTTATGCCAGCTTAAATAACATGACTTGGCGCACTCCCCTGCCAAAGCCAGTATGGAAGCTATGTCAAAGATTATCAGCGCAGGGTGCGCAATAGGAATCAACGCATGCCCTATATCGGTCCTCAAAAGGCCAAGGGCAAGCTTAGTATCTATCCCGGCAGCTCCCGCCATAGTCAACCCCACCTTTCCGATCACATATAAGGACGCTATCGCAAGGCCCCAGAGTATCAGAATCACGGCAAGATAGTAGAAAAAGACAGTAAGATAAGATGAAACCGGCGAAAGCCGCAGTCTTCTTATCGTATATCCGGTAGTCGCATGGGTCGCTTTCAAAGCTTTTCTCCCATTCAGTGAATTAGCCACGGACATCAGTCCAAGCAGGTTCACTGCGATAAAAATTATGACGGCCCACACTCCGCCAAAAGCTCGTTCCATGAGCATCTCAGAACCTGCCTCATAGGGATCGCCGATCCGCAATAAGAAAATTACCAGAAAGCTCAGCGGAATGACGCCCAGAACAAGTAAGATCTTTTTATAGCTCGCCCTGTTGTACAGGAAAACCAAAGATAAATATTCGGTCAATTAGATTACCTCCCTCCACTACCGGTGATGATGTTATTTATTTATATATTAAAGCCGGAGCAAAGCTCCGGGCAGGTTCGCTTGCCTTTCGCCCGAAGAGCCGTCAGGCAATTTACTGTCAAAGCAGACGTCTCAGGCGGCAGGGATGAAGCGAAACGCTATCACTTGCCTTTTTCCCCGCAGGCAAAGCAAGCGACGGAGCAAAACAGTCATCTCAAGTAGCTTCAGGCGGCAGGAAAGCCGCATCCGGTGAAACAGACACCGATATAGTTTTGCGCTTCAGGGGTCTGACATGGAATTATTACTTACCGTCAAAAGTCTGAAAGGAAACCTTCCCTCTATGGAGGAGAGGAGATCTCAGCCTTTGTTAAAACATTATGCCCCCCCCCGCAAATTTTTGTCAACATAATATTCTGATGTACATTGTATACATTGTTAAAACAATGTCATCTCTGTCTTCGCCTGCCTGTACCTCTAAAAGCGAAGACTAAAATAGACGCTTTTTGGAAGAGGGTGGGTGCAGGGCAGAAGTCCCGGTTTTTTCTAAAATCAAAGGCTTTGCGAGAGTTTTTGATGGCTCGTTCTCTGTAAAATGTAATTTAAGGCTGTTTACGGGACTATTTAGGCAAAAAACAGTGAGAAATAAGCCGTCAGCCGCCCTTGACCCCTATATGATGGTCAAAAATTCTCGCAAAGCCTCTGTATTTTAAGGAAGCCGAGACTTGAAAGGAAAAAAATCTCGCAAAGAAGCAAAAAAGGCTCAGTACCGAGAATGTCGATACTTCTGGGCGTTTTCATTGAACGTTATAAAAGGTTTACAGCAAACCGATGCTCTGTCTTCGGCTTGCGCCTGGCCATCGGCCGGGCTAGGGCTTCAGCGAGAGCTTCTCACTCGCTACGCGAGTCCGACTCTCTCTTTCCTGTCTGTGAAAACAAAAATAGGCCTATCGGCCTATTTTTATTTTCATGGTGGAGATGGCCGTAGAGAGCCACGGAGCTTCGCTCCTGCTCTCCTGGCATGAGACCTGCCTCGGCTCTGTCTTCGGCTTGCGCCTCGCCATCGGCCGGACTAGGGCTTCAGCGAGAGCTTCTCACTCGCTACGCGAGTCGAGAGTCGAACTCGCGTCCGAAAGCATTTCCGCGAAACTTTCTCCGAGCGCAGTCAATGTTTTTTTACTTCGCTTCAGCCAGCGTCCATTGACAGACACAAGCCTAAGCTATCCCGTTGTTCCCCTGTGCTACCGGGAACTCGCACAGAGTTTTCCTGTATATTCGATGCCGGACTTCAAGGCCTACAGGTAAACCTGAGCCGACACGCACAGCTTATGACTGACTAAGCAGCCAGAGCCATTGGTGCGAAATTGTTGTTCTTTTTAGCGTTTATATTTAACGTGCCTTTTTTAGGTAGACTGGCAAACTACCGCTCGCTTATCTCGGTTCCACACCCCCGTCGAAACCTTTACACCCCCACGGTGTATATAGATATATTACAACAAAACGCATGATTTTGCAACATGTCTCTATCGCCTTTATTCGTCAATCACGACCTCGGAGTTCGCACTGTTGAGTATATGCCCGGTACATTCTCCCGAAAGTTCTGTCTCTATAAGTCTCTTAAGCTGATTTAGCGCCTCATTTAATTTCTGATACTCCCGGCCGCTTATGGTTTCTATACACATAAAGACATTCTTTGTATCTTCCGTAAGCATGGTTCTGACTGATTCCCGCCAGTTAAAACATCTGCATATGGCGCCTGCGTCATCTTTATATACTACTTCCCCGGCATATGGCGGCTCGCTTTTGTCGCTTCCCAAAGTTACGAACTCTTCGTCGCCTGCGGCCACAGTCAGTCTGTTATCGCCGACAAACTTGTCCATATCCTCGCCTCCTACAGGCACGCCATACTTGAGGGAAACACCATTATAGATATCCACAAGAGGATTTATCGTACCTATCTGACCGCCTTTTGAAATACACTTAAGGAGCGCTTCAATAGAGCATCTGGCGCCTTTCTTGGTCTTAAATTTATAGAAAGCGTCTCTCCACTGCCTTATCACAGGGTTCTGAGTAAATTCAGGGTCCTGTATATATTTAAGCGCTTCCGAAGATGACTCTTCAAGATACCTGGCGTACTTTTCCGGATCTCTGACTCTATTATCTATTCCCCTGCATATCAGTACTCCTATGTGGGCGTCCGGGAAAATTTCAAAAAAGTCCTTTTCTATCACAAACTTCTTCATCATCAAAACCTTTCTTTCATCTTCCGGTCTATGTCCCTTGCGGCGTCTCTCTTAGCGATAGACTCGCGCTTATCATAGTTTTTCTTTCCCCGGGCCACCGCTATCTGGATCTTTGCCCTTCCGTCCTCATTTATGTACATCTCAAGGGGTACCACAGTCAGACCCTTCATGGTGGTATATCCTATGAGCTTGCTGATTTCTCTCTTATGAAGAAGCAGCTTTCTCGGCCTGAGGGAATCCACGTTGAATCGGTTGCCCTGTTCATAAGGGCTTATGTTCATACCATATATGAAGACCTCGCCCTTTTCTATCTTTGCATAGCTCTCCTTTATGCTGACCTTCCCCTGCCTCACAGACTTTATTTCAGTTCCCGTGAGGACTATTCCCGCCTCGTAAGTTTCTTCTATAAAATAATCGTGTCTTGCCTTTTTATTGCCTGCCACAAGTTTTCGTTCTCTTTTTGACATCATAAACTCCTGATTCTTACATATCATCTGTTTTCATCTCCGCAATACGAATCTGAGAAGCGCCCGCTCCTCATCTTAAAACAGTATGACTTTACCCAAAATATCCTCTTTCCTGACGGTGGTCTCCTGATCTTCGATCAGATTGGCATCGCAGGATAATACCATCTCATCCTGAAGGACTCTTTCTACTCTTCTCATCAAAACTCCGTTGTCACCGTCCACAACGTAGTAAGGCTGTCTGTATGCTACTATATCTCCCTCCGCCACATCATCTGTGTCGGCCAGAAGGTATATCAGAGCCTTTTGTCCGGGAGCTATAGACGGAAGCATAGATCCGCTTCCCGCTTCCACAAGCATGAAACTGCAATGTACCAATACCGCTAAACATATGCCCAGCAGGGCCGCGGTCAAGGTCAGAAAAAATTTTTTCATCTTTCACCTCAGAGTTCGCCCGGGACGTCTGAGTTTTTTTCAATATAGGACTCGGCTTCGCAAAAGTTCAGCAGAAGATTATTGCCGTGCCGGTAAAGACCTGAAATATCCTTGCGCTTACTATTGAGGTAAGCTTCAGCCCGCGCCGGTCATATTTTTTATCCGAAATATTCGATACTATTGAAAGGGAATATCCTCAGGACCACTTTCCCTAAGACGGTATCTTCATCTATCTGACCTACGGCAGGAGAGCGGCTGTCCTGACTCACATATCTGTTATCGCCCATGACGAAGAGCTTTCCCTCTTCTACAGTTATCTCTTCCATCTCGCCGGACATTCCCTGCTCTGCCACATACGGCTCCTGGATAGTCTGGCCGTTAAGTATGACGTATCCGTCTTCTATCGCAATAGTATCGCCCGGAAGCCCTATTATCCTCTTGATGAGATACTTGGGCTTGCCGTTGTCATCAAGCAGAGAGGACTTAAAGACGATGATATCGCCCCTCTCCATATCCCCAAACAGTTTATATGCCTGTTTGCTCACTATGACATAATCTTTGGAATAAAAATTAGGCTGCATAGACTCTTGTTGTATTATTATAGGTTTAAAAAAGAACAGCAGCACTGCCGCTATTACGACTGCTATAGCAATATCTCTTATCCATCCCCAGGCTTCTTTCATTTATTTTCTCCACAAGTTAATTTTAGCCGAATATATCCTTTTTTATTCTCTGGAACCGCTCCGGAAGACTGCATTCAAACTCCCGGCCGCTGAGATAGCTAAGCGGTCCGTCTTCTCTGCACAGGCCGAACCTGAGCTTGTACGCATGCAGCAGCTGAGTGGTAAGTCCGTATTTTTCCTTGACGTATCTGTTCACCGCGTCATTTCCGTACTTGGAGTCTCCTATTATCGGAAAACCCGCTCCCGCCAACTGAACGCGTATCTGGTGAGTCCTCCCCGTATGTATGTTAGCCGCAGCCAGCGTATAACTGTATCTGCCTTCTGATACTTCTATGGGAACTATATCGGTTTCCATTATCTTTCCTGTATCGTCCCCTGCAGATACCAGATTGCGCGAGACGTCTTTGGTCATAGTATCCTTTAGTTTTAAAGGATAATCTATTTTGCCTGTCGCTATAGTCATGTACAGTTTCTCTATACCGTCTCTTTCTCTGAGCATTCGGTTGAGCTCCTGCAGAGAAGCTAAGGTCTTACCGAAGAGAACCAGTCCTGTAGTATTTCTGTCCAGTCTGTTGGCAGGAGAAGGGACAAAAGTTTTTTCTGTTCGGGGATCATAATCGCCCTTTTCTATAAGATAAGAAACGACCTGATTGGCAAGGTGATTCTTCTTTTCTCTATAATCGCCGTGCGTAAGAAGTCCAAGCGGCTTGTCAGCTATGAGGATCTGACTGTCCTCGTAGACGACGGAAAACTGCTTCTTAGCAGAAGGTTTCTTTTCCGTTCTGCGGCTACCGCCTCTGAGGAGCGAAGCTTCTTCTTCAGCCATATAAAGGATTAGCTGATCTCCGGTCTCTATCAGCGTCTCGGGCCTTTTTCTCTTTCCGTTGATTTTCACATCTTTTCTTATGAGCCTGTATATATGGCTCAGAGAAGCCTCTGGAAAATATTTCTTGAGAAATCTGTCGAGCCGCTGATTTCCTTGATTTTCTCCTATAGTTATTTTTATCATGTCACATATTATACACCAAAACTCCTTGAGAAAAAAGCATTTATCTGATAAAATGTACGTGTAAAGTTTCGGGAGGAGATTATGAAAAAATTTAAAGACTTCTTATACGACAAAAATGACATAATTATAGCATTATTGATCTTGGTGGTAGCTTCTCTCCTCATCATCTGGAGAATGGAAGCTATAATGGAGTATCCTAAGACTCTGATCTCCGATACCGAGTCTACATCCACTGAACTGGACAGCGCCGCAGATGAAGGCCAGGCCGAGGATCCGGCCGCAGGTGATACCTCTGATCAGGGTTCTTCTGATCAGGATGCTCAAGACGGCGACGGGCCAGACAACAGCCAGGCAGACACAGGCGATACTTCGGCGCTGTGGTCAAACGGAGTTCTTTCCAGAGACGTCGAGGTTAAAGTAAGCGGTTCCAGCGCAGCTGAAGCGGTCGAATGCCTCGTCGCAGCAGGATTGTTCGACGATTACGCCGATTACCAGTCAGCTTGTACAAGCGCAGGCCTGGATCACCAGAAAGTGAGCGCCGGCACCTTCACCTTCACCAAAGGATCCGCCAAAACGGATATAGCTAGGGCAGTGAACTGGAGCTGATTCTTTCGTGACAGCAATATTCAGGGTGTCTCTCATAAATGAGAGACACCCTTTTTAATCCCTTATCTGCTGAGAAGTTCTATGACTCTCTGCAGCCTAACTCTCTGGCTTTTATCCATCATAGGCGCGATATTTCTGAGCATTTCCATCTGTTTATCGTAGGTAACGTTATTTGCCTTCAGCTGCTGCTTGATCTTCAGTATCTCTCTCTCCAGCTCTGCGTCGCTCTTTGACGACAGATAAGACAGAGCGTCTCTGCCCATATTTTTTCCGCTGGATATACCCAGCTGACCTGCTATCTCCCCTATCATCTTTTCATTTAATTCCATAAATCAACCTCCTATTTGTGCTTTCTATTACAATCTATGCACGACGGCAGTCAAAATTTCATATTATGGAACATACCTTTAATCTACAACGGGTCAATCAGGAGGTTTACATATGGCTAATAATTCGGGGATCATAGGAGTAGCCGCCGTCCTTTTAATTGCGGCCGCATCAGGGCAGGGCGGTCTTGGAGACATACTCGGAGGCGGAAGTTCTCAGGGCCGTCAAAGGCCTCCGGCTCCTTTAGGAGGAGGCCTTCCCATAAAAGCCTTTGAGCTCGGCAGTATTCTCAAGGATCTTCACAAGATGACGGATATCATGAACAGAATGGATAATCTGGGGCAGATGGTCCTCAATCCGCCCCCTCCTCCGAAGCTTCCGCCTCCCGGCGAACTCTTCGGCAAAGCTATGCCTGACTTGAGCGGAATAATCGAAAATATAGGACCTCTGATGGCCGCTTTCACAGGAGGAGCAGGCTCGGGCGGCAGTTCAAAGTTCGATATGAGTTCCCTGTTCGGGGATGAAAATGAAAATGACATCTTTTAATCTTTCCTTCGTTGGTGTATAATATATTAAATTTATCTATAACTTTCAGACGGTTGATCAGATGTCCTGCTCCTTGAACCAAAAAGTCAGGGTATCTGATGTTAGTCACGATGTCTGAATATATTATCGGAGGTTAAAAATGGCATTAGTAACCACAAGAGAAATGTTTGCAAAGGCTCTGAGATCTGATTACGCTATAGGAGCTTTCAATGTAAATAATATGGAAATAATACAAGGTATCGTAGAAGCTGCTCAGGAAGAAAATTCGGCTCTGATCCTTCAGGTATCGGCCGGCGCCCGCAAGTACGCCAAGCCTGCTTACCTGCTCAAGCTGGTAGAGGCAGCCATCGAAGACACGGGACTGGATATCGCTCTTCACCTTGATCACGGTGAGGATTTCGATATATGCAAAAAATGTGTGGACGACGGATTTACATCAGTCATGATAGACGGATCAAAACATCCTTTTGAAGAGAACATCAGACTCACAAAAGAAGTGGTGGACTACGCTCACGCTCACGGCGTAGTGGTAGAGGCAGAGCTGGGCAAACTGGCTGGAGTAGAAGACGACGTCAAGGTGGATGCGCGCTCGGCTACCTTTACTGATCCTGACGAGGCCGCCGAATTCGTCGAGAGAACAGGCGTAGATTCTCTGGCTATTGCTATCGGTACCAGCCACGGAGCATATAAATTTAAAGGCGATCCCTATCTCGACTTTGAAAGACTCAAGACTATACATGGATTGATACCTGAAACTCCGCTGGTTCTCCATGGAGCCTCTACTGTACTTAAGGAATTCGTAGACAAGTGCAATCAATACGGAGGCGATATTCCGGGAGCCCGCGGCGTTCCGGAGGATATGATAAGAGAATCCACTAAATACGGCATATGCAAGGTCAATATAGATACAGATCTTCGTCTTGCCCTCACGGCAGAAGTAAGAAAATTCTTAGCAGAAAATCCTGCCGAATTTGATCCTCGTAAGTACCTCGGCCCGGGAAGGCAGGCCATAAAGTCCATGGTGCAGCATAAGATCAAAAATGTTCTGGGCTGCTCAGGTTCCATGTGACCGTCCCAAGATTAAGTCAAAACAAAAGGGCGCATCCGGTAACCCGTGTTAAACACACATCTTCCGGCGTGGCGCCCTATTTTTGTTCATATTAAAATCATAAAATCATGTCGCCATGCTCGAAAGAGCAAGTCCGTTGACTCTCAGCGATCTTATCTCTCCCTTAAAGACCTCCGTCGCTTCAGGGAGCAGAGACAGATCCATCGGCCCCACCAGAGACGGCTCGGAATTCTTAGCTATGGCTCCCGATTCGCTTAAAGCGTGGTAGACAAACTGGGAACAGAAAAAGTAATCTTCTCTCTCATACACTTTCTTAAACTTGCACATGGGCAATCCCACTATGCTGTATCTGTACCGCGCCCTGTTAAGTTCAAAGTAATTGAGTATTCTGACAAGATTTCCGTATACCTTGTCGCTGATCTTCAGTTCATAGACAGCGCATTTCATATTATCGGAAGAACCCAGTATACCGTTATATACGCTCTCAATCGCAAAACCTGCAGGAAGCATAAGCCTACTGTATTTTCTCCCGAAGGTATAAAGTTCATTAAAACTACTGTCCAGTGAAATCGCAGCGTGGGTAAACTCACTCCTCGTTGCAAGGTAAACTATTTTTGAACATATAGTCGTGCTCTTTGTCAGTAAAATATAAATGCTCTTCATGACGAATCTCCAAACTTGCTCATGTTCTTTTCTACAATATCATTTTACCACAGTAACGTTCAGAGTGCATTAACAAAATCTTAATTATTTATTACTATTTTGCGGCAAATTCTGACAGAAGGCTGTTTTTCACATCCCAAAGCTTCTGAGACAAGTCTACATAATACGTCTGCGGGTTTTCGAAACGGAGAGTTTCGTCCCACATGGTCTCCATCTGAGCCTTGCAGTAATCTCTTATCTCATCCACACCTGGGCTTTCATAAATGCACCTTCCCTTATCGAAGATCTGGACTCTCAGGTTGCGGACGTAATAATCTCTTATCTTAGTCCTCTTCCATACGGCGTTGGGATCGAATATCTCATATTCGGCCAACTCAGGTACCGTCTCGTCAGCAACGGTTATGACGTCGCCTCTGGCCTTTCCGGTCTTCTTGTCATAAAGCCTGAACACATGCTTAAATCCCGGATTAGTTATCTTTTCAACATTTTCGGAAATCTTTATCTTAGGAGTCAGCCTTCCGTCGGTCTCAAGAGCTACCAGCTTATATACGCCTCCGAAGACAGGCTCCGACTTGGCTGTTATCAGTCTCTCACCCACGCCGAAAGAATCTATGCAGGCGCCCTCCAGAATTACATCTCTTATTATGTATTCATCCAGAGAATTGGAAACCACTATCTGGCACTCCTCGAGGCCTGCCTCGTCCAGCATCTTGCGGGCTCTCTTGGTCAGATATGCCACGTCCCCGGAATCTATTCTTATGCCCATCCTGGCCGGCTTCATCTCTTTAAAGACTTTTATAGCCGCAGGAACTCCGGACTTGAGAACGTTATACGTGTCTACCAGAAGGGTGCAGTTGTCAGGATATATCTCAGCATATTTCTTGAATGCCGAATACTCGTCCGGATACATCTGTACCCAGCTGTGAGCCATGGTGCCCAGAGCCGATATGCCGTAATCTCTGTCTGCTATGGCGCAGGCCGTACCGACACATCCTCCTATATATGCAGCCCTGGCTCCGAATATGGCTGCCTCGGCGCCGTGGGCTCTTCTCGTGCCGAACTCCATCACGCCTCTGCCCTTGGCCGCCCTCACTATGCGGTTGGCTTTAGTGGCGATCAGGCTCTGATGATTGATAGTCAACAATATCATGGTTTCTATGAACTGAGCCTGTATCACCGGTCCTCTGACGGTGACGATAGGCTCGTGAGGGAATATCGGAGTTCCTTCCGGAACTGCCCATACGTCGCACTGGAACTTAAATTCTCTGAGATACTGCAAAAAATCTTCGCAGAAAAGGTTTTTACCTCTCAGATACTCGATATCCTCATCGGTAAACTTGAGATTCCTCAGATAGTCGATCATCTGCTCTACTCCGGCCATGATCGCATATCCCCCGCCGTCGGGCACTCGCCTGAAGAACATATCGAAATAGGCGATATCATCTGCCATACCTGTCTCAAAATAGCCGTTGGCCATGGTGAGCTCATAAAAGTCTGTCAGCATGGTCAGATTCATTTTGTTTTCCATTTGGATTTCCTCCGTGTGATTTTAAGGCGGCTTTTTTATCCGCCGTTTTTATTTGAGAAGTTTCTTGAGGAACTGTCCGGTGTAAGATTTTTTACATTTTGCCACTTCCTCAGGAGTTCCCGTAGTTACAATGCTGCCGCCTCTGTCTCCGCCGTCGGGTCCCAGATCGATTATATGGTCGGCTCGCTTGATAACGTCTAAATTGTGTTCTATTACTACTACTGTGTTTCCTGCTTCTACAAGTTTATCCAAAACGGATATGAGTTTATCTACGTCGGCAAAATGAAGACCTGTGGTAGGCTCGTCCAATATATACAGCGTCTTGCCGGTGCTTCGCTTTGAAAGTTCCGTAGCCAATTTAACCCTCTGAGCCTCTCCTCCGGATAGCTGCGTCGAAGGCTGTCCCAGCTTTATATATCCAAGTCCTACTTCATCTAATGTTTTGAGAGGTCTTGCTATGCTCGGAAGGTTCTTGAAAAATTCTACCGCTTCTGTGACGCTCATGTCAAGCACATCGAAGATATTCTTGCCTTTATATTTGACTTCTAAAGTTTCTCTGTTGTATCTGCGCCCCTTGCAGACTTCGCATGGGACATATACGTCAGGAAGAAAATGCATCTCTATCTTTATTATACCATCACCGCTGCATGCTTCGCAACGCCCACCTTTTACATTGAAGCTGAATCTTCCCTTTCCGAACCCTCTCATCTTAGCTTCCGGCAGTCCCGCAAACAGATCCCTTATAGCGGTGAACATCCCTGTATAAGTAGCCGGATTAGATCTGGGCGTTCTGCCTATCGGGGACTGGTCTATATCGATCACTTTATCTATATTTTCAATTCCGAGGATTTCGTCATGGTCTCCCGCTTCTTCAAGGGTTTTATTGGTGATATGGGACACTCCTTTATAAAGGACCTCGTTCACCAGGCTGCTCTTGCCCGATCCCGAGACTCCGGTAACGCATATTAGCTTTCCCAGCGGAATTTCCACGTCTATGCCTTTCAGATTATTTTGTCTGGCGCCTTTGATTATCAGAGACTTGCCGTTTCCCTCTCTCCTCTTTTCAGGCACTTCTATCTTCTTTTCACCTGAAAGATACTGTCCTGTTATAGATTCTCTGCAGGCCTTTATATCGTCCACACTGCCCTGCGCCACCAGCTCTCCTCCGTTTATGCCGGCCCCCGGGCCTATATCTACGATGTGATCGGCCGCATACATGGTATCCTCATCATGCTCTACTACTACGAGAGTATTTCCTATGTCGGTGAGGTGACGAAGTGTAGCCAGCAGCTTTTCGTTATCCTTCTGGTGAAGTCCTATGCTGGGTTCGTCCAATATATAGAGAACACCCACAAGGCTTGAGCCTATCTGCGTCGCCAGACGTATTCTCTGGGATTCTCCTCCCGACAGTGTGCCTGCTGACCTGCTCAGCGTGAGATAATCAAGACCCACGTCTATCAGGAATCTGAGTCTGGCTTTTATCTCCTTGAGAATCTGGTATGCTATGGCTCTGTCTTTTTCTGACAGCGCAAGTCCTTCTACAAAGGTCAGTGCGTCTCTTATGGACATATCGGAAAACTGAGCGATATTCTTATCTCCCACTGTTACCGCCAGTATCTCAGGTTTGAATCTCTTGCCGTGACACTCCGGACAGAGGTCTATCGTCATGTATTCCTCCATCCTCTTCTTGAAATATTCAGAAGAAGTTTCTCTGTATCTTCTCTCGATGTTGTTGACGACTCCCTCGAAAGGCCTGTCCTGAAGAGACTTGCTTCCCGTATTTCTGCTGGTATAATAATACTTTAAATGTCTGTCTCCCGTTCCGTACAGCAACTCCTGTCTGAATTTTTCCGGCAAATCCTTGAGAGGTTTATTTATATCCACCCCGTGATCTTCAGCCAGGGCGTTGACCATCTGGCGGTAGAATCCGCTGAACTCCATGGAGCCGAAGACTATGGCCAAAGCTCCGTCCGGAATACTGAGTTCCTCGTTGACTATCTTGCTGGGATTCAGCTTCTGCGTATATCCTATGCCACTGCATACAGGACATGCTCCGAAAGGTGCGTTAAAAGAGAACATCCTGGGCTCCAGTTCTTCAATACTCACACCGTGATCCGGACAAGCCAGCTTGCTGCTGAAAGTTCGCTCGTAATGCCAATCGTAAAAATCTCCCACGACATTTACCAGTCCCTCGCCATGAGCCATGGCCAGTTCACAGGCCTCTGAGATTCTGCTCTCCTGACCCGGTTTTACGACTATTCTGTCTACAACTATCTCTATGTTATGCTTAAATGTCTTTTCAAGCTTTATCTCATCTTCACCCAGGACTTTTATCTCTCCGTCAACCTTGACGCGGCTGAATCCCTCTTTTTTTATCTTCTCCAGTATCTTTTCATGAGTACCTTTGCGGCCTCTGATCACCGGCGCCAGGATCAGCAGTTTAGTTCCTTCCTGAAAGTCCATTATTGTATCTACAATCTGGTCTACCGACTGGCTGGTTATAGGCTTTCCGCATATAGGGCAGTGCGGTTTTCCTATCCTGGCATATAATAGTCTGAGGTAGTCGTGGATCTCCGTCACCGTTCCCACGGTGGATCTGGGGTTGCGGTTAGTGGTCTTCTGATCTATAGAGATCGCCGGAGAGAGACCCTCTATATATTCTACATCCGGTTTCTCCATCTGCCCCAGAAATTGTCTGGCATACGAAGAAAGGCTCTCCATATATCTCCTCTGGCCCTCTGCATATATAGTATCAAAGGCCAGAGATGATTTGCCCGATCCCGAGAGCCCCGTCAGTACGACAAAACGGTCTCTGGGTATAGTCACGTCTATATTTTTCAAGTTGTTCTCGTTGGCGCCTTTTATGACTATGTCTTTTGCCATTTATTATCTCCTTTCGCGACCCTGTAAGGCGCTGCATGCGCCTTACAGGATACCTACAGTTTTGTCTTATATTCAAATATCTGGTCGCGGAGGCTGGCAGCTCTTTCAAACTGCAGGTCTTTAGCTGCCTGCTTCATCTCGTTCTCCATCTTCTTTATATATTCTGTCAGCTCTTTTTTAGTCATCTCACTGGCTTTCTTGCCTCTGTAGGTCTCTTCATCTTCTGCCGCATGAGTCGCTTCTATTACTGATCTTATAGACTTCCTGACAGAAGTCGGAGTTATGTCATGAGCTTTATTGTATTCCTCCTGTATCTGTCTTCTTCTGTCTGTCTCTTCGATGGCTAAAGCCATAGCTTTGCTTATTTTGTCGGCATACATTATGACTTTGCCTCCGGCGTTTCTGGCAGCTCTTCCTATAGTCTGTATCAGCGACGTCTCAGTTCTCAGGAAGCCCTCTTTGTCAGCATCCAGTATGGCGACGAGCGAGACTTCAGGAATATCCAGCCCTTCCCTGAGCAGGTTTATGCCTACCAGCACGTCGAAAACTCCCATTCTCAGATCTCTGATTATCTCCATTCTCTCCAGAGTATCTACTTCTGAATGAAGATATCTGACTCTTATATCCACGCCTTTTAAATAGTCGGTCAGACTCTCGGCCATCTTCTTTGTAAGTGTAGTGACAAATACTCTCTCTCCCCTGTCTGTCACCTTTCTTATTTCACCTATCAGATGGTCGATCTGTCCCTCTGTCGGAACCACTTCTATAGGCGGATCCAGAAGCCCTGTAGGCCTTATTATCTGCTCGGCGCTGATACCGCCGGATTGCTGTCTTTCGTAAGGCGCCGGAGTAGCGCTCACGTACATTATCTGATTTACCAGTGCGTTGAATTCATCGAACTTGAGCGGTCTGTTATCCAGAGCCGACGGAAGCCTGAATCCGTACTCCACTAAAGAAGATTTTCTTGACCGGTCGCCTTCGTACATCGCCCTCAGCTGAGGGAGCATGACGTGGGATTCATCTATCATTATGAGAAAATCTTCAGGGAAATAGTCTATCAGGGTATAAGGTCTGGTGCCTGCCGGCAGCCCGTTGAGGTGCCTGGAGTAATTCTCTATTCCCTTGCAGCTTCCTATCTCTCTGAGCATTTCAAGATCGTATCTGGTCCTCTGCTCTATTCTCTGAGCCTCCAGCAGTTTTCCTCTGTCCTTGAACCACTGCACTCTCTCCTGAAGTTCCTCATCTATGGTCTTTATAGCTTTTTCCATGTTCTCCGGAGAAGTGACATAATGTGAGGCCGGATATACGGCCACATGCTCTCTAAGTCCTGTTATCTCTCCCGTCACCGGATTCATCTCTTTTATAGAATCTATCTCATCTCCGAAGAGTTCCACTCTGACTGCCGATTCAGCCCCCGCAGGATATATGTCGATTATATCGCCGCGGACTCTAAAAGATCCTCTTTCAAAGGATAAGTCGTTTCGAGTGTACTGGATGTCCACAAGTTTCCTCAATATATCTCTCCGGCTCTTTTCCATGCCCGGCCTGAGAGATAGCATCTGGTTTTCATAGTCGAAAGGGCTTCCAAGTCCATATATGCACGAGACGCTGGCTACTATTATCACGTCTCTTCTCTCCGCCAGTGAAGCCGTCGCCGAATGTCTCAGCTTGTCTATCTCATCGTTGATCTGAGAATCTTTTTCTATATATGTGTCCGTAGAAGGCACATAGGCTTCCGGTTGATAATAATCATAATAACTGACGAAATACTCCACCGCATTTTCCGGAAAAAACTCCTTAAATTCTCCGTGGAGCTGGGCAGCCAAAGTCTTATTGTGACTGATGATAAGAGTCGGTTTTTGTACTTTCTCTATAATCTTCGCCATGGTGAATGTCTTGCCGGAGCCGGTTACACCCATGAGAGTCTGGCTTTTTTTGCCGTCGATTATGCCCTGCGCCAGCGTCTCTACGGCTTTGGGCTGATCTCCTGTCATTTCAAACGGAGCGTGTACTTTAAATCTATTCATCTTTTTTACCTGTTTTCATAAGTTTATTTTAATCGGCGCCACCCGTAAAACAGGTGGTTTATTTGTCTCATGCCCTTGCGCACTCGACGGAACTTATAGCCCCTTCAATCTGATGCGCCGCTGCCGGTGTCAACGCCGCAAGGTTATTATACCACGAATCAGACATGCAGCGGTGGTTCAATGAACCCTTCCTCTCGGCGGTACCCTCGGTGGTCGCCGCAGATCGCTGTTTCTACTGTCGTAAATTGCCGGCTCTGCTACCGTACGGCCGCATGCTGTATTTTCTTAGCCCTTTGTACTGATTCTACAACATTTTAGGAAGAAAAACAGCTTGATTGACGGTACAAAGGCGGATATGCTGTAAATTCCGATTTATTTTTGCGATTCTACAACCATTTTAACAAATTC
>FR882592.1:0-29352 GCA_000435715.1 Firmicutes bacterium CAG:145
CTTACATAATAGCCTTCCGCCCAAAAGTGCCGATTTCCATATTTACAGTTCAGATTATTCTGTCTTAGAATCCAATAGTACTCAAATGCTTAAAGAAAGCTTTTGTTTGGCGATTCCTAAAAATCATAAATTAGTATCCCTTGACGAAATAGACTTATACGAACTACGTGATGAACCTTTTATATCTCTGACCAGCGATTTGCCTCTTTATACTTCTACTTTGCAGCTATGCAAACAAGCGGGATTCATACCAAAAATAAATTTAGAAAGCAACCACCCCTCTATCATGATTGATTTTATTAAGCGTGGTATGGAGATTTCTATTATTCCTGAAAAAACATGGAGAATTAAAAACGAGACAAAAATCAAAAAAATTAAGATCAAAAACCCTATTGCTTTTAGATATATAAATATACAAAAAACATCCCAAAATTATATACCTACCTCTGTCGCATTATTTGAAGATTTTGTAGTTTCATACTTTAGTCAATTATAGATGAATAAACCCCTTTTGCTTTTACAGCAAAGGGGGTTTATTTCTATGGAATATCTATCACCGGTTTTCCAAATAGAGGCTTGGTGTATAAGTTTTCCTTACCTGTAGAATCTTCAAATATCCTGACGGTTACTCTGAAAATATTATGTTCCACCACGATAATTCTGGTATCATACTCGTCATCTAAAGAAAACTGCCAGTACTTTTCTCCCTCATACTCTGTTTTCTCCATATCGGTCACACTTCCAATCATGCCGACTCTCGTCATTGCAATAACATCAGATACAACAGGAATATTAAGAATGACAGCAATGGCCGCTATTGTTACTATGGTGATGATGGTTTTCTTTTTATCCGGCTTTTTCATATATTATCAGCTCCATTTCTTCTATACGGTCATTTTACACTTATACACATTCTTTGTTGTTGCAGAGCCGCTAAAATTTGTCTTAGGATACAATTTAAGATTATATTTCCATATAAAAGTAAATTGCGAAGGAATATAACCACTTTTATAATTTTTATGACTATACATATCCGCCTTATATGACAGCGCACTTGTTGTAGGTTCTGTTGTTATTAAAATATTATAGAACTGTTCTAATATATTAGAAGCAACTTCTCCTGCAACACCAAGATAAGTCAACATAAATGCACGGAAAGCAACTACAGATAGTGCTGTAATATCCTTTCCTAAACTTATATTTGCACTTTTTTCCTGACCATAATAATGCGTATAATCACCAGAAGATCCGTATGGACATGTTTTTTTATAATAAATTGAATATCCTACTTTAGGTTCTGCAAACATATTATGTAAAATCTCATTTCCTTCTGAATCAGTTACTATAACCTGCTTATTATCCAGATATGTTTTACCATCATTAGTGAACACTACATTATCCACTTTATTTCCCTCAGTTATCCTTAATTCAATACGTTTATCAGAGTTCTCAATAATTTGTATTATTGTACTATCATCTACACAATAACTCTTTTTAGATAAATTGACTAATTTTAAAGGGTTATCTTCATTACTACTTATTCCTATTTTTTTCATCAATTGAATATCTTTATAAACTGTTTTATCGACTCTTTCAATTTCTATATCTTTACTAATATTATTTGAAACTCCAGCAAAAACTGTAAATCTTTGGCTTGTAATTATTATGCTGAGCATAAGCACTATTGCTATTCCTTTTTTAAAATATTTATTCATTTTCTCCTCCTTTTTTTTTTAATAATCACATACAAAGATTTATATCAGTTTGTTTCATCAATAATAAGAGTTATTATCCCCTCCTTTTACAACAATCTCTTTAGTTTAGAATTAACTATTTTTATTCACCTCCTTTATTTCTTAATAAAGATAGCTCATGATATTATAATTATATATATTATATTTATTAGTTTTAACAAAGTCAATAATTTTTGATAAATTTTTATCAAAAATTATTGACTAATTGCCTGTGTTACCTTTAAAAAATGTCTTTTTTCACTCCAGTAATATGTTCCTTTTAAAAACATATAATTGCAATATATGTTTTGGTAAATCTTGATCACTTTTCAATACTATTTTACCAATAATTGATAATATGACATTTGATTTTGCCCAATATCAACTTCTTTTACAAGAACAAACATCTGTCCTCATAACACAGCATTGCAATTTACGTGCTCTCTGTACCCATAAAAGTGGATACAGAACAAAATTCAAAGTATAATAAAAGTTTATTCAAGACACCCTGCCGCAGGCGGGCCTCCGCAGGAGCTAAAAGCTCCGAGGACCAGACCGCTGAGGCAGGCGTGTTTTTTGATTATAATCCCAGCCCAAAGTTTCCTTTGACTCTTTCTATCGTCTTCTTGGCTATAGCGTCGGCTTTGCCGGCGCCTTCCCGGAGAATTCTGATCAATTCTTCTGAGTTACGTATCTCTTCAAATCTCTCACGTATAGGCGTAAGCGCCTTTACTGTGACTTCCACCAGATCTTTCTTGAAATCTCCGTAACCTTTTCCTTCATACTTCTTTTCGAGATCGGCGATGCTAATCCCTGAAAGAACGCTGTAGATATTGAGCAGATTGCTGATGCCCGGTTTATTCTCGGTATCGAATCTTATGACGCCTTCCGAGTCAGTGGTGGCTTTCATTATGGATTTCTTTATCTTAGCCGGATCGTCCAGCAGAGAGATTCGCGAGTGTATATTTTCGGCGCTCTTGCTCATCTTCTTAGAAGGATCGTCCAGCGCCATTATTCTGGCCCCTTCTTTTAAGAACCTTCCGTCCGGTATGACAAAAGTATCGGGATACTTCCCGTTTACTCTTACCGCCAGATCTCTGCATAGCTCGATATGCTGCTTCTGGTCGTTTCCTACCGGCACTACGTCGGTATCATACAGGAGTATATCCGCAGCCATCAGAATAGGGTAGGTGAAAAGCCCGGCCGGAGCCGATTCTTTATTTTTGCTCTTATCTTTGAACTGTGTCATTCTCGACAGCTCGCCGGTATATGAATTGCAGGTGAGAATCCATGACAGCTCCGCATGGCCGGGTACATCCGACTGCACAAATACTATAGATTTTTCAGGGTCTACGCCGACGGCGAGATAAAGAGCCGCCACGTCCAATATGTGTTCTTTTAGAACCTCGGGATCCTGCGGAACCGTTATAGCGTGCATGTCCACTATGCAATATATGCACTCATGATCTTCTTGAAGTTCCACAAACTGCTTCAATGCTCCGAGGTAATTTCCGAGGTGAATGTTTCCTGTAGGCTGTACGCCCGAAAAAACTCTTTTCATCCCATGTGCCTTCTTTCTTAATTTATTTCATCTTTGCTTCACTGCCGGTGCATCTCTCTTCTGAACTGCTGGACTATATTCTTCTCAGCACGCGAAATGGTCATCTGAGAAACTCCCAGTTCCTTGGCTATGGCCGCCTGCGGTCTGTTTTCGATGAATCTTTCTTTAAATATATATCTGTAATTTTCACTGAAATTTTCCAGCACTTTAGTTACGATCTCGTTTATCTCTACACGTTCATATCCCAGATCTTCGAATCCTATGTATTTCTCCAGAGGGTTATCTTCGTTCTCTTCAGAAGCGCCCGATGAGGCGCTCTCCAGAGAATAAGTGCCGTAAGCCTTGGAACTTTCAAGAGCCTGCATTATCTGCTCATGAGTAAATCCCGTGGCCTCCGATATCTCCTCCACACTGGGAGCTCTCCCCAGCCTCACCGAAAGATCTCCCTTGACCTCCTGCACCTTGGTGGCTATCTCTTTAAGGCGCCTTGGAACTTTGAGGCTCCACTGCTTGTCCCTGAAATACTTCTTTATCTCTCCTAAAATAGTAGGAGTAGCGAAGCTTTTAAACTCGTAACCCTTTGAAACGTCGAACCGTTCCACTGCGGAGACCAGCGCCAAAGCTCCCACCTGGTAAAGGTCGTCATAATCGACGCCTTTACCCAGATATTTTCTGATCAGGATATCAACCATGTACAGATTATCCTCTACTATCCGGTTTCTTAATTCAATTGTAGGGTTTTCTGCGTAACGGTTGAATAATTCTGAATTCATTATTTTGCCTTTGTCATCTTAATAGCTTTTTTGCAATTTGGTCCGTCTATTATTTCAATACTGGTCATGAGAGATTTTATGACGTAAAGCCCCAAGTCTCCCTCGTTGGGACAGTCGAGACAAGGTTTCTGCAGTTTCTCCAGCTTATGGCTGCCGCTTATATCCGTAACATATATCTGCATCTTGCCGTCTTCTATCTCGCAGTCTACCTGATACTGCTCGGCAAATCCTTCCGATCCGTGGCAGCTGATGTTCTTGCAAGCCTCTCCTACTGCTGTCTTTATGTCTTCGATCTCCTCTACGTCAAATCCTGCGGTATTGGCTGCAGAACCCACGGCCAGCCTTACAATAGTTATATATTGCGGTTTGCCGGGAATGACAAATTGTAATTTGTCTGCCATGAGTTTGGCCTCCTTTGTTAGTTTTACTTTAATTCGAGCTGTTCTCCGCTTTCAGAGCCGCCCTCTATTTCCTTTTCCAGTTCATCTTCACGGGCGACTTTTGCCAGAGCAATGATATTTACGTCGTCTGCCACGTTCATTATCTTCACTCCCTGAGTAGCTCTTCCGAGTCTGGATATTTCTTTAGCCTGCATCCTTATGATTATGCCGTTGGAATTTATGAGCATGACGTCGTCGTCATCGTCTACTACCATGGCTCCCACAAGCTGCCCGGTCTTTTTAAACTTAGTCTTGTCATAAGTCAGAAGGCCTTTTCCTCCTCTGACCTGTATCTTGTATTCTTCGACTTTAGTTCTCTTTCCGTAACCTTTCTCGGTTACTACGAGAAGTTCCTGTCCCGGTTCTACCAGTTCCATGGAAACTACTTCGTCATCTTTTTCAAGCTTAATGGCTCTTACACCGCCGGCGATTCTTCCCATAGGCCTTACGTCCTCCTCGGAGAAGCTTATACACTTTCCGTGCTTTGTGACTATGATGACATTGTTATTTCCGCTGGTCTCTCTTATATCTATCAGCTGATCGCCTTCTTTCAGATTCATGGCGATCAGTCCCGTCTTCCTGTTAGTATCGAAGTTGGCCAAGGCGGTCTTCTTGATTATGCCGTCCTTGGTGACTCCCACAAGGAATCTATCCTCGGCAAATTCTTTGATAGGGATGACTGCCGTGACTCTTTCTCTCTGCAGAAGGTTGAGGAAATTGACTACAGGAGTACCCTTTGCCGTCCTGGTGGCCTCCGGTATTTCGTAAGCCTTTATCCTGTGGGCCTTTCCTGTGTTGGTAAAGAACATCAGATAGTCGTGAGTCGAAGTCATTATCATGTTCTTTACGAAATCGTTATCCCGGGTGGTAAGTCCTGTGATTCCCTTGCCTCCACGCTTCTGAGCCCTGTAGGTGTCAACCGGCACTCTCTTTACATATCCCAGATGGGTGAGGGTAATGCAGACCTTTTCTTCCTCTATGAGGTCTTCTTCGTCCAGCTCCTGAGCGTCAGCCTTGATCTTGGTCTTTCTCTTGTCTCCCCACTTGTCTCTTATCTCTATGAGTTCGTCTTTTACTACGCCCATAAGTTTTTTCTCGTCTGCCAGAAGTTCTACATAATAAGCGATTTTTTTGAGAAGCTCCTGATATTCGCTTTCGATCTTCTCTTTTTCCAGTCCCTGCAGTCTGCGAAGCTGCATATCGAGTATTGCCTGAGCCTGTATCTCCGAAAGATCAAATCTTTCCATCAGTTTTTCCTTAGCGTCGTTATAGCTGCTTCTTATTATTCTTATTATTTCGTCTATGTTATCGAGGGCTATGAGGTAGCCTTCCAGGATATGAGCTCTCGCCTCCGCCTTCTTCTTATCAAAGATAGTCCTTCTGGTGACGACTTCTTTCTGATGCTTGAGATATTCGCTTATTATCTCCCGCAAGTTCAGAATCTTAGGTCTGCCGTCCACCAGGGCCAGCATTATCATGGAAAAGCTGTCCTGCATCTGAGTATGCTTATACAGTCTGTTGAGAACTATATTGGCGTTAGTGTCGCGCTTAAGCTCTATTACTATACGCATACCCTTACGGTTTGATTCATCACGGATGGCGGTTATACCCTCCACTCTCTTATCTCTAACGAGGTCGGCTATCTTTTCGATGAGCCTTGCCTTGTTGACCTGATAAGGAATCTCCGTAACTATTATCTGCTGCTTGCCGTGAGAAGTCTCTTCGATTTCGGCGACTGCCCTTACTACGGCTTTTCCCTGTCCGGTGCGATATGCCTCTCTTACGGAGGATTTTCCCATTATTATGGCGCCGGTAGGAAAATCCGGACCCTTGACTATCTTGATAAGGTCCTCCACCGTAGATTCAGGCTCGTCTATCAGCTTTACAGCCGCGTCTATGACTTCGCACAGGTTGTGAGGCGGTATGGAAGTGGCCATACCTACGGCTATACCGTTGGAACCGTTTACGAGAAGATTTGGGAATCTCGAAGGAAGAACAGCAGGTTCCTTTTCTTCTCCGTCGAAGTTGGGCGTGAAATCCACCGTTTCCTTCTCTATGTCTCTCAGCATCTGGAGGGCCAGAGGAGTCATCCTCGCCTCGGTATAACGCATGGCAGCCGCACCGTCTCCGTCTACGGAACCGAAGTTTCCGTGTCCGTCTACAAGAGTGTATCTTATATTAAAAGGCTGCGCCAGCCTTACCATGGCGTCATATATGGAGCCGTCTCCGTGAGGGTGATATTTACCCATTACTTCACCGACTATACGAGCCGATTTTTTATGAGGCTTGTCAGGAGTCACTCCAAGGCCGCTCATGCCGTAAAGAATTCTTCTGTGAACAGGCTTAAGCCCGTCTCTTACATCGGGAAGGGCACGGCCTACGATAACGCTCATGGCGTAATCGATATAGGAGTCCTTCATTTCTTTGTTTATCTCGTGCTGTATCAGCTTCTGATCTTCTAAAAATGTAGTCATCTATTGGCCTCCTTTCCTAAATATCAATAGTCGCATAATGAGCGTTGTCTTCTATAAATTTCTTACGAGGAGGCACTTTATCACCCATGAGAGTAGAGAAAGTCTGATCGGCTGCCGCACTGTCTTCTATGGTGATCTGAATCAGCGTTCTGTGTTCGTAATCCATAGTAGTATCCCACAGCTGTTCTGCGTCCATCTCTCCAAGACCCTTATAACGCTGTATATCGGCTTTGCCAGCTTTACCCTCGAGAGATTTCATCAGCTCTGTCTGTTCATCCTCACCGTAAGTATAGTAAACGTCTTTTCCTTTTTTAACCTGATAAAGAGGCGGCTGAGCCGCATAGACAAATCCTCCCTCTATAAGAGGTCTCATATATCTGTAGAAGAAGGTCAGAAGCAGAGTTCTTATGTGAGCTCCGTCTACGTCGGCATCGGTCATTATTATTATCTTATGATATCTGAGCTTCTCTACATTAAAATCGTCTCCGATACCGCAGCCGAAAGCCGTTATCATATTCTTTATCTCGTCAGAATTGAGTATTCTGTCGAGTCTTGCTTTTTCTACATTGAGGATCTTACCTCTGAGAGGAAGTATCGCCTGACGCTTTCTGTCTCTGCCGTCTTTTGCGCTTCCTCCGGCGGAATCTCCCTCGACGAGGAATATCTCGCACTGAGACGGATCTTTATCAGAACAGTCTGCGAGTTTTCCGGGAAGAGAAAAACTGTCCAGAGCTCCTTTTCTTCTGGTCAGATCTCTGGCTTTTCTGGCCGCCTCTCTTGCTCTGGCTGCTTTGATACATTTTTCCAATATTATCTTAGCCTGAGCCGGATTTTCTTCTAAAAAAGCTGTAAGATTTTCGTTGGTGGTGGTTTCTACAAAACCTCTCATATCCGGATTTCCAAGCTTTGCTTTAGTCTGGCCTTCAAACTGAGGCTCCGCCAGCTTTACGGATACTATGGCGGTAAGACCTTCTCTCACGTCTTCGCCGCTCAAAGTGTCGTTTTCTTTAAGTATCTTTGCTTTTTTTCCGTAATCATTAAAAATTCTTGTTAAAGCGCTCTTAAATCCGACGATGTGAGTACCGCCGTCTGTAGTATTTATATTGTTGGCATATCCTAAGACGAGTTCATTGTAACTTTCTGTATACTGCATTGCGATTTCTACTTCGCAGGTATCTCTTACTACTTCAAAATATATGATGTCAGGATGAATGGCGTCTTTATTCTGGTTCTGGAATTTGACAAATTCTTTGATTCCGCCTTCATAGTGATAAGTTTCGCTTCTTTTTTTGCCTTCCCTCTCATCTTTAAAGATAATCTTTATACCCTTGTTGAGAAAAGCCATCTCCCGCAGCCTGTGTTCGAGAGTATCGAAATCGAATATAGTAGTTTCGAATATTTCAGGATCAGGCCAAAAGCTGGTCTTTGATCCCGTCTTTTTTGAATCTCCGATAACTTCAAGAGGAGTTACAGTCTTTCCTCTTTCGTAACACTGCTTGTAGATTTTACCGTTTCTTCTTATCTCTACTTCCATGTGGGTAGAGAGGGCGTTTACTACAGAAGCTCCCACGCCGTGGAGTCCGCCGGATACTTTGTATCCTCCTCCGCCGAATTTTCCTCCGGCATGGAGAACTGTGTGGATAACTTCTACTGCAGGAATCTTAAGCTTAGGATGCTTGTCCACAGGCATACCTCGGCCGTCGTCCTCCACGGTGATGGAATTATCCTTGTTAATAGTAACTTTTATTGTGGTGCAGTATCCTGCCAGCGCTTCATCCACACTGTTATCCACAATTTCATATACAAGATGATGCAGACCCCTTGCTCCGGTGCTTCCTATATACATGCCGGGTCTTTTTCTCACTGCTTCAAGACCCTCCAGCACCTGTATCTGGGCCGCGTCATATTGTCCGTTTGTCTTCTCGTCCAATAAACTCATTTTCTCACCTTTTCTCTATATATTTCAACGTTTAACAGTATAACATAATTCAGGCTTTTTTTCAATTAAAATATGTATTTCGGGTTTTTTATTACTTTTATTATTTTAAGAGGTTTAAACCCGCTTTTTTTAACTATAAAAGCCCTAAAAAATGGTGTACATATGTCTTTTAGATACCATATTTTTTCAGGGCTTTATTTTTCCGTTTTCTACTGTGAAAATTTTTCCTTTCGACGCAGCTTTCTCAAGACTGTCATTTATCTCCGTAGTAGTTATAAAAAGCTGTATATCCGACAAAGTTTTTATAAGATATTCCTGACGTCCGGCGTCAAGTTCAGACATGACATCGTCCAGCAAAAGAATCGCCTCCTCACCGGTCTCTGCCTTTATCAGATCCAGCTCTGCCAGTTTCAGCGACAAGGCCGCAGTCCTCTGCTGACCCTGAGACCCAAAACTTCTTACGTTAATATCGTCTATATAGAAGGATATATCGTCCCGATGAGGCCCTCTCGTAGTGGTTCTAAGACGCATATCGCTGGGCTGGGATTTTTTTATCGAATTATAGAGCTCGTTTTCAAGATTATTTACTATCTTGATATTGGGATCATATTCTATTTTTAGTTTTTCTTTTCCGTCGGTTATATTTCCATGAATCCTGGCGCTGATCTCATTTATTTTTTCTATAAAATCATTTCTCATGGATATTATCTTTGATCCGTACTTAGCAAGCTGAATATCCCATATATCCAGTACGGAAGAATCTATGTTTCTTTCTTTAAGGTAATTATTCCGCTGCAGTATAACTTTTTTATAATTAGTTAAGCTGTCGAGGTAAGAAGGTTTAAGCATGCAGAGTTCTCTGTCAATGAATTTTCTTCTTTTTTCAGGTTCATCTTTTACTATCTTCAGATCTTCGGGAGAAAATATGACTATATAAAGATTTTCCAGCAGATCAGACGTTCTGGATATATTCATTCCATTCACTTTGATGGATTTTCCCTGATCTTTTCTTAGAGTTATCTCTACATCGACAGGAAACAGCTGCTTTTGAGCAGTAACCTTTATCTTTGAAAAATCTTTTTCAAATCTGATCATTTCGGCGTCCTTAGAAGTCCTGAAAGATTTTCCCATGGAACAAATAAAAATGCTCTCTAAAAGATTTGTCTTTCCCTGAGCATTATTTCCTATTATGAAGTTTACATTTTCATTGAATTTCAGGTTCAGATGTTCGTAATTTCTGAAATTCTTCAATTCCACTTCTCTTATGTACATATCTCTTCCTGTCTCAAAATCACGGGTATTTTTCGTAATCTCTTAAAGAGCCGGCTCATGCCGGCCCTCATAATATTCTTATTCTTTACTGACTTATTCTTACAGGTAATATCAGATATTCAAAGCTGTTTCCGTCGATAGGCTTTACGAGGCATGGGCTGACGTTGGTATTAAAATACATGCTTATACTCTCATCGTCTATTACCTTTAAAACGTCTATCAGGTATTTGGAATTGAATCCTATGGTCAGGTCGTTTCCTTCTTTAGTGACTATTATATCTTCTTTTACGTTTCCTTCTTCTGATTTAGAAGTTATCTCGATATTATTGTCTTTTATTTCTAATTTTACCAGATTATTCTTTCCTACTTTAGCTAAAAGAGAGGCTCTTTCTACGCTTTCAAGAAAATCATTTCTCGAAAGGACTACTCTGCAAGGATTTTCTGCCGGAATTATTCTCTTGTAGTTCATAAAATCTCCTTCTAAAAGTCTTATGACTACTTTTGTATTTTCCATTATGAAGACGGCTTTTTTCTCGCTTAACAGCATAGTGACATCATCGCCTGAACTTTCTGTCTCCGTTATTATCCTGCTTATCTCGCTGAGTATCTTAGCCGGTATTATGATATTTTTCTTTTCTTTATTTTTCATCTGTTCTCTGGCGATGGCCATTCTGAACCCGTCTATGGCCACCATATTGAGACTGTTTTCTTCCATCTCTATGAGTACGCCGGTCATAGCGCCTTTATTTTCATCTATACTTGCGGCAAAAGAAGTCTTCTTTATCATGTCTTTTAAGATTTCCTTATTAAATACAAGTTCCTCTGAATTTTCTTCATTAGGATTTATGTTAGGAAATTCGTCAGCAGAAAGTCCTATTATATTAAACTCAGAGTTAGAACATTTTATATTTACTTTTCCTTCTGTCTCTTCTACTATTATCTCTCCGTCAGGCAGCTTTCTTATTATATCTCCGAATAATTTGGAAAGAACGACTATTTCGCCGGGATTAGAGTTTTCAACCTTTATTTTTTTCTCTATGCTTAGGTCGAGATCGGAGGCTGACATAGTCAATATACCGTTATCATCCACTTTTAAAAGAATCCCTTTTAAGATAGGAATTGTAGTTCTTATAGTAACTGCCTTGGATACTATATTTAAGGCTTTGGTCAGAGTCTGCTGGCTACAGGAAAATTTCATACGATACCTCCGTATTAGTTAATATTTATATTTTTTGGTAGTAATAGTAGTAATAGGCGTTGTGAATTATGTGGATAACTTATGAGAACATTGATAATTCACTGAAAATTGTTGTTCAAAATCTGTGGAAAACAAATAAAATTTATTTTAATAAGTAGGAAAACTCTTTATCAGTCTTTGATTTCTTCTTTAATATTCTCTATGACTTCTCTTAGATTCTTGTCCATGGAAAGCTCGTCGTCTATCTTTTCGCAGGCGTATAAAACCGTGGTGTAATGCTTTCCTCCAAAGAACTGACCTATCTTAGGAAGAGAGTAATCTGTCATTTCTCTTATCAGATACATGGCTATCTGTCTTGGGAAGGCTATATTATTAGTCTTCTTTGAAGATTCAATGTCAGTTATCTTTATTCCGTAATATTTGCATACTGTCTTTTTTATTTTTTCCGGAGTAACGGTTCTCTCTACATTGCTGAATATGTCTTTGAGAGTCCTCTTTGTAAAGTTCTTGTCCAGTTTCTCGTTCAAAAGTTGTGAAAATGAGACCACTCTTATCAGGGCTCCTTCTAATTCTCTTATATTGTCTTTTATCTTTTCGGCTATCATACAAGCCACGTCGTAAATCTCAGGATTTTCGTCGGTGTTTATGCCCATGTTTTCGGCTTTCTTGAGAAGAATGGCTACTCTCGTTTCGTAGTCGGCAGGCTGTATATCGGCGATGAGGTTCCACTGAAACCTCGATCTCAATCTTTCTTCAAGATTTACTAATTTGTTTGGAGCTTTATCGCTGGATATTATTATCTGTTTATTCGAATCGTAGAGAGAGTTGAAGGTATGGAAAAATTCTTCCTGAGTGCTTTCTTTTCCCTCTAAGAATTGTATATCGTCTATGAGAAGCACGTCGGCTTTTCTGTATTTTGATTTAAACTCGTTCATCTTGTGAGTGTTCAGAGCTTTTATCAGTTCATTTGTAAACATTTCAGATGAAACGTATAAAACGTTGAGTTTAGGATTATTTTCAAGAAGATATATGCCTATGGCGTGCATCAGGTGAGTCTTGCCAAGACCTGAACCTCCGTATATGAATAGAGGATTATAAGCTTCTGACGGAGATTCTGCTACCGCCAAGGCTGCCGCATGAGCATACTTGTTGCTGTTTCCTACGACGAAATTTTCAAAATTAAATCTGGGATTAAAGATCTTTTCTTTATCCAAAAGCTGTTTTTTAGGTTTTATCTTAGGCTCTTCTTTAACTTCTTCCGATTTATATTGATCGGAATCCTTTAAAACAACACGAAAACTATCGCTCAAGACTTCTTTAAAAGAGGTCTCCAGCGTTGAAAGATAGCGGTTTTTTATAGTAGTTATTATGAACTCGCTCCTGTTGTCGGAATTTACTTCTATGTATACTATGTTCAGGTCCTGATCGATTCTTCTTATCTTTAGAGGAAGAAACCAGGTCTCAAAACTTATCTGTGTAGTAATTTCTTTTATCTTGTCGAGTACGCTTTCCCATATCTTGTTGTAGTCCATCATGAAAACCTTCTTTTTTCGTCTATGAATATATTCTAACTAAAAAGTTATCCACAGGCAAGTGTGAATTTGTTAATATTATAAAATAAATGCTTTTAAAAGTTATCCACAGGTTGTGAATAAAGTTGTGAACAGATTTTTGCCCGCTATTCACGGCTGTCGGACAAGCTTTCGGACAGCAGAGAAAATATCCCTCTGGAAGAAATTTCGTATATGATTTTTATGAGTTCTTCTTCAGTAAAGCTTTTTTCTGATTTGTACCAATAGCTGATAACTCCTATAATGGCTGAAATCTGATATTCCAAAATTATTTCGATATTTTTTAAATCCTTTTTTAATTGGGCTTTTATAAAAGCCAAGAGGCGGGATTTGATTTTTTCGGTTAAACTGTAATATTGGTTTCTTTTGAATATGATTTCGATGTATCCGCTTCTTTGAGGAAAAAATTTTAAAAACAGAAGGCGTATTAAATTTCCTTTCAGCAAATTCTCTAAGTCGTCGATTTCATATATCTGCTGGATTACAGGAGAAAGCAAATCGTCTACAGCTTTGTCCAACAAGTCATAGATATTTTGATAATATACATAGAAGGTAGTCCTGTTATAACCGGCTTTAATACATAATTCTTTTATGGATATTTTTTCTAAAGGCTTATGCTCATATATCTGCTAAAAGGCAGTTATGAATTCTTTTTCCTCCCTATGATGATTCATACAGCATCTCATGATTTTTTTATTTAATATTAACACAAAACCCGACATTTTGCACTGTATTGTCGGTTGAATAACGCCGGCGGCAAGGATATAATTTCTTACAGCAAACAGGAGGTGATTAAATTGACTATGATAGATATTCGCAATCTTACGAAGGATTACGGCGGCGGAAAGGGAGTCTTTGGCGTCAGCATTTCCATAAAAAAGGGTGAGGTATACGGGTACCTTGGGCCCAACGGAGCGGGAAAATCCACTACCATGAGGCATTTGATGGGATTCATAAGGTCTCAGTCGGGAACGGTTTTGATAGACGGAATGGATTGTTGGAGGGATCAGAAAAAAATACAGAAAAACCTCGGTTATCTTCCGGGAGAAATATCTTTTCCCGACAACATGACGGGAACGGCCTATTTGAAATTGATAGGGAAGATGAGGGGAATGAAGAGCTTTTCTTATGCCGAGGAGCTTTTGGATTTGTTTAAGTTAGATACGGGCAGCGGAATATGCTTCTGCTCGTCGTGCATCTTTAACACGTCAAAGAATTCGCTGACTTTTGGGGCGGGGATCCCCTTGTATTTTTTCGTAGTCAGCATGTTTATAAAATTGTCAGACGATTTGGATTTTTTAAAGAATTTTACGTTGAACACTCTCTTCGACACTCAGAAGATACTTGAGGGCAGCGGCTATATTCAGGACTTCATAATAATGGGAGTGTTAGCTTTAATGCTGTACGCTGTAGGCATAATCTGGTTTGAAAAGAAGGATTTGCCGCTGTAGAGCGGAGTGCGAAAAAGACTCAAGACCCTGATGGGTGATTGAGTCTTTTTTTGATGGTAGGTTTGGGCAGCTTTGGATGATACATAATTATTTAAAAAATTCTAAAAAATAGAATATAATTATTGACATGGTATTATAATATATGTTAAAATTTTTACAAGTAATAAATATAAAGTTTTAATGGAGGGCAGACCGATGTTCTATATAATTATATCTTAATTATACAAGTTATTTAAGATATAGACGAAGATCTCTTTGAGCTGTGGCAGAATATAGCACGAGAGCGAGGTGATCAGATTGAAAAATAAAAAATCGTTGAAGTTGTTCCTTCCGGCTGTTTTAGCTTTAATCATGATAGTTTTGATTATTGGCAGCAGTATCGGAAAATCCGAAAATATAAATAAAAATGGTGAAAAATATGGAAAATTTCCGACAGATAAAGGATTAAATCAACTTCTTGAAAGTGATTCACTTGATTTGATAGCCGTTGTGGCTACCAACGGAAAAGAGGGCTACATCAAAAAAACAGATATAGAAGTTTCGGTACCTTCTTCACCGGAAGACGCGGCAACTTATGTCTCAGAAGACTATCATGTTAATGTATATAAAAGCGATGGAGAAACAGTAATAGGAGAATTTTTAATTACACAAGCAGTTTTAGAAATGCATTGAAGGGAGTAAAAAATGAATACAAATAAATTGTTTAAATATGTGATTGTTTTATTTTTTATAATCTGTTTGGTATTTATGTTGCCTAGTTCTTTTGTGTATGGAGATACTATGGATTTAAAAAAATAAATACGAATTCTAATGGTGAAAAATTTGGATCGTTATACTTTTCAGAAGAAAATTTAGATTTAATTGCAGCAGTTGCTACTAATGGTAAATTAGGCTATGTAAAGAAAGAAGATATAGAAGTACCAATACCTTCTAATCCGTTGGAAGCAAGTAAACTTTTAATAGAGGAGAAAAAAATTCCTGTTTATAAAAGTGATGGAATCACAATTATTGGTGAATTTGTTATAAATAAAGATGTCTCGATTGAGACATCAGTTGAACCAGAAATTGTTCCATTATGGGCTGAATCCGGTTATAAAAATTTTACAGTAGCTGGAAAAAGTTATTATAATTATTCTGTAGTGACTATATATAAAAATAGTAATACTGTACAAGGAAGAGCACATGTAAATCATGTTGGAGGAAGTTTACCAGCTGGTTGGCTTGGAGCAGGAGCAGTAATTTATAATGTTTCAGGATATATGGTAAAATTAGGTACTACGGCTTATACAAGTAGTTCAGCCTCCAGTATCGGAAATTATATAGATCATTCTGCAAGTTCTGGAACATTCTATGCTCATGGATGGTCTCATGTTTGGAATGGAAGCAAATATATAGAAACACCGACATTAGTCTCACCGAGACAGAATTTTTAAAAATTAGAAACCTTTATTATAGATACTTCATAACATTACAGGCGAATATCATTGACATTCGCCTGTTTTTCATTTATAATACTTAGGCATATGTGTATGATTGGAATTTAGATCATACGACGAAAATTCGGAAAGGAGAACCTTAAAAATGAAAATGACTTATCAGCCTAAAAAGAGACAGAGAATGAAAGAACATGGCTTCAGAAAGAGAATGAGCACTAAAAACGGCAGAAACGTTTTAAAGAGAAGAAGAGCAAAAGGAAGAAAAAAACTTACTGCTTAATCAAAATCCCAGGGATTTAAAATGCTGAAAAAAAATGTTTTGAGAAAAAACAGCGAATTTTCCGCTGTATATAATAAGGGAAAATCAGTGGGCGACAGGTATGTGGTGCTCTTTTACCGGCTTAACGGACTTCCTTATAACAGAACAGGGTTTTTAGCCAGCAAAAAAGTCGGAAACAGTGTAGTCAGAAACAGGGCCAAGAGGCTCATGAAAGAAAGCTACCGCAATATAGAGGGGAGCTTACCTGAAGGATACGATTTTATAATCATCGCAAGAAACACTATTTGCGGCAAGAAATGTGCAGAAGTTGAGAAATCCCTTAATTCTGCTTTTAGACGGACCGGAGTAAAAAAAGGAAAATGAAGATAATAGGCAATTTTTTTAGAAAAATCATGATCCTCACGATCAGATTTTATCAAAAATTTATTTCGCCTCTTTTTCCGTCTACATGCCGGTTTACGCCGACTTGTTCCACTTATTTTATACAAGCATTGGAAAAATACGGCGTAATAAAGGGCAGTTACTTGGGAATCAGACGAATTTTAAAGTGTCACCCCTGGCATGAGGGTGGTTATGATCCTTTAAAATAATGGAGGAAATTGATGGGAATATTAGCAAGCCCAATGAGTTATTTGCTCACTTGGATTTACGACTTTATAGGTAATTATGGTCTTGCTTTACTTGTATTTACGATCTTGATAAAAGGCGTCATGTATCCTTTATATGCCAAGCAGATAAAGACTACGATGAATATGTCCAAGATGCAGCCGAAGATCAAGGAGATACAGCAGAAGTATGCCAAAGATAAGGCTCTGATGAATCAGAAGATGGCAGAACTTTATAAAGAAGAAGGCGGCAGCATGTACGGCGGATGTCTGCCTATGCTGATACAGATGATAGTCATCATGGGTCTTTTCGCTCTTTTGAGAAACCCTATGAACTACATATCTTCTGATAAAATGCTGTTTGCTATTCACGAATCCTTCCTTTGGATACCTGACCTGGCGCAGCCTGATAAGTGGGTATTGCCTATAATAGCGGGCATAGCTACATTCTTGGCTACTTACTTCTCTCAGACTAATCAGATGTCCGGACCTAACGCAGATCAGATGAAGATGATGACGAAGATGATGAAATACGTCTTCCCTGTTATGATACTGCTGATGGCCAGAAGTTATCCGGCGGGACTTGCTCTGTATTGGTCTTTGAATCAGATAATCCAGATCTTCTACAACATCAGATTTGCGAAGATGAAGAAAAAGATGTCGGGAGAAAGCAAAAAGAAGCGCAAAGCAAAAGCAGTGAGAGCATAACTTAAATTGGAGGAAAAGTAAAACATGGCAGATTTTTCTGAGAAATGGGGAACAGACGTCGAAGCAGCCGTTAAATTGGCTTTAGACGATCTGAGACTTACCATAGACGAGGTAGATGTTACTGTTTTAGAAGAACCTTCAAGAGGCTTTTTCGGAATAGGCTCAAAACTAGCCCTCGTAAGGGTTGAGAAAAAGAAATCTCAGGCGCAGGGCGCAGCAGAGAAAAAAGACGAGCATAAAAAAGAAGAAAAGACAGCTGTCGAAAAAGCAGAAAAGGCTCAGATTAAAAAAACAGAAACACCTAAAAAAGAATATATCAAAAAAGAAGAAATAAAAGAAGAAGTCTCGATCAAGGATGAAAATTTAGTTCCTTGCGAAGAACATGAGGCTTTGGATTTCCTGAGAAAGGTCACCGAAGAGATGGGACTTTCCCTTGACGTAAGCGCTAAGAAGGGAGAAAAATCCATATACCTTGATATAAGCGGTAAAGATTCGGGAACCATAATAGGGAAGCGAGGACAGACTCTTGACGCTATTCAGTACCTTACGAGCCTCGTAGTGAATAAGGGAAACGAAGAATATACGAGAGTCGTCGTCGATGCGGAGCATTACAGGGCTAAGAGAGAAAAGACTCTTGAATCTCTTGCCTACAGACTGGCGAATAAAGTAGTCAAAACAAGGAGAAGCGTCAAACTTGAACCTATGAATCCTTATGAGAGAAAGGTGATACACGCTGCGCTTCACAATCACCCGAAGGTGTCCACCAGAAGTGAGGGACAGGATCCTTACAGAAGAGTCATCATCGAATTGAAGTAGAATAAAGGGCTGTCTCCTGGACGGCCCTTTTGCGATAACAGGGAGAAAAGTATGATAAAAGAAGATACCATCGCCGCTATAGCTACGGCTCCCGGAGAGGGAGGCATAGGAATAGTCAGAATAAGTGGGGATAAGGCTCTGGATATATTGAAAAAAATATTTGTTCCCGCGTCTTCGAAGATAGAAAACAGACATCTTTCCTATGGCCATGTAGTCGATCCTGAAAGCGGCCGGACCATCGACGAAGTGATGGCCGTCTATATGAAAGGACCGCTCTCTTATACGGCCGAAGACGTGGTAGAAGTGCAGTGCCACGGAAGCATGATCTCCCTGAGAAATATACTCGATCTCGTTATTAAGAGCGGAGCGGTTTTAGCTGAGAAAGGAGAATTCACCAAGAGGGCTTTTCTGAACGGTAGACTGGATCTGTCTCAGGCAGAGGCTGTCATAGATCTGATAAGAGCAAAATCAGAAAAGACTTTTGATGTGGCCCTCAATCAGCTTTCGGGAGCGTTTTCCGATAAGATCAGAGAGATAAGAGAAGACCTTACAGATATTCTGGTAGATATTACCGTAAATATAGACTATCCGGATGAGGACATAGAAGAGATGACATATGAAAAACTCACATCTTCTGTAAGAAACGTAAAAGAAAAGATCTCCAAACTGCTTTCCACCGCTGATACAGGAAGGATCATCAGAGAGGGCCTTTCAGTATCTATCGTAGGCAAACCCAATGTAGGAAAATCGTCGCTGATGAACGTCCTGATGGGAGAAAACAGAGCCATCGTTACCGATATTCCGGGAACTACCAGAGATATAATAGAAGAAAGCATGGTAATAAAGAATATTCCCGTAGTGATTACAGACACGGCGGGGATACGCGATACAGAAGACATAATAGAAAAGATAGGCATAGAAAAGAGTAAGACGGCTCTATCCAGAGCCGATCTGATAATATTTGTCATAGACGCCAGCAGACCTCTCGAAGAAGAAGACATGCAGATAATGAGCCATGTAGCCGGGCGCAGGGCGATAGTTCTTTTAAACAAATCCGATAAGGGGCTTGCCGCAGACAGGGCGCTGATCGAAAAAGAGCTTCCTTCGGCGGTCATAATAGAGACTTCAGTCATCGGCGGCCGTGGAATTGAAGAGCTGACCCAAGCGATAGAAGATATGGTATACGGAGGCAAGGTGAGCCAGAAGGAAAATCTGATGGTTACCAACGTGCGCCATAAAAATCTTCTAAAGGAAGGACAGAAATGTCTTTCGGACGCCTTGAACATGGCAGATATGAGAGAGCCGCTGGAATTTATAGAGATAGACGTGAACAGGTGCTACGAAGCCGCAGGCGAGATCATAGGCCAGACGGCAGACGCCGATATAATAGATAAAGTGTTTGAAAGGTTCTGCCTGGGCAAATAGGAGACATTAGAATGATGGATAAAATTTTTATGGGAGAATACGACGTCTGCGTCATAGGCGCAGGACATGCAGGCTGCGAAGCGGCGCTGGCGGCGGCGCGCATGGGCAAAAGGACTCTGATGCTTTCCATGAATCTGGAGGCGGTAGCCATGATGCCCTGCAATCCGTCAATCGGAGGTACGGGAAAAGGCCATCTGGTCAGAGAGATAGATGCTCTCGGAGGAGAGATGGGCGTCAACATAGATAAGACATTTATTCAGAGCAAGATGCTCAATACCGCCAAGGGACCGGCAGTTCATTCTCTCAGGGCTCAGGCCGACAAGAACCGCTATCATCTCGAAATGAAAAAGACCATAGAGAAGACGCCGGGTCTGGACATGAAGCAGGGCGAGGTGACGGATCTGATCATAGAAGACGGAAAAGTCACCGGAGTTGTCACTAAGACTCACACATGCTACAGAGCAGGAGCGGTCATACTGGCCACAGGAACCTTTCTTGGCGGAAAGATATTTATAGGCAGCGCAGCCTTCGACAGCGGCCCTAACGGACTTGCTCCTTCCGGCGAGCTTTCAGGTAATTTAAAGAAACACGGCATAAAGCTCCGCAGGTTTAAGACCGGTACTCCGGCCAGAGCCCTGGGAAGCAGTTTGGATTATTCCAAGATGCAGGAGCAAAAAGGCGATGACAAGACAGCGCCGTTTTCTTTCTTAAACGATCAGGTGGGCGAAAATAAGATTTCATGCTGGCTCACCTATACCAATGAAGAGACTCACAAGGTGATAAGAGCTAATTTCCACAGATCGGCGCTCTTCGGAGGACAGATAGAGGGAATAGGACCCAGATACTGTCCTTCTATCGAGGATAAAGTCAACAGGTTCGCCGACAAGGAGAGACATCAGCTCTTCGTTGAGCCGGAAGGACTCGACACCGACGAGATGTACATACAGGGAATGTCCTCAAGCCTTCCGGAGGATGTACAGGAAGCTTTTTACAGGACTATACCGGGACTTGAAAACCTTCGCATAGTCAGACCTGCCTATGCCATAGAATACGACTGCATAGATCCTCAGGATCTGAAGCTGAGCCTCGAAAGCAGGCAGATAGAGAATCTCTTCTGCGCCGGCCAGTTTAACGGAAGCTCCGGCTACGAGGAGGCGGCGGCGCAGGGGCTGATGGCCGGTATAAATGCCGTTCTTAAGATTTCGGGCAAAAAATCTCTGGTCCTGGGAAGAAACGAGGCTTATATTGGCGTTCTAATCGACGATCTGGTGACTAAAGGTACTAATGAGCCTTACAGAATAATGACGTCTAGAGCCGAATATAGGCTGGTTCTCAGGCAAGACAACGCAGATCTGCGTTTGACGGAGATAGGATACGATATAGGTCTTGCCTCAGAGGAAAGATATCTACGCTATTTGGCTAAAAAAGAAAACGTCGCAAGAGAAGCAGACAGATTGAAGAAAAAAACCTTTGCTCCGGGCGAGATAAACGATTTTCTCACCGGTCACGGAACCACCCAGGTTCAGTCGAGAATTTCCATGGCAGATCTGCTCAAAAGACCGCAGATAACTTATGAAGATCTTGCGGAGATAGACGGCGCTGACAGACCTGAACTTTCATATCACGAAGTTACTCAGCTGGAAGTCCAGATTAAATACGAAGGCTATATAAAGAAACAGCTGGCTCAGATAGAGAGGTTCAAGAAGCTGGAGGACAGAAAATTGAGCCCGGATCTGGATTACAGCAGCATAGAAGGCCTCAGAATAGAAGCAAGTCAGAAACTGGATCAGCTAAAACCCGAATCGCTGGGACAAGCTTCTAGAATATCCGGAGTTTCACCTGCCGACATCAACGTACTTTTAATTTATCTTGAAAAAAAGAGAAGATCAAAGAAATGAAACAACTAATAAATTATTTAGAAAAAAACAAGATGCCTTCGGGGGAGGAAATAATAGAGAAGTTCGACGCCTACAGGAGCGGGATACTTCAATGGAACGAATTCGTCAATCTTACGGCCATAAGAGATCCGGAAGAATTCACCGTGAAACATTTTATCGACTCCGCCGCCTGTTTCTCTCTACCTGAATATCAGGCTGCCGAGACGATTTTGGACCTTGGGACGGGAGCAGGTTTTCCCGGGGTACCGCTGGCTATCCTTTCACCTGAAAAAAACTTTGTTTTAGTGGATTCTCTCAACAAGAGACTCAGAATAATAGATGAACTCTGCCAATCTATAGGCATAAAAAACGTAAAAACAGTCCACGGCAGAGCGGAAGATCTGGGCAGAGAAACTGAGCACAGAGAAAAATACGATATGTGCGTTTCCAGAGCCGTTGCAAATCTGGCGACCCTTTCAGAATACTGCCTCCCGTTCGTAAAGAGAGGCGGATACATGGCCGCATATAAAGGAGCGGACGGAGAGAACGAACTTGAAGAAGCCATGACGGCTATCGGACTTTTAGGCGGGAAATTCGACAGATGGGAGAGCACTCCTGTGGACGCTGCGTGCGACCGCCACAAGATAATACTGGTAAAAAAAGTAAATAATACGAAGTCGAAATATCCGAGAAAAGCGGGAAGCCCTTCGAAAGAACCCCTAAAATAACGTTTTTAGGGGATTTTTTGTGTAAAAAACAGGGTCTTCTCCTGCCCGGGAAATGTTATTATTTTCCCATGGGAGGAGGAGCAATGATGGAAAAGAAAAAAAGAGGAATATTGGGGTTTATGGGGATGCAGCAAGAAATAGAGCCCCGGCAGGAGGAACGTCCGGTTCTGGAGCAGATAATATCCGTTCCTATAAGTGAAATACTGGCAAATCCCCAGCAGCCGCGAAAGGTCTTCTATGATGAGGCTATCGAGGAGCTGAGCGGTTCTATAAAGGAATATGGAGTGCTGCAGCCTATAATACTTAAATACAATGGCTCCGGCTATACGATAATAGCAGGAGAGAGGAGGTTCAGAGCCGCGCAGATGGCGGGTCTGTCAAAGATACCTGCTGTAGTTAAATCTATGGAGGACCAGGAAGCTGCTCTAATCTCACTTGTCGAAAACGTTCAGAGAGAAGATCTGAACTTTCTGGAAGAAGCCAGGGCGTACAAAAAACTGATGGAGGATTTTGGTCTCACGCAGGTAGAAATAGCCGAGAAGGTCAACAAAAAACAATCGACTATTTCTAATAAGATAAGAATTCTCTCCCTTCCGGAAGATATACAGGACAAGCTCGTTGAAAACAGGCTTACCGAGAGACATGCCAGGGCGCTCTTAAAACTCCGGGATGAAGAGGACAGAATAAAAGTTACCGACAGAGTCGTTAGCAATAATCTCAACGTAAAACAGACGGAAAGACTTATAGAGGACGTCCTCAATAAGAAAGAAGAAGCTCTTCGCAAGAGAAATAAGATAAATTACATAAGCTATAAGATCTATCTGAATACTATAAGAAAAGCCTTTGGGCAGATCAAGGAAATGGAAAAAAATGCAAAAATGAGCCAGGAGGATAAGGGGGATTTTCTGGAAGTAAAAATATTGTTGCCAAAGAGCGATAGATGTTTCACGTGAAACATCTATTTTTTTATCAATATAGGTAGCAATAAATTTAAAAATATTATATAATATCATCATACAAAAAACAGGAGGCAACATTTTGGGAAAGGCAATAGCAATATTTAATCAAAAAGGCGGTGTAGGAAAGACTACGACTAATATCAACCTTGCGGCATGCCTTGCTTTGAGAGGAAAAAAAGTTTTGGTACTGGATATAGATCCGCAGGGCAATACTACCAGCGGATTGGGAGTTGCCAAGAAGGGGCTGAAAGACACGGTGTATAACGTCCTGGTAGACGTAGATTACGATATAAGAGACGCAGTAATTCACACCGGCGTGGAAAATCTGGAACTTATTCCGGCCAGCGTAGATCTGGCAGGGGCGGAAGTAGAGCTGGTACAGATAGAAGGAAGAGAAGAGGCGCTAAAGAAAGGTCTTGATAAGATAAAAGACGGATACGATTATATATTTATAGACTGTCCTCCGTCATTGGGACTTCTGACGATAAACTCGCTGGCAGCAGTAGACAGCGTTCTCATACCTATACAATGTGAATTTTACGCTCTGGAAGGAGTGAGCCAGCTTGTCAGCACTATAGATCTGGTAAAGAAGAGCCTCAACCCTGCTCTTGAAGTTCAGGGGGTTATATTGAGCATGTTCGATGGAAGAACTAATCTGTCTGCGCAAGTGGTTCAGGAGGTAAAAAGATATTTCGGCGGAAAAGTATATTCTACCGTAATACCGCGTAACGTAAGACTGGCAGAAGCTCCGAGTTATGGGCTTCCCATAACGGAATATGATCCTAAATCCAAGGGTGCGGAAGCTTATATGGAATTCGCGGAAGAATTTCTTGAATTAGAGGAGGAATAGCATGGCAGCTCCAAAAAAAGGAGGTCTCGGAAGAGGCCTGGACGCTCTATTTGCTGACGTTCCTGTAAAAGCGCCCAAAGAAACAGAGGTTATCAAGAACAGGGAAGACGGTGACGAAAAGGATACGGTCAGATACGTAAAGATTCACGATATAATGCCCAATGCAAATCAGCCTCGTAAGACCTTCAACGAGGAGAAGATAGAAGAGCTGGCCGCTTCCATAAGAGAGCATGGAATCATTCAGCCTATAGTGGTCAGAAAAAAGAGCCGCGGCTATGAGATCGTCGCAGGCGAGAGAAGATGGAGAGCCGCCATAAAAGCCGAGCTTTCCCAGGTACCATGTCTCATAAGAAATCTCGACGACGAGCAGAATATGCTTATCGCTATAATAGAAAATATGCAGAGAGAAGATCTGAACCCAATAGAAGAAGCCGAAGGACTGAGACAGATGACTGAGACTTTCGGAATGACGCAGGAGCAGGTCTCAAGGAGCGTAGGAAAGAGCAGACCGTATATCACTAATTCCATGAGGCTTCTTAAACTTCCGGAGTACATAAGAGAAAGTATCGCTGACGGAAGAATCTCCGCAGGACACGGAAGGACGCTCATTGCGGCCTCCGATGAAGATATGAGAAAATCTATCTGGGAAAAGATGATCAAGGAGGGACTTTCTGTAAGAGAGGCCGAAAAACTTGCGGCCGGCAGTCCGGGGGCGAAGAAGAGGAAACCTGCTTCTAAGAGAAAAAATCCGGACGTGGCAAGAGTGGAGGAAGATCTGAAAGACATCTTTGGAACTAAGGTGAGCATAAACGCCGCAGGTAAAAAGGGAAAGATAGAGATCGAATATTATTCCGGAGATGAACTTAACAGGTTAATCGAACTCTTGAAAACACTTGCATAGAGGGGGATGTTTCACATGAAACTTTTGATAGTCATGATGGTTGTGTGGAACCTTATAACCTTCTCCATGATGGGAATAGATAAACATCGAGCAGAGAAGGACAAGCCGCGGATAAGAGAGAAGACTCTGATAACAGTGACTTTCGCCATGGGAGCAGTAGGAACATCCGCAGGAGCTGCGGTGTTTCATCACAAGACTCAGAAGTTAAAATTTAGAGTGTCATTCCCCATAGGAATAATAGTCAATGCGGCTGTGATTTACGGATTATTCTGCTTAAATATCATATAGGAGGAAAGTCCCTTGATAAAAGGGACTTTTATAGTTATGGACAGAAGGCTTGACCGTCTCCTCAAGAAGGTTGCAAAAGAATTGAAAGACATCGAAATACCTGTTTCGGATCATATCCATGGGATAACCGTAAACACGAGAACAAAAAAGAGGCTGGGAGCATGCCGTAAAATAAAAGGCGCTGATGGAAACACGCATTATGCCATTGAAATCGCAGGTATCGTGGCTCAGGGCGAAGAAAAAATAATATGCCAGATCATAGCTCATGAACTCATACATACATGTCCGGGATGCTTCGACCATGGTAAAAAATGGAAAGAATATGGAACATTGGCTGAAGCGAGATTGGGTTATAAGATAAGGCGTACGGCTGAATACAGCGAACTCGGTCTTAAGGAACAGCAGACAGAAAAGGTAAAATATGTCGTGAGATGTGAAGGCTGCAGACAGATATATGAGAGGAAGAGGATGTGTCCACTAATTAGGCAGCCCGGTCGATACAGATGCGGTAGGTGCGGTAGCCCTCTGAAACAGATAGAATCCGTATAGCCGAGCCGACTTTGAGATTCATTTCCTGATTTGGGGCAGAAGCCCTCGATCTACAAGATATACAATATCTTGTAGATGAAAATCTTTAGATAATGTGGTATAATGAACCCATCGATCATGACAGCGGCGTTGCCGAGCGGAAGGGTTCATTGAACCACCGCTTTCTGTTTGGTTCGTGGTATAATAACCTCACGGCGCTATGTCTTTTTGTAAAGCATAAGATTATCACAAAATCAACACGTAAAAATAAATGTGTAATGTTAAAATAATAGTATCCTCGCCCCAAAAGGCGAGATCTCAAGGAGCAAGATCATGACAACTATGAAGCTTGAAGACTTTATGTCATCTTACATTCCTCTGCCGATATGCGTGATAAATAAAAAGGGCAGGGTCATCTCTGCCGGGGACAAGATCGGCCAGGTATTTTTATATGACGGCATTGTAGATTCGGATATCTTTGCCTTAACCGGCATAAGAGCGTCCGAGCTTTATGCTGCTGCGGAGGCCGAATCACACCCTCTGCTCAAGAGGAACGGAAAAATTTTTAAACTCATATGCAACAAAGTCAGCGACGAGGAGGACGGCAATCTGGCCATACTCTTTGGAGATGTGACTAACCTTGAGGAACTCAAAGATAAATATAACAATGAAAAGCTATGTCTTGCCAAGATACAGATAGACAACTACGATGAGCTTATATCCAACACCTCGGCGGAGTACAGGATCACCGTCCCAAGTGAGATAGATAGGATAATAAGACGCTGGGCAGAAAAGATAGAAGCTTCCATAAATAAGATGGGAGACGATTCGTATATAGCTTCTTTTGAACAGCAGTACCTGGACGATGTAGTCATGGCCAAGTTCGACGTATTGGATGAGGTCAGAGCCATAGAGACGGCGGCAGATTTTCCGGTGAGCCTGAGCATAGGCGTGGGAGCCGGAGGAAAGACTCCTGTTCAGACAGAAGAGTACGCAGACGCAGCTCTTGATCTGGCTCTTGGAAGAGGCGGAGACCAGGCGGTACTCAAGAGAAATATGAAAATAGAATATTTCGGGGGAAAGCTGCAGACCGTAGAAAAGAGAAACAAAGGAAAATCCAGGATAGTGGGCCATGCGCTCAGACAACTGATAGATCAGTCCAAGAAGATCTTCATAATGGGACATACAAACCCTGATATGGACTGCTTCGGAGCTTCTCTGGGAATATACAGGATGTGCGCTATCTGCGACAGAGAGCCTTATATAGTCATAGATAATTATAAAGAACCGCTGCAGGCTATATTTAAGCAGGCCAAGGACAGCGATAATTACAGGTTCATCTCCAGCGAAAGGGCTAAGAACCTGGCAGACAAAGACAGTCTGGTCATGGTTATGGATACTCACAGGCCCAGCATGGTTCAGTGCCCGCAGCTTCTTGACATATGCGAACGAAAGGTGATAATCGATCATCACCGGAGAGTAGAGGACTTTATAGAAAATCCCGTTCTGGCATATATGGAGTCATATGCTTCTTCGGCCAGCGAACTGGTGGCGGAGATACTTCAATATATGACAGGTAAGAAGGCTCTGACTAAACTGGAAGCAGAAGCCTTGCTGGCAGGAATCACCGTGGATACCAATGGATTTGCTGTAAAGACGGGCGTAAGGACCTTTGAAGCGGCCGCATGGCTCAGGAGACAGGGAGCAGATCCTTCCGAGGTAAGCAGGTTCTTCCAGGAGGATCAGGAAAGCTTCATGATAAAAGCTCGGGCTCTGGCCGGGGCAGTCAGTCATGAAGGCGGAGTGATGTGCGCAGTCTGTGACAAGAGACATGCTGACGAACAGGTCATATGCGCTCAGGTAGCAGATGAGCTTCTCACCATAAAGGGAATGAAGGCAAGTTTCGTAGCCGGAGTAAATAACGAAGGCAAGACGGTCATAAGCGCCAGGTCTTTGGGAGAAGTAAACGTCCAGCTGATAATGGAGAGATTTAACGGTGGCGGACACCTGACTACGGCTGCGGCGCAGGTGGATATAAGCCCCGAAGAAGCGATAGAAAAAATACTTGAAATAATGGAGGAACAACGATGATAGTCATTTTAAATAAAGATGTAAAAGGCACGGGTAAAGCCGGAGATGTAGTAAAAGTCAGTGACGGATATGCCAGAAACATGCTTATTCCCAAGGGTCTGGCCACAGAGGCAACTCAAGGAAACATAAGACATCTTGAAAAGCAGAAGGCTATAGCAGCCGAGAAAAAGGCAGAAGAGAAGGCCGCCGCTAAAGAGCAGGCCGAAAAGATAGGCAATTTGACGGTAACTATAAAAACAAAAGCCGGAGACGGAGGAAAAATTTTTGGATCCATAACGTCAAAAGATATAGCCGAGGGGCTTAAATCTCAGCACGGCATAGAAGTAGATAAGAAAAAGATACAGCTTTCTTCACCTATAAAACAGACAGGCGAGATGTCGGTAGATATCAAGCTTTATTCAGAGGTGAGCGCTGAACTTAAGGTAAAAATAGAAGCTGAATAATAACTACAAGACGATCAGGAGAAAAATATGGAAAGGATCCCTCCGCATAACGAGGAAGCCGAAAGATCTGCTCTTGGGGCAGTCATGCTCAATAAGGAAGTTCTTTTGGACGTAACAGAAGAGGTGAAGCCGGAAGACTTCTATAATGAAAGCCACAGAGAGATCTTCGACGCTATAATGAACCTCTATAGGGAGAATACGGCGGTAGATATGCTGACCGTATGTGAAGAACTCAATAGGAGAAAAACTCTGGATATGGTAGGCGGAAGGGCATATATAGCTACGCTGACTGCAGAAGTACCTTCTACTGCCAATGCAGGAGAATACGCCAAGATCGTTTCTGAGAAGGCAATGCTGCGCAGGCTCATAACTGCGGCAGAAGATATAACCATAAAGGGATACGATGATAAGATGGCAGCCGAGGAACTGCTTGACTATGCCGAGGGAGATATATTCCGCATAGCTCAGAAGCGGCAGAGAAACGACTACGCTAAGATTCAGGACGTTCTGATGAAAAACCTTAGAATAATAGATCAGGCGGTGCAGAATAAGGGCCAGGTCATCGGTCTGCCGACAGGATTCAAGCAGCTGGATGAAAAGACTTCAGGCCTTCAGCCCTCAGACCTGATAATCGTCGCAGCTCGTCCCGGAATGGGAAAGACAGCTTTCGCCCTGAACATAGCTCAGCAGAGCGCAGTAAAAGCTGGGGCTTCTGTCCTGATATTCAGTCTGGAAATGTCTCAGGAACAGCTGGGGCAGAGGCTTATAGCCATGCAGGCCAGAGTAGAGTCAGAAAAACTGAAAAAAGGAACATTAGACCTGAAGGATTGGGACAGGATAAATTTTGCGCTGAATGAACTTAACAACACTAAAATAGTCATAGACGATACGCCGGGCATTTCCATAATGGAAATGAGAAACAAATGCAGGAGGCTCAAGGCGGAGCAGGGTCTGGATCTGATAGTGGTAGACTATCTTCAGCTGATGACTTTCGACGGAAGAGCA
>FR882592.1:29374-36123 GCA_000435715.1 Firmicutes bacterium CAG:145
GCAGACAGCAGACAGCAGGAGATCAGCGCCTTATCCAGACACCTGAAACTGCTTGCCAGAGAAATGAACTGCCCTGTCATAGTGCTTTCACAGCTTTCAAGAGCACCGGAACTGAGGCAGGATAAGCGGCCTATGCTGTCGGACCTGCGAGAGTCCGGCTCTATAGAACAAGACGCGGATATAGTCATGTTCCTGTATAGAGACGATTATTACAATGAGAACACTGAAAAACCCGGAGTATGCGAGATAAATATCGCTAAACACAGGAGTGGACCTACCGACAGGATAGACCTGACATGGGTTGCAAGATACACCAAGTTCAGCGACAAAGCGCTGTAACAAACTAAACTCTAACTGCGCCGTACGCCCCGCCTCTATGGGGAAGGGTGAGGGCTTCATATTTTGGGAGAAGAGAGATTTCAATCTCTCGCCTGAATGAGACAAAGGAGTTTGCCGGCACGATCCCCCAGCTAAATCAAATACAGGAGGTAAAGCGATGATCACTAAAGATATGACTGTATCTCAAGTTTTGGAAATGAATGAAAAATACGAAAAAATCTTTGAAAAACACCTGCTCACATGCGCCGGATGTCCCGGAGCTGAGATGGAAACCATAGAGCAGGCGGCGGAAGGTCACGGCCTGGACCTTGAAAAACTTCTTGCGGATCTGAACGGAGCCTGACAGCATGAGTTTTACCAGAGAAAAGATAAGAGACTTCTACCTTCTGGCGACAGACGTGGAGAACATCTTTATAAATGAATATATGCCTGCCGCGCCGGGAGACTTTGTGAAAGTGTATCTTTACGGATTGCTTTACAGTCAGAATGATGCGCCGATGTCTTACGACCAGATGGCCGGGCAGCTTTCCATGAGCCGAAAAAGGATAGACGAGGCGTGGGACTACTGGGCTTCGATGGGAGTAGTGGAGAAAAGCCATGAAGGCGGTGGAGATTATGATATAAAATTCAGGCAGATGAGAGCGCTGATGTACGGCAAAGAAGAAAAGCCTCTGGAAGTTTCGTCAAACAGAGATGAAAGAACAGACAGCAGAAGAGCCGGTGATACGGGGCTGTATGATCAAAGTCTCAAAGAACTTCTCGTACAGATAGAGAAGCTTAAAGGTACGGGACTTTCATCCGCCGAGATAAAGGAAATATTCTCTTTGACAGAGGATGACGGTGCATCGCCCGAGGTGGTCTTCGCCGCTTGCGAGTATTGTTTCGAAAAGGGAAAGACCGGCATAAACTACATAGCAAAAGTGGTCAGAGAATGGACTAAAGAAGGGCTTAGGTCCAGAGACGACGTAAAGGACAGGCTGTCGGCCCTGGACCAGAGGATGGGGGTATACAAGAGAATACTCAGGACTTTAGGTCTGAACAGAGGAGCCACTGAAGCGGAAAAAGAAATGATAGACAGCTGGCTGGACGAGATGAAGTTTAACTTGGATAAGGTTCTGGAAGCGTGTACGAGAGCTTCCTTCATTTCCAGTCCTAACCTCAGATATGTCAACAGAGTTCTTCTGAACTGGTTTGAAGAAGCCAGGATAAGCGGAAGAAATGTCAACAGCAGCGCCGGCGTTACTCAGGCAGTCCTCAGCAAATATTACGCTTATCTGCGTGAAAAGGCTGAAGAAGAAGCCCAGGCAAGACGAGCGGAAGTGTACAAAAAGATCCCCAGGATCCGGGAAGTCGATGAGGATCTTCTGGAACTGGGGCAGAATATTTCCAGAGCAGTCTTGTCAGGAGATTCTCTAAAGCTCAATGAAATGAAAAGGCTCATGAAGCTGCTGGAAGAAGAGAGAGCAGTGCTTCTGACAGAAAACAACTACCGGGAAGATTACACAGATGTAAAGTATGCCTGCGACAAATGCGGCGATACGGGAATGACGGAAGATGGAAACCGCTGTTCCTGCACCAAAGAAAGAATGGGAGAAGCAGAATTATGGCAAAGTTCGACTTCATCAAAAAAATAAAGAAAAAGAAAGAAGTCACCGATACTCAAAGCAATAATGAATTTTCTGAGAAGAACTCCGAAAAGAAGGAAAAAATTTCTGTCTTTAGCGTGATTTGGGATAAGGCGGCAGACGCGGTAGAAGCCGTAGATGAAATTCTCGAAGAGCTGGAAGAAATATGGGAAGCCGGGTCCAACGGACTGGTCAACATAGGAGCCGCAGTAATAAATTTCTACGACAAGGCCAGCGCCGTGGTAGAGTGGTTCATACTCAAGACTCTGGTGGTCTTTGGAAGAAGACTTCACGACATCAGAGTTAAAAGTATAGAGTATAAAAACGATATAATCAAAAATTCCATAATTCTCGGAAGCGCTTTCATAGTGATAGCTATCGCTTTCGCTCTCACCACCGGATACGAATATTCGTATAACGGAAGACCTTTAGGCATAGTAAAAGAGCAGAAAGACGTGGTAGAGATTCTGGAACTTGCCAGCGAAGAACTTTCTCAGGAATATGGCTCCAATATAGTCATAGACCCCGAAGAAGATATAACATTCAGAACAGTAGTATCTTACGGCAAAGAGGTCGATACTGAGGACGATGTCCTCAGAAGACTTACATATATGGGAGAAATCAATGCCCAGGCCAGCGCCATCGTCGTAGACGGTCAGGTCAAAGTCATAGTGGAAAACGAGAAGATAGCTGAGCAGGTGCTTTCAGATATCAAGGATATATTTATAACAGATGCCGATACCACAGAGTACGAATATATCGGATTCGTCGAAGATGTGGAAATCGAGGCTATAAGCACAAAGCTGCCTAATATAAGCAACAGGAGCGCAGCTGTCGAGAAGCTGAGAAACGGCGGACAGCAGGCGGCCGAATACGTGGTGCAAGAGGGCGACACGATGTATGGAATCTGTGAAAAACTGGGATTCTCCATAGATGAATTAGCCGCCATGAATCCGGGATTGACGATGGAATCTATGATACACATAGGAGATAAGATCGTCATAGAAAAAGAGGTTCCTCTCCTAACGCTGGAGACTATCGAGGTTTCCACTTTCGCCGAGAGCATACCTTATGAAACGGAATACAGAGATTCGAGCTATTATTATGAAGGCGAAGAAGTCACCAGCAGAGAAGGTGAAGAGGGAAGAGCCAGCGTAACCGCCAGAATAACAAGACATAACGGAGAGATAACAGAGAGAGAAGATCTGAGCAGGGAAACTATAGTGGAACCTGTAAGCAAAGTCATTCTAAAAGGAACTAAGGTGAAACCTGCCACCGTGGGAACGGGAACATTCCTGAGGCCGGTCAATGTGGCCATATCTTCCAGATACGGCTACAGATGGGGACGTATGCACCTTGGAGACGATTACGCCACCTCGGTGGGAACACCGATAAGAGCCTCAGACGGAGGAACTGTAGTTACTGCCGGCTGGTATTACGGCTACGGCCTTACCGTCATAATAGATCACGGCGGAGGCGTAAGAACGCTGTACGGCCATTGCAGCAAGCTCTATGTTTCGGTAGGCGATAAGGTGTTCCAGGGACAAAATATCGCTGCCGTCGGCAATACGGGAAACAGTACGGGACCTCATTGTCATTTTGAGATCATAATAAACGGCAATCACGTGGATCCGTCACTTTACACTTAAAAGATGAAGCAGGTCGGTTCTTAACCGGCCTGCGTTTCCATATACTTAAACGAACTCTTTTGTTAGGAGGAGGTTAGGAGTATATGGATAATCATTATATTACCCTTGAGAACAGGGAAAAGATAACTATAAGTCAAGTCGTCGACGTAGACGCGTTCGATGAGGATAATCTGTGGGCTAATTTAAAGGACGGCGGTATAGAGATAACGGGAGAAAAGCTCAATATAGAGAGGCTCGATCTGGAAGAAGGGATCCTCGTTGTCAGCGGCAGAATATGTTCATTCAGCTATACTGACAAGAAGGTGAAGGAGAAAAAATCTGTCTTTGGAATCTTTAAGAGACGGTCATGACCGACCTGATACAGAGCCAGCTTAAAGTAATAGCCGTCATGGTATACTGCGGCCTGACCGCAGGCCTGATAATAGATGTCTTCCGCCTTTTTATAAGCCGATTCTTTAAAAACAAGAAAATATTTACTGTGATAACAAAGATTTTCTGCTGTATGGCAATAGCGTTTTTCATAGGAGATTTCTCATTTTTCTGCCAGAACGGAAAGCTGACTCTCACAAGCGGCATAGCCTTTGCGGCAGGCCTTTGGTTGTGGAGAAAATTCTTCTATGATATAATAACCTCACGGCGTTAGCGAAATCAAAGATTTCGACGTATAGGAGAAAATCGCATCACAAGACAGGTAAGAGCATGAGTAAAAAGGGGAAAAGACTCAGGGAGTTCGAAAAGAACAACCGGGAATTTAACATTTCCGAAGCTCAGAGGCAGCGCCAAGAGAGACACCGGGCAACGAGAGAGAGAAAAAAGCTCAAAGATGTCAGCGGCGGAAAACCCGACGTTCAGGGCAAGACCGACAAGCGAGGAAAAAAGAAGAATAAAATAGCTAATGCGAAAAGACTTATTGCCGGCGTGATAATTCTCATATTTATCACGTCTATTGTCGTATCCGCAGTAAAGATACTTAAACTTAAGAGCGAAAGAGACAAGCTTCTTGAGACTAACAACAGGCTCACTGAACTGAAAGAAGATCTCACGGCAGAGATGGATCAAATAGACTCGGCTGAATATATAGAGCAGCAGGCGCGAAAAGAGCTGAAGATGATAAAGAGCGGCGAGATACTTTTCCTCGTATCGGATGAACAGGGAGAAGGTAACGACGAGGCAAAGTGATATGGACAGACTTGAGATAAAAGAAGCTATAGTTGTAGAAGGCAGAGATGATACGGCGGCGCTTCGCAAGGTGACGGACGCCCTCATAATAGAAACTCATGGCTTTGGAATAAAAAGAGAGACGTGGGAACTTTTGGAAAAAGCATACAGAGAAAAGGGTCTGATAATACTTACCGATCCGGATTTTTCCGGAGAGGAGATAAGACGCAGGCTGACCGAGAGGTTCCCCGAGAGCAGACATTCATATATGCCCAGGGCTAAAGCCTTAAAAAACGGAGATATAGGCGTAGAAAACGCAACTCCTGAAGATATTGCCAAAGTCTTAGCTAAAGTGTGTACGCCGTCTCATGAAACCACCTGCATGAAATTCACCCAAAGAGACATGGATGAGGCAGGGCTTGCCGGAGGAGCCGACTCCAGGGAAAAGAGACAGCAGGTGGGAGAGATCCTAGGCATAGGCTACGGCAACAGCAGTACATTCATCAAAAAACTTAACAGCTTTGGCGTGACGAGAAAAGAGTTTGATGAGGCGGTCAGGAGAGCCTGCCGGGGAGGAGACGAGAGATGAAGCTATACGAAACTTCCTGTATAAAAGATATAAGAAACAGATATGGATTCAGATTTTCTAAGAGCCTGGGTCAGAATTTCCTGACAGACAAATCTATAATAGATGAGATCATCGAAGGGGCGGACATAGGTCCCGAAGATACGGTGGTGGAGATAGGCCCGGGGATCGGGGCGATAACCCGGGAAGCAGCCCGGCGGGCTAAAAGGGTGATAGCCGTAGAGATAGATAAAAATCTGATCCCTATTTTGGACGAGACTCTGGCCGGACTTGACAACGTGAAGATCATAAATGAAGATATTCTCAAGCTCGATACAAAAAAGCTCGTATCCGGGGAAAACCCTGAAAATGTTAAAATAATGGGAAATCTGCCCTACTATATAACCACTCCCATCATAATGAAATTGCTGGAGGAAGGGGTAAAAGCCGAAAGCATAACCATAATGATGCAAAAGGAAGTGGCCGACAGGATCAGGGCTCTGCCGGGAACTAAGGCTTACGGAGCGCTTTCTGTAGCGGTGCAGTATTACTGCACGGCTGAGAAGATACTGGATGTGCCAAGGAGCGCTTTTGTTCCGCAGCCTAACGTGGACTCTGCCGTATTGAGGCTCTTCATGAGGAGAGAAAAACCGGCGGTGCTGACTGATGAAAAGCTCTTTTTCAAATGTGTAAAGGCCGGGTTCAGTCAGAGGCGAAAGACTCTTCTCAATTCTATGCAAGTATTAAAAGGGACGGACAGGGATTTAATAAGAGATTCTTTAGAAGCTGCCGGTATCGATCCGGCCAGAAGGGCGGAGACTCTCACTATTGAGGAATTTGCCAAAATTGCTAACGAGGTGGATAAGAGATTATGAATAAGGAACCTAATAAAAAACAAGGCAACAATTTAAACAATGAGAATAAGATTGAAAAAGAACCTGTAAAATTCGACAAGTTTGAAAAGCTGGACAGAAAAGTCGAAGAGACCATACAGGAAGTAGAGACTATAGGCAAAAGGAAATTTGTTCTCAAGGCCGTACATACCAGTTTTGCCGGGGCGGCCGTATGGGCGCTGCTTTTGAATCTGGTCATAGAGACTCTTGGAAGGATGTCGACGACCTCTATATGGGGAGGCTTTCAGTTTCTGATAGATGAGCCTATAGTATTCTTATATAATACGCTGATAATATTTGCCACTCTGGTGATCGCCTCTGTGTTTAAGAGAAGATTGTTCGTGTTCACCATAGTTTCGCTCTTCTGGCTTATAATTGGAATAGTAAACGGAGTGATACTAACCCAGAGAATGACTCCCTTCACGGTCAAAGACCTGAGCATACTGGACGACGGTATAACTATAGTCAGCAATTATATGTCTACCTTCCAGATAGTCATGGCAGCCATAGGTGTGGCGGT
>FR882592.1:36151-44765 GCA_000435715.1 Firmicutes bacterium CAG:145
GTAGCCATAGGACTCTTGGTTTTGCTCTTTATAAAAGGGCCGAAGAAGAAAGAGCGTGTAAAGTGGAAGAGAAATCTCATAGGAGTTCTTCTTGTATTGGCCGTAACTTTCGGCGCCACTTCCATCATGATAAAGACGGGAAAGATAGAGACTTTCTTCGGAAATCTGGCGTATGCCTACAGAGATTACGGCGTAGTATACTGCTTTACCAATACCTGGCTCAATACCGGAATAAGCAAGCCTGACAATTATAGTCAGGATAGGATGCTTGATATCTTCAGTGATGAGGAGCTGGGAGATGACAACGCTATGCTGCTGACTCAAAAGGATGAAGATGAAGAACATCCCAATATAATATTCCTCCAGTTGGAATCGTTTATAGATCCGTCCAATATAACTTCTATAGAAACATCAAAAGAAGCATGTCCTAATTTCAGGAATCTGGTAAACAACTATCCGTCGGGACAGCTCACCGTACCGGCCTGCGGAGCCGGAACAGCCAACGTGGAATTTGAAGTCATGACGGGCATCAGCGCTAAATTTTTCGGTCCCGGAGAATATCCGTATAAGTCGGTGCTCAAAGAAAAGACTATGGAAACTCTCGGATATGACCTTAAGAGCCTGGGATATTCCACTCATGCCATACATAATCACAGAGCTGTATTTTATAACAGAAATACGGTGTTCGCCAATATGGGACTGGACACTTTCACCAGCATAGAGTACATGAGCGATGTGGAAAAGACTCCTAAGAACTGGGCCAAAGACAACATTTTAACCGAATCTATGCTGGACGCTCTCAATTCCACGGAATCCAGAGATATGATATATACCATTTCTGTACAGGGACATGGAAAATATCCCAGCGAGCAGGTGATTCAAAACCCTGAGATCACAGTCACTTCCGCCCCGTCAGAAGAACTAAAGTGGAAGTTTGAATATTATGTCAATCAGGTACATGAGATGGATAATTTCATCGGACAGCTTACAGAGACTCTGAGCAATTATGACGAGCCGGTGGTTCTGGTAATGTACGGAGATCATATACCGGCCATAGACATGACCGAGGACGATCTGGCCAGCAGAAACCTTTACGGAACAGAATATGTCATCTGGAGCAACTTCGGCCTCGACGGCGACGATGAGGATATGTATTCGTATCAGTTGGCGGCGCACGTAACCGAGATGCTGGATATGCAGGTGGGAACGGTGTTTACTTATCAGCAGAACCACAAAAACAGCGAGACGTATCTTGAAGATCTGAAAGCGATAGGATATGATATCCTCTACGGAAAGTACTACCTCTATGGAGGGAAGAACCCGTTTGAGCCTACGGACATGAAGATGGGCGTGAAGGATATAACTATCGACGAAGTGGTCAAGATAGGGGATAAGTACTATATAAAGGGTAAGAATTTTACGGAGTACAGTAAAGTGACTCTCGATGGAAAAACACTAAAGACTATTTATCTGGGAAGCAATATACTGGGGCTCCTGGAGGATGTAGATCCTGACGATGCGGCCAATATGAAGGTGAGTCAGATAGAGACCAAGAGCAATGAGATATTGAGCACCACCGAGTAAAGAGGAAATGAGATGAAAGAAATCACGACAGAGAGACTCGTTCTTACCCCTTGGAGGGACTGTCAGGAGGACGCCTTAGGTCTCTACAGCTATGCGAAGGATCCGGAGGTAGGGCCAAGGGCCGGATGGAAGCCTCACGAGAGCGTAGAAGAATCGAGGGAGATAATAAGAAATGTATTTATGCCTCACGCCGTATGGGCTATTCGCGAGAAGGAAAGCGGCAGGATAGTAGGCAGTATAGGTCTGGAACCGGACAGGCGCAGAGAAGATGTAAGCAGCAAAGAGATGGGATATTCTCTCGGCAGAGAATTCTGGGGAAGAGGATACATGACAGAGGCAGCTGTAGCTGTGATGGATTACGGTTTCAGGGAGTTTAACCTTACTGTCATGGCTATATGCACTTCTCCCGACAACAAGAGGTCTCAGAGAGTCATAGAAAAATGCGGATTCAAATTTGAAGGCCGCCAGAGACGGGGATACAGGATCTATGACGGCAGTGACAGAGACAATATGGTTTATTCTATTCTCAGAGAAGAATGGAAAGAGAGAGGCTTATGACTGCAAAAAAGAAGATTTTGAAAACCATCGCAGCCGTTGCCGTGATCATAGCTGCTTTGGCAGCGGTATCAGTTCTCATGGTGAACTTTTCAGTCAAGAACAGCGTAGAGGATAAGATCATATACACCGTTACTGGAGATACAGCTTTTGATAATGAAAATATATCTGAAATGAAAGCACTAGAGCCGGACTGCATACTAATACTGGGAGCGGGCATCACTGATAAGGATACGCCTTCGCCCATGCTTAAAGACAGGCTGGACGCAGGTATACAGATCTATAAAGAGGGAGTGGCTTCCAAAATATTGCTCAGTGGCGATAACGGACAGCAGGAACATAACGAGATACATGTGATGCTCAAGTATGCTAAAGAGGCGGGGGTGCCTGAGGAGGATATCTTTTGCGACCACGCCGGATTTTCAACGTATGATTCTATGTACAGAGCCTCCAGCATATTTGGGGTAGAGAGGGCCATCGTAGTCACCCAGAAATATCATCAGTACAGGGCGCTGTATGTAGGCGAAGAGCTGGGACTTGACGTGTGGGGCGTAGCTTCTGATCAGGAAGAGTACGCAGGTCAAAGCTACAGGGATCTCAGGGAAATACTGGCCAGGATCAAAGACTTCGGAAAGGCCGCCATAAAGTCAGAGTCCGTCTTAGGCGGAGAAGTCATTCCTATAAGCGGCAGCGGTATAATAAGCCATGGGGAATGACAGGCGGTAACAACGAAGAGACGATGAGCATAATATATAGAGGACTTAAAGTCCTCTATTTTTATTATGCGGGGATACGAATATGATATATCTTGATAACGGAGCGACGTCTTTTCCAAAGCCAAAGGAGATGATAGCTGCCATGAAAGAATGTATGGCAAAATACTGCGGCAACCCGGGTAGGTCCGGGCACGCCATGTCTCTCAGGACGGGAGAGGAAGTGTATCACGCCAGGCGCAAGGTAGCCGGACTCTTTGGCATCAAAAATGGCGAGAGGCTGGTGTTCACTAAGAATACTACAGAAGCTTTGAACATGGGCTTAAAAGGATTTCTCAAAAAAGGAGATCATGCCATAACCACGTCTATGGAACATAATTCTGTCCTCAGACCTCTCAAAGCGCTGGAAAGATATGGAGTACAACATTCAATAGTCAGGGCAGACAGGCTGGGCATGGTAAATCCGTGCGACATAGAAAAGGCCATACAATCCAATACCAAGTTGATAGTGGTGACTGCCGCCTCAAATGTGACGGGAAGTAAGATGCCCCTTGAAGAGATAAGTCTCATAGCAAAAAAGCGGGGAGTGGCCCTGATGGTAGACGGCGCCCAGGGGGCGGGGATGATGGACCTCGATGTGGAAAGACTCAACATCAGCATGCTGGCGGTTCCGGGACATAAGGGGCTTTTGGGCCCTCTGGGAACAGGCGCGCTGTATGCTGCGCCGTGGGTGAATTTAACGCCGATAATGGAAGGCGGCACGGGAACTGAATCAAAGAGCAGGCTTCAGCCTCGGGAGTTTCCAGAGGGGTTTGAAGCGGGAACGGTAAACGCTCCGGCCATAATAGGCCTTGGCGTAAGCGCTGAATTTGTGGGAAAGATCGGTCCTGACGTCATAGGCCGGTACGAGGAAGATCTGATAACTTGCCTTGACGAAAATTTGATGAATATGGAGTTCGTAAAGTTATATGGGCCGTCGCCGTCCGAAAAGACAGGCATATCTCTTATAACTATAGACGGACTTGAGGCGGAAGAAGTCACTGCGCTTTTAAATATTGACTACCAGATAGCCGTGCGGGGAGGATACCACTGCGCAGGACTGGCGCACAAGACTATAGGAACATGGGATACGGGGGCGGTGAGGATCAGCGTTGGCCCTTATAACACTAAAAGCGATATATATGCGCTCATCGACGCTATATGGAAGATAGGAAAAAACTCCTGAAAAATTACATAATTCTGTAAACCTTGGGCCTCTATCTGTAGACAAAAGGATAAAAATGTGGTAATATATTTTGCGTTACGGGATGTGGCTCAGCTTGGTAGAGCGTTGCGTTCGGGACGCAAAGGCCGCAGGTTCGAATCCTGTCATCCCGACCACGTCGGAGCAAACGTCATATCGTTTGCTCCGACTTATTTTATAAGTCAGAGCGCACTCATTTTGTTGCTTCTCCTTTCCAAATCACAACCGCTGCGCTGGGTTGCGATTTGGTTTCGCCGCGTTGCGGCGTTTTTGTTTTTCATTTTTAAAATATCGATTTTAACCGTCTTTTGCAAGATAAAAAACCGCCTTGCGGCGGTTTTTTTAAAAAATTAGGGGATGAGAACCTGAGAAGGCACGAGCGTAAAATAAAGCCTACGAAACTATTGTCTTATAATTTCTTGAAAAAAATACTAAACTCAACACCTTATACATTAACCTTAAAAAAGTAGACCGGATTGCCAAATTCCGCTTAGCGGAAGAATTCACTCCGATTAACCCTGATGTTTTCTTTCCATTTCTTCTCTCAGCAATTTTTTCAGAGTGTCCTGTTTATTAGTCAAGCCTTCGAAAAATGCCAAAAGTTTCGTTTCAGTAGCTCGATTAAACTTTAAAGTTTACCTTTCCTTTTCTCTGTTTTGCCCTAATGCAATAAATCCCGCCGTAACAGCCAGAGCAAACATGATATCATGTTCGCCCAGCGGATTCGTCATTATGGAATAAATTAAAAACGCTGTACAAATCAACAGTATCACCAATATGATCCTGCGAATAATTTTGCTTTCTTTCATTGCATATAACCTCCGTTATAACTTCGAATTCACACTTCTGAAATATTTCTTATCTTTTTTAAATCACCGCTTGCATAAGGCTTCAAGATTTGTAAATATCTTTTCTGGCGGCCAGTTCCACCATTGCAGCTCTTGCAAATATGAAATGAGTTCGTCGTCAAATCGCTTTTTGACGATTTTGCAAGGGTTCCCGGCTGCGATGCAGTAAGGGTCAATATCTTTTGCCACAACTGAATTTGCCCCGATGATAGCCCCGTTACCGATATGGACCCCCGGCATGACAGTGACATTTTGGCCAATCCAGACGTCGCTTCCGATGACAGTGTCGCCTTTGTGCGGCAGATCTTTTAAGGCAGGGGTGCATTTTTCACAGCCGCTCCCCATGATATTAAACGGATAAGTAGTTACACTGTTCATCCTGTGGTTGGCGCCGTTCATTACGAACTCAATACCTTTTGCGATAGCGCAAAACTTCCCGATGATCAGCTTATCTCCGAGAAAGTCATAGTGGTGAGTCACATGTTCTTCAAACTTTTCTGCGCCGTTTATATCATCATAATAGGTATATTCGCCTACCGTAATATTGGGGCGGGTAATTATATTCTTAATGAAGCAGACGCTTTTAATTGTTTCATTTGGATACACTGCATTGGGGTCCGGTCCGTACTGCATTTTCAAAACCTCCTAATCAGCTTTTAGCTTGTTTCTCTGATTATAGTATACAAGCCTGTGAAAGAGAAGCTGCGATGTGATGCAGAAAAAGATGAACTGAGGCGAGAGCCATGTCTTTCATGTTCGTGTATGAGCCGGAGAGTTATGGCTTGTCCGCTTCGGATAGAAAGAGCAGAGCTTTTATAAAAAATACTGATTTCACAAAAAGGCCTTGACAGATTTTTAAGAGATGCTATAATACACCATGTTTATCGGAGGACTTATAATCGTAAGTATAAGGCCGGATAAGATACTGAACATAGGATTCGACGGAGGGTATTCTTGCGTACGAGAAGCCCGGATAAGAGAATCGCTCTTGTTCAGATATTTTATCCGGCTTTTTTGATGTAAAGAGGAGGAACGAGTGATGGATTTTCTGAACGGAAAAATTAAATCGATGTACTTTAAATATCTGTCCGCTGCATTTGGAAGCGCTATGATCACTTCTATTTATTCCATCGTTGATATGGCGATGGTAGGCCAGTATCAAGGCCCCAGCGGCACAGCAACGCTGGCAGTCGTGGCGCCTGTGTGGAATATCATCTACAGCCTGGGGCTTCTTATGGGGATCGGCGGTTCTGTTATCTTCAGTACAAAGCGTGGCAGAGAGGATGACGGGGAGGGAGACGAAAATCAGTATTTCACCGTAGCGGTGATGGGTTCGGTCGTCTTATCTTTGGCTGCATGGGTGATCGTTGTAGACGGGGATGAGCCGATTCTACGGTTTTTTGGAGCAGATGAAACGTTGCTTCCTCTCGCGCAGGAATATATGCTGCCCATTAAATTTGTATTTCCGCTTTTCCTTTTTAATCAGATGTTGGCGGCCTTTCTTAGAAATGATAAGAATCCCGGGCTTGCTACACTAGGCGTGTTGAGCGGGGGTATATTCAACATTTTCGGCGACTACGTCTTCGTCTTCACGTTTAATATGGGTATCTATGGCGCAGGACTGGCCACGGCGATAGGCTCGGCGATTTCTTTCGTGGTGATGCTGACCCATTTTTTCAGCCGTAAAAATTCGCTGGCGCTTGAACGACCGACAGCCGTATTGAAAAAATTCTGCGAGATTTCTGTAACAGGTTTTTCGACTTTCTTTATAGATGTGGCGATGGGTATTTTAACTGTGCTGTTTAACCGGCAGATAATGGAATATCTCGGAGCAAATGCGCTGGCAATTTACGGACCGATCATCAATGTGAGCACCTTTGTCCAGTGCTGCGCTTACAGTGTGGGGCAGGCGGCGCAGCCGATTATCTCCACAAATTACGGCGCAGGCAATGGAAACCGAATCAAACAAACACTTCGGTACGCACTTTATACGACGGCCTTCTTTGCAGTCTTCTGGACTGCCTTGAGCTTTGCCTGTCCGAATCTGTATATTCGGATCTTTATGGAGCCGACTGCAGAAATATTGGCGATGGCTCCGGCCATCATCCGATGCTATGGGTTGTCGTTCCTGCTGCTGCCTTTGAATATTTTCTCAACTTACTATTTTCAGGCCATACTCAAACCAAAAGCGGCCTTTGTCGTATCTGTGTCCAGAGGACTTGTCATCAGCGGCATATTGATTTTGCTTCTGCCGATTACAGCCGGAGCTGATATGCTCTGGTTTGCGATGCCGATTACAGAATTGCTGGTCATGTTTTATGCGGCCAGCAGAATCCGTATTTATACGAAAAGATTGCCCGACGAGACTTTAGCGGCAGTAAGAAACTGATTTTGCATACCGGGTTGCACATCCAGATGAGAAAGAGTAAAATAAATTCTGCCAGATAACAAAAGACTTTGACAGGGAGGGAATTATGATATACAGAAATTTCAAGGATAAGAAACTGTCTATGTTGGGGTTTGGAACCATGAGACTGCCTCTTAAAGACGGCGGTAAAATAGATGAAGAGCATACTCGGCGCATGGTGGATTTCGCTTTAGAAAATGGAGTAAACTATTTCGATACTGCATATCCCTATCACGGAGGGATGTCCGAGCGCATCATAGGAAAAATTCTCTCTGAATACCCCAGAGAAAGTTATTATCTTGCCACCAAATATCCAGGTCATATGATTTCCGAAGACTATGACCCTGCGGCTACTTTTGAGGAACAGCTTCAGAAATGCGGCGTCTCGTACTTCGACTTTTATCTCCTGCACAACGTGTATGAGAATTCCATCAAAGTATACAGAGACGAGAGGTGGGGCATAGTAGATTACTTTCTGAAACAAAGGAGCATAGGAAGGATAAAGCATCTGGGCTTTTCGAGCCACGGGCAGACTGATAACCTGAGAGATTTTCTCGATGAATACGGCAAAGAGATGGAGTTCTGCCAGATACAGCTAAACTATCTGGACTGGACCATGCAAAATGCCAAAGAAAAATATGAACTGCTCACAGAAAGAAATATCCCCGTCTGGGTTATGGAGCCGGTAAGGGGAGGAAAACTGACCGGCGGCGAGGTAGAAAGAAAAATGGGCTTAAGAGAGATCTGCCCAAAAGACAGCGCCGCCGCTGTAGCGTTTAAGTTTATACATAGGCTGGACAACGTCACCACGGTCTTAAGCGGCATGTCGAATTTGGATCAGATGAGAGAGAATATAGAGACTTTTGAAAAACCGGATCCGCTGGATGATGATCAGACTCAGAAGCTGCTTGCCGCTGCAGAAAATCTTAAAGATTCTCTGCCGTGTACCGCGTGCGGATATTGTCTTGGAGGGTGTCCCTGCGGACTTGATATACCTGGGCTGATAGGAGCATATAATGACTTCAGATTCGATCCTGCGTTCAGTGTAACCATGTTTGTGGAATCACTTCCTGATGATAAGAAGCCTTCTTCGTGCATAGGGTGCGGTAAATGTTCCGCCGTCTGTCCTCAGAAGATAGAAATACCATCAGTGCTCAAAGAATTTGCGGAAGGCTTGTCGAGACTTCCAAGCTGGGCCGAGATCTGCAGGCAGCGCGAAGCAGCGCAGGCGGCAAGCAACAAGGAATAAATAAAAGCAAGGCCG
>FR882592.1:44793-47973 GCA_000435715.1 Firmicutes bacterium CAG:145
GCTCTAAAAGAGCGGCCTTGCTGATTTCTTCGTTTATTTTTCGATACCACAGGGATATACATTGGCTGCGGCCTGCTGTTCTTTTCTTATACTTTGCAGGAAGCCGTATCCTCCCGAAAAGTTATAGCAGTCAAAACCGTGCTGAGCCAGTATACGGCAAGCTATATAACTTCTGAGACCCGAGTGGCACATGACATATACAGGCTTTCCTCTTTCCACTTCATCGAGACGTTCCCTCAGCTCATCTACCTCGATATTTATAAATCCCGGTTCGTGACCTCTGTTGTACTCAAAAGGAGTCCTGACGTCCAGCAGTACGGCGCTGCCATCCCTCGGAAGCGAGTCTACATCATGCCAATGGAACTGTTTTACTCTCTCCTGATGAAGGTTTTCTATCATGAAGCCGGCCATATTGACCGGGTCTTTGGCCGATGAGTAAGGAGGGGCGTAAGCCAGATCGAGATTTTTAAGATCGCCGGCTTTGGCTCCCAGCCTGATGGCCGTAGCTATCACGTCTGACCTCTTATCGACTCCTTCGTATCCTACTATCTGAGCTCCCAAAAGTCTGAGCGTCTTCTTCTCATATATGACTTTCATAGACATCGCCAGGGCTCCGGGATAATATCCCGCATGAGAAAGAGGGAAGAGGACCACTTTGTCATAATCAATGCCCAGCTGCTTGGCAGTCTTTTCATTGATTCCGGTGGTCGCAGCGGTCATATCGAAGATCTTAATTACGGATGATCCCTGGGAACCGTCGTATGAACTTTTGAGACCGCATATATTATCTGCAGCTATGCGTCCCTGCTTGTTAGCCGGTCCTGCCAGCGAAATCAGAGCGTCTTCGCCTGTGACGAAATTCTTTACCTGAACGGCGTCTCCTACGGCATATACGTCGGCAGCAGAAGTTTCCATTCTCTCGTTTACCGCTATACTGCCCTTTATACCCAGCGCAAGGCCTGCATCCTTTGCCAGGGCGGTATCGGGAGTCACGCCTATAGCTAAAATCACCAGATCCGACTTGAGAGGTTCATCATCCTTTAAGGTGGTAAGGATAAGGCTGTCCTTTTCTTCAAATCCTGTGACGGAGCTACCGAATTTTAAGGTTATGCCCTTTTTTCTCAGGAGTCCGTGAAGCTGACAGGCCATATCGTAGTCGAGAGGAGCCATGACCTGATTTGGCCTTTGCACGATGGTGACACGAATCCCTTTTTCTGTAAGGTTTTCGGCCATTTCAAGGCCTATATAACCGCCTCCGGCGATGACTGCCGACTTCACGTCGTTCTCAGCGATAAATTTGTGTATTCTGAAAGTGTCTTCCACTGTGCGGAGAGTGAAGACTCTGTCCGTATCCACTCCCGTCATGGAAGGCTTTACCGGTTTTGCTCCCGGAGAGAGTATTAGTTTATCGTAAGATTCTTCAAACTCCTCGCCGGTAGAGAGATTTTTTACCTTTACCGTTTTCTCCTTAGTGTCTACGGCCGTAACCTCGTGCCTCACCCTCACGTCTATCTGAAATCTGCTTTTAAAACTTTCAGGCGTCTGAAGAGTCAGCTCTTCCGGATCTGTGATGGCTCCGCCTATATAATATGGAAGGCCGCAGTTAGCATAAGAAACATAGCCTGACTTTTCAAATACTGTGATCTTTGCATTTTCATCGAGACGTCGTATTCTGGCCGCAGCAGTAGCGCCGCCGGCTACGCCTCCTACTATTACTACTTTCATGAGAGACTCCTTTACTTAAGCAAGTTTTCTATATCTTTTTTAGGTCTGTATCCTACGGATACTTGTTTCAACTTTCCGCTTTCAAAGACCATCACGGTAGGAATCCCCGAGATCTTATATTGCTGAGCCAGCGAAGGCTCCTGATCTACATTGACTTTGCAGACTTTTACCCTGCCGGCGTAATCTTTAGCCAGCTCTTCTATCACAGGGGACATCATTCTGCACGGGGCGCACCATGAAGCCCAAAAATCTACTAATACGGGAAGGTCTGATTCTAAAACTTCTGATTTGAAGTTGCTTGTAGTTATATTGAGTTCTGACATTTCTATTCTCCTCGCTTGCTTCGTTTTTTTTCATTATAGCAGACATATTTTTATTTGAATGTGATTATGTCTCATAAGCGGATATTTTTTAAGCGGAAAGACAGCAAAATGTCATCCTATATAAAAGTCTGCCGCAAGCATCAGGCAAAATCCCAAGATCAGAGCATAAGTGGCTCCGCGCTCGCTTCCGTGGGCATGAGTTTCAGGTATCATCTCGTCGCTTATGACATAGAGCATGGCGCCTCCCGCAAAAGCGAGGGCAAAAGGTAGTATGGCCGAAGCTATGGTGACTGCAAAATACCCGATAAAAGTTCCAAGGACCTCTATAAGGCCAGTTATGAGAGCCAGGATGAAGGCTCTTTTTTTGCTGACCCCTGCAAGCAGCATAGGTGAAATTATGACCATACCTTCGGGAATATTCTGGAGAGCTATGGCTCCGGCTATGGTCAGAGCCTCAGCCATGTTTCCCGATCCGAAACCGACTCCCGCGGCGATACCCTCCGGCAGGTTATGAATAGCTATGGCGGCCACAAAGAGCATCACTTTGCTGAGTTTATCAGATACAAGAACTCCTGCCTCGGCAGGAACCCCGGCTATTCTGTGAAGATGCGGGACGACTTTGTCCAGAAGATTCATGCATACTGCGCCGCAAAATACTCCTGCTACAGTTATCACCATTGCCAGCTTTCCCCCGAAATCCAGCGAAGGCAGTATAAGCCCTAAAATCGAAGCGGACAGCATGATTCCCGCGGCAAAGGCCAGGACTATGTCGCTGAACTTATGGGAGATGTGCTTAAAGGCAAAGCCTATTATGGCGCCGAATACGGTGGCGCCGCCGACGCCCAGCGCCGTCAAAAAAACTATCGTCATAAATCACCTCATAAAAATCAGTTATCTATATAATTACTCATTATGAGCTTATTCTAAACGCATGAAAAGTCAGGTAAAATGCGGCCGAAAGGACAGCCGCATTTTTATCAAATATAAAAAAGAGCATGAAGATACTGTTTTGGCTGCGGCTTAAGAAGAGGGCTCAAAAACAAAAGGCTTATTTTATTATGAGACAATAAAAAGACCCAGCCATTAGGCAGCGGCCCATAAGGAAGTAAAAAGTGTTTTGGCAGGAACCGGC
>FR882592.1:47996-60954 GCA_000435715.1 Firmicutes bacterium CAG:145
CGTGTTAAGTCACGCCGGTTCCGATTCGTTTAAGGACTCCCGTCCGATCTTCAAAGGGATGCGGATTTGCCCCACATAGGTAAAGTACAAATCTATCTGTACCTGCTTCCTCCCGTTCTCCCTTACCGGGCTGTGTACCACAATCTTGCTCACAAGTTCATTGAGAATGGCAGCATCAAGTTCCGGAATATCCAGGTACTTGTCCACCAGCTTCAGAAACTCGTTTACATCGGAAACCTGTCCGGCCTGTGTTTCAATTTCCCGTTCCAATACGGCGGCAAGCTGTTCAATCTCTGCCTGCTCATTCTCGTATTGGCGGGATAATTTTAAGTACCGGCTGTCAGACAGCTTGCCCAGCACATTGTCCTCATAGATGTGCTGGATAATCCGGTCCAAATCCTCCATCCGTTTTTTCGCCCCGGAGAGGGCTTTCTGCTTTTCCGCCAGCTCCGCTTTCCGGCTTTCTTCGCCCTGCGCCAGCATTTCCAGCTTGAAATCCTTCCGGAACATACGGACGTAAATCAATGTCCGCTGGATAGTCTCCAGTACAATCCGGTAAAGCACTTGTTCCCGGATATAGTGGATTTTACAGGAGCCGGTGTTGCTTTTGTAGTTGGAGCAGACGAAATGGTTTTGGCTGTCGTCCTTGTAGGTGTTGCAGGTACAGAAGTATAGCTTGGCCCCGCAGTCGGCGCAGTAGAGAAGGCCGGAGAACATGCTGGTTCTTCCTGTTTTTGTCGGCCTGCGTTTGTTCTTCCGCAGCTCCTGCACCCGTTCCCACTGTCCTCTCTCGATGATAGCGGGCTGGGTGTCCTCAAAAACCCGCTGGTTCTCAACAGGGTTTTCCATCCGCTTTTTGAATTTCAGGGACTTGGTATAGGTCTTGAAGTTCACGGTACAGCCCGTGTACTCCCGCCGTTCCATAATCCGAAGCACAGCGTTGGTATTCCAGCGGTATAGGTTCTCCGGCACAGTCCAGCCTTTCTGCCTTGCATGATAGGCGGTAACGGTCAGCACCTTGTCGGCTGTGAGGATTTTTGCGATCTGCATAGGGCCTTTCCCCGCAATGCAGAGGCTGAAGATGCGCTGTACCACCTTTGCCGCTTCTTCGTCTACAATCCATTTCTTCTTGTCCCTCGGGTCTTTTATGTACCCATAGGGTGGATTGCTGGCGAGATGCTCCCCGGCTTCGCCCCGCATCTTTACCACTGCCCGGATTTTCTTGCTGGTATCCTTGGCGTAGTAGTCGTTGAATACATTTTTGAACACCGCAAAATCATTTTCCCCTTTGGCGCTGTCCACATCATCGTTGATGGCGATAAAGCGGACGTCATAAGCAGGAAAGATGAAATTCTGCAATCGCCCCATGTAGGAATACTCCCTGCCCAGCCGGGACAGGTCTTTGACAATCACGGCGGATACGCTGTAATCCTCCACATATTTCATCATCTCCTGAAACCCCGGCCTTTGAAAGCTGGTCCCTGAAAAGCCATCGTCCACGAAGAACCGGGTGTTCCGAAATCCATGGTCGGCAGCGTACTTGCTCAGCAGTGCTTTCTGGTTGGTAATGGAATTGCTTTCCCCGTCAAGGGCATCGTCCTGGCTTAAGCGGCAATATAAAGCGGTGATTTTCTCTGGCTGCTGGTTCATTTGCTTCTCCTTTCTGTTCAGGCAGCCAAGTAAACGGTTGCCCTTATTATAACGCTCCGATTGGCTTTTTGCAGCTATCTTTCCGGTTCTTTCTCTTTCAAATCTTTTTCCATCAACCGCTTTAATTTCTTCACGATTCCTTCCGAGCCTTTTTCCGCAAAATGGGGAATAACCGTGTAGAGGGTATTCCCCTCAAAGAAGGGATAGCTGCTGCCGCCAAGGTCAAAGTAAAACGCTCCGTCATTGAAATGCTGCTCCATCCGTTCCCCCACAGTGGGGTCAAAGTCTTTCAGCAGCTCATACAGCTTTTGTTCATCAATCATTGGCGCCCCTCCTTTCGTTAGTCAGCAGATTCAGGGTGATTACAGCGGGCCTGCCAAGGCCCTGTTTCCGGCGGAAGATCAGGCCGCAGGATTCCAGTTCGTGAAACGCCCGCGTTGTCACCTGCCTGCTCCGGCGGAGTTTCGCTTTGGCGTCCTCCACAGTAAAGTACAGACGAATCGTTCCATCTGTTTCTATGTAGCCTTTCTTTTTGGAAATTCCCGCCCGGTCCAAAAGCAGGGCATACAGAATCTTGGCGTCATTGGATAAATCCAGAGAGATAAGGAAACGGGGGAAAATGATATAAGATGAAATATCGGTATCTGTTTTGTATGGAACCATAAATTCTCCTTCCTATCCATCCATCGCTATGATAGATAGATTGATATTGACTGTCTTAACATTAACTCTTTCTTATTAACTACCGTCTAAATCCGGGCTGTCAGAGAGGTAGGAAAGCCACGGACTGAAAGACAGGATATGGGCGTTCCGGAGCGTCAGCTTTGCCATGTTCTGAAATCCCGAATACGGAAAATCCCAATACGGACAATTAGAAGCTCGTTCTGGGCGGGCATAAGGGATTTATCCCTCTATCCCGTTGACCGGCGTTTACAAAGCCTGTAGAATCAAGGTTTTTTCGTCTCTAATTGTCCGCAGGCAGCCCGCCTTTTCCGGTCACTGGCTGTTTTCTGCCTGCGGTGAACGATGGCGGCACAGATCTTGCAGTATTTCGCCCGGTTGGAACCGGGAAGGAATGGCTGGCCGCAGACAGTACACCGCTTTTGCTCCTTTTGATGAAGTAAAGCAGCCTCCAACGATTCATCCAAAGGCAGGACAGCAGAACGGAACCACCTGCACAGCAGGGAGTAGGAAATGCTTTGTACGCACACGCATTCTTCTCCATCGTCAAAGGCAAGGCAGTTCCCGCTCTCATAGTTGCAGCACTGATGGACCAGTTTTCTTGCTCTGTGGTATTGGGAGTAGGTCATCACGGGGATTTTCTCTTTGATTTCTATCACCTCCTTTCAGGCTGTTAAAAAACTCTCCCTATCTATCCGTACATTTTGAAAGCAAAATGACACCCCCTTTTGAAAATAAATTTGCGGCAGTCAAAAAACATCTTTCATATACCAGTACATTTTTCGAAGGATTGTTGCACTGGTAAACACAAAAATGTCCCTCTAATATTCATTTCATTTTTGAGGGCGCTTTTTCGGGGGTAAAAAATAAAAAATACCACCATGGTATTTCAATCCATGATGGTATTTCTCAAATTTCAAACTTATAGTCGATGCGGCAGATAATAAAACTGGAAGAAACAAAAACTTTACGCCAGTTTCCAGCTTTGGCTCTCCGTTTGTAACTTCACCATGCGGGCATAGAGGCCGTTCTGCTCCAATAGTGTTTCCGGCACACCTTCTTCGGCCACAGTTCCTTCAGAAAGCACCACGATTTTGTCTGCTCCGGCTACGGTACGCATCCGGTGGGCGATCACCAGCACCGTCTTATCTGCGATCAGGCGGGAAAGGGCGGTTTGAATCAGGGTTTCATTTTCTACATCCAGCGAAGCAGTAGCCTCGTCTAAAAGAATAATAGGCGAATTTTTCAAAAAGGCTCGAGCGATGGAAATACGCTGCCGTTCGCCGCCGGAAAGCTCGCAGCCGTTTTCCCCGATGTTGGTATTCCAACCATCCGGCAGCTTTTCAGCAAATTCATCCACATTGGCAAGTTTTGCAGCGGCTAATACCTGTTCGTCGGTTGCGTCCTTATTCCCAATCCGTATATTCTCCAAGATTGTATTGTCAAACAGCGTAACATCCTGAAAAACAATGGAAAACAAGGAAAGCAGCGCCTCCGGGTCAATTTTAGAAATGTCCATACCTCCCACAGTGATTTTTCCCCGGCTCGCATCCCAAAACCTTGCTGCAAGCCGCGATACCGTGGTTTTGCCGCCGCCAGAGGGTCCTACTAAAGCTGTGACTTCGCCCTGTTTTGCGGTAAAGGAAACATCTTTCAATACGGTTTCTCCCGTGTTGTAAGCAAAGCCTACATGACCGAAGGTAATATCATATCCCTTGTTGGTGAGCGTGCTTTCTCCTTGCTGAATCGGGTGATCGAGAATTTCATTCATACGGGAGATATTGGTGCGGGTACTGATAACCGCCGCCAGATTTTGCAGCGCCCCTTGCAGTGGGTCGTAAAGCCTTGATACGACAAGCAGGAACATGAAAAAGGTCAGGACATCGAGGCTGCCGCCTATCAGCAGAACCGAGCCTACCAGCGCAACGGTGGCAATTCCCAGCTTTAATATGAGCGATGCGGACACCACAAAGGCTGCCAACCCAAACTCATTGAGAATGGAACGGTGTTCCACGGCGCGGATTTTCTTTTCTAAGCCTTTCAGGTATTCTGCTTCGGCGTTGTTGGCCTTCAGGTCGCGTACAGTTTCGATGCACTCCTGAATCCCGTCGGCGCAGGCCATCTTTACATCCATCGCTTTCTGATTGAGCCGTTCCTGCACCCTTGCAGAAAAGCCTACGATGGCAAAGGCCACCGGCAGAACCCAAAGCGCCGCCAATGCCATGCGCCAGTCGAATACCAAAAGGCTGATGGAAATTAAAACGGTGGAGATGATGGAGCCTGCCAGCTCGGGAATGAAATGGGAAAAGCTCTGTTCCAAAAATGTGCAGTCGGCCATAATGGTGCTTGTGAGATCCGCCAAATCCTTTTTTCCAAAGAAGGACAGCGGAATCTTCCGCAGCCGTTCGGCCAGCGTAATCCTTCGCACACCGCTTTCCGTATAGGTGGCAAAGTAGGTGGCGTTGTACTGAAAGTAAGTTGTAAGCAAGATCAAGCCAATGCACACCACGCAGCCCACGATGTAAAAAGCGATTTTTTCACTGGGAATACCGCCGTTCATCAGATCGGCCACTAAAAAATATAAAAGCCCAACAGGAAACATAAAGGAAAGATTCTGGAGGACGCAGGCAAGGCAGCCTTTTACCAGATCCTTCGCCCCCTGCTCGGAAAGGGCATATTTCTTTTGAAGTTTTTTAATCACTTTATTGTACCTCCTTTGCAACCTTCCATTGAACAGAAGTTTGATAGTCCTGCCACATGCGGCTGAATACGCCGCCTTTTTTCAACAGCTCACGGCTTTTGCCGCTCTCTGTGATCTGCCCATCCTCAATGACATAGATTTGGTCTACGCCAGCCACGGTAGAGAGCCGATGGGCGATCATAATCACCGTTTTCCCCTGTGACAGCTTGGAAAAGGCTGCCTGTACGCGGGATTCATTATCCGGGTCGGCAAAGGCGGTGGCCTCGTCTAAGATTACGATAGGCGCATTTTTCAGCATCACGCGGGCGATGGCAATCCGCTGTTGTTCGCCGCCGGAAAGGTACACACCTTTTGTCCCGATCACGGTGTCTGCACCCTTCGGCAGCTTTTCTAAAATATCGTCGCACTGGGCGTTATGGAGCGCGGCCATAATTTCTTTCCGGGTAGCATCCGGTTTGCCCATACGCACATTTTCCAAAATCGAGGCTTTGATTAGGCGGCTGTTCTGGAATACAAAAGAAACGGTATTCATCAGTTCCTCTTTGGCGATGTGCTTCACATCCACGCCGCCAATCTTCACCTGCCCATCCTGCGGGTCAAAGAACCGGCAGATCAAATTGGCAAGCGTAGTTTTGCCACCACCGGACGGTCCCACAAAGGCCACTTTCTGCCCTGCGGGAATGGAAAGCGAAATATCCTTGATGACCTCGCTTTTCCCATCATAACTGAAATGAACATGGTTAAGCTGAACCGAAGCGCCGTTTGGGTGTTCCGGCTGTTTTGGCTCTGTAAGCGGCTTAAGATTCAACACGCTGTCAATTCTCTGCAAGGCATCGTCCACGATCATGGCGTTTTCGCTCTGAAACATGATTCGGGTAAGGGTGACGGAGATGATGGGCGTGATTATGATGTAGAACATCAAATCCAGCAGGAAATCCTTCGTAACGCCGCCCCCTGTAAAAATCAGTGCACCGGCAATCAGCGCGGCAAACACTCCGTTGATCGCCGCTGTGTAGAACATCATGGGTGCTCGAAGTTGCTTGGTATAGGCAATCACCCACACCTTATACCTATCAATGGAATCCTTGAATTTTTTGAAGGAGAATATGGTCTGCCCGAAGGTTTTCACAACAGGAATCCCCCGCACATACTCCACCGCTTCATTGGACATATCATCGAGAGCATTTTGGTATTCTTTCATTTTTTCCTGCATTTTCTTTCCGGTCATCGTCATCATAATCAGAAAGCCCAACAAAACTGGCGCAAGGCTCAAAAGCCCCAGCCGCCAGTCGAACACCAGCAGCAGGACTAAAAGGCCGCATGGCGTTGCAATGGCATTGGCGCGGTCGGGAAGCTGATGCGCCAGATAGGTTTCGGTGGCGGCGCTGGATTCATTGACGATTTTGCGCAGCCTGCCGCTGCCGAATTGTTCTGCAAACCCCAGCGGCAGCTTTACAATATGCTCCATCGTTTGCAGGCGCAGGTTGGTGGCAATGCGGAACGCTCCCTTGTGTGAACACATCAGAGCGCCTATGTAAATGAGCACCGCAATCACCGCGAACAGCACCGCCATCCAACCGTTATGGGTTAAATTCTGCGCCCGGCTAAAGTCCGGCGCAACCGCCAACACTTCCTGCATGACCTTCCAAATATAGTAGAAAGGCACTAACGCAACAAGGGCGCTGATAGCGGAAAGCACCCAGGAAGCGTAAGTCAGGTATTTGTGGCTGCCTGCAATCTGTAGCAGGCGTGACAGATTGGATTGTTTTTTCAAAGAAGATTCCTCCTTTTCATTTGATTTATGATAAAAGAGAACACAAGCGCGTTCTTCTTATATCCTCATAAGTTAGTTATTGCTAACCGACGGGCAAAAATTACAGGGCGTTACTGCCCCATAATTTTCATCCATCCGGCTGTATAGAAGGCTCGCATTTCCTTCACATAATTTTCTGCGTCTTTAAGCGGCATCTCGTGAATCACCAATTCAAAAAAGGTGTGGAACATGCCGGTAATCAGAATATGCTCCAGTGCGGGGTCGATTTGCGGGGAAGGCCGGCCAAGCTCCTGCAAGACCTCCTGATAGGCGTGGGTTGCCGCTGCCTCAATTTCCACCATTTCATCAATGAGTCCGGAAAATTTCGTCCCCTCTGAACAGCAGAGGATCAGTTTACATTCCTCGAGATGATCATAGGCGTAGTGGAGCATATCAAACATGCAAACGCCGGAAATATCTCCCATAACCTCCGGCTGCCGCTCGTGGGGTAGATCGGCAAATTTCTTCTGCGCTTTTTGAAAGCAGTTCAGCAGGTACGCATAATGCTCGCCCACCAAAGCCTCGAACAGTTCTTCTTTGCTTTTGTAATAACCATAAAAGGCTCCCGTAGTCATGCCGACAGATTTGACGATATTCCGCAGGGAAGCGTCTTTGTAGCCCTTTTCTAAAAACTCTGTTTTTGCCGCTTGATGGATGCGTTCTAAGGTTGTCAGATTTTCGTCTATTTTGTCCGCCTCCTTATAACGCCGTTATATATCACTGTTATATTTTATTCCAAGAGGCGGGACCTGTCAAGAGGGAAATTACCCATAGAAGCATTTCAGAGATATTGAAGATAAAGCAAGGCGAGGCAGCGTTTATACACTGCCTCACCTTCCTATTTTTCCTCAAATTTATAGCCGATGCCGTAGACGCTTTTGATATACTCCGGCAGATCAGGAGCAACCTTTAGCTTTTTTCGCAGGTTGCTTACATGGTTGTTGACTGCTTTGCGGGAATAGTAGGTATAATCTTCTTCCCACACCAGATCCATAAGCATTTCATAGGTAAATACCCGCTTCGGATTTAAGATAAGCAGGGAGAAGATTTCAAATTCCTTGACGGTTAATTCTATCGGTTGCTCCCGGATTGTAACAAGCCGATGCTCCAAGCAGAAATACAAATCTCCTGCCCGAGCCTCCGTCAGGGGATGATTCGACTTTTGGGGGATAGAATATTTGCCACGGAAGATGGTTTGATACGGTGTATCATTTATGTTGACGCGGCTTATAGTCCCTTCAAGGATAAACTGCGCCAGTTCCCGCTGCTGATCTGCGGAAAGCAGGGCAAACAGTTTTTCTCCGATCTGCCAGCCGGTTTCAGCTAAATCAAGTACGGCTAATTTCCCAGATCACCACCACCTAACCATCATCCAATGCTTTCTTTAACTTTTGAAAAGACTCCGCGCTGATCGCATGTTCAATGTTGCAAGCGTCTTGTTCTGCTATTTTGGGGGCTACGCCTGCCGCTATGAGCCGTTCTGTAAAAAAACGATGTTTTTCAAAAATCTGTTCGGCAAGCTGCAATCCTGTTTCTGTGAGGGAGAGTGTGCCGTCAGCATTTTTAACAAGATGGCCGGATTTAGAAAGCTCCTTGACTGCCCGGCTTACGGAAGGCTTTTTTACCCCCAACTGCTTTGCAACATCCACGCAGCGGACATAGCCATGACGCTGCTGCATTATTAAAACGGCCTCCAGATAATCTTCCATCGAAGAAGTTAAAGACATAAAGGCTCCTCTCTTTTAGTTCTTATTTACTCAAATCCCACTGAAAACTACAACAGGCTTGAATCAGTTCCTCATCATGGGTGATCACTAATACGGCTTTTCCCTCGGCCGCGGCATCTTCCAATGCAGAGGCAATTTTCCGCATGTTCCCGCCGTCCAGCCCCGACGTAGGTTCATCGAACAATAAAATTTCCCTGTCGGATAAAAGGCCGCAGGCAATGGAAAGGCGCTGCTTCTGTCCGCCGGACAGAATAGCCGGATGCGCGTCTTTGTAAGCGTAAAGATCTAATTTCTTCAGCAAATTTCTGGCCCTTTCCAATTGTTCCTCTGTTCTGGAAATCCCTAAGAACAGTTCTTCTGTTACGCTGTTTGTAAAGAATTGTGTGCCAGTGTCGTTGGAACTGTACCAGCAGCTTTTCCGCCGCCGTGACGAACCGGCTTTCCGACCGTGAAGGGAAATACTGCCCTTGGACGGACGTTCCAAGCCGGCAACGATTTTTGCCAGTGTTGTTTTTCCCGCCCCGTTATGTCCGGTGATGGCAATGATCTGCCCCGCCCAAGCTGCAAGGTTTAAATTCTCCCAAATTGTATGCTTCCCTCGCTTACAGGAAAGGCTTTTCAGGGAAAGAAGAGGCGAGCCTGTGATGGCAGGTATGGAGAGCCTTGAAGGCATACAATGCTGTACAGCGCGTAGTTCCAACTGTTTCATGACTTCAGAAGGGAACAGTCGCATTTGTTTAGGCGTGTGCTCCCACTGGATGGCTCCATCCCGGATATACACGAAGCGATCCGCCACATCCATCAGCCAGAAAAGCCTATGCTCCGCAATCAACAGCGTGCAGCCCTCCTGCTTTAAGCTTTGCAGAACCTCACGCAGCTCTTCAATACCTTTCCCATCCAGATTCGCAGTAGGCTCGTCGCAGACATAAACGGGAGGATTCATGGCATAAACAGAGGCCACGGCTGTACGCTGCTTTTCCCCGCTGGAAAGCACATCAAGGGAACGGCTGCGCAATTGCTCCAAATGAAACCGCCGGATAGCCCCGTCGGTTCTCCGAACAATTTGTTCATGAGGGAAACCATAATTTTCACAGCTGAAAGCAACTTCTCCCGGCATTTCAGAGGAGAAAAACTGGCTTCCCGGATCCTGAAACACACTGCCTACTGTTTTTCCACGCTTCCAAAGAGGTTCACCGCTTCTGTCCTTTCCATCAATCTGAATACAACCGGAAAACCGGCCCGTATAAAAAGCGGGAGCCAGGCCGTTTACCAGACGGATTAAGGTGGTTTTTCCATTCCCCGAAGGGCCGGTCAGCACCACGCACTCGCCTTTCCGGACATGCAGACAAATATCGGTCACGCCTGCCTTGGAATCGGCGTATCGAAAATTCACATGGTCAAACCGGATCACTTTATCCCTCCTATTATGAAAAACAGGATAGCTCCAACTGTCCATATCCCCAGCCAGAGGAAATCAGCCGGCTGCCTCCTTCTGGCATAGTAGCTTCCCCGCAAGCCCGGCGCCTGGGCGCCCCGCGCTATGGCCGATACAGAAAGCTGGTCCGCGATTTGCAGGCAGCGCAGCAGCAAGGGAACCAACACATACTCGCAGGTGACGGCAGGATGACGGAGCACCTGCACGGGCCCAGTCAGCCTTCGGTTCTTCATGGACTGCCGAACCCCCTTCAGCTCCGCCTTCATGGTTGGAAAAAACCGAAACACCACCAGCAGCCCTAAGATAGCCGGGGTGGGGGTATGGGCTTTCGACAGGGCGGCTGAAAGCTGTCCCGGCGGCGTGGTAATGAGATCCCACGCCGCCAGGAACACCGGCATGAGGTTGTAAAACATCAGCACATAGAACTCCGAGAAAACCACCATATGCAGGCCGTGAAAGCGGATGAGATACAGCAGCAGCGCCAGCACCAGATAAAAAGCGCCGAAGGCCAGGAAAAGCCGCCACCGCCTTTCAAAAACCAACTGGCAGAAAGCAAGCAGCGCAAGAAGACAGGTGAGCAACGTGTTTGCGGTAAGCGATACCCCAAGGATCGCGCAGGCCACCGCCCACGCTTTTACCGGAACGGATAAGGCTGTTTCCCGCATTTACAGAACCCCCGCCTTTTTGAAATGCTTTTGAATCAGCTTCCGTCCGATCAGGCTGCCCAGAAACCCGCAGAGCATGGTAAAAATCAGGATAAAAACTACCCAGCCCGGCGCCGTATAATACTGGACGTAAGCGTCGATATAGCTTTGCTCCATCCCGCTGGCAATCGCAAAACTGTAATAGGTATCCCAGAAAAACCAGATGGGAAGCAGGTTTACCCCGTTGTATAAAAGGCTGGAAACTGTCCAAGCGGCCGTCAGGCGGTTTGGCGTGATCCCTTTCCACAGGATGATTTCCGCAAAGATTCCCACCACGATAAACCACGGGAGCAAAAACCAGTTGCCCATAATCAGAAAGACAAGGCCCAGCAGCGTCATGTATACCAGTGAAACAGACCGCTTGCGGATGCGGTTTACCATCAAAAAATAGACGGGTCCGCAGACAAGCATGGTGATGCCTACGGAAAGCACCATGCTGACAAAATCGTTTACCATGCAGACCATGTTGATCCCCAGCTGAATGACAATGAGCAGCACAGTCATCAGCACCAGGGTGACAACGTCCTTTACAGACCATTTCTTTGTGTTTTCCATTTTTGATTCTCCTTTATTTTCTCTTATGATTCTTGCAGCCTCCAGCTTAATGCCTTTTCACGCAGCCCCTATAAACCGCCGTACAGGCTGTCCTGTATCATGAGTTCCTGATGTATTCCCCGTTGTACGGTCCGTCCCCATTTCAACACAAGGGGAGGGCCTGCATTCCAGACAACGGAAAGGCGGTTGCATCATCCAAATGAATATCCTCCTTCTTTTGAGTTAGCCTGCGCTAACCGTTACGCAAAAATTTAAGGTTCATTTGAACCTTAAAAGGCCGCTCCAGCCACAGTTGAAAAAGACTGCCAGTTCATTGACATAGCCAATCGCCCGTTCCCGGCTCATATCATGGGCGACTGTTTCAAAAACAGCGGTAAAATAGGCGCTTGTGATCATATGGTGAAGGTCACGGTTGACCGTACCCTTCAATTTTCCGAGCCGCCGGAGATGCTGATAGTAATTCTCCGTCTGATCGACTTCAAGCTCCACAAGCTCATGAATATAGTTGGCATACCGGGTTCCCTCGGAGCAGCAAATCACCAGTTTGAACGAATCGAAATGATCATAGATGTAATTGATAAAGTAATTCAGGTAGCTGGTAGATAAATCTTGGCTCTGTTCCGCTTTATCCTCTGTAACCAATTCATAATGTGCTTGCTGCGCCTGTTTAAACTGAGCGATCAGTTCGTCGGCCGCCGGAGCTACCAAAGCGTCAAACAATGCTTCCTTACTGTTGTAATAGCCATAAAAGGCCCCTTTGGTAAAACCGGCTTCTTTGACAATGGCCCGCAGGGAAGCATCTTTAAAGCCTTTCTCCAAAAACTCCCGCTTTCCAACCTCAAGAATGCGCTTTTGCGTATCAGTCAGCTCCACGTTTTGTTCTCCCTTCATATACCATCGGTATATACCATTGGTATATTAACATAAGCAGTGTGATTTGTCAACAAGTTTTGAGCGAGCGTATAGCGCTGGATCGAAAACAACTTTGAAATTAGCGCTTTAAATATAGAGGATTTGACGAAAATAAATGCCGCGAGAAGTTCACGTTGATCCTGTGGCATTTTATATTATGGCTGCGCTTAACAAAAACAAGCTCCAAAAAGCATTTCAGCTTACAGAAGGCAAAAGCATTGGGGAATACATTCGGGCATTGCGGATGGAACTTGCTCTGGAACTTCTTGAAAAAAGCGATATGTCCACTGGCGACATCGCAAAAGCAGTTGGCTATCATGGAGTATCAAATTTCTACCATGTCTTTCAGCAGAGATTTGGAGAAACGCCGCAAGCAGTCCGAGTATTGCTTCAAAACAATTAGAAATTCAGTTATATTCATAGGCTGTTTTCACAGATTGGCAAGCAATGCAAATATGTACATATTTGCGATTTTGGCAGGGAACAACCCCGCCAAAACGCTTGTTGAGGGATAACCCCCAAGCCCCCAAGATCGCCCCCTTCGGTGACGGCTGCGCGTCCTGCGGACGCTGAAAAATTTTAAGAAGCAAAAGAAAACCTCTATGCAAATGGTTCGTCCATTCACATAGAGGTTTCTTATTTCCCGTTCACTTGGCATAGGTTAGTATTTTCGCAATACTTCTTTATGCTCCTCTGCTATTCAGCCGGGTCTTTTGAATGGAGCGTAAAGTCCATTACGATATGGTATCCCCGGCGGGAATCGAACCCACAACTACGCTT
>FR882592.1:61094-62706 GCA_000435715.1 Firmicutes bacterium CAG:145
CATGTCTTGCTTTCTGCGGTGACTTTTACAAATATATAATACCATTTTTTAAAGAAAATTCATAGTTTTTTATTGTTATTTTTTAAAATTTGTTGTATAATAGGTTAGTATTGTTAAAAAGGTAACGAAAATAAGCCTTGATGGGAGAAAAAGATGTATAAAGTATCAAATTTGAAACAAGAGTACAAAAAGAAACTCATTACTGCCGAACAAGCGGCAGCCATGGTAAAGCCCAGAGACAGACTTCACTTCGGACTTGGATGCGGATCGATAGTGGATATCGACAGAGCTATTGCTAAAAGAGCTGATGAGCTGAAAGATATCACCGTTCTCAGCACTGTAACTATCCGTGAAAAACCGTTTGAAACGTATTTAGCCACTGAGAGTAACGATCAGGTAAGGTTTGCTTCCGCTCATTTCAGCGGCAACGACAGAGCTATGTCAAAAGCGGGACGCTGCTGGTACATACCGATGATGTTCTGCGAGCTTCCTTTCTTATGGACCAACAATAACAATGACATAGACATCGCTATGTTCCAGGTCGCTCCTATGGATGAACACGGAAACTTCAACCTGGGACCGCAGGTAGCCGATATGTGGGGAGTCATAAAATCGGCTAAAAAGATAATCGTAGAAGTAAACGAAAATATGCCTATAGCCCACGGATATCAGACGCAGCTTAATCTCTACGGCGTGGATCACGTAGTAGAGGGAACTAACAGTCCGCTGGCTGAACTTCCTGCTAAAGATCCTTCAGATATCGACAGAAAGATCGCCGCTCACGTGGTTGAGAAGATCAAGAGCCACAGTACGCTTCAGCTTGGTATCGGAAGTCTGCCGTTGTGCATAGGCCAGATGATAGCTGACTCTGATCTGAGAAATATAAACGCTCATACAGAAATGTTCACCGATGCTTATGTGGATCTGTTCAACGCCGGAAAACTTACGGGCAATAAACCTATCGACAAGGGCAAGGCTGTATATACCTTCGCAGGCGGAAGCAAGAGGCTGTATGATTTTATAGATGATAATCCTATCTGCTGCAACGCACCTGTGGATTATGTCAACTCGATAGCTACTATTGCGAGGATAGAAAACTTCGTATCTGTAAACAGTTGTATTCAGGTAGATCTTTACGGACAGGTATGTTCTGAATCGGCAGGACATCAGCAGATAAGCGGAACGGGAGGCCAGCTGGACTTCGTACTGGGAGCTTTCCAGTCGGACGGCGGACAGAGTTTCCTGTGTACACCTTCTACCAGAACTAACGCCAAAGGCGAAGTGGAATCTCTGATCTCTGCTGCGCTGGCGCCGGGAGCTATAGTTACAACTCCTAGAATGGCGACCAACTATATAGTTACCGAATACGGAGCGGCAGATCTCAAGGGAAAGACCACCTGGGAGAGAGCAGAGCTGCTTATCGGAATAGCTCATCCTGATTTCAGAGATCAGTTGGTAAAAGACGCCGAGAGAATGGGAATCTGGAAGAATACAAGCAAGCTGCTGTAATAGACCGCAAACTTTAGCTGGTCTGTTATATGGCCGGCTGTCACACGAGTATTAAAAAAGGGCTTCCATTAGAGGGAGGCTCATAAGGAAGTAAATAAAATTT
>FR882593.1:0-70945 GCA_000435715.1 Firmicutes bacterium CAG:145
ACTCGAAACAGCTATTTTACCGAAAATGAGTGGGTAAAATCCCACTCGAAGATAACGTTTTTCCCTGAACGAGTGGGCATACTCCCTTCGCAGAATTACATATAATGGGAGAAAATTGCCCTCAAGTATCAGCTTTCTTGTATTTTGTGGGAATTTTCATCCACTCGATTTATGGTTTTTATAAAAAACGAGTGGGTATTACCCCACTCGAAATGCCCATCTTAGTGAAAACGAGTGGGACAAGCTCTGATTAACATAGTACCTTTACATAAAATCTGTAAAATTAAATCCATCAATTATGATCATAGAGCTGCTTCCGGGAAGGAACCTCTGAGCCGCCGGTTTGCGTTTGGCCTGCAGTATTAATGAAATAGAAGATAAAAAGGGAAGCCGGCCCTGAATTTAACGGAGGAAAAATAAATGAAGAAGTTATCTGAAATGAGTTTAGAGGAATTATGGGAGATGTTTCCCATTTATTTGACAGAGTATCAGCTTTCTTGAAAAGAATGGTACGCTGATGAAGAAAATCTTTTGAGAAACAGAGTTCCTAAAATAGGTAGGATAAGTCATATAGGAAGTACAGCGATTGGCTCTATTTCTGCAAAACCAATTATTGATATTCTTGTGGAAATTTCAAAAGATTATGAGTTATCTGGCTATAAAGAAGCGATTGTGAAGAGTGGTTATATTTGCATGTCCGAAACTTCTGACAGAATTTCTTTTAACAAAGGTTATACAGAAAACGGATTTGCCGAAAGGGTGTTTCACCTACATTTAAGATATATTGGAGACAATGACGAGCTATATTTTAGAGATTATCTCATTGAACATAGCGATATTGCTATCGAGTACGAAAAAATGAAATTAGAATTATGGAAAAAATATGAATTTGACAGAGATGGTTATACAAATTCTAAAACAGATTTCATTCAAAAGTATACAGAAAAAGCAAAACTCGAATATGGAGATAGATACTAATAACGCCGGGTCTTGCGGGTAAACAATAAATTTAAAGTTGACGAGGAATTTAATATGAAAGACTTGTTTACAATAGATAAGGTTGATGAGGACACATATATAATTAGCGAGTACCGTCATTGGGAGGAAACACACTGCTATCTTTTGAACGGTACGGGGCGCAGTCTGCTGATTGATACAGGGCTTGGTATCTGTAATATTTCTGAGATTGTAAGAAATTTAACCGATAAGCCCGTAACGGCCGTTGCTACGCATATTCACTGGGATCATATCGGAGGACATAAATATTATCCTGATTTTTATGTACACGAGAAAGAACTCGATTGACTTAATGGCGGCTTTCCGCAGCCGCTGGAAATGATAAAGGAATATGTAGTCGACCGTTGCGATTTGCCTGACGGCTATGATGTAAATACTTATGAATTCTTTCAGGGGACGCCTGCTAAAATATTGTATGGCGATGAATGTATAGATATAGGGGGAAGGAAGATTGACGTATTACATACACTAGGACATTCGCCGGGGCATATGTGCTTTTGGGAAGAAGAAAAAAGATATCTCTACACGGGAGATTTAGTTTATAAAGATACGCTTACGGCATGGTTCCCCTCTACCGATCCCGGCGCCTATTTAAAATCGCTTGAAAAAGTTGCAGAACTTCCTGCAAAGAGGATATTACCTGCGCACCATTCGCTTGCCATTGAGCCGGAAATTTTAATTCGTATGCGAAATTCATTAAGGCGGCTCAAAGCAGAAGGAAAGCTTCATCACGGCAGCGGAACTTTTGACTATGGCGATTGGGCAATATGGCTATAGGCCGGATACAGGTTTGCGTAAGCGTTTGGAATCTTTCGAAGTGAACGCATAAGAAGCTCTTATCTTATAAAGTCAAAAAAAATAACCGAGAAGCCATGGTAAGCTGGCTTCCCGGTTATTTTAAAGATGTATTAGTAATTACCTTGTACTCTTGATAATTGTGACTGCCGCCATTTTAGTTCCTCTGACGGCGTCTTTATAGACTTGTCAATCGCCGTGTACTGGCTCCGCCGTCGATTTCAAGCCAATCGCAGGCTGCCGCCTGCTCTTGGGAAATCTTGGCGAATGAAATACTCCGATTCTGACTTCGCCGTTTGGCGGCTCGTCAATCATCGCAGATCTGACACGCCGTCGATTTCGCTCCGCTCGCTGCGCCCTTACGGCCACAGCTTGCGGGAAATCTTGGCGAATGAAACACATCGGCTCTGACGGCGTCTTTATAGACTTGTCAATCGCCGTGTTGTTTCACTATTTCCTCTTAGATTCTTTAGGTGTTACGCAAGTTCCTGTTGCTCTTGCAACTACGATAGGTTCTTCTAAGAAATCGGCTGCTGAAGCGCTGATGTCAGTTCTTGCAGCGATGACTTTTCTCGCTTCGAATTTCATCTTTCTTGAAGTGTTTCCTACGCTTGTGATTTCTCCGTAAGCTTCGATATAATCACCTGCATATGTAGGAGCTAAGAATTCTACATTGTCATAAGCGCAGAACAGACCTTCGTCTCCGTCCATCTTGATCAGCAGTTCTGTTGCTACGTCGCCGAAGAGGTGAACCATGTGCGCTCCGTCTACTAAGTTTCCGCCGTAATGAGCGTCCTTTGCTGACATTCTCAATCTTAAAGTTGAAGTGATTTTCTCTGACATTTTTCTTTCTCCTTTTTTATGTAAAATATAAAACCAATTTAGTTGTCGGATTTAACGAAATAATATATTGCAAAATGCGTGCCAATGAGTTATCATTGAAACTGACGGAAAAATGAACCGATTACGGTTCGCACAGATGAGAGGTGAACACAAAATGTCAGCGACATATGGAATAAAACGAGTGCTCGAACCTAAAAATGTGCTTCCTACTTCTGCCTGGAAACTCGACAACGGGCGCAATATATTTCCCGACGAACTGAGGGTTTCTATAAAGAGAATACACCTTGAAGGAACGGGTTTCAAGCAGATTTGTACCGAATCCAACGATGATGAGAAAAAAATAAAGCAGAATATCATAGATATGGTCATAAGGAGGGGCAAACTTCATAACCCTGTGACGGACACCGGGGGACTGGTGATGGGCATGGTGGAAGAAATAGGAGCCGAATATGACAACAGAGAGGGCCTGAAAACGGGAGACCTCATAATATGCAATGCTTCGGCAGCGTCCATCCCTTTATATATAGAGGAAATAACCGGCGTGAATAAGGCTTTTAATCAGCTGGAGGCGAAGGGATATGCCATCATCCACAGCCTGATCCCCATAGTAAAGGCGCCAAAAGATGTACCGGTGGATATGCTGATGTTCACCTTTGACCAGTCGGGCACCCTGTACAGGCTTCATAAGCTTGCGGAAGGAAAGAAAAAGTTCCTGATCGTAGGCAACAGCATGCTTACCAACCTGCTGTACGGATATGTGATAAGAGATACCGCAGGAGAAAACTGCGAGATCACCTGCCTGCTGGATAAGAAAACTAATCTGAGGCTTGCCGGCAAAGGCATGGACAGCTTGATGGAAAAGGTATTCGATGAAGTCAATTTCCTGGACATACTCAGGCCCATGGAGTGCGTAGAAAGGCTTGGGGGAGAGTCTCTCTTCGATCTGTCGGTAAACTGCGCGGAAATACCGGGAGCAGAGACTGTAAATATACTGGCCACGAAACCGGGAGGCACCGTTCTCTTTGCCAATCTGATAAATAATTTAAACATAGCTCTGTATATAACTGAATCGATTTCCAAGAACCTCGAAGTGAGAGGGGCAGAAGGGTATCTGGAAGAGTACGATAACTTCGACATAGACATAGTGAGGAAAATAGCCGAGTATCTGGAAGACGCAGAGTTTATCGAAGAACCTTATACAGGACCTGATGAAGAGGACTATTCTTTTGATCAGGCGCTGATAGAGAAGACTCAAGCGGAGGACTTCGTGTTTCGCAGCAAAGCCATGCAGAGCGTACTGGAAAATATCATAAAGATAGCCAGATATGACTGCAATGTCATAGTGTTCGGAGATACAGGAGTAGGAAAAGAAAAGGCCGCCAACATAATACAGAAAAACAGCGACAGAAAGATGCAGCCCTTTGTAAAGATAAACTGCGGAGCTATCTCCCCGAACCTGATAGAGTCCGAATTCTTCGGATATGAGAAGGGTGCGTTTACCGGCGCCAGCGCCGGAGGAAAGAAGGGGTACTTTGAACTGGCCAATAACGGAGTCATATTCCTCGATGAAATAGGAGAATTGCCCTTGGAGATGCAGGCCAAACTGCTGAGAGCTATTCAGGACGGCGAATTTTACCGCGTAGGGGGAACTTCCCCGGTGAAGACCAACGTCAGGATAATATCTGCTACCAACAGAGACCTCGAAAGGTATGTGGAGGAAGGCAGATTCAGGCGAGACTTGTATTACAGATTAAATGTAGTCCCTATAAAGATACCTGCTTTGTCAGAGAGAACAGAAGATATACCGGCTCTCATATACCACTTTTTGAGCAAATACGGGGAAAAATTCGGACTTAAGCGCGGCATAGCTGAGAGCGCAGTCGAATATCTTCAGCAGCAACAGTGGCCAGGAAACATCAGGGAACTGGAGAACACGGTGCAGAGGCTGATGATCTCGGCTAAGGGTGAGGACATAACGCTGATGGACGTCATGCAGGAGACTCATCCCGAGTTGTTCGGAGCCGGAACTTCTGACAATCAGTTTGGCAATACCGGCACAGAAATAGATCTGCAAAACGCCGTAGAAGATTATGAAAAAGGCCTCATAAAATATGCCTGCGAAAAATACGGATCTACGAGAAAAGCTGCTTCGGCCATAGGTATAAGTCAGACTCAGCTTGTAAGAAAGAAGAAAAAATATCAGCTGTAGCAATGAAAATCATTGCGAACTTAATTCGGTTCGCAATATTTTTAAGTGAAACAAAAACGGTTCGAAAATCGAGGACAAATTTTGACGGATAGACAGCAACGCTTTATCAAACCCGATGAAATGAACATCTTCCATGAGACTATATGAGAAGAATATCGTTGGCATAAATTTTGCTTTTAATAAGTATGGCATAAATTTTAAACAATAAAGGAGATAAGGTTATATGGAATTTAAAAAAGGAGACATTTACGGAACGCATCGTGTAATTGAACCAAAGGGTGTGCTGCCTCAGCCGGCAGACGTAGTAGACAACAACATGGAGATCTACGATAATGAGGTATTGATAGATGTACACACTTTAAATATAGATTCGGCGTCGTTTACAGAGATTGAGAGGCGTGCCGGAGGTGATACCGCTGAAATTGAAAAGATCATCCTGAACATCGTAGAGACTACGGGTAAGCATAAGAACCCATGGACAGGTTCCGGCGGCATGCTCATAGGAAAAGTGGCGGAAGTAGGTCCTAACTACGTAGGAGACCTCAAGAAAGGCGACAAGATCGCCACATTGGTATCTCTTTCTCTTACGCCGCTGCGCATAGACGAGATAATAGAAATAAGGCCTGACATAGATCAGATCGATATAAAGGGAAAGGCCATACTGTTCCAGAGCGGAATTTACGCAAAGCTTCCTAAAGATATACCGCAGACTCTGGCGCTTTCAGTGCTGGACGTAGCAGGAGCTCCTGCTCAGACAGCTAAGATCTGCAAGCCGGGAGACACTGTAGTGGTTTTGGGCGGAGGCGGAAAATCCGGTATACTCTGCTGCTGGCAGGCGAAGAAACAAGTAGGCGTCAACGGAACGGTCATCTGTGTAGACGGTTTCAAGAAGTCCATCAACAGAGCCATGTCTGTAGGCGTGGCAGACGAATATACAGTGGTCAACGCTACAGACGCCATGGCTATGTATGAAGAAATCTACGAGATCACAGACGGACAGATGGCAGACGTAGTTATAAACGTAGTAAATATTCCTAATACAGAGATGGCTTCTATCATGGCCTGCAAGGACAACGGACTGGTTTATTTCTTCTCCATGGCCACAAGTTTCACCAAAGCTGCCCTAGGCGCAGAAGGCGTAGGAAAAGATGTCCAGATGCTTATCGGAAACGGATATACCAAGGGACACGCCAACGTAGCGCTCCAGATACTCAGAGAGGACGAAAGAATAAGAAACCTCTTTGCTCAGCTGTATGCATAGGTTTGTATTATGTATTCATAAAACAATTTGCGATTTGCTATAGAAAAAGAAGAGATTTTGATATATAATTAACACGGCAACTTATGTTCGAAACTCTTTCGGGCGTAAATTTTATAAAAAACATTTTTTTCGAGGAGGAAAATAAAAATGAAAAAAGGATGCCCTTATGGTACACACAGAGTAATCTCTCCAAAGGGAGTATTACCTCAGCCAGCAGACGTTATTGACAACACTATGGAAATCTATGATAACGAAGTTCTGATCGACGTTAAGACTCTCAACGTTGACTCCGCTTCCTTTACAGAAATCGTAAGAAGATCCTGCGACGGCAAGAAACCGGCAGATATCGAGAATTCTCCTGAAGATCAGGAAAAAGTAAAGAAGACTATGCTGGACATCGTTGCTAAGGCTGGTAAGCATAAGAACCCATGGACAGGTTCCGGCGGCATGCTTATCGGTACCGTTAAGGAGATCGGACCTGCATATGTAGGCGACCTGAAAGTAGGCGATAAGATCGCTACTTTAGTATCTCTTTCCCTCACTCCGTTAGTGATCGAAGAGATCCTCGAAATGAGACCTGCCATCGACCAGGTTGACATCAAGGGACAGGCGATCTTGTTCCAGAGCGGCATCTACGCAGTTCTTCCTGACGATATGCCTGAAGGCCTCGCTCTTTCCGCATTAGACGTAGCCGGAGCTCCTGCTCAGGCAGCTAAGCTTGTTCAGTCCGGTATGAAAGTTCTCATCATCGGCGGCGGCGGAAAATCCGGTCTGCTCTGCTTATACGAAGCAAAGAAGAGAGCCGGCGTTACAGGTCTTGTAGTATGCGCTGCAGGTTCCCAGAAATCAGAAGACAGAGCCAGAAAGTTAGACTTAGCCGACGAGTACTTCCACATGGACGCTACAGATGCCGTAGGCATGTACAACAAGGCTATGGAACTGACCAACGGCGAACTCTTCGACCTGGTTATCAACTGCGTAAATATTGAAAACACTGAAATGGCTTCCATCTTAGCTTGTAAGGATGACGGAACCGTTTACTTCTTCTCCATGGCCACCAGCTTCACCAAAGCAGCTCTGGGTGCAGAAGGTGTCGGCAAGGACGTAAACATGATCATCGGAAACGGCTACACTAAGGGCCACGCAGCGATCACTCTGCAGGTTCTCAGAGAGCATGAAGGGTTGAGAGAGTTATTTAGAGAAATGTATTCCTAAGCCTTAAGCTTGTCTTTTTCGCCTCTCGCGGTGTCCGCAGCGACTTCTCGCGTGTTCGCGTACTTAAATGTACGCTTCGGCGCAGCGTGTGAGGATGATACGATTACATGATATGTATTCCGCGCTTTTTGTGAACCACTTCCTCAAGGCGCGGAAAAACAAAAAGAATAAAATCCCAAAATTAAAATTGAAGGAGAAAAAAATGGCAATTAGAAATTGGAAAGACATCCCTTTGTTCAAAGATGTTACCGACGAACAGTGGAATGACTGGCATTGGCAGGTTGAACACAGACTGTCTACTGTAGAAGAGATCGCTCAGGTAGTCAACCTTACCGAAAAGGAAAGAGAAGATATTGAAAAAGTCATGGGCGGCTTCAGAGTAGGTATCACACCTTATTATGCTTCCCTGATGGATCCTGATGATCCGAGAGATCCTGTAAGAATGCAGGCAGTGCCTACACTGGCTGAAATGCACAGATCAGAAGCAGACGATCTTGACCCTCTTCACGAGGACGCCGATTCCCCTGCTCCTGGACTTACCCACAGATATCCGGACAGAGTACTCTTCCTGATAACTGACCAGTGTTCCATGTACTGCAGACACTGCACCAGAAGAAGACTGGCAGGAGAAACTGACGGTTCAAGATCGAGAGAAGATATCGACGCATGTATCGATTACATAAGAAGAACACCTCAGGTAAGAGACGTTCTTCTGTCAGGCGGAGACTGCCTCTGTGTTGAGGATGATACTCTTGAATACATCATCAGCGAACTGAGAAAGATACCTCACGTTGAAATAGTAAGACTCGGTTCCAGAACTCCTGTAGTTATGCCTATGAGAATTACCGATAAGCTGGTAAACATGCTGAAGAAGTATCATCCTATCTGGCTGAACACCCACTTCAACCATCCTAAGGAAATGACTCCGGACGCTATGGAAGCATGCAGAAAGATGGCTGACGCAGGTATTCCTCTCGGAAACCAGTCAGTACTCTTAAGAGGCGTAAACGACTGCAAGCACATCATGAGAGAACTGGTACATCTGCTGGTTAAGAACAGAGTAAGACCTTACTACATTTACATCTGCGACCTTTCGATGGGTATCGAACACTTCAGAACGCCTGTTTCAAAGGGTATCGAGATCATCGAAGGACTGAGAGGACATACTTCGGGATACGCTGTTCCTACTTTCGTAGTAGACGCTCCTGGCGGCGGCGGAAAGACTCCGGTTATGCCTCAGTACGTGATTTCTCAGACTCCTCACAAAGTCATCCTGAGAAACTACGAGGGTATAATCACCACTTATACAGAGCCTCAGCTTCCTGACCTTCCTTGCACCTGCGACTACTGCACAGGCAAGAAGACTTACAAATATCAGGGAGTTTCCGCACTGGGCGAAGGTCCTGAGATCAGAACCATCGAGCCTGCACACCTGGCCAGACACGAAAGAAATCAACACTAATTTAGTTTCTTTGTACTGAAACATTTCCTATAGGGAGGTCTTTGGGTCTCCCTATAGGTATATGGAGGATAGAGCAATAATGGGGTTATTATACGACCTTTCAACTAAATACAAGACCCTCTCTATCGTGGGAATGGCAAAAAATGCAGGCAAAACTACGGCCCTAAACTATCTCATCGAGGAGGCCATCGACGAGGGAATACTCCTTGGGGTTACTTCGACGGGAAGAGACGGAGAGAGTCAGGACTTGGTTACGGGAACGGAAAAACCGAGAGTATATCTGGATCAGGATATGCTGGTGGCAGTGCCCTCACTCCTCTACGACCTGGCCGACGCAGGCCTGGAAGTGATAAAGAGAACAAAATATTCAACGGCTATCGGAGAACTTCTCATATGCAGAGTGAGAGAAGCGGGATACGTTCAGATAGCGGGCCCGGTAATAAACGCAGAACAGAAGATGCTCTGCGATGATATGATAAACCTGGGCTGCCAGCTGATACTGATCGACGGCGCTATCGACAGAAAGTCCATCGCTTCGCCTGATACATCCGATGCCATCATACTCTCTACAGGAGCTGTTCTTTCCAGAAAGATGAACAAGGTCGTAGAAGAAACCGCACACATCGTAAACCTTTACAGGACTCCGCAGCTTGAAGAAGGAGTCATAAGAGACGCAATAGAAAACAACAACTTTGACGATAAGATTATGCTGGTCAATGGCAAAGGCGAGGTCAAAAAGCTTGACCTGATTACGGGCCTTGGCGCCGCTAAAGAGATCAACGGCAGCATCGACGAGGATACTAGATATATATATATTCCCGGCGCTTTTACAAACAGCGTGATTTCCGATATAAGCCTTAAGAATCTGAAACAGGTGCAGTTCATACTCAAGGATCCCACCAAGATCTTTGTCAACGTCATGGACTGGGGCGTTTTCAGAAAAAAAGGCTTTAGAGCAAGCGTTCTGGAAAATATCGAGATAGCGGCTATCACAGTAAATCCGTGGGCGCCGGCCGGATACACATTTGACAACAGAGTACTTCTTGCAGAAATGCAGAAGGCTATACCTGATATTCCTATTATAGACGTAAGGATGTAATTATGAGACAAGGCAAGAACAGAAGGCTGGCCAATGTTAAGACGAGACGGGAGACCGGTCTTGATCACGTCATGTTTAATCTCGATCTCAATACTCCTTTCGGCCGCAAACAGCTCAAGGAGATTCAGCCTTATTACCCGGGCGAAGAAGAGGAGCTGAGAGAAGAACTGGGCCGGGTGGAGATGATGATCGAGTTCGTGAAGCAGAACAGGACTTTGACAGATAAGATCCAAGAAGTTTTCATGGAAGTCAAAGACCCTTCGCTGACCGTTCAAAGGAGCGGAAGCACTACTCTTTCCGTGGTAGAGCTTTATGAAGTCAAATCGCTGCTTCTGCAGATGAGACAGCTCAGAAAACTTACCATGGAACATGAGATAGGAGATTACAAGGGAAGCCACTGTATCTCCGAGATAAAAGAAAATCTCACAGAAGGTGGAGAAAATCAGCTTCCTGCTTTTGAAAGGGCTGAAGATGAACCGGTGGTGAACACGGTGCCAGAGGAGTATTTCCTTGAGGATACAGAGGATCTCCTGAATGAACTCGATCCACGCGGCGACCGCATGAACACCTTTTACATCTATAACGAGTTCAGTCCGCTTTTAGGAGAATACCGAGGCAAGAAGCGTGAGTATGAGCTTCTCATAAGAAAAGAGCAGAAGCAGGCCAGAGAAGAACTGAGAAAAGAATACGGAATTCAGCTGACTCCCAAGTTTGACATCGTCGTGGCTAAATCCCATCCGGATTTTGAAAAGATACAGAACATAAAAGAGCTGGAAGTGGTGGATCAGGATTACATGAGCGTTACCATGCAGCTCAAGCCTACGGAGCAGATATATGACTACATCTGCGAAGTGGAGAAGATAAACGCCGATATAGACATGGAAGAGGAGCGGATAAGGGAGCAGCTTTCTCGCAAAGTTTCCCTCAAGGCAGAGGTTCTGACCAGAAACTGCGAAAGGATGGGAGCCTTGGATCTTGCGCTGGCCAGAGCTATATATTCCATAAAACACGATCTCGTGAAGCCTGAGATCGTCGAAGATCATGTGGTGGAATTCGAAGACGGAAGAAATCTTCAAGTAGAAGATATAATAAAAGCCAAAGGGAAAAAGTACTGCCCGATTTCTCTGTCGCTAAAAGATGGAGTGACTCTCATAACGGGAGCCAATATGGGAGGCAAGACCATTTCTCTGAAGCTGGCCGGACAGATACCTATTCTAACTCAGTACGGATTTTTCGTACCGGCAAAAAAAGCCACAGTAGGACTGTCCAATTATATGCAGATACTCATCGGAGACTCTCAGTCTGTAGAGAGAGGTTTGTCAAGTTTCGGCTCCGAGATGGAAGAATTGAAAGAGATACTGGACCACGGAGTGGACAGGAGTCTCATACTGATAGATGAGATCGCCTCCGGAACAAATCCTACGGAGGGCACGGCTCTGACAAAGAGTCTGGTGGACTATTTAATCGAAAAACCGTATATTTCTCTGATCACGACTCATTTCGAATCTGTAACTGAACGTGAAGGAGTAGTGAATATGCAGGTCAGAGGTCTGGCCGACTGCAATTTTACTCTGCTTAACAGCGAGATACAGCATGCGAACCGTCGTGACAGAATAAATATAATTTCCAAGTACATGGATTACCGCCTGTACAGGGTAGATAATGAAGCACAAGTACCTAAGGATGCTCTCAGTATAGCTGCTATGCTCGGAATCGACAAAGCAATTATAGACGGAGCGAAAAAATATATCAGATAAGGAGAAACAGGATGAAAAGCAAACTAAACCTTGACCCGAAAGTTGTTGACAGCGCTCGCCAGCATGCGGCAAATATTGCTCACGACATGCAGGAATTTATCGAGCGCCATACGACGGTATCAACAGAGAGAACTATCGTAAGACTTTTGGGTGTCGACGGCGTCGATGATGTTGACACTCCGCTTCCTAACGTAGTGGTAGATCAGCTTAAGGAGGCTGGCGCATTGCCTACAGGAGCCGCTTACTGGATCGGAAACGCTATAGTTCAGACCGGCAAGACTCCTCAGGAGATCGCAGAAGAAATGGCAGAAGGAAAGCTGGACATTACAAAACTTCCTACCTGCTCTCAGGAAGAGGCTTCCGAAGCTCTTAAACCTTCTATAAAAGCCACTTTCGAGAAGATAGACATGCAGAAGGCTAAGCGTGAGGAATATCTTAAGACTATCGGAGAGGGACCGGAGCCTTACATCTATGTAATCGTTGCTACCGGAAACATCTACGAAGACGTCATTCAGGCTCAGGCTGCGGCCAGACAGGGAGCCGACATCATAGCAGTTATAAGAACTACTGCTCAGTCTCTTCTGGACTACGTTCCTTACGGACCTACCACAGAGGGATTCGGCGGTACATATGCTACTCAGGAAAACTTCAGAATCATGAGAAAAGCCCTCGACGAGGTGGGAGAAGAAGTAGGAAGATATATCAGACTCTGCAACTACTCATCGGGAATGTGCATGCCTGAGATCGCTGCCATGGGAGCTTTGGAGAGACTGGACGTAATGCTCAACGACGCAATTTACGGAATCCTGTTCAGAGACATCAACATGCAGAGAACTCTGGTAGACCAGTTCATGTCCAGAGTAATCATCGGTTACTGCGGCATCATCTTCAATTCAGGCGAGGACAACTACCTGACCACAGATGACGCTATCGAAGCCGCGCACACTGTAACTGCTTCTCAGTTTATAAACGAACAGTTTGCAGTTCTCGCAAATATTCCGGAAGAGCAGATGGGACTTGGACACGCTTTCGAAATGGATCCTAACACAGAGGACGGATTCCTTCTTGAGCTGTCTCAGGCTCAGATGGCAAGAGAAATCTTCCCTAAAGCAAGACTCAAATATATGCCGCCTACAAAGTTCATGACAGGCAATATCTTTAAAGGCCATCTTCAGGACGCCCTGTTCAACCTGGTTACGGTTTGGACTCATCAGTCGCTGCTGCTGACGGGAATGCTCACCGAGGCTATTCACACTCCTCTGATGCAGGACAGATATCTGGCTATTGAAAACGCAAGATATATCTTCAATAACTGCAGACATATAGGAGATGAGATTGAGTTCAAAGAAGGCGGAATAATCCAGAGCCGCGCCCAGAACGTTTTAAAAAAGGCTGACGAGCTCCTTGAAGAAGTAGAAAAAGAAGGTCTCTTCTCTACCATCGAAAAAGGTATATTCGGCGGCGTAAAGCGCCCGTTTGACGGAGGACACGGCCTTGAAGGCGTCTGCACTAAGGGCGAAAACTACTTCAATCCGTTTATTCCACTGTTTATGGATCATGAATAAGGAGGTGCTCAGGAAATGGCAGAAAATAAGACAGCGACTACTCAGGTTGACTTGACATGTGTCAAGCCTTACGGAGACGCATTAAACGACGGTAAAGTTCAACTCGCATTCACTCTTCCTGTGCCTTACGGTGAAGAAGCTGAAGAATGTGCGAAACAATACGCAAGAAAATTAGGATTGGAAGAACCAAATGTAGCATACTATTGCGAGCTTACAAAAGGATATACATTTTTTAACGTCTATGGTTCGGCTCAGACCACTATCGACTACACTGCTATCAAAGTTCCAAAAGTAGAGGGTACTGTTATGGACCGTGTAGAGTGCGGCGAATGGATAGGAGAACATATAGGCAGGGATATCGTGGTAGTGGGAGCTTCCATAGAGTCTGACGCTCATACCGTAGGTATCGACGCTATAATTCAGATGAAAGGATTCCACGGACACTTCGGTCTGGAAAGATTCAAGAACGTGGTAGCTTATAACATGGGTTCGCAGGTTCCTTGTGAGGCTCTCATAGCTAAAGCCAAAGAAGTTAATGCTGACGCTATATTGGTTTCCCAGACTGTAACTCAGAAGGATATTCATATCAAACAGCTGACTAAGATGGTAGAGCTGGTGGAAGCCGAAGGTCTCCGCGATAAAGTTATTCTGACCTGCGGAGGTCCGAGAATTTCTCATGAACTGGCTCAGGAGCTGGGATATGACGCAGGCTTCGGACCTGGAAAATATGCCGAGCATGTGATGAGCTATATCATGCAGGAAGTAGAAAAGAGAGGATGGCAGGATAAGGCCAACATGGCAGACCGCTGATCGGCCTCATTGACATTGACCTTGAATTGCGGTAGAGTATATATATCGGATAAATAGGCAAATTTTAAGAAAGGTGATATATAACATGATTAACAAAATTATGACTGCAGACGAAGCAGTTGCAGGCGTAAAAGACGGTATGACCATCATGGTCGGCGGATTCCTGGCTACAGGTTCTCCTGAAGTTTTAATGGACGCCTTAGTAAGAAAAGGCGTAAAGCATCTTACCGTTATTGCCAATGACGGTGGACTCGACGCAGGACAACCTGCGGGAGAATTCGGCGCAAAGACTGCAAGAGGCGTTGGCAAGCTGCTGGAGCACCACATGGTAGACCACATTATCGCTTCTCATCTGGGAGTAAACCCTAAGCTTAACGAGCAGTTCGCCGAAGGCACTCTGAAATATACGCTGGTTCCTCAGGGAACTCTGGCTGAAAAGATCAGAGCGGCAGCTTACGGTCTGGGCGGCGTTCTGACTCCTACGGGAGTCGGTACTCCTATGGAGACAGAGGTTGACGAGCTGGGAAGAGAAAAGAAAGTCGTAGAGATTGAGGGCAAGAAGTATCTTCTTGAACTGCCTCTTCGCGCAGATTACGCTTTCATCAGACCTTCTGTAGCTGATAAATTCGGCAACTACTATTGCTCAAAAGCAACAAAGAACTTCAACTATGTAATGGCCGGAGCGGCTGACAAGACTATAATCGCTCCTGAAAAGATAGTGGAGGTAGGCGAAATTGACCCTGATATGTTCGCCGTTGCAGGCGTACTGGTAGATGCTATTGCGGAAGGAGAAAAACCATGGCAGATTTAAAAGCGAGAATAGCAAAGAGATGTGCAAAAGAATTCAAAGACGGTGAATTCGCCAATCTGGGAATCGGCCTTCCTACAATGGTAGCCGATTACATTCCTGAAGATATTATGGTTACATTCCATTCCGAAAACGGATTCGCAGGAATCGACGCCATAGCAGACGGATCCAACCTGGATGTTGACATCATCAACTCCGGCGGTACTTATGTAACTGTCGTTGACAGAGTTAAATACTTTGACACTGCAGAATCTTTCGGCCTCGTAAGAGGAGGACACGTAAGAGCTACAGTTCTCGGCGCAATGGAAGTAGCTGAGAACGGAGACTTGGCCAACTGGATCGTACCGGGCAAGAAGGTAGCAGGTATGGGAGGCGCTATGGACCTCTGTACAGGTTGTCCTGAAGTTATCATCGTAATGCTTCACACTCAGAAGGGTAATCCGAAGATTTTGAAGAAGTGTACTCTCCCGCTGACAGCAGAGAGATGCGTTTCCAAGATCATCACTGAAATGGGCGTTATGGAAGTCAGAGAAGACGGTATTTGGGTAGTAGAACTTCACCCTGATTACACCAAGGAAGACATCCAGGCCGCTACAGGCTGCGAGCTCCACTTCGATCCTAACATGAAGGCGATGGAAGAAGAATAGAATCAATCAAAAGGGCCTCCCGCAGGGAGGCCCTTTTTGCGTGGCGAACAGCCGGCCGGCAGGCGGATATCCAAAATCGGCGAAAAGGTTATCCATTATGACATAAAATCGCCGATTTTGGATAATAATTATCCGGAATTCGCAAAATCGTTATCCAAAAGGAAAGGATTTTGCGAATTCCGGAAACCGCGCGCCTGCGCGCCCGCCCGCCGGGAGCTATATAAGAGTGACATCGTTTAATGCCAAGATGGTTTTAATCATCATCTTTATAGCCATCATGTCTATACACCCATCTGCGCTGTCCATGGTTATGATAAGCCTGTCGGGAATGGTTATACCGTTCGAGGAGTATAACCCAAGCTTTTTTAGAGCCTTTATCCTGTAATCATTTACGGACATCATCCCCATGTGTTCCCAGTATATGGGCTCTTTGCGAGTGAAGATAGTGAAGTCGGGGTGTATGAGAATATTGTCCGTGCCATTATTAAGCCTGATAGTGCGTTCGTACTCGAAAGGAACCCTCTCTGCATGCAGCAACTCTGCTATAAGGGCTTCGGATTTTGAGCGAACAGAAAGGCCAAAGGATGTCCTGTGGGGCAATGAACTTGGGGTGGCTGAGGGCTGAACCGGAGGGGGTATTGAGGGTGGAGACCTGTAGACTTTTGGAAGCAGTTGCTTGATGGAGTCCAGATCATAAGGCCTGTATCCAGAGATAAGCTTTTCTTGCAGAGATATGTTGCGCTCGAGGATTTTTATGGCTTTTTTTAGTGTGTGCTGCTCTTGTATTTGCAACATTAAATCCGCACCGGCAACCCTTTGCTTGCCCGTGTGCTTGTCAACAATATAGTAATACTTTTTGCCCTTGATATTTTTGCATACCATAATAAGATCGGGCAGGGAAGGCAACTGCTCTTTGTAGCTACTTAATAGATTTTTTTGGGTTTCCAAGTCTAACCCGGTGATTTCCAAATAGTCCATAGTTAACCCTACCATGAATGTCAATAAATGTAAACAAAAACTTGTAAAATAAGTAATTATTTTACAAGTTATAATCCGCTGATTATTTTATAAACTTCAATCCGCTGGCGGTTATTCGGGAGCCGCCTCGGCCTGCTCCCGACTCTATTAGGCTTCGCTCCTTGAGGGACTGCATATGCTTTTTCAACGTCCCCTCTCCTACGGGCAGCCCTGCGGCGGCCAATTTTTCTTTTAAAATCCCTCGGCCGACTCCGCTGTAAGGCGTTGAGTTTTCGGCTATTATCCTGAGAATCTCGGCATCCAAGTCGAAGACCTCGGCATAATCGCCGGCCGCCGCAGGCCGAGGGCCGGGAGCTTCAAACTTGGGCGGCTCCGAGGCGGCCCTCGGCGCGGACAGATAGTCCGGCAGCTGCCCCAGTATCTTGTAATAAGAGCCGACGTTTTCCAGCTCGCGCACGTTGCCCGGCCAGTCATGGCTCAGCAGTATCTTCTGCTCAGCCGGCAGCAGGTTGCCGTACTGCCTGCCGAGAAATACTTTCAACAGAGGAAGGATGTCGTCGCGCCTGTCCCTGAGGGGAGCTATGTTGAGAGCGATGACATTGAGCCTGTAGAACAAATCGCTTCTGAAGCGGCCGTCGTTTACGCGCTGCTCCAAGTCCGCGTTGGTGGCAGCGATGATTCTGGCGTCGATGTTGATAAGCTTGTCACTGCCCACCCTCATTATCTGCTTTTCCTGTATGACTCTCAGGAGACGGGTCTGTAGGCTTGGGGAAATATCGCCTATCTCATCCAAAAAGATGGTGCCGTGGTGGGCGTGCTCGAATAATCCTATTTTCCCGCTCTTCTTCGCTCCCGTAAAAGACCCCTCCTCGTATCCGAAAAGCTCGCTTTCCAGCAGGTTCTCGGGAATCGCGGCGCAGTTTACCGCCACAAAGGGATAATTCTTTCGAGTGGAGTAATTGTGTATCGACTGGGCAAGAAGCTCCTTTCCCGTGCCGCTGTCGCCCCTTATCAGAATGGTATAATCGGACGAGGCCACTTTTTTCGCGACCTTTATACATTGCTTCATGGATTGGGAAGCGTGGATAATATCGCCGAAGGTGTACTTGGCGTAAAAGCCCGTTTGTTTCAGCTGACGGCTCAGTTTGCTTTCGCTTTCACGCAGGTCCTTTTCCGCCTGAAAAATCAAGCAGCAGCCGATGGAATCCTCCATAAGCGATATATCTATTTTTTCGGCAAGGTAATTGTTGTCGCCGAAGACTATCATTTCCCCATCGAAAGAAGCCGCCGAAGCAAGTTCTTCCGGCAAAAATGACGACTGGGCGAATTTCTCCCCTTGATTCGCCCCGAACAAACCGAAAGCCTTTTCGTTTATGTAATGAATAGTGTCGCCGGCGTCCAGCAAGACTATGGCTCTGGAGGACTCGTCGACTATCTCGTTCATCATCTGATCCTTAAGAAAGTTGCTGAGGTAACTGTCTATGTAGCTTATGCTGGTATCCATGTCCTCGCGGATTTTTTTCAGCAGATTCCCCTGTATATAAGAATTTTTCAGATCCAGCAGAGATATTATTTTGTGAAAGGTCTCGAAGCTTATGTCCCTGTTGTGTATGTTATAGACGTTCTTTATGTGCCGGGGAATCAGATGCTCCGAATCGCAAGTTACGATGGCCGTGTCAAAGTCGGCGTAGCCGCCGGCTGCTGCGATGGACTCCTCGAAAGGAATCAGGCTCAGGTGGCCGATTCCCAGCTCATATATCATGTACATGGTTTGCAGCACGCTTTCCTTTGAATCGTTTACGACAAGAACCTTTGTGTCTGCCGGGATTTCTAAGATGGGCCGCAGATACTGCTGCTGTATGCAGCGTGTCATGACCACGACCTTGGAAAAATCATTGATGCGATTTACGAGGTGATTCAAAGTCTCTTCGTAGCACACTATGTAAACGTCAGCGTTTATGAATTGGTCGTCAGACATTTCGTCGATGTAGTAATTTGTGATATTTATGTAGTCGCCGAGAATGTTGTAGAAGTTGTCTTCTATGTATTGGATGGCCCGGGGATTCTCTCTGTCCCTGTAAAAGATGGCCAGCTCTTTCATGCCGATGACCTCCCTGAATAGTGATTCTGAAATTATTTTAGTACACCAAAAGAATCCTTGTCAAGGAGATGTTAAAGTGGCATGGTAATTGCATTTTGTGTGAGTATGAACGGAAAATCCTGATGTTAGAAGGAGGTAAAAATGAGAAAAGTTGCAGTCGTAACAGGAGCTGCTGCCGGAATAGGCCGGAAAATAGCCGTCGAAATGGCCAAAGAAGGCTATCTGGTCTATGCCAATGCGAGAAACGAGGAAAAGCTGAAAGAGACGCTTAAGCTGGGTGAGGAATACGGAATGAGACCGTTGATATTCGATGTGAGAGACGCTGCGCAGGTGGCAAGCTGTCTGGATCGTATCGAGAAGATAGACTGTCTCGTCAACAATGCGGGAGTCAGCATAAAGAACAAGCCTGTGGCTGACATCACCGAAGAGGACTGGGACTTGACGATGGAAACCAATGCGAGGGGCTATTTCTTCGTCAGCAAGTACGCTCTCAAAAAGATGAGCAAAGGCGCTTGCATAGTGAACATTTCTTCGGGCGCCGCCAAGACCGGAGGAGACTTCGTATCCATTCCTTACTCTACTTCCAAAGGGGCCATAAATTCCCTCACTGTATGCTTGGCAAGAGAGCTGGCTAAAGTGGGAATCCGTGTAAACGCAGTGTCTCCGGGCTTTGTGGACACGGATATGCTGGAGCTTAACGGCATGCCTAAGGAGTATTACGGCAAGGTGATTCCTCTGGGCAGGCTGGGAGAAACTGAGGACATTGCCAACATGGTATTATATTTAGCCTCGGAAAAGGCCGGATTTATGACGGGGCAGATTATCGAAGTTAATGGGGGAGACATAATGGGATAAACAGAATTAAATCCCGATAATCCTAATAATCCCGTTGAATTATTTTACAGAAAGGACAGAAAAATGAAAGAGAACAAACAAAGCAAGACGCCCGACATCACATTCGGCAAAGCGCTTCTTTGCATAATCGGGCTTATAATCGTTTTAGCCTTAGGGTTTGCCATAATAGGCTTTGATACGAAGGTTACATTCCTTATGGCGTCAATAGTGGTCGGAATATTTTTGGTGGCATACGGATACAAGCTTGATCAAGTCCTGCTATGGTATGCCGACGGCTGTAGAGGCGCCATAGATGTAATTCTCATACTCATGAGCGTCGGAACGGTTATAGGCACATGGATGGCTTCAGGCACCATACCTACGGTAATCTACTACGGATTAAAGCTTCTGACGCCTACCACCTTTATGATAATCGGATTTTTGCTCTGCTGCCTTGTTTCCTTCTTCGTGGGAAGCTCTTACTCAACCCTCGCTACTCTGGGAGTGGCATTCATAGGAATCGGTACGGGCCTCGGCATGAACCTGGGTCTGGTAGGAGGCATGGTGCTTTCCGGCGCCATGTTCGGCGATAAGATGTCGCCTTTCTCTGACACCACCAATCTGGCTCCGGCAGTTTCCGGAACTACGGTATATAAACACATAGGCTCCATGATATACACAGTCACCCCTTCGCTGATAATATCCTTTGTGCTGTATACGGTTCTGAGCCTGAACGTAGACACACACAATGCGGAAATGGGTATGGTGGAGGAAATGATAGGCGGCCTTGATGCCAACTTTAACATTACGCCGATACTGTTCATAGTTCCTATATTCGTACTGGTGCTGGCGCTGTTCAAGGTTCCTCCTGTAATAGCCATGCTTTCCAGCTCTCTGCTTGCAATAATCATGGGCGCTTTCACACAGGGAGACCATGTGGAGCTTATTAGACTCATAGACTCGGCAGGCATAGGCTTCTCCATCGAGACAGGCGTCGCAGACCTTGACACCCTGCTTAACAGGGGCGGAATCATATCCATGATGGAGGTAGTGGCATGGACGCTGCTGACTCTGGGCATGGGACACTGCTTAAAGGAAGGCGGCATACTTAACGCATTCCTGCAAAAGCTGCTGGTACTCATCAAGAAGCCGAAGCACCTCGTAATATCCACCCTGCTGTTCTCGCTGGTTACCGCGTGTTTGACTGCTTCCCAGTATCTTGCTATAATGCTTCCGGGAATGCTTCTCAAAGACCAGTACACCAGATTCAAGCTGGACAAAAAGGTTCTTTCCAGAACGCTGGAGGATGGCGGAACCATGTTCTCCTTCCTCATTCCGTGGGATACGGCGGGAATCTACACTGCCTCGGTGCTGGGAGTGGCAACCCTTACATACGCTCCTTATGCTTTCCTGCTGTGGATAAACCCTATAATAGCGGCCGTTTACGCCCTCATAGGCTTCGCACAGTTTAAAGACAAGGGAGAAGAGGAGCAGGCAGCGGAAGAAGCAGCTGCGGAGCAATAGCGACAAGGAGGAAATCATGCAAAAATTAGGAAAAGTTAAATTGCCCGAGGGCAAGAAGATAGCGTTGAATCTGGGATTTGACTTCGATTCGTCATCGGTATGGATGGAGTCGTTCGGAAAAATCTCGCCGGTATACACCTCGAGGGGAGAGTTCGGAGCAGAGGTTGGAGTTCCGAGAATCCTCAACCTGTTGGATAAGTACGACATTAAATCCACTTTCTTCGTGCCGGGACACACCATAGACACATATACGCAGATATGCAAAGAGATAGTGGCAAGAGGCCACGAAATAGCCCATCACGGATACGTTCACGAGGACCCTACAGACCTGCCGTTGGAGGAAGAGGAGGCCATATTCGCAAAGGGACTCGAGGCTCTGGACAGGATAGGCGTCAGGCCTGTGGGATACAGGTCGCCGGGATTTGATTTCAGTCCCAACACCATGGATCTGTTGATAAAGCACGGCATCAAGTATGACAGCAGCCTTATGGGTCAGGACTTTTTCCCATATCGTCCGGCTCCGTGCAAGGTGAATTTCGATAAGGGCAATGAATTCGGCGAGCCTGTCGACTTGGTGGAAATGCCGGTTTCGTGGTACATGGACGACTTCCCTCATTCTGAATTTATAATGACGAGAACGGGAATGAAGCCGCAGAGTCAAATCTTTGAAATCTGGAAAGCCACCTTCGACTACGGAGTGGCAAACACGCAAAACGGAATGCTCAATGTTGCAATGCATCCTCAAGTGATAGGCAGAGCACACAATATAGGCATGCTGGAAGAATTCATAGAGCATGTACTGGCGTCGGGCGCATGGATAGCTCCTTTCGCCGAGATATATGAAAAGATAGAATTTTAGCCGATAATGCGGGAAGGAGCCTGAGAAACTCCTTCCCGCAGCTTAGGAGGATGTTGTGGATAAATTATTTTATAACGGTAGAATTTACTCAATAGACGATACAGACAGCATTTACGAAGCCGTAGGCATAAAAGACGGCAAGATAGTATTTCTGGGAACCAATGACGAGGCCGCAAAGGCCGAGGCGGCAGAGAAGGTTGATTTGAGCGGCAAGACTGTGCTCCCGGGATTTGTTGACTCCCACCTTCACATGCTGAACTATGCTTTCGTCAAGGCGGCGTATGAGATGTTCGGCGTGAAATCGGTGGAAGAGGTGGTCGAGACGGGAAAGAAGCTTGCCGCAGAGATGGACGAAGCCACGGGAAAATGGATGTACGGCCGAGGCTGGAACGAAGAAAGCTTTGACGGAGAGAAAAGACCGCTGACCAGATTTGACTTGGACAGAATCTCCCGGGAAATACCCATACTCTTTATTCGCGTTTGCGGCCATAAAGCGGCAGTAAACACCAAAGCGCTGAAAATAATTATGGATCTTGAACAGACTAAGGACTATATTGAACAGATAGATCAGGAAAACGGAATACTCACGGAGGCTTCCGTCAAGCTGTGCTACAACGCCATGCAGGAGCCGACCGTGGAAGAGATAAAGGACATGATTCTAACGGCGCAGAGGGACATAAACGCCGCAGGAATCACAGGTGTAGAGACGGACAACTTTCTCTCGCTGCCGGGGAGAAACAGCGAGAGAATAATGAAGGCTTACAGGGAGCTGGAGGAAGAGGGCCTGCTGACCTTGCGGATACGCGAGCAGGCGTCCTTTACGGCCTACGACCACATGAAAGAGTTTATCGACAAAGGCTACAGGACGGGAGACGGCGGCGAATATTATACCATCGGCCCTGTCAAGCTGTATGAGGACGGCTCCCTCGGAGCAAGAACTGCGCTGATGAACAGCCCCTATCTCGGAACGGACACCTACGGCACCGCCGTGCATGACCAGGCCGATACCGACAGGCTGGTGGATTACGCGTACAAAAACGATATGCAGATATTGATACACGCCATCGGTGACAAGGCCTCCGATATGGTGTGCGACGCTTACGAAAAAGCTATAGAGAAGTACGGAGACAAGGGCAGCAGACTTGCCATAAACCACTTGCAGGTGATAAGCCCCGACCTGATAGGACGGATGAAAGCACATGGGATTGTGGCATATATTCAGCCGCTGTTCGTGGCCAGCGACAGAGACATCATCGGAAAGCTCATGGGCGAAGAAGTCGCCGCCAGGTCTTACATGTGGAGGACCATGCAAGACAGCGGAATCGTCTGCGGAGGCGGATCCGATTCACCGGTGGAAAGCTTCGACGTTTTGAAAAACATACAGGTAGCGGTGACCAGAGACAGGCTGGAGGACAAGACGGACGGGTGGCACCCGTCGGAAAAGCTGACGATTTCCGAGGCGGTCAGAATGTTCACCGCAAACAACGCATATCTGGCCTTTGAGGAACACCGCAGAGGAAGCATCGAGATAGGCAAGGACGCCGACATGACGGTACTTGAAAGGGACATATTCCAAGCGGACCCACATGAAATAGGCGAGATAAAGATAAGCAAGACCATAGTAGCGGGTAAAGAGGTGTACAATGGTTAAGGTAGAAGGAGGAAATACCCATGCCCTTGGCTAAGTTTGATTTTTTGAATACGGCCCTGAACCCGTTTATCCTGATGTTTGTGGCCATAATAACGGGGCTCCTCTTCGGAAAGATAAAGTTTGGAAAGTTCAGCTTCGGCAGCTCCGGCGCATTGTTTTCAGGACTGGCTATCGGATGGGCGGCCTACAGAATCGCGGAGAAAATATACGCCGGTCAGGACGGAGCCGCCGCCGGAATGAAAGCGGCGGCCCAGATAATAGAGGACAACGGAGGCAAAGTCATAAACTCCTATTTCTTCACCACCGCCCTGATAATATTTGTTGCGTCCATAGGCCTGTTGGCGGCTAAGGATCTTGGCATCGTTATAAAGAAATACGGCCCTAAGTTCATAGTTTTGGCCGTGCTCATAACCTTTGTGGGCGCAGGAGCCACTTACGCATGCACGGCTTTTTGCAAGGACACCAACGCTTATGCCGTGACGGGAGTATATACGGGAGCCATGACCAGCTCTCCGGGGCTTGCGTCTGCGCTGGAAACGGCCAACGTTCACGCTACAGAAGTGTCGTCTGAATATGAGTCGGCCACAACGGAAGAAAAACAAAATATATTAGACGTGTTGAAGCTGGACGACAAGTACCGGGATTTGACGGTGGAAAACACAAAAACTCTGACTGCCGAGATGAAAAACGACTATGTCAATCAGGCCACGGCTCAGGTGGGAATAGGCTCTGCGGTAGGCTACCCGTTCGGAGTAATAATCGTAATACTGGCCGTGAATTTTCTGAATGTGATATTCAGATTCGATGTTGAAGAAGAACGGAAGAGGTATGTGGCGGATATGGAGGCGGCCAGAAGCATATCGGGGATACGGGAAATTCCCGCCACTTCTTTTAGCATAATCTCCTTTGCCACGGTCTGTTTTGCAGGATATGTGATAGGCTCGGTAAAGCTGCACATGGGGCCGCTGGGCTATGTCAGCCTCGAAGCCACAGGAGGCGTCCTTATCAGTGCGCTGCTTTTAGGCTATATAGGTAAAATAGGGCCGCTGTCTTTCAGGATGGATACTAAAGTCCTATCGGTGATAAGAGAGCTGGCTTTGAGCTTTTTCTTGGCGGTAGTAGGCCTCAATTACGGATATGGAGCGGTTGACGCCATAATGGGCTCCGGCGCCGTGTTGGCGTTGGTAAGCCTGATAGTGGGCTTTATAGCGGTAATGGTAGGCTTTGCCGTGGGAAGGTATGTGTTCAAGCTGAACTGGATTATACTGTCGGGAGCCATATGCGGAGGAATGACCTCCACGCCGGGGCTGGGCGCCGCGACGGAGGCGGTGGGAAGCGACGATCCCGGCGCAGGCTATGGGGCGACATATCCGTTTGCCTTGCTGGGCATGGTGATATTTTCCATAATTTTGAACAAGCTGCCTATGCTTTAGACATAGGGGTCGGTCTTGGCTAATTTTGACAAATTTCCACAAAATAATCACAAAACTCACAAAAAAACTGAATTTTTGCAACCTGTAAACATTGAAAATAAGCCATTCCTTTGACTTTTTGCCCTCCTTGTGTTAGAATATTCGAGTCACATAGAAAAGGAGGACTTATGGTAGACAAACCTAAAGGTAAGACCGAGATCCTCGTGGATAAATTCTTCAGATGGTGCAGGGAAACTGCCGAAAAGATAGGCAGCAAGACCGAGGGACACAGACATGTGGTTCGCACTTTCAGAGAACGCCACCCGAAGATCTCAAGAACCATTGTGGTTTCAGTCTGCACCGTCGCTCTTGGGGCGGTAATCGTAGGCTTCGCCACACCGAAGACGGTCGTAGTGAACATCGATGATTCCAATGTAATAACTACGACGACTTACGAGACTACCAGCAGACGTGTGGACAGTTTCATTGAAAACCACCAAATTGACTATGTATACGGACAGGATGTTATAGACGCAGAGCTGTATTCAGGCATCTCGGACAATATGGAGATTAACATCCAAAAGGCAGTTCAGATTCCGGTGACTGCGGACGGACAGACCAACACGGTAACGACGCTTCCGGTCACAGTGGGAGAACTCTTGGAAGAGCTTGATATAAAGGTCGGTGAGAACGACATAGTGGAACCGGCGCAGGATCACGTTCTCGAAAAGGGCGACGAGCTGTTTGTCAGACGGGTTACGACCGACGTAGTTGTAGAGGAGGCGGTTACCGATTACGAAATCCGGTATCAGGCCGACTACAGCATGAGCATAGGAAAGACAGAAGTAGTACAGGAGGGCAGCGCAGGCAGAGTCAGCAACACTTATGACGTCGTCCTCATAGACGGCGTGGAAGAGTCGCGAACTCTAAGGGAGACTACGGTCTTGCAGGAAAAGCAGGACAGAGTCATCGCCTACGGAATGAATATTTCTTCCGGAGTTCCTTCGGGACTTCAGTACAAAACCAAAATAAGCGGAGTTAAGGCAGTATCTTATTACTTCCCGGGAACTCCAAAGGGTGCTTACGGCTTGCCGTGCACCTACGGAACTTGTGCCGTAGATAAAAATGTTATTCCTCTCGGCTCCTTGCTCTACATTGAAGGCTACGGATATGCCATAGCCAACGATGTAGGTACGGCCATCAAGGGGAATGTAGTAGACCTTTATATGGAAGACTTAAGACAATGTGGCACTTGGGGCGCAAGGACTGTAAATGTATATGTGATAAACTAAAAATAAAACAGGGATCCGTCATGACGGACCCCTGTTTTATTTTACGCTCTTTTAAAAGCAAATCAAAACTATCTGAGATGTTTTTCTATCAGGTCTATAAATACAGCAATATATTCGTATTTTGAAAATATGGCTCTGGCCAGCATTTTGCTGCCTCCGCCTTTTCCGCCGTATATAGAGACATTCTCTCTCACAAGTCTGCCGCAGTCTATGGAACCTTCTTCTGATGAACAGAGGAAAACGGTGTTGCTGGGCTCGTGTATGAGAAAAAGAAGTTTTGGAATATATGGAGATACATCTCTGGCGATGGCAGTCAGATCGTCCTGAGAAAGCAGACTGTATTTTCTGACAGGCAGCCTGCCTTCAGCGCTTGCATCCTTAAACTCCCGGCTCTCAAAAGAAGCTGCCATGGAAGAAACCTCCCTTGCGATGACTTCTTTTTTCAGAAGATGGAGCTGAGTCCTGGCCTCCCTGTTTTTCTCCTGCTGTGATTTGAATTTCTCCATTATATCATCGTCGCCGGCGGAAAGACTGTTAGACAGCTGGGTCATGGTGTCGTACTGGCGGCTCATCTTCTCAAAAGCCCTCTGCCCGGCGTCGAAGTAGATTCTGAACATGCCCTTGTTGCTTTCGACTTTGTAAAGTTTTATGAGCCCTACCTGACCGGCGGAGGAAGGGTGGGTGCCGCAGCATGCCACGCAGTCGGCCGGCTCGTCTGTAGAACCTACGCAGACTATAGTTATGTCTTTTTCTATGGCCAGAGCTTTTCTGACCGGCAGCACCTGAGCGTCTTTTTTCGTCTCAAAGTGACGGCTTATGACAGGAAGATCGTTCCATATGACACGGTTGGCCTCAAGCTCCGCCAGTTTTGCCATTTCCCAGGTAATTTTGGTGAACTTAGGGCCTTCTTCGAGGCTTATGTCTATGGTCATATACTGGTCACCCATATGAAAACCTCGGTTGACGCCTCCGAACTCTCTGTAAAATATGCCGCTCAAGATGTGTTCCCCGCAGTGACGCTGCATATTGTCGAATCTTCTCTGCCAATCTATCTTAAGGTCTACGGACAGGCCCGGCTGCAAGCTGCAGGGATCGCAATCTACCTGGTGATATATTTCATCTTCGTACTCATAGACATCTTCTACCTGAAACTTTCCGATCTGTCCCAAGTCGCAGCTTTGGCCGCCTCCGGTGGGAAAAAATATGGTTTTGTCTAGGGTAATAAGAGTCTTACCGTTTCTCTGAGAGACAGAAGTAACAGAAGCACGAGTTTCTTTCAAATACACGTTATCTTTAAAAAGCCGGTCAGTTTTCATGAATTTTCTCCTTTAAGGTCTGTATAAAATTATTTTACCACGAAAGGAGGGAGGTGTGAATATGAAGACAGACATTTATGACGTCGCATTTTATATTCATTTTAAAACTTCACATAGGGTGTGAAATCAAAAGGTTTAGCGTTTATAAGATCATCTTCGGCCCGGAGAAGGGAATTGATGATGTGAACGGCGTGGCCGAATTTGGGAGGATCCAGCTTGACTGCGGCCGCTCCTCCGGCGATACCCATATCGGCGACCAGATCATCGGAAACGCCGCCTGCTCTTATGGAGGGGATTGAAAACATACCGTGGTCTACAGCATATCTTTGAGCTTCCATAGCTTCTGTTACTGTCCCCACCTGATTGGGCTTAAATACAAGTGCGCCGCAGGCGTCATTCTTCAGAGCTCTTTTGATGTAATCTATGTTGGTGACAGTCAGATCATCTCCGCAGAGAGTAGTTCGGCTCAGCTCTTTTGCAGCTTTCGCCCAGCCTTCCCAGTCGTTTTCGTCGACAGGATCTTCTATATAAAGAAAATCGTACTTCTCTGTCGCTCTTTTGAGTATATCTATTATCTCATCAAGGTATAATTCTTTGCCGCAGTAATTGTAAGTATCTCTCCTGGGATCGTATATCTCGCTGAAAGCGCAGTCTATGTGGAAAGCTATCTTATCTTCGCAGCGGCATTGATAAGCCGTCTCGTAGAGAATATCGAGACAATCCGTAAAATCTGAGGAGGGAGCCATATATTCTGACATGGCTCCGATCTCGGGCCGCCTTCCGCCCTGAAATTTCCGTATGACGTCAGGCAGCTTCTTGTATATCTTACATAGTATTTCTACCGCCTCCGAGATGGAAGATGCTTTATACGGGATTACTGTAGTTTCTTGTACGGGCATCGTATCATCCTCGTAGCTGCCTCCTGCAAACATATCAGAAGTGGGGAGAGGAATGGTCTTTATTTCCCCGCCATTCAGGTAGCGGTACTGAGATAAATGAAGAGTCTGGCAAGCGGCTCTCATGGCAGCCAGCGATGTACTGTAGGTCACGTTTCCCCCAGAACGGATTTATTTTTTGTCCCGTCTAAAGATATGAGAGCTTCATCGATCTTTTTCTGATCCAATACATTCATTCCTCTGAGCATAGGAGCTACTACACGTTTTACTGTGTCTACCGCTTTGAAGACGCCCTGTCCGTCATACCAGTTCTTGTCACCGTCACGGAGAACAAGAGCTTCATGTTCTCAGGCAGAAATACCGGAAGGCGACGCTCCGCATCCCATTATTCCGTCTTCTGTAATAACATTTACTTCCAGCAGAGGCTTGCCCTTGCAGTCTATCAAAGCCCGTGCATGGATATCTTTTATTATCGTATTCACTTTGTCTGACTCCTTTCTTCTTGCGTGTCTATATAAAGGACGTTGAAATCGCACAAGTTAGTACCGGTGTTTCCCGTGATCACCACATCTCCCATAGATAAGAGAGCCTCATAGGAGGCATGATCCATCAGAGAACTATTGAGATTAAGCTCCTTTTTTTCGGCGACTTTGAGACTGGCGCCGTCTGATATAGCGCCGGCGTCCGGAGTAGTACCGTCGGTGCCTTCGCTGTCTATAGATAATAAACATGCCTCTTTTAGATCTTTGGAAGCCATAGCAAAAGACAGGACCATCTCTTGAGACGGACCTCCGTGACCCTTGATATGATCATTATTGTTTATATAGGTAGTAGTTTCTCCGGCTGAAATGACAAAGCAAGGCGCCGAAAACGGCCTGTTATTTTTAACGACTTCTCTTGCAAGGGAGGCCATGGAGATACCGAAATCCTTACTTTCACCTTCTGCGTATGTAGTCATGATGTGGGCCTCTATGCCCATTTCCGATGTTACATCTAAGGCGATGCTGCATGAATCGGGGAGAGTGTTGACTATGTAATAATCTGCATCACATGTGGGATGTTTGGGAGTCTCCTCAGACGGATCATAATCGAGGAGATAGGAGGAAATGTTTTTAGGCAGTTTTTCTGCTATATGATATTTCTCTATTATTTTCTTTATATCTTCAAACGAAACAGTATCGTAACCTACGGGCATGCCCATTATAGGTACCGGTTTGGAATAATCTGTGATATCGTCAAGGCCTACCGCGTCCCATATTTCAAAATATGAAATAAGATGATACAAACGAAGAAGTCTGCAAAGCAATTTTTACAGACTTTTTCTTATTTTTGAACCGTTGTAAGAAAATTTTTACATTGATAGCCGGTGAAAAACAGAAAAGTCTTGATTTTGATGTGTTTTGCCTCTGAAACAGGAGGTTTCTTTTATTGACATGATAATTGCGATTTAGCTGTATAAATTCTATAAAGCGCTTCAAGAATTAAAAACATCACTGTAACAGTGAGGAAAGGAAAGTGTATGGACATTTATACAACTTTATTGGCTGTCGTGCCGCCGCTGCTTGCAATAATACTGGCGATAGCTACAAGACAAGTGATTCTTTCACTATTTGCCGCTGTATATGTGGGCGCCACTATGCTCTGTGATGGCAACCCATGGGAAGGCCTCTATTCTACGTTCTTCGATTATATCCTTCCGGGATTTGAAGACACAGACCACCAGCGTATACTGGCGCTTACTACATTTTGCAGAGGCTTTTCTCTTCTGCTGGAAAAGAGCGGAGGTGCAAAGGCCTTTGCCGACAGAGTCCATAAAGGCATAGGAAAGACCAGGCGTGGAGCTCAGATACTGACATGGTTTGGGGGAATGTTTATCTGGTTTTCAGATTCCACTAATCCTGTGCTTTTAGGCCCTATCTGCAGAACCATAACAGATAAAGTAAAGGTCTCCAGAGAGAAGTTAGCCTATATGGTAGACTCCACTACAGCTGCTGTACCTACCTTGTTCCCTGTTTCAGCATGGGGCGCATACATAATAGGACTTATAGCCACTTTTTATACAGATTATGGATATGATGGGGATCCGCAGTCGGACTTCATCTCTGGAATTCCGTATCAGTACTATACCATAGGCTGCGTACTCATGGTGCTCATTATCGCAGTGACCGGCTGGGACTATGGCCCTATGAAAAAAGCCGAAGACAGAGCCCGCCTCACAGGGCAGCTCTACAGACCGGGAGCAGATATAAAGAGAAAAGTAGAAGAGCTGGATCTGCCTGAGGGAGCAAAACCAAGCATATGGAATATGCTTCTGCCTATCATCGTTCTTCTTACCTTCATATTTGTGGGATTATTTTATACAGGAGATATCAAAACAAATGGTATCCTTGGATCTCTTGCTAACGGAAGCTCTCTGAAGGCCCTCGATACTGCATTTATCCTGGCTTCTATCACTGCTATGATCATGGGTATGGCTACTAAAGTTTTCAGCTTTAAGAAAGCAGTCAACACATTTATAGAAGGATGCACCAACATGATGGAAGTTCTGATTATACTCATGCTGGCCTGGGGAATAGGCAGTATATGCGCTGCGTGCGGAACGTCAGACTGGATAGTTAATACTTGCCAGGGATTCCTGACACCTACCAGTATGTGCGCAATAATATTCATAGCTGCGTGCCTGACATCTTTTGCTACAGGAAGCTCATGGAGCGTCTTTGCAATATTTACACCTATAGCTTGCTCTCTTACCATCTCTATAGGAGCCCCTGTGGGAATGGCCATAGGCGTGGTTCTTTCCGGAGGAATCTTCGGAGACCATTGCTCGCCTGTATCTGATACTACAGTAATGTCTTCGATGGGTTCATCATGCGATCATATAGATCATGTAAATACTCAGCTGCCGTATGCCCTTACAGTTGCGGTATCAGCTCTGATAGGATACATAGTATGCGGACTCATGCAGGGAGGAGCCTTTATAGGCCTTGCGATAACTATAATATTGATATGTGCCTCATCTTTCTTACTCAACTGGCACTTCGGAAGGGGAAAGGATAAAAGATAAGGGAAAGATGTTCCGGCATAAGATTTGAACAGGAGGTTATTATGAAAATAATTGATGCTAAACTTCAGATAGTGGAAGTGTTCCTTGAAACACCGTTTCCATCCACATGGAACCCGGCAAATCCGGAGACTAAACTCTTTGTGACCATCGCTGAAGTGATAACAGACGACGGAATTCACGGATACGGAGCCGCCTGCGACTCTTCACAGCTATTGGCAGGGATATGGGATACTCATATAAAGCCCCTAATGATAGGAAAGGAAATCACAGAAGTAGAGGCGATAAATACAGGGCTTGTGAACGCTTCTCTATATGCTTACAGGCCGTGGTGCGTTGAGGTGGCGGTATGGGACGCCCTCGGAAAATACGCCAATCTTCCGATATATAAGATGCTGGGAGGAAGCAAGGGCAAAGTACTGGCCTACGCCAGCACAGGATCCCTTAAATATGTCGAAGAACGCATCGAAGATGCTGACAGATTTATAGAAGAAGGCTTTAAGATGATGAAACTGCGCGCGCACCATGACGACCCTTTTGAGGATGTAAAGATCATAGGAGCTATCAAGGCGCATGTGGGAGATAAGCTGAAAATTTCGGTGGATGCAAATCAGGGATGGTTTTTCACGGGAAAGAGAACGGTGGCCAAATGGGATCTGAAAAAGGCCGTCAACGTGAGCAAGGCCTTTGAGGATATCGGCATAGAGTGGCTTGAAGAACCCATGTACGGATATGATTTCGAAGGGCTGGCAGAACTGAGAAAGAGTACTACTCTTAACATAGCCGGAGGAGAATTAAACGCCCAGGTACACGAATACAGAGAGCTTTTAAAGCATAATTGCTTTGATATCTATCAGATGGACGTAGTTCTGTCGGGAGGATTTGTTCAGAACAGGAAGGTAGCCGCAATGGCAGAGGCGGAAAACAAGATATATACTCCTCACACGTGGACTCACGGCATGGGTTTGGCAGCGGCTTTTCACATGGCGGGAGCAGTGAATAACTGTCCATTCATTGAATATTGCTACGACCCTCCGTATTGGCCTTATGAGGTCAGAGACTTGATGCTGACCGAACCTCTGACCGTAGATAAGGATGGATACATAGATGTGCCAAAGGCCCCGGGACTGGGAGTGGAAATAAACCATGAACTGATGGATAAGTATACCGTCCTGCGCAAGTAAAGATTTTGCCCTCTTGCCGGTTTGAAAAAGGAAGGGTCTGAATTATTGAACATCGCAGAGGTTGCCGTGAAATACGAATACCGAGAAGAACCATGAAGAGTTTTTCTCGGTATTTTTCTGTAATAAAAGGTCTAAAGACTGAAGAGCAAGTCTTGCAGGAGGGAGATGTGAATAAAGAAAATGTTGATGAAAATATAGCATCGTGCGCCAATATATGATAAAATATTGTCAAATAATGACGAATTTGATTGAGATGTAAGAGAAACTACTTATGACCACAATAAAAAACTCGCTTTCGCGAGTTTATCCACACCTTGTGGAGCCCAAATGGGCGATTAGAAAAATTCTTTATTTGAACTTTGTAGTGTAATCTCATATGGTAGTCATTTGAGATACTTTTAGTCTAATGCAAATGCGAAGATATGTCAATAGCGAGGAGAAAAAAATGAAAAACGCAAATAAGGTGACAGGCAAGTACTATTTAGGGTTTGACATAGGCACAAATTCTGTTGGTTGGGCTGTAACGGATGAGAACTATAACTTATGTAAATTTAAAAAGAAATCCATGTGGGGAATCAGGCTTTTTGAAGATGCTAAAACTGCTGAAGAACGCAGAGGACAAAGAGCCTCCAGGAGGCGTCTGCAGCGCAGAAAACAGCGTATCGATTTACTTCAGGAAATATTTGCAGAAGAAATCAACAAAGTAGATGAAACCTTTTTTATACGCCTGAATGAAAGCAGATTGCATTTAGACGATAAGACGGTTTCCGAAAAACATCCGCTTTTTATCGGCAGCGAATATTCAGAGAAAGAGTATTACAGAGAATATCCTACTATATTCCACCTGAGAAAAGAACTGATGGAGAGCAGCGAGCCCCACGATATTAGATTAGTGTATCTGGCGATTCACCATATTTTAAAGAACAGGGGTCATTTTCTCATCGACGGCGAATTAAGCAAAGCCAATAGCTTTGATGCCGCTTTTTATCAGATGAAAGAAGTGCTGTGCAATGAACTGGACCTTGAAATAGACGGTGAAAATACGACAGAAGTAGAGCGTACATTGAGGGACAGAAATATTTCTAAAAGCGACAAGGTAAAGCTCCTTGCTGCTCTTTTAGCTATGAATCAAAATGAAACTGAGAGCAAAGAAACTAAGAAGAAAATTGAAAACATATGTAAACTTTTAGCCGGTAATAAAGGAGATATCTCCAAAATATTCGGCCAAACACCGGAAGGCGTTGAAAAGACATCTTTTTCATTCGGTGAGGCAGACTATGATGAGAGCATAAGGCCTAACCTTGAAGAAAGCATCCCGGATCAATGTTTTGTAATAGACAGCATTAAAGCCTTGTATGACTGGAATGTTCTTGCAGACATCCTCAATGGACAGACATACTTATCTTGTGCAAAAGTAAATCAGTATGAGACTCATAAGAATAACCTAAAAGAATTGAAACTCCTCGTAAATAGATATTGTTCGAGAGAAGAATACAAGAGATTCTTCAAATCAGCTGTCGAGAAAGCGAATTACTCCAATTACATAGGCAGCGCCAAACAAGGAAATAAAATCATCGATGTAAAACGATGCGCAGAAGAAGATTTTTATAAGGAACTAAAGATATTGCTAAGTAAAATTGAACCGGAGGAAGCTGATCGAGAGCTTTATGAGCGAATTAAGAGAGAGGCGGAAGAGGGAAGCCTGCTTCCTCTTCAGAGAAACAAGGACAACAGCGTGGTGCCTAATCAGATGCATAAGGCGGAACTTGCGCTGATACTTGAGAACGCAGGCTCTTATCTCGGCTTTCTTAATGAGAAAGATGAAGACGGCCTGTCACCGGCAGAAAAAATCATTGAGTTATTTTCTTTCAGAATACCGTACTATGTAGGACCTTTGAGCGACCGCCATAAAGACAGAGGATCCAATGCCTGGATTGTCAGAAAAGCAGAGGGAAGAATACTTCCGTGGAATTTTGACGAGAAGGTGGACAGGGAAAAATCAAATGAGGCATTTATAGAGAGAATGACAAATAAATGTACATATTTACTGGGCAAAGATGTCGTTGCGAAGAACTCTCTGATTTACAGCCACTTTATGGTACTTAACGAGTTAAACAATCTTAGCGTATGCGGCAATAAAATAAGCGTACAGGTCAAACAGGATATCTATCGGGAGCTTTTTCAAAGACATACAAAAGTCAGCAAAAAAATGCTCCTGCAATATTGCCGGGAAAAAATGATGAACAAAGACCTTGAAGAGGAAGACCTCAGCGGATTCGACGGAGATTTTAAGGCTAAGCTTTCTTCCTATCTGGACTTTGAAAAAAAGGTCTTCGGCGCAAAGATGGAAGAAGATCGTATACGAAAGATAACAGAGGATATAATCAGATGGAAGACTATCTATGGCGACGACGGCAAGATGCTGCAGGCCGTCGTTGAAAAGGAATATCCGGGCGAGCTTGACAGTGATCAGCTAAAAGCCGTTAAACAATTCAGATACAGTGGATGGGGCAATTTTTCCGAGGAGTTCTTAAACGGTATTGTGGGAACAGAAAAGCCCACCGGCCAGATGTTTACAATTATAGAAGCACTCTGGCAGACTAACTGTAACCTGATGCAGCTTTTGAGCAAAAACTTCACCTTCATGGAAGAAATAGAAAAGCATAATAGGGAGCTTGCAGGACAGATAACTGATATCAGTTATGATAAGTTGGTAAAAGACCTGTACATTTCACCTGCTAACAAAAGAGCCGTTTGGCAGACTGTAAGAATCGCAGAGGAAGTTAAAAAAATCATGGGCTGCGAGCCTGCTAAGATCTTTGTGGAGATGGCCCGCGGAGGTGAAAAGGAAAAGAAGAGAACTATATCAAGAAAGAAAAAACTGCTTGAGCTTTATGCCGCTTGCAAAAAAGATGCAAGAGACTGGAACAGAGAAATAGAAGACCGCGATGAACGTGAATTTAACAGCGATAAGCTGTATCTCTATTATACTCAGATGGGGCGCTGCATGTACAGCGGTGAACGCATAGATCTGCATGAACTGATGTCGGCCAATTCCAAGTGGGATATAGATCATATTTATCCTCAATCAAAGGTTAAGGACGACAGTTTGGACAATCGCGTGCTGTCGCTAAAAAAGATTAACAATGAGAAAGGCAATAAGCCTTTGAGCAGAGATATCCAGCAGAGTCAGCAGAAGTGGTGGACAGAGTTATTGCAGCTTGAATTTATCACCAAGAAAAAATATGACAGGCTGATGCATAGAGGCGAATTATCGGAAGAAGAATTGAGCGGATTCATAAATCGCCAGCTTGTGGAGACGCGGCAGTCTACGAAGGCAGCTGCAGAACTGCTTGGCAGGATGTATAACAACAGCAAAGTTGTATATGTTAAGGCTCCCCTGGTATCACAATTCAGGAAAGATGATTTGAACATACTCAAGTCAAGGCTTGCCAATGATTATCATCACGCGAAAGACGCCTATCTCAATATAGCAGTCGGAAATGTCTATAATGAAAAATTTACAGATAATCCGCTTAGATGGATTGAAAAACACGCCGGAGAAAATTACAGCATCAATCGTGTATTCGATTATGATATCGTCGCCGGAGACGGCGCGCCGGTATGGGCAGCTCCGTTGCGGGATGAAAAAAATAAGCTGAGGAAAAATGAAGTGGGAGAAAAGTACGGCGGAACTATAGATGTCATAAGAAAAACGGTCAAGAGAAACGATGTGCTGTATACAGAACATACATACTGCGGAAAAGGCGAATTGTTCAATGCTACTATCGCAAAGAAAGACGGCGGAGCAGAGATTCCTCTGAAGGCGGGTCTTCAGACGGGCAAATACGGAGGCTATAAAAGTCCTAACACCTCCTATTTTGCCGCAATCGAGTTCGACGGGAAAAAAGGAGAGCGGGTAAAGAATATTATGGAGGTGCCTGTTTATATTGCTAACATACTCCTGCATGACATCGATGCTTATATTCGATACTGCGAAACCGTCAAAGGCCTAAAGAATGTAAAAATCCTGCGGCCATGTATAAAAAAAAACGCCCTTATAAGCGTCGACGGTTACCCGATGAGGATAAGAGGGGCAAATGAGAAAAACATCCTTTTGAAAAACAACTTACAGCCGATTTTTGGACGACATGAGGAAACCGTAAGGCGAATAGAAAAATATGTGGAAAAGAATCAGGAATTTGAGGTGGACGAAAAATTCGACGGTCTTAACGAGGCTAATCTCACGGACCTCTATGATGATATAACGGAAAAATTATGCGGCCCTTATGTTGAACGTCCGTCGAACCAAGGAGAATACTTGATGGAGAATAGGGAAAAGTTTTTGAATATATCGTTAAAAGAAAAGGCAAAATTATTGGCTCAGATGATAAAGCTGGTAAGATGCGATACAGAAACTAAAGCAGATTTAAGAAGTATAGGAGCAAGTAAAAACGCAGGAGTCATTTCAGTTAATAAAAATACGTTGGGCGGAAAACGACTGATATTGATAAACCAGTCAGTTACCGGCCTGTTTGAAAACAGAATCGAGTTGTGATATGAGCTGGCGTACCGTAGTGATTACAGGCTGCGCAAAGCTGGATTTCAGGATGGATTACCTGACAGTGCGCAAGCAGGATGGAACCAATCGTATTCATCTGAGCGAGATTGGGATTTTGATAATTGAATCAACAGCAATTTCGTTGACGGCGGTGTTGATACGCGAATTGGCGAGACATAAGATTAAAGTGATATTTTGCGATGAACAGCACAATCCCCATTCAGAATTGATGTCTTATTACGGCAGTCATGATACCAGTGCTAAGATAAAGAAACAGATAGTTTGGGACAAGCATATTAAAGAGGCGACATGGACAGAAATAGTGGCTGAGAAAATAAGAAAACAGGCTCAGCTCCTCGCAGAAGAAGGGTGCGTGTCGCAGGCTCAGCTTCTTCGCCAATATATCAGCGAACTGGAATTTGCAGACGTTACAAACCGCGAAGGCCATGCGGCAAAGGTATATTTTAACGCGCTGTTTGGAATGGATTTTACCAGGAGTGAGGACAATGCCATAAATGCAGCGCTGAATTACGCATATGGCATATTATTATCCTGCTTTAACCGGGAGATCGTGGCGAACGGATATTTGACGCAGATTGGCCTTTTTCATGATAACATGTTTAATCAATTCAACTTGGCTTCGGATTTTATGGAACCGTTTCGCATATTGGCGGATAGGAGGGTAAAAGAGATGAACCCGATTAAGTTCACTCACGATGAAAAAATGCAGCTTGTGTATTTACTAAGCGATAGCGTAGTAATTGACGGAAAGCAAAATTATGTGAGCAATGCGATAAAAATATACTGCAGGAGCCTTTTTGACGCATTAAACGAAAACGATACTTCTTTGATCAGATTTTATAAATATGAGCTATAGATATATGAGAATCATTGTTTTTTTCGACCTTCCCACGGAGACCGCTGAGAACAAAAGACATTATAGGGAGTTTCGCAAATTTTTGATAAAGAGAGGCTTTCTGATGATACAGGAAAGCGTATATTGCAAATTGGCGTTGAATACGACAGTGGCTAATTCAGTCGTTCAGGCGATAAAGAGCAACAAACCTCCCGAAGGTCTGGTACAGATGTTGGTAATTACCGAAAAACAATATGCGAGGATGGAGTTTGTAGTGGGAAATGCCAATCATTCCATAATAGATTCAGATGAAAGGGTGGTGATATTATGAAGGTCACATGCTTGGAGCCGCCTGTAATTATTGAAATATTGCAGGGCAAAACGGCGTCTCTTGTTATTGAATGCCCTGAAACACTGGAACGGTTTCTTATGAATTTGCAAGCGAGTATGAGCAAAAAAGCCCAATATTTTTCGCTATCGGATGAAATGAGTGAAATGGATTTGTCCAAGACGTGTGAACTTGTAACCACGCCGTTTGATTTGACCTATGACCGACGAGAAATAAAAAAACGTTTATATGATGAGCTATGTGATTTCATAATTAACACTGATTTTTCTGAAAGGTTGTCGGAAATACACGGCTTAGCCCTCTCCCTGCTGGACGATCTTAAAATTGCCGCTGATTATGAGACGGAGTATGAAGAGGAACTTACTTTTACGGACTTTCTGAAAAAGTACGATGTGCGCTTGAAAGATCCTGAAGGTAAATTTGGAGAGAAGCTGATAGAATACATGACGACAATGTATACTCTTCAAAATATTTCTGTATTTTTTATTGCGAATTGTGACGCATATCTGTCAGTCTCTGACTATGAATACATAGAGAAAACAGCGGAATATTACGATATATATGTTATTTATGTACGGAATAAGCAGAGATTCTTGAAAGAAGATAAGAATGAATATATAATAGACATTGATATGTGTGAAATACACTGATTTGCCATATGAAATTCAGGCGTGTAGTGACGTTTACTCGAAAATTGAGGTTTGAGAGTAGTGTAATTTCATATGGTAGTCAAACTATTGCTTCTGCTACTCAGATTAATGCTGCGTTTGAGAGTAGTGTAATCCCATATGACAGCTTAATCAGTTGTTGTGAGATTAAAAGATATCTAATCGTGGTTATAGGATGAGTTCTCCATAAGTAATTTTTGACGGCTTATAATTCTATACATAACTAAAAGAAATATTAATTTTATGGCTGAAACACAGCTGTATGTATTTGCAGAGTCCTTGCCGAGATGAGAGAAGGGAGCGCCCGATTCAGGTGCCGCTCCTTTTTTATGTCTTCAAATCAGTCATACGGTACAAGTTGTTTTGCGTATGCTGAAACAGAAGCGACGATAAGGAGGAAAGACCATGAGGAGACTTAGACTGGCAGCGGCTTCCATTTTTCTTGTCAGTATACTGTTTTGCAGCGCAGCCATGTGGAGCGCAGACATAAAAGCAGGAGATGGAGAGTCCCGGATAGTGTCGGGAAAAGCCGTTTCAGAGACAGAAAACGAGGGAACCGATAAAAGGCCGGTCATCGTAATAGATGCCGGACACGGAGGGATAGATGCGGGAGCCTCAGGAGAAGACGGCACATCGGAAAAAGATATAAATCTGGCGATTGCTCTGAAATTAAAAGAGGCCATCGAAAAATATCCGGTAGATGTAGTGCTTACCAGGGAAGATGGCGAAGAACTCTTAGAAGGATATGACGGAAACGGCGGCAGAAAACGATACGATATGGAAAACAGAAAGAAGATCATAGATGAAAATGAACCGGTGCTTACCGTCTCTATTCATCTTAACAGTTTTCCATCTGATGGATCTGTCTGCGGCGCTCAGGTTTTTTATCCGAAGAATCATGATAAAAGAACAGAAGAACAAACAGGAGAACAAACATCAAAAGTATTTGCTGACAGCGTCCAGAGATCTCTTGCGGAGGCCGTGTCAGGCAGCGAAACCAAGGAGGCTCTCACCAAGAACGATATATTTTTATTTCAGCAGATAGACAGTCCGATCATATTAGTAGAATGTGGATTCCTGTCAAACGCAGAAGAAAGAGAAAACTTGGAAACTGCAGAATATCAAGAAAAACTGGCCGAGGCTATATGGGACGGAATAAATGAAATTTTATGCCTTAAAAAGCAGAAAGAAAATCAGATCGTTGACAGTGCGAACAACGGCTAAAAAAGACAAAAAAATCTGTGGATAACTTGCTATTGACAAATTGATGGCTTGCCTTCAAATATTGAAAAATACAGATTTAATGCGGGTTGAGTTATCCACAGGCTGATGTTGAGAAAATTGTATACGATTTCCCCTGCCCTTGTGGATAAAAGCTGAAAACATTGGAAATTAAGGCTCTTTCTGATGTTGAAAAATGTTTGTCTTACTGCGAACAGCGGTTGACATAAAACGACAAGATGTTACAATATATTCGTAGAAAAATAAATTCGTATTAAAGGGGGAAATAAGATGTCTTATCCATATGTTTACAATTATAGCTACAGTTACGGAATGGGTCAAGCCACAGGATTGATTATAGCTTTGCTTGTAGCAATTATTTTAGCTATCGTTCTTAACTTTACATTTTTGTCTAAGAAAAATGAGGGGAAATATACCGGAGCGTTAGGCAAGATTTATAATTTTTTGTGTTTCAACAAGTTCTATGCTGAGAGTATTCTGAAGCTGGTGTATATTGTGACGGCAGTGATAATTACGGTGATGGGTATCGCCGCGATGTTCTCGGTAGAATTCTTCAGCGGGCTTCTCACCGTCGTGATAGGAAACGTGGCTCTTCGAGTGGCTTATGAGCTCATCATGATGTTCATAATATTATGCAAGAAAACCGTTTCTATAGACAAGAAACTCGATAAGGTAGCTAAATTCTACGGAGATGATTTTGACGCAGAAGAAGAGTTTGAACAAGTACAGCCTTGCAGCGGAGGATGCGCTTCGTGCGAAGGCTGTACAGACGAAAACTGTGACGGAGACGGACAGCAAAATGATGAAGAAAAAGATGATCCGCATAAAGAAGACGACTTTGACCAGGCAGAGGCTAAGATAAACACTTCAGACAGATGACATTTTTCACTGAACTTTGTTGCAGATCCTTGATAACGTAAACAGAGAATTCTCAAGAGTGCGGTTATTCCCGGTATAGAAGCTTTTTGGCTTCTTACCGGGAATTTTTTCTTTATGGATACAGGCAAGAGCTCCCAGCCGGCTTCCTATAGGATCGTAACGTGCAGCAGTTTAACTGATTGCTTTGAATATAGTTTGCAGACGATAATATCTCGAAACGTAAGTCCCCTGGAGTATGCAGTTATATCATGTACCGTGATACATACAGACGGAGCTGCCAATGTCATTCCTACTAATGTGACCATATCGGGAGACGTGAGGACATATTCGTTCGAGCTTCAAGACATGATAGAGAGCAAGATGAAAGAGATTTGCTGGCACATATGCCAGATGAACGGTATCGAGATGGAGTTTGAATATAACAGAGCTTTTATACCTCTGATAAATTCCGCAGAATGTGTGGAGGCCGTCAGAGAGGCCGCCTCGGGTGTTGAGAAGATCACAGGGATAGACTGCGAAGCTCTTCCGGGAACAGGATCTGAAGATTTTGCCCATTATGTGAAATATGTTAAAGGCTGTTACTTCAGAATAGGCGGAAGGAAAACAGAAAATCTGGATGAGGTTGCGCCTCCTCATAATCCCCAGTTCGATTACAACGATGATATATTGATGACGGGAGCAGAATTATTTGCGAGAATAATAAGAACAAGGCTCAGAGAATGATCATGCAGTATATTATTTGTATCTGATACGATCACGGCAGAAAGGCGGAATAGTTTTCATGACTATTCCGCCGGGGGTTTTGTTATAGTAGCTACGAAATCTTCGAAATCGTCAAAAGAACTGTTTATGAAATCAAAGAGAACGGGATCTTTAAATTCGTATTTTGATACGGGGACTATATACGGAGCCATGGACGACTCTGCCAGATCAAGCTCCATGCGGCGTATATCCGACAAGTTATAAGACGCCAGAATCAGCTGATTATCTTCTATAAGATAATAGACGCCAAGGACATCGTCGTTGAGAAGATAGGTGGCGTTTTTGACATGATCGTTATGAGGCTGAAAGATCATGAACAGCTGTCCGTTTTCGTAGTCTGTGACCATGGATTTTGAAGTCAGCTTAGTCGTGTGCCGATCAAATTCGGGAGCAGAGGGGACGAGATCCGTCACGGTGATGAACTCCGGTCTTGAAGTCATCATAGAAGCTTCTGCGGCTGAAACCTGAAATTCCGATATCTTTTCATATTTTACTATTTTGAGATGATCCAAGGTAATCTGAGTGATGAGAAGAAAAAATTTTCCGCTGTATTCTATTAAAGATTCGCACATATACGATTTGAAAGTATTGAAAGTTCCGAAATCTTTGTCGTCATCAGTAACGTGATAGTCCGTATTTGAGCCGCTTACGGCGTCAGGAGAATCTTCGATGACGTTTCTCAGAAGGGTGGCTCCCTTGTGATTAGGGAACAGATTGGTACGCACATACCCTTTGGTGAGAAATTTGGCGGCGCCGAAATCTTTCCCCACACATCTCATGAGAAAATAATTTATGACTTGATATGGTGAGTCCAGACCGGGACATTGCTTGCACATCAGAACGTATTCTTCCGAATCGGTGAGTCTTATCCTAGGAGACAACATGAATTCATATTCATCCTTATCCTCGGGGAGGGGAAGACCGCTCCTCAGATTCAGGTCCACGTAGCTTTGAAGCATATATCTGACTTCTCTCTCTGTCAGTATGACCCGCTTTCCCCCAAGACCTCCCATGAGATAGTCCTCTATATCGTTGATCTCCTGAACCTCACTGGGACCGCCGTTTCCTAAAACGCTTCTGTAAGTTTCAAAACCAGATTCTTCGGCGTCGAAATAAAAAAACTGGTGCAGGTCTGTGAGATGAGAATTCTCAGAAAGTCTCCAGTGGACGCACATACTGACTACGCCCATCAGCCTGGTATCTGTTATTGAGGCCGATACGAATTCCTTGGGACTGTCGTCTATAGTTTCAGACAATCCTCCGCTAATCAGTTTAAAAGTTGATCTTATATCTTGATATGACAAATTTATTACCTCGTAGAGTTTTTTATATAATCATAGTATACATTATTTTGCTGAAAAAACAACAAAATCTTGGGTTAACAGTTGACTTTAAGGGTAAAAGATATATAATAAAATGAGTAATAAAATTGAAAAATCCTTATTGAGAGCGGCTGAGGGACTAGGCCCAGAGAAGCCCGGCAACCTGTATGTTTTGTCAGAGAAACGTGAAAGGTGCTAAATCCTACAGAAATATTATTTCTGAAAGATGAGGAAAGATACCGACAAATATCAGCCTCTCTTTTCGGAAGAGAGGCTTTTTTCGAGATAAGGATATGAGATCAAAGGAGGTACAAAAATGAAAAAATTATTCACATCAGAATCAGTTACAGAAGGCCATCCGGATAAAGTGTGCGATCAGATTTCTGACGCTATACTGGATGCCATCCTCGAGCAGGACCCTTATGGAAGAGTGGCTGCCGAGACTACTACCACCACAGGATACGCGATGGTCATGGGGGAGATAAGCACCAGGTGTTACGTAGACATCCCCAAGATAGTCAGAAAAGTGATTCTCGATATCGGGTATGACAGGAGCGATTACGGATTTGACGGAAATACGTGCGCAGTACTTTCAGCTATAGACGAACAGTCAGGCGACATAGCCATGGGAGTAGATAAGGCTCTTGAGTATAAAGAGGGAACTCTCGACGATAAGATAGACACCATAGGCGCCGGAGATCAGGGCCTCATGTTCGGATATGCCTGCAACGAAACGCCTGAGCTTATGCCTATGCCTATAGCTCTGGCCCATAAGCTTGCAAGAAAATTGACTCAGGTGAGAAAAAACGGAGAACTGAAATATCTCAGACCTGACGGAAAAACGCAGGTGACCGTTGAATACGACGAAAACAGGGTGAAGAGGATAGACACAGTTCTGATTTCCACTCAGCATGATCCGGATGTTACTCAGGAACAGATAAGACAAGACATAATAGAAAAAGTCATAAAGCCTATAGTCCCTGCGGAACTTTTGGATGATGAAACGAAATATTACGTGAACCCTACAGGCAGGTTCGTAATAGGCGGCCCTCACGGCGATTCCGGCCTTACGGGCAGAAAGATCATAGTAGACAGTTACGGCGGATATGCCCGTCACGGCGGCGGAGCCTTCTCCGGAAAAGACCCTACAAAAGTAGACCGCAGCGCTTCTTACGCTGCAAGATATGCGGCCAAAAACGTGGTTGCGGCAGGTATTGCAGACAAGTGCGAAATTCAGCTGGCTTACGCCATAGGCGTCGCCAAGCCTGTATCCATCATGGCAGACACTTTCGGAACAGGCAAGATCACAGATGATGAGATAGCGAATCTGATAGAAAAGAACTTTGATCTGAGACCTGCCGCCATCATCAGAGATCTGGATCTGAGGAGACCTATATACAGACAGGTCGCCGCTTACGGCCACTTCGGAAGAACGGATATAGATCTGCCGTGGGAACACACTGATAAGGCAGAAACACTGAAGAAACAGGCCGGCATATAGAGAGTTAGATATATTTTAAAACCTGTTTTATAAAAAAATAAGAGATGCCGTCATGATTATCATGACGGCATCTTGTCTTTTCAGAATATAATGGCGTTATCTTACGAGTATTCAGCGCCTTACATCGAGGGCCTGCTTTATATAAGCTACAGTTACGATGGTGCATATCAACACCGCCGCATAAGGCCAGTTGGCCTGAGTATCTCCTAAGACCTTGGCGCCCAGACAGCAAATACCTATAAATCCTGATATCCCTGCCTTTAAAAAGTTCATAGCTCTGTCTGACATATGTAAACACACCTCCTATCCGCGGGTCTTGCTGTCTTCCATGACAGCGACAGATGCGCTGGCGCCGATTCTGTCTGCGCCTGCATTTATCATAGCCATTACAGTATCATAATCTCTTATGCCGCCGCTGGCTTTGACCTGCAGTCTGTCGCCGACGACTCTGCGCATAAGGGCTATATCTTCTTCAGTAGCCCCGCCCGTCGAAAATCCCGTAGAAGTCTTTACAAACGCCGCTTTTGCTTCTTCTGCCAGACGGCAGGCGGTTTCCTTCTCCTCATCGCTCAGAAGGCAAGTCTCTATGATGACTTTCACGATGGCGTCATATTTGGCAGCCGCGTCGACTACAGCCTTTATATCTTCGTATACGAACTCATCGCCGCCTTCTTTGAGGGCTCCTATGTTGATCACCATATCTATCTCGCTGGCGCCGTCACGGCAGGCTTCTTCGGTCTCGAACACTTTAGTGGCCGAAGTACATGCTCCTAAAGGGAAGCCGACTACTGCTGCTATCTTTACATCTGTATTCTCTAACATGTCCCGGCACTGAGCCACATTGGAAGAGTTTACGCAGACCGAATAAAAGTCGTATTCCATGGCCTCGCGACAGAGATTATCTATCTGGTCGGCGGTAGCATCAGCCTTCAGCAGAGTGTGATCGAAATATTTATTCAAAGGTTTAGCCAGATTCATCCTTCTACCTCCTCAGGTGTCTTTATCGTATTTTCAATTATACCATGATGTAATTTATATTGCAATGGCGGCCTTGGGTGCATATAATATAAGAGTAAAAGCATGAAAGAGGTAATTATGGAAAAAGCAGAAAGAGATAGTTTAAAACTGGGGAGGCTCAGGTGGCTGTGGTTCCTCCCCGCCATATGTATGTTTTTGGGAACCAGGACATCTTTTGGGACTGCTGCGGCCCTAACGCTGGCGGCAGTATTCGGCTTTGCTTTCAATAAGATATGCAGAAAGGGAAGCCGGATCATTATATGCGAAGAGATAATCAAGGACATGAGAGAAGGACTTGACAGAGCCGGTTTTGGCGATACAGTCTTTGAAATAAAGAGTCTTAATATAGGCCTTGTGGTCAGAGTGTATCTGATACAGGCCAGGAATAGAGCCGAGATATATTCCAAAGTCATTTCCGACAGGCTGGAGGCCAGCTGGTATAAGAAGCATATCTGGCTGACTCAGGTGGTAGACGTAGAAAGAGCAGAAGCTATAGGAGACGCCAGAAGAGTTCTCAACGACGCCTTGATAGAGGACATAAAAGAAAAAACGGAAGGCAGAGGAAAAGAATAGATGAAAAAAGTTTTGATAATAGACGGACAAGGGGGCCTTTTGGGAAAACAGATGGTGGAGGCTGTGAGAAAATTGATTCCTGAGGCCGAGATTACGGCTGTCGGAACCAACCCCATGGCTACTACCAGCATGCTGAAAGCCGGAGCCACAAATGGAGCCACGGGAGAAAACGCAGTCATAGTCGGCGTGAGAAATGCCGATATAATAGTAGGGCCTATAGGCATCGCGATAGCGGATTCTCTTCTGGGAGAGATCACGCCGGCTATGGCGGTGGCTGTCGGCCAGAGCAGAGCAAAAAAGGTCTTGATTCCTGTTAATAAATGTAATAATATAGTCGTAGGCACGGAAGGAAAATCCACATCGGATTTGATTTCTGAAGCTATACTTAAGATCAAAGAGATCAGCAGAAGCTGATAGTCCTGATACCAGAAGGTACAGAATCTCCAGAAGGAGACCTGTATCTTTTATTTTTTGTAAAAGAACCTGAAGGAGAATCCAAGAGGGAACTTTTAAGAAAAGAGGAGAAAATGACCAATCAACAAAATCACATCAAGAATCTTGTATTATCCGCCCTGTGTCTGGCTATCGCCATGTACCTGCCGTTTTTGACGGGACAGATACAGACCATAGGAAATATGCTGTGCCCTATGCATATACCTGTATTTTTGTGCGCTTATATGTGCGGATGGAAATGGGCCGCAGCAGTCGGCTTTGTCTCGCCGTTCATCAGATATTCCGCCTTCGGTATGCCTCCTATAATGCCGGTAGGAATAGGTATGGCTTTTGAAATGCTCACTTACGGACTGGTGGCGGGGATACTTTATAAAGTACTGCCTAAAAAAACTGTGAACATTTATGTCTCCCTGATCATATCAATGATAGCAGGAAGGATAGTCTGGGGTATAACGCGGCTTGTCATCGCCGGAGTTGTAGCAGATCAGTTCACCTGGCAGATGTTTGTGAGCGGCGCGGTGCTTACGGCAGTTCCGGGGATCATCTTACATATCATACTGATTCCAATCATCGTAATTGCGCTCAAAAAGGCGAAACTCATAGACTGACAAGTCTGAAAACTGCCTCGAAATGGGGCGCATACACGAAAACATAAATGGCTCAGCGATATGCTGGCCATTTTTTGTTTGAACGCACAATGGAAGGTATTGAAAAAGCAAGAGTTTTGTACTATAATAATATGTCAAATACATAAGATTTTTTGAGAGGAAGGAACACCTAAGATGGGTATTAAAGTGGCAAAGTTTGGAGGATCGTCGGTTGCGGACGGAATCCAGCTGACTAAGACCAAACAGATTATAGACAGGGACCCGGACAGACGCTATATAGTCGTGTCGGCTCCCGGCAAAAGATTTGAAGGAGACAACAAGATCACTGACCTTTTATATTTATGCAAAACTCATATAGAACACAATCTGCCTTATGATCAGATCTTTCAGGTAGTGGTCGACAGATATATGGCAGTAGAAATAAATTTAGGCGTAGACGTAGATCTGGCCATGCACCTGGATAAGATAAGGGAAAATCTGAAGAAAAATCCCAGCGCCGATTATATAGCTTCCAGAGGCGAATATCTCAATGCTATATTAGTGGCGGCTTTTCTCGGATATGACTTTGTAGATACCGCTGACCTGATAAAATTCGATAATAAGGGAAAAATCCTTATCGAGGAGACCGACCGCCTTCTCAGAGAGGAACTGACAAAACATGAAAGGGCCGTTCTTCCCGGCTTTTACGGTTCCAGCACGGAGGGAGAAATCAGAACTTTCTCGAGGGGAGGCTCCGATATAACGGGAGCTCTAGTAGCCAGGGCCATCAAAGCCGACGTGTATGAGAACTGGACAGATGTTTCGGGATTTCTGATGGCAGATCCGAGGATCGTCAAAAATCCAAGGCAGATCAAGACCATCTCGTATAAAGAACTCAGGGAGCTGTCATATATGGGCGCCAGCGTCCTCCACGAAGATGCCATCTACCCGGCAAGAATGGCCAACGTGCCTATAAATATCAGAAACACCAACATACCGCAGGACCCGGGGACTATGATAACCGCAGAGGTCAATCAGGCAGAAGAGGACGGAGGCATCATAACAGGTATCGCCGGAAGCAAAGATTTCACCGTGGTGGCGCTGTACAAAAATATGATGAGCAGCGAACGCGGATTCGTCAGAAGAATTCTCGGAATCTTAGACGACTACGATATAAACTTTGAGCACCTGCCCAGCGGAATAGATACGGTGTCGGTGGTGATGTCCAATAAGGCTGTAGGCGACAGGCTGGACGAGATACTCGAAGCTTTTCGCCAGAGGCTGCAGCCTGACAGCATAGACGTATTTGAAAATATGGCATTGATAGCGACCGTGGGACATAGGATGTCTTACAGACCGGGCGTATCGGCTAAGCTTTTTAATGCGCTGGGGGAGGCCAGGGTCAATATCAGGATGATAGACCAGGGCTCCAGCGAGATGAATATTATAGTCGGAGTAGAAAACAAAGATTTTGAAAAAGCCATAAAAGCAATTTATAATGCGTTCGTGGAGGAGGAATAGCTTATGAAAAAACTGGTGACTATCAGCCGTGAGTACGGAAGCGGCGGAAGAATAATAGGAAAGATACTGGCAGAGAAATTGGGAGTGCCGTTCTATGACAAGGAGATCATAGATATGGCCGTGCAGGAGAGCGGGTTTTCCAGAGAGATGATAGAAAGCGCCGAGCTGAAGGCCAAGAGCAGCTTCGCATATAATCTGGCTTCCGCCCTGAACTTCAGCGAAGGAATGAGTTCAAGCCCGCTGTCTGTCAACGAAAAACTCTTTTTAGCTCAGTTTCAGGTCATCGCCGAGATAGGAAATAAGGAAGAGGGCGTCATAGTAGGACGGTGCGCCGATTATGTGCTCAAAGATGTTCCCGGGGTGACCAACGTATTCGTTCACGCCGAGATAGAAGACAGGATAAAGAGATCTATCGAAGTCTACGGAGACGAAAAAGATAAGATAGAGCACGTCATAAATACTTACGATAAAGCCAGGCAAAATTATTATAACTATCACACATGTCAGAAGTGGGGGGAGTATAAGAACTACAACCTGGCTATCAACAGCAGCTATATCACTGAAGAAGAAGCCGCCATGCTGATAAAAGATTACGTAGAAAGAAGGACCTACAGATGAAAATCGGAATGATAAAGGCAAAGAATCCTGCGCCGGAAAGCAAGATAAATTCAAATGCTGTGCTGAAAGGCATAGGCATAGGCCTGGCCGCCGCTGTGGCAATAACGGCAGCAACGACAGCCGCTGTAAAAATGGTTACCTCCCAGAACGGAGAAAAAGACCAATAGCGCCGCTTTCGGATGCTGAAAGAATGAAAGGACAAGAGAAATGTCAAAAGACAAAGGAACTTATTATATAACTACACCGATATATTATCCCAGTTCAAATCTGCACGTAGGCCATACTTACTGCACCGTGATGGCTGACGCCATGGCAAGATTCAAAAGGCTGTGCGGATATGACGTTCGATTTCTGACGGGAACAGACGAACACGGTCAGAAGATAGAGACCCTGGCCAAAGCTAAGGGAGTAACGCCTCAGGCTTATGTGGACGAAGTGGTAGACGGCATAAAGAAGCTGTGGAAGACCATGGAGATATCCTATGATGATTTTATCAGGACCACGGAACCTCGCCACGTGAAGCGAGTACAGAAAATATTCATGAAGATGTACGAAAACGGCGATATATACAAAAGCGAATACGAGGGGCTTTACTGCACCCCGTGCGAGTCTTTCTGGACGGAGAGCCAGCTTGTAAACGGCTGCTGTCCGGACTGCGGAAGACCGGTACAGGCCGCAAAAGAAGAAGCGTATTTCTTTAAGCTTTCAAAATATGCGGACAAGCTTTTAGACCTCTTTGAAAAGGATCCTAAGTTCCTGCAGCCCGAAAGCAGACGCAATGAGATGACTTCTTTTATAAAGCAGGGACTCGACGACCTGTGCATATCACGGTCTACTTTTGACTGGGGTATTCCGGTGCCTATAGACGAAAAACATGTTATCTATGTCTGGCTTGATGCCCTGACTAACTATATAACGGCGCTGGGATATCCGGACGAGCCCGAGCTCTATGAAAAATACTGGCCTGCCAATGTTCATCTGGTCGGAAAGGAAATAGTGAGATTCCATTCCATAATATGGCCTGCCATGCTCATGAGCGCCGGCCTCCCTCTGCCTAAACAGGTACTGGGTCACGGCTGGCTTCTTCTGGGAGGAGAGAAGGTCTCAAAGTCCAAGGCTGCCAAAGCGGCCGATGTAGTGGATCCCGTTATTCTGATAGACAGATACGGAATCGACGCTCTCAAATACTTCCTGCTGAGAGAATATACCTTCGGACAAGACGGAGTCTTTACTAACGAAGTGATGCTCAAGAGGATGAATTACGACTTGGCCAACGACCTTGGCAATCTGGTGTCAAGAACAGTATCCATGATAGAAAAATACTGCGGAGGATATGTTCCTGAGGCTAATACATCCGATTCGACAGATGAGGATCTTAAAGCTGTAGCTATAGGAGCTGCATCTAAAGTAGAAGAGCAGATGGATAAGTTTTCATTCAACATGGCTTTGGAAGAGATATGGATATTAGTCAGACGGGCTAACAAGTATATAGACGAGAAGATGCCGTGGGTTTTGGCAAAGGAGCCTGAACGCAAAGCGGAGCTGGATACGGTGATGCACAATCTGGCGGAGGCCATCAGAATAATATCTATCCTCATAGAGCCGTTTATGCATACCACCTCCAAAGAGATAAGAAAACAGATGGGATTATGGTATTCGGAGGCAGTCTGGGAGGACTCATTCGTGTTCGACATGATGAACGGAGAACAGGTAAAGAAAGGCAACGCCATCTTCCCTAGACTCGATATAGAAAAAGAACTCTCGGAACTTGCGAAGCTCAGTACCGCAGGCGAAGCAGAAAACATTCCGCTCAAGCTCAAACCGGAAATAACTTACGATGATTTTGACAAAATCGACTTCAGAGTAGGTACCATAGTAAAGGCAGAGAAGCATCCCAAGGCCGATAAGCTTTTGGTGTTCCAAATCAAGATGGGTACGGAGATGAGACAGGTGATAAGCGGAGTAGCGGAAGATTTTACTCCTCAGGAGATGGAGGGACAAAAAGTCATAGTAGTGGCTAATTTAAAGCCGCGCCAGCTCAGGGGAATGGAATCTGCAGGAATGTTGTTATTTGCCGAAAACGGAAAGCGCTGCGAAATAGTTACTACTAAAGCTCCGGACGGAGAATCTGTAAACTGACGTCAGAAAGGTAGAGAGATGTTATTTGACTCACATGCTCATATAAACAACGATACCTATACAAGAGAAGACAGAGAAGCCTTGATAAGAGATATCGAGGCTTCTGATTTATCTTATGTGATGGATATAGGCTTCGATTTGAAAAGTTCAAGACTGGCCGCAGAACATGCGCGGACATACCCATGGTGCTATGCTGCGGCAGGGGTTCATCCTCATGACGCCGATACTATGACGGAAGAGGTGTTATCTGAGATCAGGACTCTTGCAGGCGAAGAAAAGGTAAAAGCTATAGGAGAGATCGGCCTTGATTTTCACTATGACCGCAGCGAAAGAGATGCGCAGGAATATTGGTTTCGGAGACAGATACGGCTTGCCAATGAAATGAGGATACCCATAGTCATACATTCGCGGGACGCCGATAAGAAGACTATGGACATACTGAAAGAGGAGGGAGCATTTTCTGAAGAAAGATGCGGATGGTTCCCTGCCAGAGGAGGAGCGGGGGATGCCAGAGTGCTCCTCCACTGCTTCAGCGGCAGCAGAGAGCTGGGAAGAGAATATGTGAAATTAGGGGCTACTCTGTCCATCGCAGGGCCTATAACTTATAAGAATAATCGCAAGACGGTGGAGATGGCAGAAGATATCCCTATAGAATACCTTCTGGTGGAAACGGATTCGCCTTATCTCACTCCGGTACCTTTCAGGGGACGTCCCAACAAATCGCCTTATGTTGAGCACACGGTCAGAAGGCTTGCTCTGATAAAAGGAGTGACATACGAGGAAGCGGCAAGACGCACCATGGAAAATGCCAAAGTGTTTTTTGACATTAAGTAGTTTCTGCGCCGTGTTTCGACATATTGCGTCAGTGCGTATGTGATAAAATCGTTCTCATGGAAAGCAGAAACAACGACAGAATAGAAAAAATAAGCAAGGGCAGATTCATGATCTCCGCCGCCGCAGCAAGCGGCGATGCCGCAGTATGCTGCGAACTGCCGGGAGGAAGCATAGCTTTCATACTGTCTGACGGAATGGGAAAAGGCGACAGGGCAGCAGAGGAGAGCCGTATCGTCATAACCAGGCTCAGAAAAATGCTCAAAGACGGGGCGAAAGCGGCGGCGGCCATCAAGACTTTGAACCGCTATATGATAGAGAAGAACGGCAGAGAGGAAAACTTCGCTACAGTAGATCTCACGATAATAGACAAGACTACGGGGAAAGCTAAGTTTTATAAGATGGGGGCTGCCACTTCATTCATAGTCAGAGGCGGCCAGGTGCGCAGAATACAGCAGCCTGCTCTGCCCATAGGCATAATACCCAAAGTCAAGCTCTCGCACGTGTCGGTAGCTTTGAGACCGGGAGATATAGTAGTGATGGTTTCAGACGGCATAACCGAGGCAGACAGAGAAGATCTTTCGGCCCTGTGGCTTACGGAGTTTCTCCGGGAGGTCTGCGCCAGGGATGATATTGGACCTAAGATATTGGCCGCAGAGATAGCGGCTCTGGCGCGCGGCAAATACGGTCTCAGAGAAAGAGACGACTTGACAGCGGTGGTGGCGGTGATAGAATAAGCATCAAATCAGATGAAGCAGTTTAAGACTATTTATTACGAAAATCAATAGCAGATGAAGAAAAAGATAATACAGACTATAGACAGAAAGAGGATGTTAAAAAAAGGTATGCACATTATAATCGGCCTTTCCGGAGGTCCGGATTCGGTGTGCCTTTTTGATGTGCTCACTCAAATGGCCGGCGATATGGATTGGAATATATGCGCCGTGCATGTCAATCACGGACTCAGGCCTGTGGCAGCAGACGATGATCAAAGATATGTGGAAGAGCTCTGCGCAAGAAAAAATATACCGTGTCACGTATATAAAGCAGATTGTTCCGCCATAGCCAGAGAGCTTGGCATGACGTCAGAAGAGGCCGGCAGAAAAGTCAGATATGACGCTTTCTCAGATACGGCGGAGAAAATCTGCGCCGGGGGTGTGGCGAGAGAAGATATAGCCATAGCGCTTGCCCACAACGCCAACGATCAGGCAGAGACCATCCTTTTCAGGATAATGCGGGGCACGGGAACAGACGGGCTGTATGGAATTCCATATGTACGCTGTGATGAAAACGGATTTAAAATAGTCAGGCCTATACTGGATATCAGCAGAGAAGAGATCGAAAGATACTGCTGCCAAAGAAACCTTTCTCCCAGGACAGATCATACTAACGCTCAGAATATTTATACGAGAAATAAGATCAGAAATATGCTTATACCGTATATTAAGGAGAATTTTAACGAAAATATAATAGAAACCCTGAACAGATTAGGCAAAGTAGCTGCAGAAGACAGAGACTATCTTCGAGGAGAAGCACAGAGAGCCTATGATGAAGCTCTATGCGAGAAGCCTTCAGCAGATCCGAGCCGCATATATGAGAATAAAGTGACGCTTGAGATCAAACCTTTGCTTAAGCTTCACAGAGCTGTCAGAATGAGAGTATATACTATTGCGCTGGGAAAAGTAGGCATGACGAAGAATATGACTTATGCTCAGGCAGAAGGAATAGACAGTATTCTCAGATCAAAAAGCCCATCGGCAATGTACGATCTTTCTGACGATACCGGCGTTTCAAGAGAATATGACAAACTTTCATTCTTTAGAGGCTCCGCGTTTTCAGGTGAGAATTGGGAAACGGAATGGGCGCTGAGTTCGATGTCGGAGAAAGAATTCGACTTTTTCAGACAGAATTGCGGCGGCCGTATCTACGGGGCTTTTAGAGGCGTATCCATAGATCAGCTGACTGTAAGAACGAGAAGAAAGGGAGACTGGATATCCGTAGGCGGCGGATCTAAAAAGATCAAGGATTTCTTCATCGATGAGAAAGTCCCTAAGATGTACAGGGACGATATGCTTCTTTTGGCCAGAGGAAGCGAGATCCTTTGGGTACTCCCTTCTGAGCATTTTGAGAGAAAATCTCTGACTTTCAGAGGCAGGTTTTCTGATAAATACAGAGCTTCTGAAACGACATTTGAAAACCGCGCAGATACCATAATTGTCCTTGAAAAATTGTGATATATGTGATAAAATACATCAATATATTTGTAGAATAAAACAAAGTTATAAGGGGGAAAATCGTGAAGCGATTTACAAAGAACATAATCGTATATGTAGTTCTCTTTGCAATCGTGCTTGGGGTAGCAAGCGTATATAAGGGAATGGACGGCGATAAAGTAGAAGTCAAAAAAGTGACTTTATCCACGTTTGTCCAATATCTCGAAGATGAAAAGATAAAAGAGATAAACGTTACAGATACTAAACTTACAGGAAAACTGAGCGATACCGAAGTGGTTTACACTTATGTAAATTCTCTGGTAGAGTTGACGCTGATAAATGAACAGTATTTATTCCCTCAGATGCAGGAGGGAAACCTTAAATACGAAAGCGACGCGCCTAATAACGCCGGGTCGGTTATATTGAGTATTCTGCCGACGCTGTTTGCCGCAGGCGCAATCATCTTCCTGATCTATTTCATGATGAATCAGGGCGGCAACGGAAAGGCATTTCAGTTTGCCAAGTCCAGAGCCAAAATGGTCAAGGGAAATGAAAAGAAAGTTACTTTTGCTGACGTAGCAGGTCTGGATGAAGAAAAACAGGAACTGGAAGAAGTCGTAGACTTCCTCAAATATCCGAGAAAATATAAAGACCTTGGGGCCAGAATACCGAAGGGTATTTTGCTTGTAGGCCCTCCGGGAACAGGTAAGACTTATGTTTCAAAAGCCGCTGCCGGCGAAGCAGGCGTTCCGTTCTTTACGATAAGTGGTTCTGATTTCGTCGAGATGTTTGTCGGAGTCGGAGCTTCCAGGGTGAGAGACCTGTTCGATCAGGCGAAGAAAAACTCGCCTTGCATAGTGTTTATCGATGAGATTGACGCAGTTGGCCGTAAGAGAGGAGCCGGTATCGGAGGAGGCCACGATGAGCGTGAGCAGACTCTCAATCAGCTTTTGGTGGAGATGGACGGATTCGCAGAGAATTCGGGTATCATAATACTGGCGGCGACCAACAGACCCGACATCCTGGATCCGGCGCTTTTGAGGCCGGGACGTTTTGACAGACAGATAGTCATCGGAGTTCCGGACATAAAAGGACGTGAGGAGATCTTCAAGATTCACAGCAAGAACAAGCCTCTTGCCGACGACGTGACTCCTGCGGTACTGGCCAGGAGAACTCCGGGATTTACTCCGGCGGATATAGAGAATCTGCTCAATGAGGCCGCGCTGATAACAGCCAGAAGAAACGGACGTTTCATAAGGATGGAGGAGATAGAAGAGGCTATCACCAAAGTTATCGCAGGACCTGAAAAGAAGAGCAGAGTAATAAGCCCTAAAGAAAGAAAACTCACGGCATACCACGAGGCCGGCCACGCTGTGGTAGCAAGATGTATTCCGGAGAGCGATCCTGTTCATCAGGTGACTATAATACCGAGGGGAAGAGCCGGAGGCTTTACGATGACCCTTCCTAAAGAAGACAGAAGCTATGAGACCAGAAGCAGCATGAAAAACGCCATAGTCCACCTGCTGGGAGGACGAGTGGCAGAGGCTCTGACGCTGGACGACATAAGCACCGGCGCCAGCAACGATATAATGCGGGCGACAGAAGTGGCGCGGGATATGGTCACTAAATACGGCTTCAGTGAAAAGCTGGGAACTGTCAATTACAGCAGTTCAGAAGAAGTATTCCTCGGAAACGATTTCACCACTCACAAGAATTATTCTGACGAGGTGGCTCGAGAGATAGACGAGGAGATAAAGGATATCATCGCAGAAGCTTATGCGCAGGCCGAGAAACTTCTCACAGAAAACATGGATGTTCTGAAGAGAGTTGCAGAAGCTCTGCTGCTGGTGGAGACTATCGACGGTCAGCAGTTCGAAGACCTTTTCACCGGCAAGTACAGCGCTCAGCAGCTGGCTGAAAACGTCAAGGTCTCAGAAGAGGCCAAGAAGGTCAGGGATAAAGAAGAGGCCGAAGAAAACGAGAGACTGCGCAGAGAAGAAGAAGAGCGTCTCAAAGCCGAACTGGAAAAATACGATACGGATTATATGGATAGCGATGATGATCCCGATCCTCAGGCTGACGAAACGGATGACTCAGAAGACGGCAGTGCCGGCACAGAAGATGAAGCCGGAGAATCCGATGAAGCAGCAGATGAGACTGAGGAGAGAGCATCAGCTGACGAGGAAGTGAAAAAAGATGAAAGTAACATTTAGAGACTGTCTTCAGCTAAAAGCGCTGAGCCGGGGAGTTGTAGTCGCCGGCGAAAAGAATCTGGACAACAGGATAAAGAATATTTCAGTCCTTGATGCCGGCAGCGCTGAAGAGGCAGTTCTATATAATGCGAGACCGGAAGAACTCATTCTGACTACCTTTTCAGGAATGAGAAACGACGCCTCCGCCCAGATAGATACTATACGCGAACTGTCTAAGGCAGGGGTGTCGGGCATGGTGATCCTTCAGCGCGAGAATGCGGCCGATCATCACTATTACAAGGAGGTCATCAGAACCGCGGAGGAAGCCGGCCTGCCTCTGGTTATACTGGCGGAAGGAACGGGAACGGGCTACTCTCAGATCATTTCTCAGGTCATGGAGAAAGTGCTGTACAGCAGCAATTTTAAGAACAGCCTGATAAATAATACGATCTTTCACCTGCTGAATTTTGAAAAGCACAGCAGCTTTCAGCAGGCTCTGAGAGAAGCTGCTGTCAGCAATGAGTTTCAGGTGGTTTTGCTCAGCGAGGATTTCAATCCTGTCTTTGCGGTGGAGACCAGACATAAGATAGCCATAGACGCAGCTATAAGAAGAGGAAGAGAGTTTGCTCTTAATTTCAGCCATGTGTACAGCCTCATCGACATAGACGGAGTTCTTACTTACTGGGGAAAGATAGAAAACGACGGAGAAAAATATTATCTCCTCATAGTAGATAACGAGGATAATTATTCGGCGGGAGAGATAACTAAACTGGCCGAGATCATAGAACTGGCTATGGGCATGTGGAAATTTACTCCCGAAAGAGACGCCAAGGCGGAGTTTGTAAAGGCTCTGATAAGAGGCAACAGAAGTCTGGCCTACTCTCTGAGAGAAGAGGCTGGCTGCAAGCCGCCGGATCTCATTTCCGTCTTTTACGCCAGAGGCGTCGACAATATCAGATATGAGAGCATAATCGATTCTTACGAGGAAAGAGGCCTGCTGAAGGTTATCAGGCTCAACGAGGACGGCGAGATCTACGGCGTAATATTTAAAGGCGATTGCCTCTCATCAGGCGAGGAAGCCGGTGAAAAGTCCATATGTATCAGGATGTTCGACGAGATGAAAGAGGATAAGTCCTCCAGGATATTTCATGTGACGGGAGTGGACGCAGTGGAAGGCGCCGGAGACGGTTTTCACATAATAAATGAGACTTGGTCCTTTGTAGAATATATATTCCCTTATAAGAGGGTATTTACTAAGTATGAACTGGCGCTGGTAAGCAACTGCATGAACATTCAGATGCAGGGCGGCTATCTCAAGAAGAATTATACGGATCTCTTGGGACCTTTCCGCAAAGACGGCGACAATAAATCCAAACAATTGCTGGAGACACTTGAGACTTTTGTTCTGGACGCCGGAATGAACAGCGGCAAGACTGCCGAGTTCATGGGAATACACACCAACACTGTTCAATACAGATTAAAAAAGATAAACGAAGTGCTTGGAGCGGAGATAACCGGGAACAGGGTTATACCGGGGCTGACCATAGCTCTTGCTCTTCAGAGGATAGAGGCCGCGTCTAAATAGACCGAGGTCTTGACAAAACTAATCATAAAAATGAAGGGGAGGACCATGAGAGAATTGCGAATAGGCAGCTTGACACTGGATAATCCCTTTTTTCTTGCGCCTCTTGCAGGCATAACAGACGCGCCTATGAGGAGACTGTGCAGGGAACAGGGAGCTTCGCTGGTTTTCAGCGAGATGGTAAGCGGCAAAGGATTGTGGTACAAAGATAAGAATACGGCCAGGCTTCTTGAGACTTATGAAGAGGAGAGACCGGTGGCCTTTCAGATCTTCGGCCATGAGCCGCAGATCATGGCATTTACGGCAAGGGAATTGACTAAACTTCCCTGTGCGGCCATAGATATAAATATGGGATGTCCCGTACCTAAAATAGTAAAAAACGGGGAAGGTTCGGCATTGCTTAAAGATCCGGATCTCGTATATGACATCGTTTCGGCCGTGGTTAAAAATACGGATAAGCCCGTGACGGTGAAGATAAGAATAGGCTGGGACAAGGATACTATAAATGCTGTGGAGACGGCTCACGCCATATCTGCCGCCGGAGCTTCAGCCATAACGGTTCACGGCAGAACCAGAGAGCAGTATTACAGCGGAAAAGCCGACTGGTCAGTTATCGCAGCTGTAAAAAGAGCGGTGGATATACCGGTGGTGGGTAACGGAGATGTGACCTGCGGAGAGGCTGCCATGGATATGATGGAACAGACCGGCTGCGATTTCATCATGATAGGCAGGGCAGCACTGGGAAACCCCTGGATTTTCAGGGAAGTGACGGCTGCCTGGAAGGGAGAAGAGATACCCTCTCCGCCTACGGCAGAAGAAAAGAAAGCTATGATGATCCGCCATCTTGACGATTTAGCGTCTTTCAAGGGAGAATACGCTGCGGTGAGAGAAATGCGAAAACATGTGGGCTGGTACATAAAGGGCCTTGCCGGAGCCGCCTCTTTCAGAGGAAAGGTCAATCAGATAACCGATATAGATGAGCTGAGAAATGCCATAAAAAATATATAGGAGGAATATTCATCATGAAGTATAACTTTGACGAGATTATTGAAAGAAGACATACTAACGCTCTTAATACCGACGGATTCCGAGGCTATATCTTTCATGCGGGTCCTGAAAAGGTGTTTCCTTTTAAGGACGAAGAATTTATACGCATGTGGGTGGCGGATATGGAATTTGCAACTCCGCCGGAGATATGTCAGGCCATGAAAGATCGTATAGATAAGAGGATATTCGGATACAGCGGAGTATATAACTCGGAGTATTACGATATATTTTCAAAGTGGTGCAAAGATATGTACGATTTTGAATTTCCGCAGGAACAGCTGAAATTTTCGGCAGGTATAATCCCTGCCCTCTACCAGTTTGTAGAGGACTTTTGCCTTCCTGATAAGAAGATGCTGACGCTGGCTCCCGCATACGGATATTTTCTCCACGCGGCTGAATATAACGGAATAGAACTGGTAACTTCAAATTTAAAGAATGATAATGGTTATTTCACCATAGATTTTGATGATCTGGAAGCTAAGGCTAAAGACCCGGACGTCGCCATGTTGATGTGGTGCAATCCTCACAACCCTACGGGCAGAGTCTGGACTGAAGATGAGCTTAAAAGAGTGGCTGAAATAGTCAAAAAGTACGATCTGTGGATCGTATCCGACGAGATCCACTGCGACCTTTTGAGACAGGGAAATCGCCACACCCCTATGGCTAAGATCATGCCTGATTATAAAAAGCTCATAACTTGTATGTCAGCCAGCAAGACTTTCAATATGGCGGGACTCATGCATTCAAATATCATAATCAGAGACGCTGATTACAGAGAGCATTTTTCGGCCAGAGATAAGCTCATAGGATCTATAAACCCTGTTTCTCTGGAGGCTCACAAGGCGGCCTATCAGAAGGGAGGAGAGTGGCTCTGCCAGCTCAAAGAGTATCTGGACGGCAATTTTGCGTTTATGAAGGAGTATTTCTCCCAAAATGCCAAGGCAGTAGGCTGCTACATACCGGAAGCGACTTACCTCGCATGGGTGGATATGAACAAGGCTCTGCCTGAAGTTGAGGATCTCTGCGACTTTTTTGCCAATGAAGCAGGAGTTCTTCTGGAAGGCGGAGACGGTCTGTTTGTAGGAAATGCCAAAGGATTTGTACGCCTTAATCTGGCTATGCCAAGATCTATACTGGCCGAAGGTTTCAAGAGGATGGCCGAGGCCATTAAAAGGCAAAACGCTAAGTAGACCGGCTAAGCCGGCGTGCAGACGATATAGGCGCGTGCTGTATTTTTTGGCCGCCATGCCATATTCTACAACATTCCGCTGTGAAACATAGCATAATCGGGCCGCCGAGGCGGCTCATGCTGTAACTGTTGATTTTTCGTCCGGATTCTACAACCGTTTTCCCATAACTGGTTGTAGAATCCGCCTTTTTTTGTGCCAAATACATCATCGGAGGGTTTTGAACCGCCGAAGTGGCTTTCCAGCACATCTCTTGTTGTATTTTTTATACTTCACCTCTCGTTTATACAGCGGGCCCTGCCTCGAGAGGTGTCAATCGCTGAGACACGAAAAGATGAGCCAAAACTTCCTCAAACGCTCTATAATTTAAGAAGACCGAGACATGACAAAAAAATTCTCGGGAAAGAGCTAAAAAAAGACTATGTACCAGGAATAACAAGTCACTTGTAAGGTTTCCATCAGTGTGAATTCTCTGTATCGATACTCATTGCGTCACAAGAGGAACACTGTCAACCAAGCTTGCGCATACCGCCGGTTTGAGCGGCAGTCTTGATTTACCAAGGTTTTCTGCTGTTTCATAGATTACAAATAGGTGCTTTTAGACTGGGGGTATCAATAAAATATGATTTGGCCAGACATATTAACTAGGATATCGCTGCCGAATTCTTGCACGCAAGGGATATGAGGTCACGAAAATGTAGATTATATCTACTCGGCTTGAGTCCATGCAATCCTCAATCCGTAAACCGCAGCTGCATATCTACCCAGCTTTTCTGCTTTGCCTGATGTATCACATCATCCGGCAGTACATTGCCTATGAGTAAAGGTGAATACGGGTCATGAAGCTTCATGTTTCGTCTTACGGCAGACTCGTCAGAATTAGCATAGCAATAGCGGCACAGATGACCGCAAGTATCGTATTGGCCTATATCGCTGCTTAAAATACAGGCACATTCGCTTCTGGCCGTCTTATAGCCCGAAGGTATATTCAGATGGGAACCTATCGCATCTTCAAAAGTCTTTAGCGACATACAGCCGCTGCAGTCGGCTCCCAGCTCAGCGAGATCGTTTCCTTCTGCGCAGGTTTTGACAGTGATGCCGTATTTTTTCCCGATATCAACAAAAGCCTTTCCCAGATAAAGACGATGATGTGAGGAAACTTCTCTCGCTTGGGGAAAATTTCTTTTTACCTTTTGGTACAGGTCTATAAAACTGATGACGCAGGTCCCGGTATAACCGCTGAGCTCTCTGGCCATGCGCTCAAAAGCTTCCACATGGCGGTCGGCGGTATATGTATCATCTATGAAGATGGGGTCGTATCTCCACGCCATATGATTTTTCCCTGTAGATTCAGACAGCCGCTTAAAGTCATCCATCACCTGAGCTTTGTCGCCTATACCCGGCTCTATCTCCCTTCCGTAAGGCGTTACAGTCACGAACCAGTATTGATTATATTGATGAAGCAAATTCATATGAGAGAGCATGGGACCGGGATTTTTAGTGCAAAATACGATCAGATCAACTACCTCGGGATTTATATCGTAGCGAGTGACACGGCGAGGATCGTACGGATTGCGAACCAGAGCGTAACCGGCGCGGAGCCTTTCTGAAAACCACATAGAATAAAAGGCCGGTATATCTGTTCTGTTGCCTGTATGTAAAATCATGATCCACCTCCCAAACGTCAATATATCACGGGTAGACATCAAATTCAATGATAAAAGCAGTTTATCAGAAATAAGAAATTATGCAGCATTATAAAAAGCAAAGAGAACCCCGGTGAGGCTCTCTAAACTTTTATAAGTATTGAACTTTCAACAGAATTTCTAACCGAAGTATCTCTTTAAAAGACCTTCAAAGGCAGCTCCGTGTCTTGCTTCATCCTTACACATTTCGTGAACTGTATCGTGGATAGCGTCAAGATTCAGCTGTTTTGCCTTTGTAGCCAGAGCTTTCTTGCCTGCGCAGGCTCCTGCTTCCGCTTCAACTCTCATCTCTAAATTCTTCTTTGTGGAATCAGTGAGAACTTCGCCGAGAAGTTCAGCGAATTTAGCAGCGTGTTCTGCTTCTTCCCAGGCAGCTTTTTCCCAGTACAGGCCGATTTCAGGATAACCCTCTCTGTGAGCTACTCTTGCCATAGCCAAATACATGCCTACTTCTGAGCACTCGCCTTCAAAGTTAGCTCTCAGGCCTTCAACGATTTCAGGATCGACCCCTTTGGCAACGCCTACAACGTGCTTGTCAGCCCATTCTACATTGCCTTCTTCCTGCTTGATAAATTTGTCGGCGCCTACATGGCATACCGGACATTCTGCAGGAGGTTCCGCTCCCTCATGAACATAACCACATACTGTGCAAACCCATTTCATACGTAAAATCCTCCTCTTTTTTATCTAATTTTTGTGACAAATATATATTACCACAAAATTCCCGGTTAAGCACACAATTTTAATTTATACTTTTAAATCAGAGAAAAGCTTTTTTGCAAGCTTATCCACCGGGCATAAGTCCGGCGATTGATATCTGCTGAAGGGTCGCAAGGGCGGAGTGCCGTAAAAGTCGCAGAGCATGAAGACGCAAGCCCATAAGAGCCGAGGCATCATATATATGAGAAAAAAATATTGCAATAACAAGTACTAAAGGGTATAATTTTTGTATAAGATGTCGGCATGAGGTTTTCAAGATGAGAATTCTCTCATAAAAAGGCAGTCTTATTATATAGAAAAAATTTAATTAAAAAACACAAAAATAACACAAAACCTGCGGCAGCAGCACGGTAAAATATAGAGAACGCGATCAACAAGATAATTTGGAGAAATAATATGAAGAAGAAACTTGGTGTTGTGATCTGTTTACTGCTTACATTGAGCCTTGTAACGGGATGCACCACTTTCAACAATTTTAAAAACGCCTTTTTTTCGGATAATTCGGCCGATACCGGAGCCGAAGAGAGGACCATAAAGATAGGAGTGTACGAGCCTCTGACAGGCCAATATAAGGCGCAAGGCAATGAAGAAAGAATAGGTATAGAGCTGGCTAACGAGTTGTATCCCGAAGTTGCCGGAAAGAAGGTCGAACTCATATACGCCGACAACCAGTCCGAGATGAATGCGGCGGAGACAGCTATTCAGGAACTGGTAGCTCAGAAACCTTCCGTAATACTGGGAAGTTACGGCGAAACAGTCACTCTGGTAGCAGGCGATGCGGTAAAGGCAAATAATATACCTGCCATTTCCATAACCAGCACCAACCCTCTCATAACGATAAACAACGACTATTATTTCTGCGCGACTTTTTCAGAGACGAAACAGGGAGACGCGCTGGCCGATTTTGTATACACTTCTCAGCAAAAGAAGACAGCTGCCACAGTTAAAGTCGCAGGTGATGATACGGCCACGGCCACGATAAAAAGATTTACGAATAGAATAAAGACTTTGTCGGAAAATAATGATAGCGTGGTGGGAGAGTTTGAAATCACGGCCACGTCTACTGATTATTCCGAGACTATTCAGGGTATAAAAGATTCAGGAGCCAGAGCTGTTTTTCTGGCGGTATCTCCTGCCTCGGCTCAAGAATTCCTCAAGCAGGCTGAAGAAGCGAATCTGACCAATATACTTTACGTCGGTACCAAGAACTGGAATGACGAAAAGTTTTTAGAGTTCGTCAGATCCAGGGATAAGCTCAATGTGGCTTATTCTTCGGATTTCAGCAGCAAAGTACAGACTACGGAGATGTCAAAGGAATTTCTTGAAGCGTACAAAGCGAAATACGGCGAAGATACGGAGCCTTCAGAAGCTACTGCGGTGGCCTTTGACGCTTATCTGATGGCTTTAGAAGCTATACAGACCGCCTATGACGATACCATGGCCCAGGACGCCGAATCTGTTTCGGCAGGTTACAGCACTGAAGCCGCGTCAAGAGGCGCTCTGACAGAATGGGAAGAAGCTCAGGAGACAGGTATCCCCAGCGGAAAGGCCATAAGAGACGCTCTTTCAAATATGACGGGATTTGAAGGCGCATCAGGAGATATAAGTTTTGGAGGAACCAACGAAGCTACAAAGAATATAATCGTCAATCTGATTCAAAAAGGCGGGGATCTGGGCGGCTATGATATAGCTGTCGAAGAAACCGCAGATGAAGATACACAAGGACAATCAGGAGAATAAAAGTATAAAGGAGATAAAAATGGAAGAGAAAATCAAAGACGCTATAGGTCAGATAAGGCCTTTTCTGCAGAGGGACGGCGGAGACATCGAGTTTGTTGAACTTACAGAAGACAATATTGTAAAAGTAAAACTTCAGGGACACTGCGCAGGCTGCCCAGGCGCGCAGATGACTATCAAGGGCGTAGTTGAAAGAATCATCAAAGAGAGCTACCCGCAGATCAAAGGTGTAGAGGCCGTTTAAAGATGGAATACGAAAAATTCCTGAAGCAAAATAAGGAAGAAATGATTTCCGCCCTCCAAGAAGTTGTTAGAATCAACAGCGAGGAGGGCGAAAGTTTTGTTTGCCAGGACGAGACTGTATATCCGTTTGGGCAGGGTATACAGAAGGCTTTCGAAGCCACCCTTGATATAGGGCGGCGCCTTGGATTCCAGATAAAGAATGTGGACAACTACGGAGGGCACATAGATTTCCCGGGTACCGGCGATAAGATAATGGCCATATTGGGTCATATAGATGTAGTACCGGCGGGGAAGGGATGGAAATACGATCCCTACGGAGGAGAAATAGCCGACGGCAAGATATACGGAAGAGGAACCAGCGACGACAAGGGACCGGTGATTTCCTGCCTTTACGCGATGAAAGCTCTCAAAGATGCCGGATATAAGCCGTCTGCAACCATAAGAGTAATTCTCGGACTGGACGAAGAGTCAGAGTGGACCGGTATGGATTATTATTTCTCTAAAGAGAGACGTCCCGACTTCGGCTTCACTCCCGACGCAGACTTTCCTCTTATAAACAGAGAAAAGGGCATCCTCGTATTTGAGCTTGCCAAGAAATTCAGCAAGGCTAAATCTGAAGGGCTGGATTTGCGCTCGGTGAAAGGCGGAAACGCGCCTAACAGCGTAGCCGATTCCTGCCGTGCTGTTCTCAGCAGCAAGGACAGCGGCCGATATGAACAGGTCAAAGAAAAACTGGCCGAGTACAGAGATGAGACAGGATACAAGATCTCATGCAGAGGACTGGGAAAATCTCTGGAAATAACGACTTCCGGAATCTCTGCTCACGGCGCAAAGCCCGAAGCGGGCCTGAACGCCATCTCCATAATGATGGATTTTCTGGGAAGGCTGAACTTTGCAAGCGACGATCAGAATGACTTTATAAACTTCTATAATCAATATATAGGGTTCGATCTCAATGGAAGAAAATTAGGCGTGGATTTTGAAGACGAGCAGTCAGGCCGGCTGATATTCAACGTGGGTATAACAGAGATAAACACGGAGGCAGGCAAGTTCACTATCAATATAAGGTATCCGGTGACATATGAGGACAATCAGATATATGAGCCTATGGAGCCGGTACTCACAAAATATGATATAGGGCTTGTAAAACTTAACAGTAAGGCTCCTCTGTATATAGACGAAAATGATCCTCTGATCACGACTCTCCTTGAGATATATAAGAAACATACGGGAGATGAGGGCGCAGAGCCTCTCGTCACGGGAGGCGGAACATACGCCAGAGCCACCGGCGGCATAGTAGCTTATGGAGCCCTGTTTCCGGGCGATGAGGACGTGATGCACCAGAAGGATGAATATATAGAGATAGAAAAGTTGGAACTGATGACAAAAATCTATGCGGAAGCTATTTACAAATTGTCATCGGAAGACTATAATGGTTAACGTAAATATGCAATCTGTTTCAGGGCGAGGTGAAATTCCTCACCGGCGGTATAGTCCGCGAGCGAAGAAGATAAGATTTTTTCGCTGATCAGGTGAAATTCCTGAACCGACGGTATAGTCCGGATGGGAGAAACACAAACTGACATAAGTTATTTCAAGTAACCGGTATGCAATTTGTAGAGCCTTGATATTTTGTTTGTATCAAGGCTTTCCTTATTCCTGACAGATTCCTTTTAAATCATTTGTACGCTTAAGAAAGGAATATGTTATGAACAATCAGAAAACACAAAGTGTAAAAATAGCTAAGATGGCTATGTTGGTGGCAGTATCTATAGTATTGGTGATGATCATTCACTTCCCGATCTTTCCGGCGGTGGCGTTCCTGGAATACGATCCGGCAGATATTCCTATCCTCATAGGAACTTTTGCCTTCGGACCTGTGGCAGGTATTACTCTGACCATCGTAACTTCTCTCATACAGGGGCTTACGGTCAGCTCAGTCAGCGGCCTGTACGGCATAATAATGCACATACTGGCTACGTCTGCGTTGGTTCTCGTGGCGGGGACTATATACAGGAGAAATAAAACTAAGAAATCGGCAGTGATAGGCCTATCGGCGGCAACAGCAGCTATGACTGTCGTGATGTTTTTCGCAAATATGGCTATAACACCCGCATTTACCGGATTTCCATTATCGGCAGTGATGGATCTCATGCCTTTTATACTGCTCTTCAACATAGTGAAAGCAGGCATAAACAGCGTGGTCACATTCCTGCTGTATAAGAGGATATCGCCGTTCTTACATAAATGACCATGGAGATAAAGAGAACTTTAAAAATAAAAGATGAAGATGAGGCAAGAGACTTCGGCCTCGAGCTGGGACGATGCGCAAAGGCCGGCCAGGTGATCGCACTCTGCGGCGACCTGGGGACCGGAAAGACGACTCTCGCCAAGTATATCGCCTGCGGCCTTGAGGTTACAGAGACAGTAAACAGCCCTACTTTTACTATAGTAAAGGAGTATCACAGCGGCAGACTGCCCTTGTATCACTTTGACGTATACAGAGTTCAGGATCCGGATGAACTATTTAACATCGGCGCTGACGAATACTTTGACGGAAACGGCCTATGTGTGGTAGAATGGGCTGATATGATAAAAGAAGAACTTCCGCCGGATTCGCTGTATGTATATATAGAATACGGTGACAAAGAAGGAGAAAGAGTATATAAATGTACATTTTAGCTGTAGATACTACGGGACCCTTGTGTTCCGTAGCTCTTTTAGAGAAAAACAAAATATTAGCCGTGAGAAGCTCAAAAGAGCAGAAGAATCATTTAAAGGATCTGATGCCTCTGATAAAAGACCTTCTGGATTCTGTTCAAATCCATAAGTCTAAGCTAAATTACATAGCGGCGTCTATAGGACCGGGGTCCTTTACGGGAATAAGGATAGGAGTGGCTACAGCTAGGGCTCTGGCTCAGGTTCTGGATATTCCGGCGGTAGCAGTTCCGACTTTAGACGCGTTTTGCTGTAAGCCTCAGGCCAGAGGGGGAGACTATGTCGCCTGTGGTATAATCAATGCCAGAAGGGGACAAGTATACGGCATTATCGACGGATTTATGCAGGGACAGGCATGTATGCTGACAGACGTCATAGACGTGATAAAAAAAGAGATCATCCCCAGAGGACTTAAGGTTAAATTTTTCGGAGACGGGATAGACGCCTACGAAAGACAGATATGTGATGAACTTGAGGAAGGCGTATTTTGCTTCGCCGACGAGACTTCAAGATATCAGGACGCCGTATCCGTAGGTTATCTGGCTTTTGAAAGGATAAAAGAAGGAGCGACGGTAACGGCCTCAGAGCTCCTGCCGGACTACATGAGAAAGGCTGAGGCTCAGCAGAAGCTTGAAGCCGGGCAGTTGAAGATATGATAATACGCAAAGCAGAAGAAAAGGATGTACCAAAGATAGCTGAACTTGAAAAGATCTGTTTCAGCGATCCGTGGTCAGAAGAATCCGTGAGATATGACGTATCGGAAAATAAATTGTCTTTTTATCTGGTGGCCGAAATCGACGGGTATGTAGCCGGCTATATGGGTATATGGAACATATTGGACGAGGGACATATAACCAATGTGGCGGTGGATCCGAGATACAGGAGGCAGCACATAGCCTCCGCGATGATAGAGATAATGCTTGAGGTCACCGGCGAATCCGGAATAAAAAGACATACGCTGGAAGTAAGGACCGGCAACGATAAGGCAATAGCCCTGTACAAAAAACACGGATTCGATATAACGGCCGTAAGACCGGGCTATTATGAGGATAACGGTGAGAACGCCTTCATCATGTGGAGAGAAGAAGGCGCCAAAGCATGAGATAAATTTGCGAAACGGAGAACAAAATGAAAGAAGGAAAATTCCTGACCATGGCGTTTGAATCCAGCTGCGATGAGACCGCTGTGGCAGTCGTGGCAGACGGAAGAGAAGTATTATCTAACGTCATTTCGTCGCAGATAGATATTTTTAAGAATTACGGAGGAGTAGTCCCGGAGATAGCCGCAAGACACCACCTGGAGAATATAAATAAAGTCATGGAGAAGGCCCTCTCAGATGCAGATCTCACCCTTAAGGACATAGACCTGATAGGAGTTACACATGGACCGGGATTGGTAGGGGCGCTGCTGATAGGTATAGCTACTGCTAAGGCCGTAGCATATGCGGCGGACATTCCGATAATCGGAGTACATCATATAATGGGGCACATCTGCGCTAACTTTATAGAACATAGAGAACTGAAACCTCCTTTTGCCGCTCTGATAGTCAGCGGAGGCCACACTAATATCGCCAGAATGAACAGCTATACAGAGTGCGAAGTGGTCGGAGCCACCAGAGACGACGCCGCAGGCGAGGCATATGACAAAGTAGCCAGAGTACTGGGTCTTGGGTACCCGGGAGGACCTAAGATAGACGCTTTGGCTAAAGAGGGCGATCCAAAGGCGATACATTTCAAGAGAGTGATGCTCGAAAAAGACAGTTATGATTTCAGCTTCAGCGGTCTTAAGACTGCCGTGCTCAATTACATGAATACAGAAAGACAAGCGGGAAGGTCTGTGAAAAATGCTGACGTAGCGGCGGGATTTCAGCAGGCCGTCATAGACGTGATCACGGCCAAGGCCGTATCTGCGGTAAAGAATCTGAATTACGATAAGTTGGCGCTGGCCGGCGGCGTAGCTGCAAATTCGGCATTAAGAGCAGCGCTGAAAGAGGCCTGCGCTAAATCGGGCATACAGCTGTATGTTCCATCTGCCGGCTTATGTACTGACAATGCGGCTATGATCGGATGCGCAGCTTATTACAAATATATGAATCAATCGAGAAAAGAAGCGGAGAACGAAGGTGAAGAGGGACTTGCCATGGACGCCTTTGCCGGTCTGCCGCTTTAGGAGAAAAACATGATAGTTTTATCTGCAAGCAATCTTACAAAGATATACGGAACCGACGTCATAGTAAAAGGTGTGGACTTTCATATAAACAGCGGCGACCGAGTAGGCCTCATAGGCAGAAACGGAGCCGGAAAGACTACTCTTCTCAATATGATCACAGGCCAGCTGAGGCCCGATGAGGGGCAGATATTCGTATCTGCCGGCGCCAGAATAGGGTACCTGAAACAAAGAGACAGCTTTGACCCGGAAAATACCGTAATGGGAGAAATCGAAAATGTATTCGGCCAGATACGCAAGCTGGAGGAAGATATAAATAAAACCGCAGATGAGATCTCCAAGAATCCGGGGGACGAAAGCCTTCTCAATAGACTTTACAGGCTTCAGCATGAATTTGAAGCAAGGGGAGGCTATACTTACAGATCCGAAGCCACGGGTATTCTTACATCTATGGCTTTTGGCCCTGAAAGCTATGACAAGAAGATCAAGACTTTGTCCGGCGGAGAAAGGACCAGGCTGTCTCTGGCAGCGCTGCTTCTTGAAAAGCCGGACGTTTTAGTGCTGGACGAGCCTACGAATCATCTCGACATAGGCATGCTTAAATGGCTGGAGCAATATTTGTCTTCATATAAGGGAAGCATGATCATAGTTTCCCATGACAGATATTTTCTGAATCGAAGCGTCAACAGGGTGTTCGAAATAGAGCATCACAGGCTGAAGACATACGAGGGAAACTACGATGAGTTTGCCCAAAAGAAGAGACAGCTCAGAGAGGCTGAACTGAGGGCTTATGACAATCAGCAGAGAGAAATAAAAAGGCAGGAAGACATCATACGCCATATGAAAGAGCGGGGCACGGAACACCTGGCTAAGAGAGCCAGATCTCGTGAGAAGCGACTGGATATGATAGAGAGACTGGACAAGCCCATGAGCGCCGAAGAAAAGATGCGTATCGAGTT
>FR882593.1:70980-78092 GCA_000435715.1 Firmicutes bacterium CAG:145
ACAGGATTTTCAGTCAGGAACCGATGTGCTGATGACCGAGGAACTGCGAAAATCTTTTAAAAACAGCGGTGGAAAGAGAATACTATTCGACCATGTGAATATGGATATAAAAAAAGGAGAGAAGATCTGCATAGTAGGTCAAAACGGAATAGGCAAGACGACTCTCCTGAAGCTGATCATGCAGGAGGCTATGCCTGACTCGGGAAGAATCAGGATAGGTCATAACGTTACTTTCGGTTATTATGATCAGGGACAGATGCTTCTAAACCCTCAGAACACAGTCCTAGAAGAAATGAAAGAAACGTACCGCCTCTATTCGGATACTCAGATGAGATCGCTTTTGGGCAGGTTTTTGTTCCGCGGAGACGATGTGTTTCTCAGAGTAGGAGATCTCAGCGGAGGAGAGAAGGCCAGACTATCGCTTCTGAAGCTGATGCTTGGAGGAGCCAATACTCTGCTCCTTGACGAACCTACAAACCACATGGATATAGAGTCTAAAGAAGTTTTCGAAGACGCTCTGACTGATTTTCCTGGAACTGCGCTGATAGTGTCTCATGACAGATATTTTCTTCAGAAGATCCCTGACAGGATATTGGAGCTGACTCCCTCGGGAATAGTCGAATATATGGGAAAATACGATTATTACATGGAGAAGAAGTCTCAGGTAGAGTCGGGGAAAAAATATCTGGAGAGTATGAGACAGGAGGAAAGCGGCGCTGCGCCAGTTTCTTCGGAAGAACTCAGGAGAAAGAAAAAAGCAGAGGAGGCCGCCATCAGGAGAAGAGTTAGGCTCAGAGAAGGCATAGAGGGGGAGATAAGCCAGCTGGAATACAAGATATCCCATATAGAGAAACAGATGTGCCTTCCTGAGAACATATCGGACTACGAGTATCTGGAAAGACTTGGAGAAGAACTTGCCGAAGCCAAGAAACAGTACGAAGAAAAACTGGAAGAATGGATGAATTTAGAGGAAAATTCTTGAAGAAATTTTCACAAAGAATACAAAAAATATCCTTGCAAATAATGAAAAAAGTAATTATAATAAACCATAGTTTAATGATAAGCAAACAGAACGGAGGCTTAATATGATTTTTGAAAAAGTAAAAGATATCATTATAGAACAGTTACAGGTTGATGAATCTGAGGTGACGATGGATACTAACCTGATGAAAGACTTATCGGCGGATTCGTTGGATGCTGTAGAGATCATCATGGCTATCGAAGACGAATACGGCATCGAGATACCTGATGAAGAGGCTGAGAAGTTCCAGACGGTAAGAGATCTGGTTAAATACGTCGAAGAAGTAAAGTAATTGACGAGAATATCACTGACGTAAATCAAGCCCGCGCAAGACAACGCGGGTTTTCCATTCGAACCGGCTCCGTGCCGGATATCAAGACAGCGGAGGTAGATATAAAAATAATAGAAAGCAGAGGAGAGACAGACATGAAAGACAGACAGATTTCTAAGGCAGTAATCAAGAGACTGCCAAGGTACAGAAGATACTTGAAAGAACTTGAGAAAAAAGGGGTGGAGAAGATCTCATCCAAGGATCTGAGCGTACTTATCGGATATACGGCTTCGCAGATACGTCAGGATCTGAATAACTTCGGGGGATTTGGACAGCAGGGATACGGCTACAGCGTCACTAACCTGCATGAGCAGATAGGCAGCATATTAGGGCTGGACAAGACTTATAAGATGGTAATTGTCGGTTACGGCCGTCTCGGACAGGCTATGGCCAGTTATATTTCAAATAACGAACCTAATTTTCATATCGTGGGAATATTCGATGTAAAGCAGATCATTCAGGACGTGCAGTTTAAAGATGCGCAGATCATGACCTGCGGTTCCCTGAGAGACTTTGTAGAAAAAGAGAATGTAGATATAGCAGTGATAACAGTACCGTCAGCAAAAGCTCAGTTGGTGGCCGACACTGTGGTAGACGCCGGCATAAAGGGAATATGGAACCTGACTGCGGTAGATCTGGATCTGCCGGAGAATATAGCAGTAGAGAACGTGCATATGAGCGACAGCCTCCATGCTCTCGTATATTACATGGGAGATACAGATACGGAATAACGAAAAAAACGGCCGCAGGCCGTTTTTTCTTATGTAGGGTGTAATTATATTATTTATGTAATTAACCTTCTACCGGTGCATCTACAGGACAAGCGTCCGCACATGAACCACAATCGATGCAAGCATCAGCATCGATTACATAGATGTTTTCGCCTTCGCTGATAGCTTCAACAGGACATTCTGCTGCGCAAGCTCCGCAAGCGATACATGCGTCTGTAATTTTGTAAGCCATATTTATTTTCCTCCTGTGAAAAGATATATCTTTTATGGTACAATTATAGCAGAAGGCGTTATAATAGTAAAGTGAATTCTTTGAGGAGTTTTGATATGGACGTATATACATTAGTCGGAAAGAGCGGAACAGGGAAGAGCTTTCATGCCATGAATCTCTGCAAAAAGCTAAGGGTCGAAGCTATCATCGACGACGGCCTCTTTATATACAAGAACAGCGTTATCGCAGGAGTATCCGCAAAACGGCAGGACACTAAGATAGGCGCAGTAAAGACGGCGCTGTTCCTAAACGACGAGATGCAAAGGCAAGTATCGGAGGCGATAAAGAGGGAGAAGCCTGCCAGCATATTAGTCCTGGGCACCAGCGAAGAAATGGTGGATAAGATAATAGAAAGGCTCGGTCTTCCTGCTGTGCCGCCAGAAAGCCCGAGACGAATACGGATAGAAGAGATAACTACAGAAGATGAGCGCATAGCTGCCCATCGGCAGCGCAACGAGTATGGAAAACACGTGATACCTGCGCCGTCTTTGCAGCTCAAGAGAACTTTTGCCGGATATTTTATGGATCCTCTTAGATTCTTCAGGGGAAAAGACCAGGGAGCGTCGTCAGAGAGAACTGTAGTCAGACCGGCCTACAGCTATCTGGGAGAATACTTTGTAGCCGAGAGAGTCATCGACGATATAATAATGTGTCTGGCTCATAAGACTCCGTCGATAGGGCGTGTCATAAATGTGATACAAAAGCCAAAGCCCGATACTTACAGGCTCAAAGTAGCCATAAAGATAAGGAGCGGGTATCCTGTGTGGCCGTCAGCTATGGATTTTCAAAAATCTGTAGAAGAAGCTATAGAAAAGATGACTGCTTTTAACGTAACCGAAATAGAAATAGAGATAAGGGGAATAAATTAGGAAAAAATTATGCAGTATATTGTTGAAAACGTAAAAGATTTTAATTTAGATCATATATTTGACTGCGGACAGTGTTTCAGGTGGGAAAGACAAGACGACGGCAGCTATATAGGACCGGCCATGGGCAAGATAGCAAGGATGAGCTTTAAAGACGGTACTCTTACTATAGATAACTGCTGTGAAGCAGATTTTACAGACATATGGAAGGGATATCTGGATCTTGAGACGGACTACGGAGCCATAAAGAAAGAACTGACTGCATCCGACAGCACCATAAAGCAGGCGTCTGATTACGGATATGGCATAAGGATATTGAAGCAGGATTTCTGGGAGACTGTAGTATCATTTATAATTTCTCAAAATAACAATATCCCCAGGATAAAGGGCTGTATAGAGGGACTTTGCAAAAATTTCGGAGATAAGATAGGAGAATACGAAGGAAAGGAATACTTCGGCCTGCCTCGCCCGGAGGTGATGGCAGCTTTATCACAGGAAGACCTTGCGCCTATAAGACTGGGATACAGAGCCTCTTATCTTGTAAAGATGGCAGACCAGATGCTGGATCAGGGCGGACCGGAGGCCGTGAAAAGGAAATTGTACATATCGGAAGATCCCATAATGCAGTTGCAGGAGTTCTGTGGAATAGGGCCTAAGGTGGCTGCGTGTATATCATTGTTCGGCCTGTCCAGGACTGACGCTTTTCCCGTTGACGTCTGGATGCGCAGAGTGATGAACAGGTTGTACGGCATAGATGAAAAGGATATGAAATCCATGCAGCAGTACGCTTCTTCCCATTTTGGAAAATACGGAGGAATAGCTCAGCAATATCTCTTTTATTATATAAAAAACTTATAGCGATTTTAAAAAATATCTTTGATGTGGATTGTGTGAATTTTTACGTATTCCCTATTGACAATGAAAGAAAGGCGAGTATAATAAAATATGTTAGCACTCAATAATGGCGAGTGCCAATCAAACGAAGACGAGATGGCGCCGCTTCCGGCGAATGTCTCGATTGAGACGTACAATATTTTTACGGAGGTAAATGTAATGATAGGAATCAGACCTTTAGGAGACAGAGTTGTCATCAAGAAAGTAGAAGCAGAGGAAAAGACTCAAGGTGGCTTGATCTTGACCAGCTCAGCTAAAGAACAGCCTCAGGTGGCTGAAGTGGTAGCCGTAGGCCCTGGAACTAAGGACGAGGCTATGGAACTTAAAGAAGGCGATAAAGTGGTATTCTCCAAATATGGCGGTACAGAAATTAAATATCACGGAGAAGAGTATACGATCATGCACCAGGGAGAAATCCTGGCAGTTATAGAGTAATCAGGGAAGGGGTTTAGAAAATGGCAAAAGAAATATTTTACGGAGAAGACGCAAGACGCAAACTACAGTCGGGAGTAGACCAGCTTGCAAACACGGTTAAGATCACGCTGGGTCCAAAGGGTCGCAACGTACTTATAAACAAGAGCTTTGGCTCGCCTCTCATAACTAACGACGGCGTGACTATAGCAAAAGAAATCGAGCTGGAAGACGCAGTGGAAAATATGGGAGCTCAGATAGTCAAAGAGGTAGCTTCAAAGACCAACGACGTGGCAGGAGACGGTACTACTACAGCTACTCTTCTGACTCAGATAATCATCAAAGAAGGATTTAAAAACGTAGCCGCAGGCGCCAATCCTATGGAACTCAAAAAGGGAATTCAGGGCGCTGTGGATGTAGCGGTGGAGGAAATAGGCAAGATCGCAAAGCCTGTTGAAACTAAAGAGTCCATCGCCCAGGTAGCGGCAGTTTCTGCAGCTGATGAAAAGATCGGAGAACTGATCGCAGAGGCCATGGAAAAAGTCGGAAAGGACGGAGTCATAACTGTAGAAGAATCCAAGAGCCTTGGAACTACTCTCGAAGTGGTAGAGGGCATGCAGTTTGACAGAGGATATCTGTCGGCATATATGGTCTCCGACACGGAGAAGATGGAAGCAAACATCGAGAATCCTCTGATTCTCATCACAGATAAGAAGATAACCAATATTCAGGAATTAGTTCCTATTTTAGAGCAGATCATGCAGCAGGGCCGCAAGCTTCTGATAATAGCAGAAGATGTTGAAGGCGACGCGCTGGCCAATTTGGTGGTGAATAAGCTGAGAGGCGTCATCGATGTAGTGGCAGTCAAAGCTCCGGGATACGGTGAAAGAAGAAAAGCTATGCTGGAAGATATAGCGATCCTGACAGGAGGCACAGTAATCGCCAGCGACCTGGGATACGAGCTCAAAGAAGTGACCGTAGATATGCTGGGTAACGCGTCGACGGTAAAAGTAGATAAGGACAACACCGTCATCGTAGGCGGAAGCGGAGATAAAGCAGAAGTAAAAGCCAGAGTAAACAGCATAAAATCTCAGATCGAGGAGACTACATCTGAATTCGATAAGGAAAAGCTTCAGGAGAGACTGGCTAAACTTGCAGGCGGAGTAGCAGTCATAAAGGTTGGAGCAGCTACCGAGACTGAACTCAAAGAGCGCAAGCTGAGAATAGAAGACGCTCTCAACGCTACAAAGGCCGCCGTAGAGGAAGGCATAGTGGCGGGAGGCGGAGCCGCATTGGTGAACGCTATTCCTGCTGTAAAAGATTATGTTTCAACTCTTGCAGGGGATGTAAAGACAGGAGCTGCTATAATAATCAGAGCTCTAGAAGAACCTGTACGTCAGATTGCCGAGAACGCAGGTATGGAAGGCAGCGTAGTAGTTGCGGAGGTCAAGAAGAGCCAGGCAGGCGTCGGATTTAACGCCGCTACTGAAGAATATGTAGACATGATCGACGCCGGCATAGTGGATCCTGCTAAGGTTACGAGATCTGCGCTTCAGAATGCAGCGTCAGCGTCGGCTATGCTCCTGACTACAGAAGCAGGCGTAGTGGATATAAAAGAAGAAACCCCTGCGATGCCTCCTATGGGCGGACAGATGGGTGGTATGGGCGGCATGATGTAAGAAGCCGTTTCATCTATAAAAATTAAGACACAGTAAAAATGCCAACAGAAGTTTAAATTTTGTTGGCATTTTTTTACTATTTATGATATAGTCATCGTAAAAGGAGGTGGGATCGTGACAGATGAAAGAGGAGTACAGTCCATAGACAGAGCTCTGGATATAATAGAAGTTCTGGCTGTAGAGGAGTCGGGTCTGGGGGTGACGGAGATAGCAAGCCGCGTGGGACTCCACAAGAGTACGGCTTACAGGATAATCGAGACGCTGTATAATCGCGGCTACCTGAATAAGACGCAGGATAATAATTATAAGATAGGGCTCAAACTCATAGAGGCTGTCAGCTGTTATATCAACAGCCTGGAGCTTGAGACACAGGCCAGGCCTTATGTAGCTCAGATAACGGCTGAACTGGGCCTGACATCTCATCTGGGGGTGCTGGAGGGGGATAAGGTTGTTTACATAGAAAAGATGGACGTGTTCTCTTCTGTGAGAATGTATTCGCAGATAGGACTTAGGATGCACGCCTACTGTTCATCTCTGGGCAAATGTATGCTTTCCGGCTACTCTAGGAAAGAACTCGGAGAAATCATGAAAGACTGCAGTTTCATAAAATTTACGCCTAACACGATATCCAATATAGAGGAACTGCACAAGGAGATGCTCAAGGTGAGAAAACAGGGATGGGCTATGGATGATGAAGAGTACGAGATAGGACATCGCTGCATAGGAGCGCCTATCTATGACTACCGGGGAGAAATAATCGCCGCTATAAGCGCCAGCGGCGACAAGCATATGCTCACAGACGACAGGATAGAACCGGTAGCTGAGTACGTCACTAAAGTGGCTCTTGAGATCTCAAGGGGACTGGGATACATAGAATAAGAATATTTTTATAACAAACCCCCGGCATT
>FR882593.1:78108-106227 GCA_000435715.1 Firmicutes bacterium CAG:145
CCCCCGGCATTAAGATGCCGGGGGTTTGTTATAAATGTGTGATATATATATTTAAACCTCTAATGAGGAGGGCCGACTTAAAGTATATTTTTCAATACTATAGTCTTCACTCTCGTCATCTCGTCGAAGGTGGACATGACGCCCTCTGTTCCTATGCCGCTGTGCTTCCAGCCGCCGAAAGGCATTTCAAAAGATCTGAAGAAGCTGGCGCCGTTGATGACCGCTCCCCCTGCTTCCATGGCAGAAGCGACTTTGAAGGCGCGCTTCTGATCTCTTGAGAATACACAGCTGGAGAGACCGAATTTTGAAGCGTTAGCTATTTCAATGGCCTCTTCGTCGGTATCAAAGCCTATGATGGAAACTACAGGGCCGAAGATCTCCATGTCCTTTGCAACGTCGGCAGTCTTAGGAATATCGGTGATCACGGTAGGCTCATAGAAAGCGCCGTTTCTCTTGCCGCCCATGAGAAGTTTGCCGCCCTGCTTTAAAGTAAGCTCGACTTCTTTTTCGACTTTTACAGCCGCTTTCTCACTGATGAGGCAGCCTATCTGGGTGTCTTCTCTCGAAGGATCGCCGCATTTGAGCTGTTTGATTCTGACCATGGCTTTCTGAGCGAACTCATCCTTCAGCGAATTATGAATCAGGAATCGCTTGCTTGCGCAGCAGACCTGTCCCGTATTATACATGCGGCCCCATACCATTTCTTCTACAGCCAAATCAACATCTCCGTCATCCAGAACGATGAAAGCGTCGTTTCCTCCAAGTTCCAGAGCGGTATGAGTGAGATTGGCCGCCGCCAGCTTGGCAGTTCCAATGCCTACTTCTGTGCTTCCGGTGAGAGTAACAAGATGTACTCTTGGGTCGGTAACGGCTGCGTCCTTTACGGCTCCGGGAGCGGTCAGACACTGTATGACTCCATTAGGGACGCCGGCTTCCACCAGCATTTCTGTCAGCTTCATCAACGTCAGAGGATTATCAGAAGAAGGAAGCACTATGGCCGCGTTTCCCATCATCAGAGCTGGCGCCACCTTTTGATCATATAGATCGCAAGGGAAGTTGAACGGGATTATGCAGGCTACTACGCCTATAGGCTCTCTCGTCACCAGCTGCATGGTAGACTGCTGTCCGGCTTCTGTTCCCGGAGGAATGATGGTTCCGTAGTAGTGCTTGGCCTGTTCGGCAAAAGCGGCGAAAGCGATGCTTATATTGCCTATTTCAGCTCTGGCCTCGTTGATGGGCTTTCCGTTTTCTGCCGAAAGAGTCTGAGCCAGCATTTCTTTATTTTCTTCTACTATATGTATGAACTTGTAAATCACCTGCGCTCGCTGGCTGACAGGTATCTTAGCCCATTCTTTCTGACCTTTGACAGCAGCCGTAACTGCAAGATCTATGTCCTCAGCAGTGGCTTTTGGAACGCTCTCTATCACTTTGCCTGTTGCAGGAGCAGTCACATCGAATGTAGCGCCGCTTAAACTGTCAACTTTTTTTCCGTCTATTATCATCTTCATTTTAATTTCTCCTCTCTATTTGCCGAAAGCCGTAAAAGATAACATTAGTCCGCCGCAGGTATTGTTGCCGTCATCTTCATAGCCGTATTCACCGAAGGTGAATTCCATGATGAACGGGATGTCGCCGACGGCTTTTTTGACTTGCGCCGTCACTTCGTCTATTCTCGAGTCGATGCCGGCCCGCCTTCCTCCGCAGTGAACAAGGTGAAGTCCCGCGATAGGTCCGCCTATTTTGTCCTTCAGATCTTTCAGAGTAGTTCCCACTGCTTCGATGAGTTCATCTACCGTGGCTTCCATCTGTATTACGGCAGTTCCCACCGCCAGATTATTTCCGATATTCATAGTGCCGTCATCGTTTCCGTTCATAGGGTGCCTGATGGCGGTGAGATCGCCGAGCCTGTCTTTTACGCCCAGAGGCTTGCATATGGCGTAAGAAAGGAGATTGCCCCCTCTTATGTCATCCTCCGAGGCTCCGGTCCATCTGCGGTACTGCTCCATGGCCGGGATTCCGTTTATTTCCGCTAAAGTACGGTCGCCTGTCACCTTGGTTATGATGCCCGCATTTTTAGTCTCGTGATATGCTCCCGTAAACTTGTTGGCGAAAGGCTTATCCGTATAGAAGAAAGCTACGGAGACTCCGTCTGCCGTCACCATTTCATCGGTATAGAGGAGCCATTCTCCGGCTATGGCGTTGTCTGCTGCGCTGCCCCCGAAGAAAGGAACTCTTCCGATAACTTCAGTGATGCCCTTCAGATAATACTCTTCTTCTCCGGACGGAGCCGACATATAGAAGAAATCAGGAGCTTTATCTTTGCCGGACCTTCTTAGAGCCTCTGCGGCTACTTTATGACCTGTCTCTCTGGCGGTGCCTTCCTTTGGCATCCCCGCAACGCTTACTTTGAGTTCAGGATCCGACAGAGCCATGACGCCTACGAACCCGTCGCTGCTGCTGACAAAGCCTTCCTGAGTAATTACTCCCGTAAAAGAAGTATTTCCGATGAGCGGTACGCCGGGCAGTTCTTCGGATACGGCGTCCAGCAGCTCCTTCTGATCGTATTGCACGCCGCTGTAAACAAAGGCCATCTTCATATCCTGCAGATTCTCTTTTACCTGAGCTGCAGCCTCTTTGCCGGCCATAGAAGCCTGACTGTTTGTACTTGTACCTGTCTTGATCTTTAACATGATATTTCCCTCCTCATGCAGATTTTTTTGTACATATTGTAAGTCTGTTTGTGCGGTCTTGCTTTATGGTTTCATAATACCCCTATATTAAAATGTGTCAACAGGGCCTGTTCTGCAATATAGAAAGGGCGTTTCATAATGCGGGACAGACATCTCGATGAGAAAATTCATGTGACATACCAACATTCCTATGGTATCTTATATGTAAGAAGTAAGGGGGATGAAATATGATGGCAAGGATGAGAAAGAGCAGACAAAACACGATGATACTGATTTTAGCTGCAGCGATTATCATAGCGGTGATTTTAGCAGTCACTCAGATGAACAGGACTTTAAAACTTAACGGCCTGCAGGAGACGGTGATAAACATAGGCTGCGAGTATGAGGACGAGGGTGTAAATATAAGGGATGCGGAGGTATCGGGAGAGGTAGATACGGCAAAGACAGGCGATTACACGGTGACGTACACTTATGAAGATCAGAAGGTGTCAAGGACGGTGCATGTGGTAGACCCGCAGAGTCTTATCGCAGGTCTTAGAGGAAGTGAAAAGACTGTAGTTCGTCAAGGCGATCCTTATATAGAATCAGGCGCATTTGCGGTGGATAAGGATAAAGGAGCGGTGACAGATTGCGAGATATCCGGCCAGGTAGATACTTCTGCTCCGGGAACTTATCAGATCAGATATAAATTTGTGTCAGGTTATGTGGAAAAGGAGATAACTCGCAATGTAGAAGTCATAAGTAAGGAAAAATTTCGTGAAAACGAGTCGGGTATACCTGTACTCATGTATCATTATGTTTATACTGAAGATGACAAGCCTGAGAAACTGAATTCTAATTATATATCGGACAAAGATCTCGAGAGCCAGCTTAAATATTTGAAAGAAGAAGGATACTATTTTCCAAGTTTTAAAGAGCTGAGAGCTTACGCAGACGGAGAAATAGCTCTTCCACAAAAAAGCGTCATCCTCACTTTTGACGACGGACAGATGGGCTTTCTTTCTTACGGTATTCCTCTGCTGAACGAATACAGGGTACCGGCTACATCGTTTTTGATAGGAGTAAATGACGGGGAAAACAAAGTGAGAAACAATGCTTCTGCTTATGTCGCTTTTGAATCTCATTCTTATAATATGCACCGGCCCGGAGGAAACATAGGACACGGCGGAGTTATAAGCGCTCTTTCTAAAGAGGAGATAGAAGACGATCTGCTGCGCCAGCAAGAGATAGTGGGAAGCAATCAGGCCTTTGCATATCCTTACGGAGACGTTACGGAAGTCGCTAAGGAAGCGGTCAGCCAGGTCGGTATCCAATGTGCTTTTACGACTCAATACGGAAAAGTACACAGAGGCAATGATTACAGGGCTCTGCCCAGGGTAAGGGTACTGGGCGGCGCAGGACTCGAATCATATAAAGCCGGTCTGTAATTATAAGCCTTCAGGCTTGAAGAAAATTCGAGTATCCTCTTGTCAAAACATCAAAAATATTATAAAATATACGGAAAATAAAATTGGACGGAGGAGTATATTCTCCGGCCGTCCGTTGCTATAAATCGCTATGTAACGAAGAGGAGGAGAATAATGGCTCATTATTTTGAAGAACCGTCGAGAACATTTAACGAATATCTTTTGGTACCGGGTTATTCCAGCAAAGAGTGCCGCGTAGAAAATGTTTCCTTAAAGACGCCGATAACTAAATTCAAGAAAGGGGAAGAACCTAAGATCACGATGAATATTCCATTGGTTTCTGCGGTAATGCAGGCTGTCTCTGACGATAAGATGGCAGTAGCGCTTGCCAAAGAAGGTGGAATTTCTTTTATTTTTGGTTCTCAGCCTATAGAGAGCCAGGCAGCTATGATCCGCAGGGTAAAGACCCACAAGGCAGGTTTTGTGACCAGCGATTCAAATTTAAGACCGGATCAGACTCTCAAAGACGTGCTTGAGCTGAAGGCGCTCAAGGGACACAGCACCATCGCCATCACTGACGACGGTACTGCCGAAGGCAAAATCCTGGGACTTGTGACCAGCAGGGACTACAGGGTGAGCCGCATGTCTCCTGACACTAAGATCAGCGAATTCATGACTCCTTTTGATAAACTCATATATGGAAGATCCGGCATAACACTGAGCGAGGCCAATGATATCCTTTGGGATCACAAGCTCAATGCGCTGCCGATCATAGACGATAATCAGAGACTCACCCATTTCGTGTTCAGAAAAGACTACGACTCGCATAAGTCGAACCCCAACGAACTCTTAGACGAACAGAAAAGATACATGGTGGGAGCAGGCATCAACACAAGAGACCACGAACAGAGAGTTCCTGCGCTGATAGACGCGGGAGTGGATATTCTCTGCATCGACAGCTCTGAGGGCTACAGCCAGTGGCAGGCAGACACCATCGCATGGATCAGAGAAAGATACGGAGACGATATAAAGATAGGAGCCGGAAACGTAGTCGACGGAGAGGGTTTCAGATATCTGGCCGAAGCGGGAGCCGACTTTGTCAAGATAGGAATCGGAGGAGGATCCATCTGCATAACAAGAGAGCAGAAGGGCATAGGACGAGGACAGGCTACGGCTGTCATAGAAGTCGCCGCCGCAAGAGATGAATATTTTAAAGAGACAGGCATATATGTGCCTATCTGTTCTGACGGAGGCATAGTATACGATCACCATCTTACATTGGCGCTGGCCATGGGAGCCGACTTTATAATGCTGGGAAGATATTTCGCCCGCTTCGATGAGTCTCCGACCAACAAGCTCAACGTCAACGGCAACTACGTCAAAGAATACTGGGGAGAAGGCTCCAGCCGCGCGCGCAACTGGCAGCGCTACGACCTCGGAGGAGATCCTCGCATGAAGTTTGAAGAGGGAGTGGACTCATATGTCCCTTATGCCGGCCCGCTTCACGATAACGTGAATCTCTCTCTGACCAAGGTTAAATCTACCATGTGCAACTGCGGCGCTCTCAGCATCAAGGAACTTCAGGAGAGAGCCAAGCTGACGCTGGTATCTGCGACATCGATAGTAGAAGGCGGAGCCCACGACGTAATACTTAAGGACACTTCAAACAACGTGATAAAATAGGACGACAGGACGGCTCTTTTGGAAGCGGCGTCCAGTCCCGGATATAAAGTTATAAGGAGAAAATCATATGGATAACAACAAGAGGCCGGAGAATATGGCCCGGATAAATAATGAAGAACTTGCAAGCCGGTTCATAGACCAGCAGGTCGAAGAGATAAGGGAGCAAGTGGGAGATAAGAAAGTGCTGCTGGCCCTGTCGGGGGGAGTGGATTCGTCAGTGGTTGCAGCCCTTCTGATAAAAGCGATAGGAAAACAGCTGGTGTGTGTCCACGTAAACCACGGGCTCCTGCGTAAGGGAGAGCCGGAACAGGTAGTGGAGGTCTTTCGCGGTCAGATGAACGCTAATCTGGTATATGTGGACGCTGTGGACAGGTTTCTCGATAAGCTTGCCGCAGTGGCAGAGCCGGAGAAAAAGCGGAAGATCATAGGAGCTGAGTTCATAAGAGTCTTCGAGGAAGAGGCCAGAAAACAGGACGGAATAGAGTTCTTGGCTCAGGGGACTATATATCCGGATATTCTCGAGAGCGACGGCGTAAAGGCTCACCATAATGTAGGAGGACTTCCGGAAGACTTGCAGTTTGAACTGGTAGAGCCGGTAAAGCTCCTGTTCAAAGACGAGGTTAGAGTGGTAGGAAAAGCATTGGGGCTGCCTGACAGCATGGTGTACCGCCAGCCGTTCCCGGGACCGGGACTTGGAGTCCGCTGTCTGGGGGCCATAACCCGCGATCGTCTTGAAGCAGTCCGCGAATCCGACGCTATCCTTCGTGAAGAATTTGCAAATAACGGCCTTGAGGGCAAAGTCTGGCAGTATTTTACGGCGGTGCCTGATTTCAAGTCTGTAGGCGTGAAAGACGGAAAACGGACATTCGCGTATCCGGTGATAATACGCGCTGTCAACACCGTGGATGCTATGACGGCTACTGTAGAAGATGTGCCGTTTGCTCTGCTGCAGCACATAACCCACCGCATAACCCATGAGGTGGAAGGCGTCAACAGGGTAGTATTCGACCTGACGCCAAAGCCGGTAGGTACGATAGAGTGGGAATGATTTCACACCACTGAAAAAGCCCGTAAATAAAAGGTTTTCGGTTACAAGGAAGTATATTTTTCAATTAGGCGGTATAGCCCCGTTCAAGGGCTATGCCGTCTTTTCCTGTTTATTGGTTTCTTTCTGTTCCGTCTGCGGGTCAGTCGGCAAATGGATTTCTCCAACAAAGTTAAAGACAATATCCACTTTCTGAAAACGCTTGCCGTCTATCTTCTCCGGCGCATGGACAACGATTTTCTTTATAAACTCATTGACGATAGTGGGCGTTAATTCTGTTATTCCCACATACTTGCGGATAATGGCGGCGAAGCTGTCAAAATCGCTTTTATTCTGTTCGTAGGTATCGACTTCCTGTTGTTCTGCCTTTACCTTTTCTGTAAGTTCTTTCTGCTCTGCTTCATATTCTGCGGACAGTTTCAAAAACCGCTCATGGCTGATAGTTCCGTTGATGTCGTCCTCATAAATCCGCTTGAAAATCCGGTCAAGTTCTGCAATTCGTTTTCTTGCCTGTCCGACCTCACGCCGCTTGCGTTTCATGTCCTTTTCTGCTTCATCAAATCGCTGTTTCTGTATCAATTCCATAAAAGCAGTGATGTCCTCATAGAACATGGCAGTTACGGCAAATATCCGGTTGAGAACGATTTGACGCAGAACATCTTCTCTGATAAAGTGTGCCGTACAATCTCCTGTATTGCTTTTATATCTTGCACAGCGGTAATGGTCTTGTGAGCCGTCAAAACTTTTGCAGGTAGCAAAGTGCAGTTTACTTCCACAATCCGCACAGAATACCAAGCCGGAAAACATTCCCTGTCGCTCTGCCTTTGTGGGGCGGCGTTTATTTGCCCTTAGTTCCTGTACCCGTTCAAAGACAGCCTCCTCAACGATTGCTTCATGTGTATTGCGGAAAATCGCCTGCTGTTCCTTGGTGGTAGGAATACGCTTTTTCAGCTTGTGGGATTTGGAATAGCTTTTGAAGTTTACCGTATGCCCGCAGTAGTCCATACGTTCTAAAACCGCTACAATCGTGCTTTCATTCCAACTATACGGGTTTTCCGGAAGCACCTTGCCTTTTTGCTTTGCATAGTGGGCTTTGGTAGTAAGTACCTTGTCAGCAGTCAGAATTTTTGCTATCTGCATAGGTCCTTTTCCGGCAACACATAAATCAAAAATCTTCTTTACCACAACGGCGGCTTCTTCGTCCACAATCCATTTCTTTCTGTCGGCGGGGTCAACCTTGTAGCCATAAGGCGGCTTTGTCAGATGTTCCCCTGCCATGCCTTGCGCTTTCTTGATTGCCCGTACCTTTTTGCTTGTGTCCTTTGCGTAAAAATCGTTAAACAGATTTCGGAAAGGGGTAAAATCATTGTCGCCCTTTGCGCTGTCCACGCCGTCATTGATTGCGATATAGCGCACATCTCTTTCCACGAAAAAGATTTCCGTATAGTAGCCGACTTTCAGATAATCACGCCCCAAGCGGGACATATCCTTGACAATGACTGTCGCCACATTTCCGGCTTCAATCTCTGCTATCATGCGGTTAAAATTCGGTCTGTCAAAAGTCACACCGGAAACGCCGTCATCAATGAAAAATACTGGATTAGAAAAGCCGTTGTCTGCGGCATATTTGGATAATAACGCTTTCTGATTAACGATACTGTTGCTGTCCCCGTCCAATGCGTCCTCTTGACTTAAACGGGCGTATAATGCTGTTATCTGTTCGGGCATATATGTATTTGCTGTCATGTGTTCATTCCTCCTGTAATGAACGCCCGACAAACAGGTTGCTATCTTCATTATAGCGGACTTCTTTTTCTTTGTCAGCAGGCGTTTTGACGGTTTCTGATTTTATGAGCCGCTTCATCTTGTCATAGAGCAGCTCCGAGCCGCCGCAAGAGGTAGATACCTTATAGAATGTGCCGCCGATTTTGTAAGTGACTGTTTCTTGTGTGGGATTGCCCTTTTGTGGCATAAATCCGCTGTTTTCAATACTTTGTTTCTTTTCCATTCCTTTCCCGTCCTTTCGTAGTTTGATAGAAGAAAAGTTTCTCAGCAAGCATAGGAAAGGGGTACCCTTTCCGTAAAATCGTCCGTTTTCTGTCTGCCGACAGCGGATGATTTTTGCTTGTTGGGAAGTTTCCCAAACCCTCTGATTTTCCTCTCACTACCTACAACACCGCATAGTGCGATTTTGACGAAGATTTGAGAGGGTTTTTTCAAAAATGTTTAAGATTTCCCGTTTCACTCCCTACTACGGACAAAGTTCCAAAATGCCAAAAAAAACGCTGCAATCTGCAAAGATTACAACACTTTCTAACTTACTATTTCGTTGTGCATAAACTATTTGCCCTCTGTTCCCATTGCTTTTCTTGCCGCTTTAATATAATGGCTACCCAAAAGACTTGAAATCGAATTTTTCTTTACTCTGTTTCATAATTATTTTACCCGACTACATTGTATATTTCATATTCTTTTCAAGATGTGATTACACACATCATAGTATGGATAGAAATAGAGCATATTATTCGCCTTGTGAATGAACATTATTCATTGACATTCTCATTTTACAGTGCTATGATAAGTATCGGAAAGGAGGGTTGAATATGGCTAACGTGAAAGAAAATTCAAAAACAGCTTTCAATCAACAAGCAGATACTTATGATAACGATATAAAAGGACAACACGCGCGTTCCTTATATCCTGTCATGCTTAAAAAACTTTCTGAACTCCCTTACCATACAGCTTTAGATTTAGGCTGCGGGACAGGCGAAATGATGAAACGTATTTTGCAGCAAAAAGGGGACAAATCTTTATATGGAATTGACCTATCAGAAAAAATGTTAGAAGTAGCAAGAGAGAAACTTGGAAATGAAGTTAATCTTGTATTAGGGGACAGCGAAAATCTCCCCTTTAGCGACAATTTTTTTGATGTTGTTTATTGCAACGATTCCTTTCATCATTACCCCCTGCCAGATAAAGTGCTTTCAGAAGTGTGCAGAGTTTTAAAGCCCGGTGGAACATTTATCATGTGTGACTGCTGGCAACCTGCAATCGGACGGGCAATTATGAATTTCTACATGAAACATAGCAAGGAGGGAGATGTAAAAATTTATTCAGAACGTGAAATACGGGGACTGTTTTCCGGTCACTTTTCAAAAGTTTTCTGGGAGCATATCGGAAATACGTCCTGTATAGCTTGGGGAATAAAATAATCCTTTTAAATGACTGATATTCAGTCATTGACTTTGTAAGCAAGGACTGATATTATCAAGTAGAAAGGAAGTGCAATATGCGTATTACGAAAGAACCCGAAGAACGTAAGCAGGAAATATTAGACACCGCTATGCGGTTATTCTACGAAAAAGGTTATGAAAAAACCTCTATTACTGATATTGCAAAAGCCATAGGTGTTGCACAGGGATTGTGTTACCGATATTTTCCGTCAAAAGAAGCCCTTTTCGACAGTGCCATAGACCAGTATGCAGAGGAACTTGTGCGCCGTTTTTCTATTCCGGCGGATAGTGATAAACGAACATTAAGGGAAATTGTGGAAACAATGTCCGTTATGGTAGAAACAGAAAATAGCGATTATTATAAGACTCTTCATGTCGGGGAAAATAAAAAATTTCACGACCAACTGATGTTAAAAGTCTGCGAAAAACTTTCAAAAATAGTTACTAAGCTACTTGAACGAGCAAAAGAAAAAGACGAAATCAGCATAAATGATATTCAAACAACAGCCTCTTTTTGCGTTTACGGGCAAATCGGTATTTTACTTGACGGAAGTTATACCGCAGAAGAAAAAGAAAAACGTATTCGTGATTTTCTGATATATGCGCTAAGGCTGTAAGGTGGCTCCCTGCTCTGATAGGGAGCAATCTTTCGGCATTTAATTGAATGATATTCATTCAAAGCGGAGGAAAAAGGAATGAATGACCCGTCACGGTTTACAAGCATACAGGAATATTATTATTTCATCTATGCTATCAGCTACATGATGTTAGCAGAACTCTGTATATGGATTTATAATTTCAAAGGTTGGTTGAAGAAACAAGATAAGAAAAATAGTGATTATGGAACAATTCTAATAGTCATGTTGGGGTGTTGGGGAAGTTTCTATTTCAGCACCTATTTCAGAAGTCAACCTTTTATCCAGATAGCGGGAGATATACTTCTTCCCCATGCTTTTTATTATGTGGGACTGGCTGCTATCCTCATAGGAACAACACTACGCATTTATGCTGTCTGGAGCCTAAGACACGCTTTTACTCTATCTGTCAAAACGGGAAGTAATCAACAATTAGTTACGACTGGGGTTTACCGATACATCAGAAATCCCGCTTATGCCGGAACAATTTTAAATATGCTTGGAAATGCCTTTTGTTTCCGTTCCGTCTTTGCACCGTTGGTTGTCCTGCTACTTTTAGCTATATGCTACGGGATAAGAATTAAGGTTGAAGAAAAAGCACTGTATGAACGCTTCGGAGAAGATTTTAAAAACTATTGCTTCCGTACATGGAGGTTAATACCATTGATTTGGTAATCGGCTACCTCATAGGTAGCCCTTAAATAAAGCATAAATATGAATGTTATTCATTCATTTAAAGAAAGGAAGTTTTAACTATGCCAACAAAGATTGATTTTATTGGAGGAAATACAAGACGCTGTTTAATGACTATGGCTCTGCCTATGATTGCTGCTATGTTTCTTAACATGGCTTACAACCTTGTTGATAGTTTATGGATTGGAAATCTTTTAGGAGAAACCGCCTATGCAGCATTAACTAATTCAACCCCCATTATTCTGATACTCACGTCCGTTGCTATGGGAGCTACTAACGGTGTATCAATTTTACTTTCGCAAGCGATTGGAGCGAAAGATAAGCGAAAAACAGAAAGTCTTATAGCAACTTCTCTTATCGTTGCTATTGCCTTTTCCCTTTTGATTACATTAGTCCTTGAACTGACCTTGCCTTTTATCCTAAATGCTCTGAACACGCCGACGGAAACTTATGACATGGCATACGGTTATCTGGCAATTTATGTTCTTGGATATGTTGCTGTTTACTTGTATCTATACTTTACGGCAGTTTTGAGAAGTTTTGGAAATTCTATGTTTCAAGCCGCCGCTATGTTAGTATCTACGATTTTAAATGCAATTCTTGACCCTATTTTTATTCACTTTATAGGCTTTCACGGAGCTGCGATTGCAACGCTGCTTTCACAGGCTGTTTGCTTGATTTTTATGGTTGCTTATCTGAAAAAGAAAAAATTGTTTGCTTTGCATATCACATGGTTTGAAAAAAAGGATATTTTACCCCTCATTCAGAAAGCTGTACCGTCTATCATTCAACAAAGTATTCCGGCGGTAAGCACAACATTTTTGACTGCATTGGTAAGTACATACAGTATTACTGCGATTGCGGCGTATGGAATTACTGGGAAATTGGAAACTATCCTTTTTTATCCGGCTATGGCACTAAATATGGTCTTAACTACAATCGTTGGACAGTGCATTGGAGGGCAACGCCCCGACCGCGCCAGAGATTATTTAAAATGCGCTTTGAAATATGGGTGTGCGCTGCTCCTAATTCTTTCCATTATCATTGTAGCATTTTCAAAACAGCTTTCCTGCTTATTCGTAAAAAGCTCTGATGTTGCCGCTATTGTTGGCGTTTACTTCTTAATCGTAGGAGTAGGGTATGTTTTAAATACCGTCACAAACAGCTTTCTTGGTGTGTTGAATGGATTTGGCAAGCCTGCAAAAAGCATGATGTTGATGATTTTTTACTACATCGTTGTTCGTATGCCTTTAGCATATTTGCTCTCCCTTTTAGGGTTTGGGCTGAATGGAATATGGATTGCTGTACTTATAAGCCATATTTGCGCGGCAGCAGCTTCTACTATTGTATCGACGTTGCAATTTAAAATGTCAAAATAATTTGAAAAATTTAGCCGCCGTTTTCCTGTTTCAAAAATGGAAATGCGGAGGGTGTATTAAAGTCGCCCTTTTTTAAGGATATGGCGGTATCAAGGAGGTATCGTCATGTCCTTTTTCTGTACCATTGATATTCTTCAATCATCAAAAAAAGACTATTCCATGTAACGGGATATTCCGGCTGTCAGTATGAACACACATATCATTATAGACACTTAAATAACTCATATTACCAAACGCCTATGTGGTTTTGCGACCACATGGGCGTTTGCCGTAATAGCCCCCTACTGGGAAGAAAGGGGGTGAGTTAGATGATTTACTCGGAAGAATACAAGTAGCATATCGAGTACACTTTCGCTGCCTTTTGCAAAGTCGTTCTTCGCAATACCGCATTTACCGCATACCGTGATTTCGGGCGGAAACAGAAACGGGAAGTATCACTTGAATATATAATATCCGAAACGCCGCTTGAACCGTTCACAACAGATACTTATTTTGAGCAGTATGACCAACCGACAGTCTTTGTTGTAAAAGGGCAGGCGTTTGTTGTCGCAAATAAGCGGTTAGCCGACGCACTATTGAAATTGACCGACCATAGACGCAATGTTTTATTTCTGTACTATTTCTTCGGTTATACCGACGCTCAAATCGGAAAAAAGTATGGAAGAAGCAGAAGTACAGCGAATTACTGGAAATTAGCAGCATTAAAACAGTTACGAAAAGAAATGGAGAGATTAGAACATGAGGAACAAGAAACTGATACCCTTTGAAATCATTGAAAAGGCAGTCGCCGGAGAGCCGGAAGCCATAAATGCTGTTTTACAGCATTACAGCCCACACATTAAGTATCTGTCCAAATACCGGGGACATATCAACGACGATATTCAAGACCGTTTGAAGGCACAACTTATCAAAGCTATCCTGCAATTCCGTTTTGACAGGTAGCAAGTAGCAAAGCCAGAGAAAGCCGTCAAGGATAAACTTCGCGCTTCGCGTCCTTGACGGTTTTCTCTGTCCTTGCTATATGGCAGCCAAGAGCGCAATCGGATAGACCGCTTGCGCTCTCTACGAATTATGAATTTTTGAATGGATAATTGTTTCTGTATTGTCGTTTCCTTTCACTTCCGTTCCGAGATTTTATGGGTAGAGAAAAATTAGGGGACGGAAAGGAATGGGTAATTGATTAAATCCGTAATTATTTAATCTTTACTTTATATATCTTTATTTAATTGCGTTGGATTTTCCAACGTAGGTTTTTCCAACATAGGTTTATCCAACGTTGGAAAATCCAATGTAGGTAATTCAATGTCGGAAGCACACATAGACTTTGTTTCGTGTAAACAGCCACATGAATTGCCCGTAGTAATGTTACGCAATAGAGGGCAAAATAGCCTTGATTTAAGCAGCTTACAGACACGAAAACACCAAGAGTAAGGGATTTATACCTTTTCCCTTAAAAAGGGGATTCTACTGCGTAACAATGTAAAGATAGAAAAACAGAGAGTAAACCACTTTTGAAAGTGACTAACTCTCTGTTTCCATTTGCAAACCTGTCTGTCAGCGTTAGTGATAATTTGGTTAAATACTTCCTTATCACTGTAAAACTAAGGCTTTTTGCCGTTTGAAAGCCTTCCGTGGCAACAAAATGGCAACATTATTTGAATTATTGCATAAGTAAAGAGCTATCTGATTTCAAGTTGAAGTCAGATAGCTCTTTTGTTTTTTCCGCTCAATCTTTCAGCTGGTCTTTGAATGCTTCGACTATTGCGTCGCTGAGTTCTTGCGACGGAACTTTTACATAGCCGGAGGCTTCATCATATTTCGGATAATTGTAACGCCACCTGTCGTAGTCCTCACGGGTGATTTCTCCACTATGATACTTCTCCGCCTGCTCCGCCCATGCGGAAACCATCTTGCAAAGCTCGGCTGCGTCTTTACCCTTTCGGGGATCAATACGCATGAAAACGCCGCTCTCGTTCTTTTCAACCGTCAGACCGTAGCGGTCTTCCAATGTAAACAGGGTGTGCATCAAGCCAAGATAGCTGTCAATATCGGGCACGGACAGGGCGAGCGGCGAAACGCCTAGGACTTCTGCAAGGCTGTTTGTCAAATCAGCCTTCGGAGTTCTGGAACTGGATTCATACTGCGCCATACGGATATCCGCCGTTTTTTCAGGGAAGCCGACTACCGTTCCCAAATACTTTTGTGTCATTCCTCGTAGATTGCGGAAAAAGCGAATTCTCTCGCCGATTGCCATAACCATTACGCTCCTTATGTATGGATTGTGCAATCAGTATAGCATATAAATTTAACGCCTGTCAATATAACCATAGCAAATAAATTTAATACTTTTTCAAAAACCGCTTGACTTTACGGAATTTGCTTAGTATAATAACAATACAAACTTAAACCAATAGCGTTAAGTTTCGAAGATGAATAACCGTCGTGCGTCACGGTAATGGCGTACCCGCCCGGGCAAATCGGAAGGCGGCAAGAAAGTATTCCGACACGAAAGAATCAATCATAAAAACAATCCGAAGGAGGTGAACAGAGTGTCTGAAACAACTTTTATGAAAGTGGATGAAGTCGCTGAACAACTCGGCGTTTCCAAATCATACGCCTATAAAATCGTGCAGAAGCTAAATACCGAACTGAAAGAACAGGGATTCCTGACAATTTCAGGGCGTGTGAATAAGCAATATTTTATGGAACGCACCTGTTACGGTGCAATCAGGAAAGAGAGGTTATGAAATGGCAGTTTATAAAGACGAAAAGACAAACACTTGGCGTGTACTGTACCGCTACACCGGCTGGAACGGTGAGCGTAAGCAGTCGCAAAAGCGTGGCTTTAAGACCAAGCGTGAGGCACAGGCTTGGGAAAGAGAGCAGATCAATCGCCTCGGCGGAGATCTGGATATGACCTTCCAGAGCTTCGTGCAGCATTATGCTGAAGATATACAGACTCGCATAAAGGAAAACACATGGGCAACCAAAGATCACATCATAAAGACCAAGCTGCTTCCGTATTTCGGAAAGCTGAGAATGAGCAGTATCACACCGCAGCAGATCATCAAGTGGCAGAACGAGCTTCTGAATTACAAGGATGAAAACGGAAAGCCATTTTCTCCCGTATATCTGAAAACAATTCAAAATCAGCTTTCCGCCATCTTTAACCATGCTGCACGCTTCTATAACCTGAAAGAAAATCCGTGCAAAAAAGCCGGAAGCATGGGCAAAAAGAAAAGCCGTGAAATGCTGTTCTGGACGAAAGCGGAATACCTTAAATTTGCAGATGCAATGATGGATAAGCCCGTTTCCTTTTACGCCTTTGAAATGCTCTACTGGTGCGGTATCCGTGAGGGGGAGCTGCTGGCGCTGACACCTGCGGACTTTGATTTTGAAAAGCAGACGGTTACGATCAGTAAATCATTCCAGCACCTGAACGGCAGGGATATCATTACCACTCCCAAAACAGAAAAAAGCAACCGCACCATTCAGATGCCGAAATTCCTTTGTGGGGAAATACAGGACTATCTGAGTATGCTGTACGATGTAAAGCCTGACAACAGGATATTTCCCATAACAAAAAGCTATCTGTACAGAGAAATGCTGAGAGGCGTCAGGCAATCAGGCGTGAAGCGCATCCGTATTCACGATTTGCGGCACAGCCATATCAGTTTGCTGATTGATATGGGATTTTCAGCGGTGGCGATTGCCGACCGTGTAGGACATGAAAGTATTGAAATCACTTATCAGTACGCTCATTTATTTCCGTCCAAGCAGACAGAGATGGCGGATAAGCTGGATATGGAGAGGGGTGAAGATTATGTCAGCTAAAAACTGTGATAATCACAACCGGTGGAGAAGCAAAACCATAGCGTTTCGTGTATCGCCCGAAGAAAATGAACAAATCGAACGCTATGTACAGCTTTCAGGACTGAGCAAGCAGGCCTATATCACAAGGCGGCTTACGCACCGAGATATCGTTGTGCAGGGAAGCCCGAGGGTTTTCAAAGCCTTGCGGAATCAGCTTGCCGATGTGCTTGCAGAATTGCAACGCATTGAAACGGCAAGCTGTATTGATGACGAGCTGCTTGATGTTATTGAGATGATTGCCATTATTCTCGGCGGCTTGAAAGGAGAGGAACAGAATGAATAAGCAAAAAGAAATGACCGCCTGTAACACATCTGTTGGCGCAGATGAAAGGCAGTCACTCCATGTAACTAATTACAGTATAACCAATCAAAACGGAAATATCAATGCTTTTCTTTTGAAAGGCGGTGGCATAAATGACTGACCTGAAAATCATCAGTATGGACGAAGTACAGAGCAAACAAGTAAACTGGCTCTGGTATCCGTATATCCCATACGGAAAGATTACAATCATTCAGGGTGATACCGGCGAGGGAAAAACAACTTTGGCGTTAAGGCTGGCGGCGCTTCTCTCCAAAGGAGAAGCGCTGCCCTATGACGATACCGAGCGTGAGCCTGTAAAGATCATCTATCAAACTGCCGAGGATGGACTGGAAGATACCATCAAGCCGAGATTGGAAGAGGCTGAGGCGGACTGCACGCAAATCAAAGTGATAGACGAATCGGAAGCGGCGCTCAGTATGCTGGACGAACGCATTGAAAAAGCAATCATAGAGGTCGGTGCAAGGGTGGTAATCCTTGATCCGATTCAGGCATATGTGGGAGCGAATATCAATATGAACAACGCAAATGAAGTCCGTAATGTGATGGCACAGCTCGGACGGGTAGCGGAGAAATATGACTGTGCCATTCTGCTGGTCGGTCATATGAACAAAGGAAGCGGGAACAAGTCGTCTTACCGTGGGCTGGGCTCAATCGACTTTCAGGCTTCGGCAAGAAGCGTTCTGATTGTCGGGAGAATCAAAGACAATCCACAGGTCAGGGTGATGGTGCAGGACAAGTCCTCCCTTGCTCCAGAGGGTGAAGCGATTGCTTTTGAGCTGGACAGGGAAAACGGTTTTCGATGGCTCGGTCATTATGATATCTCGGTTGACGATCTGTTAAGCGGCATTCCGAAAGAAAAGAAATCTGAACAGGCGGAAAACTTAATACTCGAATATCTTTCCAAGGGCAAATATCCGCAGCAGGCGTTACTGAAAAAAGCACAGGCGGTGGGTATCTCCAAGCGTGTGCTGGACGAGGCGAAGAAAGCGCTGAATGTCCAATCGGTTAAGGAAGGCAGTCAGTGGTACTGGCAGCTTCCTGAAAAAACAGAATGAGGTTTTTCAAGGTTGCAACATTGCAAAGACAGGCACATCTGCAACCTTGCAATGTTCCTTTTTCGGGAAGTGATAAAGTTTGGTGGAGAGTGCAGAAAGCACCTTTTCAAAGGTGTTCTTTGCCCCTCGGAGAGCGCAAAACCTGCTTGCAGGTTGCATTTTTGACGGGCTTGCCTGTCAAAAGTGCTTTTGCGTTACTCTTGGCAAGAGTAACAGAACCGAGGAAGCACGATTTTTAAGAGATTGGAGGTGTAACTTATGCAAAGAACAATCAGCGCAATGGTCGGAAAAGGCTCGGTCAACCACAACAGCCGCAAATTCAAAGCGGAAAATGTGGACGGTGATCGTGCACATCTCAATATAGATTATTGCAACGAGCCGATAAAAAAAGTGTATCACGAGCTATTCGATGAAGCGCTGAAAAGATACAACGACAGGCAGACGAGAGCTGATAGGAAAATAGAAAACTACTATGAAAAAATCCGCAGTTCCAAACAGGAAAAACCATTTCACGAACTGATTTTGCAAATTGGCGATAAGGAAAATATGAGCGCCGAAAGCGAAAACGGGACGCTCGCAAGGGAGATTCTGGACGAGTATTATCGTGGGTTTCAGGAACGAAATCCGCAGCTGAAAGTGTTCTCAGCTCATCTGCATATGGACGAAGCAACGCCGCATTTGCATATTGATTTTGTTCCCTTTACCATCGGCAGCAAGCGTGGACTGGATACCCGTGTATCGCTGAAACAGGCGCTTGCGGCGCAGGGATTTAAGGGTGGCTCTCGTGGGGATACCGAATGGAATCAATGGGTGCAGTCCGAAAAAGAACAGCTTGCCGCTGTAATGGAACGCTACGGAATCGAGTGGGAGCACAAGGGTACGCACGAAAAACATCTCTCTGTTCTGGACTACAAAAAGCAGGAACGGGAGAAGGAAATCAACGCTCTTGAAGATAAGCTTGCCGAGAAAAAAGATGAGTTTCGTGTGATGGCTGACCGTATCGAAAACTTTGATAACGGCGAAAGAGCGTTGAAGAAGCTGGATGAAAGTATCATGAACGAGCCTGAATATCAGCTCCCCGAGCCATCTGCAGTGATGTCGACAAGAAGCTATAAGACAAAGTTTGTCGAGCCGCTTATAGCCAAATTGAAATCGCTGATCAAAACCTTATTTGCCCGGTATTTCAAGGCGATAGACAGCTATAACAGGCTGAATGTGACGAATAGGAATTTGTATCGGGAGAACGAAAAGCTCTCAAAAATCAACGGAAAACTTACCGAAGAAAACACAAGACTGAGGGCTGAAAACAAAGATTATTCGCTGCTCCGCAGAGTATTCGGGCACAAACAGATAGACAGCCTGCTTGAACAGGCAAGGAATCTCAAAGGGCAAAAGCGTGATCACACACGCTCAAGATAAATCAATTTTCAGGAGGTAAACAAAATGGCAAAGACGATTTTTGAAGAAATGGGCGGCACTTATGTACGGCAGGGAGATTATCTTCTCCCCTGTCTGTCCTTACTTGCCAAAAAAGAAAACAAGCCTGTTGGCGTATGGGGACATCGACACCTGCGCTATCTCAAACAGCACCGCAAAGTACTTTATACCAATCTGCTTACAAGCTGCAAGCTGAACAGTTACCTTGCCAACATTGACGCACAGGCGGAAGACATGTTTCTTCGGCTGGTAGAGCAGATAGCAAATCGTGAGGGTGTGACCGAGCAGCTAAAGGCGGAAAATCAGATAGAGTGGATTGGCAGGATGAATAACATTCGCAGTAGAGCGATGGAGATTGTAAATGCGGAGTTGATTTACCAGAGATAAGCAGGGCGTGCCGCAGGTAAAATCAATTTATCTGCGGCACTTTGTTTTCTGGGAACAAACAGGTATCTTTTTTTACCCATGCCATTGCGTTTCTGTCATGATCGTGCTATAATGGGGATAAATCAGGTATTATTTATTTCCCAGGAGGGATTTGCATGGCAAAACAGATTCATATAAGAATTGATGATGATACATATGAAGAGTTAAACAATTATTCTACTGTGAGCAGTCAGACCATTCAGGATTGTATGCTGGTTGCTATCAGGCAGCTTTTGATTAAAGCGAAAGAAGAACCCGGCAGAAATCCTGATGGTTATACTTTTATAGATTTATTTGCCGGTATTGGAGGTATGCGCATCGCTTTTGAGGCTGCCGGGGCTCAATGTGTGTATTCCAATGAATGGAACAAATACAGCCAGCAGACTTATTATGCAAACTTTGGCGTTCAGCCTGATGGTGATATTACGAAAGTTCCCGCAGAAAATATTCCTGATCATGATATACTTGTTGCCGGTTTTCCCTGTCAGCCTTTTTCAATCGCCGGGGTATCCAAGAAGAACAGCCTTGGTCGTGCAACTGGCTTTGAAGATAAAACACAGGGCACTCTTTTCTTTGATATATGTCGTATTCTGAAAGCAAAACGACCTAAAGCGTTTATGCTGGAAAATGTCAAAAATCTTTGCAGTCACGACAGGGGAAGAACATTTAAAGTCATACAGGAGTCCCTTGCGGAGTTAAATTATAAAATTTTTTATCAGGTTGTCGATGGACAGGGTTATGTTCCTCAGCACAGGGAACGAATCGTGATTGTCGGTTTCGATATGTTGCGCTATGGAAATAATATTGATTTTAATTTCGATCTTCATCCGTTGAAAAGGCAACCTGTATTAAGGGATATTCTTGAATCGAAAGTTGACAGCAAGTATACCCTGTCTGATAAATTGTGGGTTTATCTGCAAAACTACGCTGCAAAACACAGGGAGGCAGGAAATGGCTTCGGTTACGGTATTGCGCCGCCTGATGGGATTACCCGGACGATGAGTGCCCGTTATTATAAAGACGGATCGGAAATTCTGATTGAACAGAAAGGAAAAAATCCACGCCGACTGACACCGAGAGAGTGCGCAAGGCTTCAGGGATTCCCAGATACTTTCAAAATCCCTGTTTCGGACACACAGGCATATAAACAGTTTGGAAATTCTGTTGTTGTTCCATTGATGACAGAAGTTGCAAAACTGGTTGTTACACGATTGGTGCAGCTTGATGATGCACAGAAGACCATGAAGAACTTTGAAGGAATACCGCAAAGGCAGGTGATATGAAGTGCAGAACAGTTATGCCGTACAGGCAATTCAGTCTGTACTCAACAGTCGGAAAGCATATTGTAAATTTCTCTCTGCTAATGATACCGGGTTGACCGGTGGGCATCAGGCTGGTATTTATATTGCCAAGCCGTCTGTTCCCATCCTGTTTGATGAGCCGGGAATCAAGGGAGAAAACAAGGAGAAATGGGTAAAGGTCAAATGGCAGGATGATATTGAAACGGACACTCGCTTTATTTATTACGGACAGGGAACAAGAAATGAATACAGAATCACCAATTTTGGCCGGGGATTTCCTTTTCTGCGGCCGGAATATACCGGTGCCCTGTTCGTCTTTGCAAAATGCAGCGATGAGTATTATCAGGCTTATATCCTGAATTCCGAAGATGATATTGACCAGTTTCTCGATGCTTTTGGCATCGGACCAACCGAAACAAACAGGCTGATTGATACTGCTCAGGTGCAGACTGAAACACGGGAGCAACTGGCAATTCAGGAGTTTATTTCAGGCCTGACTGTTGACTTTCCGTTGTCCGAAGAAATGTCGGCAGCAGCACGCAACATTCAGAACAGCGTCTATAACCATCTGGAATATATCAGAACGAATCCAGATCGAAAAATCATTGAATGGACGAATACGGAATATGCCCTGTTCAGGGCGATTGAACACGCCCGTTATGGAGAGACAATTTCCCGTGGCTTTGATTCTGTTGATTCCTTTATTACGATGGCAAACATGGTTTTGAATCGTCGGAAAAGCCGTGCCGGAAAAAGCCTTGAACATCATCTGTCTGCCATCTTTGACGGAAACAGCATTGCGTATTCCGCACAGGCAGTAACGGAAGGAAACAAAAAGCCGGATTTTATCTTTCCTTCGCAGGAGGCGTACCACAATGCGACCTTTCCAACAGACAGATTGATTTCTCTTGCAGCAAAAACAACCTGTAAGGATCGATGGAGGCAGGTCATTAACGAAGCTGACCGGCTGCGGGACAGGCCTAAATATCTCTGCACTCTTCAACAGGGGATTTCTCCTGCACAGATGGACGAAATGCAGAGCGAAAATGTAATTCTTGTTGTTCCGAAACCGTACATCTCATCCTATCCGGCAGATCGTCAAAATAGGATATGGACGCTTTCCCAATTTGTGAACTATGTGCGGGAAGTGGAGGCTCTCTGATGGCAGATATTCTTTCACCCGAACAACGAAGCAGAAACATGTCGGCAATCCGATCCAAAAACACGAAGCCGGAAATATATTTTCGGAAGCTTCTGTTTGCAAGAGGATACCGTTACCGCATATCGGAAAAAAGCGTCCCGGGACATCCCGATATCTTTTTGAACAAATATAATACGGCTATCTTTGTTCATGGATGTTTCTGGCATCGTCATCAGGGGTGCAAATATGCATATATGCCAAAGTCAAGGCAGGAGTTCTGGCAAAGGAAATTTGACGATAATGTCAGACGGGATAAAATCGTAAAAGATGAATTACAGAAGCGAAATATCAAATGCCTGATTGTGTGGGAGTGTACGATCAGGCAGATGATGAAAAAGCAGGAAACAGAAAATTGTGTCATTAAAAAATGCATTGATTTTATGCTTTCGGATGAAAAAATACTTGAAATATAGAATGTGACTGGGGCAGGAAACATAAGCCTTTGAGATTTTTAAATATTTTCACACTTGCTTGGGAAACATGGACTTGGACTACAGATGTGCAAGGTTATATGTAAACAGATAACGAGGGATAAGTTTTTAGGGCGAGAGGATAAAAGGATAGTTAGAGATATGAGTTTTGATTTTACCATTGCAATTGTACCCAATAATACAAGTTTAGAGCATGAACTTAATTACATCAAATCTACATTATTGTATGCGAGTAAAATATGTGAATGATAGAAATATAGATAGGTTTTATTTTCGAGACTATAATGTATTTGAAAAATAAAGGAGGAATCCAGTATGACAGATTATCCATATATGATTAGCAATAATAAGATAGCTCCCATCATAAATAAAATTCAACAAGCGGCTCGTCCAGCAAAATTTACCCAAGAAGTTCTTAAAAACTTGGGCTTTACTAGTACGAATGACAGGGCATTCATTCCACTCGCAAAACGATTAGGCTTTTTGGCTGATGATGGGACTCCAACAGCGCTTTACGATCAACTTAAAGATAAAACAACGACTAAGACTATTTTAGCTTCGCAAATAAAGGCATTGTATTCTGAGCTGTATGCAATAAATGTTGAAATCCATAAAGCGCCTGAGACTGAAATTAAAGGGGCAATTAGCAGAGTAACTGGTAAGGACGAAGATGGTGTTAATCGTATATACAACACATTCAAGACATTGTGCAATAATGCAGACTTTAGTGGCAATGTCGCAGTTGAAGAGACGGTAAAAGAAGACTGCCCCGAAAATGATGTTCCATTAACTTCGTCTTTACCTATAACTACACCACAATTCCATTATAATATCCAGATCCATTTGCCAGCAACCACAGACATATCTGTTTACAATGCTATTTTCAAGAGTTTGAAAGATAATCTTCTTATTTAGCGAGGTTAGGTTATGAACGAACAATCACTTAGGCAGTTTGTTTTCAACGGGCTTCTTCTTTATGATTCTCTGGAGGCTTTGGAAAAACAGAAGGGAATTTCAGTTTTTGAATCCGGAGATTTAACCCAAGTTAGCAGAGTTGTAGAAGCTGACTTTAGCCCGATCGTATGGAATAATGCAACAAATATGAGTTCGGTATACCAAGCAATATTCTGCATTGAAAACACACTGCGCAACTTTATTGTTGAACGGATGTCAGAACGACACGGATTGAATTGGTGGGAAGAAAAAGTTCCGAGCAATATCAAAAAAGCCGTTGAAAAGCTGAAAAAAGAAGAACAGAAAAACAAGTTCTTCTCCAGTCGCTCAGACTCGGAAATAGGCTATACGATGCTCGGCAACCTTGGCCAAATAATAATTAACAACTGGGATGACTTCTCGGATATTATTCCAAGTCAAGCATGGCTGACTTCCCGTATGGATGATCTCGAGATGGCAAGAAACATTGTGATGCACACAGGAGTATTGCCGCAAATTGAAATTGATCGCATCGCAAGTATAGTACGAGATTTGTTGCGACAAATTGGATAGATCTGTATTTCTACAACATATAATGACAACGGGAATTATTTTGATACACTGTAATTCTTGGATAATCTAAATAATCTCGATATCCAAAACCAAATCATCTATACAAAATCGTTTAGGCTGCGGTTTCGGGAAGCGAGAAAACACAATGTCGGGGTTAACAATAGATGGGGCAGCGCTCCTAAACTGTGGCAACAGAATGGCAACAAAAAATCGGATAGCGTATGCTTTACCGATAATACAAGTAATGTAGATACTCTCTGCTAAACATCATAAACAAAGTTGTTTAGAATTGATTTGCAGGGAGCGAGTGGGAATAAACTGAGCGGTCGTAAAAAGCCAGTAGCTGTGCGGGTTTGCGGTGTTCAGACAAGTTTTTTGATAACAATTTGATAACAGCCATACAAGAGCTATTATTCTTACAGCCCAGTGGTTTATGGGTTGAAGAATGATAAAAAGCGGCTTACGTGGCAGAAGAAATCCATATTAGAAAGCCCTTAGCTGTGGGTAACACGGCTAAGGGCGTTTTGTCGTTACTTTTTGGAGTCGTTTTTCTTTTTCTTCGGTGCAGGAAGTTCATCATACATAGAAAGAAACAGATTGCAGAGAAATTCTTTGTTGTCAACATCATCGACTAAGAGCATTTCTTTTGCTCCCTCATAGGGCAATTCATAAGTAACTGTGGGCATGAGGGCGATTGCGGATGGAACAGGCTTTACAAGCAAGCGGTTATCATAAATACCGCCTACAATCTTGTCACGGAAATAGAGGATATATTCGCCCATCATTGCACGACAGGTAACTCCCCCTAAACTTGATAACTGTTCTAATACAAAGGTTAAATAATCTTTACTTGAAGCCATACTACACCTGCTTTCAATCTTCTGTTTTGAGCTGGTCTTTGAATTGTTCTACCAAAGTATTGCTGAGCTCCTGTGACGGCACTTTCGTCCATCGCTGTGTGATGGCTTTTTTCGGGATAGGTATAACGCCATTCATCATATTGCTCTTTGGAAATCTCGCCGCTTCTGTATTTTTGAGCTTGCTCTGCCCAAACAGCAAGCATTCGGAAAACAGAGCGGTCAACATTCGGCTTATTACCGTCAAAGACGATATGTACTTCGTTTTCGTTTTTTTCACTCTTACGCCGTGCAAATCCTCAACGGCAAAAAGAGTATGTATAAAGCCAAGCTCACTGTCAATATCGGGAATTCTGAGTGTCAAAGGCGAAACCTCAAGTACTCCTGCAAGGGCTTTTACCAAATCTTCTTTCGGTGTTCTTGATCCTGATTCATACTGTGCCATGCGAATATCAGTACTTTTTTGCGGAAAACCAACAGCCTGTCCGAGCCATTTTTGAGTCATACCTCTTAAATTTCTAAAGAAACGGATTCTTTCCATTTCATTATTTTATTGGGATCATCATCGTAATCAATGGAAGGTAAACCAATGGAATCATAACTGTATTTATAGGTGTGACAGCTTTTTCCTTTAGCTTCCTTTTCTATAATTTCTATTATTTTAGGCATTGATTACACTCCTTTCTTCCATTGGCTTTCAGCAGCGATCCATTGTTGAGAAAATTCTGTTTTTGATAAAACCGCTATAAAAAGCTTTGTCAAAAACACCTTAATCGTTCTAAGAACTATGCTGAAATCATCAGTTTGAGTGTCAATCTTCCGACAGAATGCTTTCCACTTTTTCTGCATAGCAGAATCGTCTGCAAAGCTCATAACCTGTTCAAACTGTTCAATCGTAAAGGTGTGTCCACGATTTTCAAAAGTTTTCTTCAGTGCTTCGGTGAGCACCTTGCCGTCAAAATCAAATTTATTGGCAAGATAGTAGATATCGTAGTAATCCTTCATTCGGCTGGAAAATTCCATCAGACTGAGGATGGCGTCTATTTTCTCAGCAATCGTCGTTTCAAGAGAATATGTACTTACTACTGGCGCAGTGAAATCGTCAAGCTGTGTCGGGATTTTTCGCTTTTCCTGTTTCGGCACGATAACATCGCCCACACCGAAGTCTATGCTAAACGGAGTTCGTGTGTTTTTAATACGAGCCACAATAGAAGCTCCGATACCGGCGTATTTCTTTGCAACTGCAATGGGTGCAATATCTTTAATTTCGAAGGTAATGAAATCATTGCCGGTGGGCGTGGATATGATTTCTTCCAGTACAGGTTTTAACTGTTCTGGAGTATTTGATACTCTCCGAAGAAGAAAATCAACATCTACCGTTACTCTACTGTCAAAATCAGTAACCGAGTAAATAAACAAACCACCTTTAAGGACAAGATTTTCTGCATATTTGGATTTTCCCAAACGGCGTAAAAATTCTTCCTGACAAAAGAGCTGCAAACAAAGTTGATAACTTCTTCCGCTTTCGGCGGCCTTGTTTTTCAGCCGTGCAAGCACGGATGCAGCAACATCAGCCATTGAGCAGCACCTCCATTACATCCATCAATTTTTTATAAACCCGCATTTTCTTTGCGTAACTTGAAAGATTGCTCAGGTTTTTCCTTTTATCGGCAGCATAGGCATTGAGTGCTTTATTAAACATTTCGTTGTCCAACTTCGTGCGATATTTGAAACAGTCGCAAATGGTACGTTCCCGATCATAGACAGCAAGCTGCACTCCATTAAAATCCCCGCTTGTTTTTCCGATTTCAAACAAGGTAGGCTGTACAAAATACACCTTTGTCGCCAGAGAATCAATATGCAGCCTTGTCCGTGAGAAGGTACGGGGAATGGCAATTGACCATTGTCGGGGCGAAAAATCGCTATAGCCGTAATAAAATAGCGCCGATTCCACGCACACTATGCTTTCGGGAAGGAGAGTGGCAAGCACCTGTTCTTCCTTTATATCTTCCTGCTCAGCAAGCTGGTAATAGCCATGCTTTACACGCTCAAGATAACCTTCTTTGCATAGATTGGCTACATCATAGTTGGTAAGCCCTTCGGTAACAAAATCAGCGGTCTTTGCAATACCGTCTTTGTTTTTTATTATGTTTTTTACGGTTTCCTTTTTGTTCATTGTTCACCAACTTTCAAATCACAGCTTATTGATACTGTGTTCGAAAAATATTATACCATAGAAACACCCCTATATCAACAATTTTTAAAACACAGATATAAGATATTGTGAAACTAAAATTGAATTTTTTTTGCAAAATGGTTTGGAATCTGTTACAATATCTTCGGACGAGATGATATTGCTCCATGCTAAGAGAGGCTAGTACTGGTTCGCTGTCACTGTCTCCATATTTGTCAGACATAAGTGTATATCCGTTGCGAAGACTCTCCCAGCGAAGCAGATTCTGCAAAATGGGTTTACTCTGTAATACAACACTGAGGTTGTCCAACCGGATGGCCTCTTATTTTTTTGACTGGCCGCAGGAGAGCGCCAGATAAGTCCGGAAAAGCGCATGGGATTTTTGTCGTTAGTCGTTTTTTTCTTCTGTGCTGGCAACAAGACGGTCAAAATCACTTTGATACAGACGATCTTGAATGACACGGTACTGTTCAAATTTACTTTCCGCAAAGGCTTCTGCGATTACGGCTGTTACTTTACCCTTGTTTTGCAAGACTTACGCATCGTTGAATCGCGGGAACGCATCCAGTTTGGAAGCCCAATCTGCCATCGTCATGAGAATATGCCGCCATGCCTGTCTTGTAGCGTAGTCCAGATACATCATGACAATCTCGTTAAGCTCCTGTATTTCATCTTTGGATAAGTAATTCTTTGCAATCGACATATCTGCTTTCACGCTTTTTCCGTCGGGGTGGCAAGCGGCTTCTTTCGTT
>FR882593.1:106272-107042 GCA_000435715.1 Firmicutes bacterium CAG:145
AGGGCACAAGACAAATAAATCACTCGTTATGCGGGCGGCGCCGATTACAAGATATATATGATCAAAGCAAATTTTAATAATTCTCTAACAAAAAATAAAACATTTGAAAACATAAGGAAGATAAAATGCAAAGTATCAAATCAAGAAAAGAGGTATTCAAATATGAACAAAAAGGAACAAGAATTTCTCGTCCAAAAAATCCGTACACAGTATACTGAAAGAGAGCATACTCAGCTTGATGAACTGAAAAAACTTGATACTAAAGTTAAAAAACCTGCAAAAATATTCACTTATTTATTTGGCTCGGCAGGCGCTCTCATCATGGGAGGTGAAATGAGTCTGATAATGACTGATGTCGGTTCTGCGATAGGCATAGAGAATACATTGACGCCGGGAATCGTGATCGGATTGGCAGGGATCTTTATGGCAGCTATAAACTATCCGGTCTACAAATCTATGCTCAATAGCAGACGAAAGAAATATGCCGATAAGATCATAGCTATCAGCGACAGCATAATTGAAGGATAGAGCAGAAGATGTTAGAGAAAAGATCAGCTGAAACAAATGGATATAATAATTGAGAAGTCCTAAGACGGTTAGAAGATGATGGGGAGGACGGGATTACAGAGGCTATGAAAAACAGAAAACGGTATTGTCAGTAAATGTACAGAAATTGTAAGACATGTCCGGCGATCATTTCGGAAGCGAGCCCCTTTTGTCAGATAAAATCTGACAAAAGGGGTTTTGCTATGTCAAAAAAGTATTCAGAC
>FR882593.1:107075-127630 GCA_000435715.1 Firmicutes bacterium CAG:145
ACGAGTTCAGATTTTAGGAGATAGAAGACTATCTTTTCGATAAATCCAAAGGATTTGTGATATAATAATTTCACAGCGTTAGCGAAATCAAAGATTTCGACACCTGAGAGAACATTGTATCATAAACTCCGTATTTCTTTAGAAATACGGCCGGCTGCTGCCGCGTCCGCTGCGGCACAGGGCGCCCGCGATTATGATATAATACAAAGATGATACAGAGAGGAGAGGGAAGGCGGTTTTTATTTGCACCGGTATTTTAAGCGGTCTTAGAGTCGGCCGATGAGCTGATGAAGATGTAGAAAAGGGCAGAGCAAGTTATCACAGAAAAAATATATGAGACTGTCTTGAATTATATGGCTTTTGGACGGCCGGGACAGTATCGTATATTTTTTAGATTATTGCTATATTTAAACAAAATATTTTTTCGTTTTTTGTTTAATAAACCAGAAAATCCCACAAAATTGACAGATTTGGTTAAAAAAGTACAAGGATTGTTTAAATAAGTACATTGAATAAACCCGTCATAAAAACTAATATTATTGTATAGGAGCCGGAGCAGATTATGAAGACAAGAAATAGAGACCTGATTATCAGGGCGGCTGAAATAAGACACAAACCTTTTCACCTGAGCAAGAACCTGAGGATAGTGTATATTCTTAAAGGCCAGATAACTCTGGAGTTTGTGGCAGGCAAAGCTGAGGTCAGGGAAGGTGAAATCGAGATCATAAATATAAATGAACCTGTAGCTTTCTCCGGAGGGAGCCCGGGGAATGTGATTCTTATCTTTGAATTTGATTCAAACGCTGCGAAGATATCCCAGCCTCGCATAGACAAAGCGCTTTATAACTGTAATACGACTCTGTTTTATCCATGCAAAACCAAGCATAAATATCAGGAACAGCTGATATCCAAACTTCTACTTATATACAATTTATATGTGCATACTGAGGATCACTCTCTGATAAGAAAGACGTCCCAGGAGATCGAAGATCTCATAGTGGACAAGTTTCACGATCTGAAAAATATGCTGATGGAGACAGAAGTTTCAGAGGTGAACCTGAACAGATTTCTGCGGATATACGATTCCATATATCTGAACTCGGCGGGAAAGCTCAATCTTAAGGAAATCGCTGAAAAGGAGTATGTGAGCGTACAGTATCTGTCAAAAGAATTCAACGAGAAACTCAATATAAATTTTAAAGCCACAGTGGAGTATTACAAGGTGATACAGGCGGCCAGGTATCTGATAACCACTAATATGTCAGTCACCCTCGTATCAGAAAACAGCGGATTTTCCGCTCCGAGGTATTTTTACAAACAGTTTTCCAATTACCTGAAATGTACTCCAATGGAATTCAGAGCAAAGATAAGAAGAGAAGAAGAACAGATATGGGAGTTCCCCGTAGATCATGATCCGGTGATGGATATGATCAAGAGGAGGATGAATGTCAACCTGACGTCTTTCGGCGGCAGCGCGGGGAAAGATGAAGCGCCTTATCTTTACGGCGGAGAGGACTCGCAGGCGTATATAACGGATATAAAAGAGGATACGGAGATAATAAAAGATATCTTTAAGGAAGCGTGCCAGATAAAGGGGAGAAAACCTGAGGCCAGATTTGAGCTTCTTGCAGGAGATGAGACTGCTAAACTGAAGCGATTTCTCTTAAGGTATGATCTGAGGCCTGCCACGATGCTCATCTCTGTTGACGGTGATAAAAAGACTCCGGGGGAACTGGCCTATGATGTCCAGGAGGCTCTGAGTTATATGAGTATTCTCATGAACATCGCTTCCGGCAGGGGAATTCGCAGCGAGTTCAGCTGGGAGATCAGCGCTATGTCCGAAAGCGTCGATTCTATTTTAGGATATGAACCTACGGAAGTGATAGTGGGGTTACTGACATTTACATTTTACTGAGCGAGTAGGAACATATATATTGAAAACAATATTGGAGGTATTGAAATGAAATTTAAACGTGCTATTGCTTTGATCATGATCTTTGCCGTAGTCTTTTCACTTTCAGCCTGCGGAAGCAAAAAAGAGAGCGATTCAAAGACTCTCGTCATAGCTATCCAGGACGAAATTGAAGGAACAGACATACAGCAGATCGGTTGGGACAACGTGGTTCACCAGTTGCTCTACAGCCCGCTCGTAACATTCAGCGACGATCTGAGCACAATCAATCCGTGCTTCGCAGAATCATACAGCGAATCAGAGGATGGCAAAGAAATAACTTTTGTTCTGCCTGAAGGCGCTAAGTTCTCCAACGGAGATACCCTCGACGCCGAGGCTGTAAAAGCTTCTTTCGAGAGAATGAAAGAAATAAGCCAGTATTCAGGGGACATCGACGCAGTAACCGATATTCAGGTAGTTGACGAGAGGACAGTTAAGTTCATACTTTCAGAGCCTGCTCCTTATATGTGGGCAAGCCTTGGAAGCAGCTTCAGCGGCATCGTCAATACTGCGGTAGCCGAAGAAGTAGGTGATGATGAGTTCAACAGAAATGCAGTCAGCAACGGACCTTTCATGGTAAAAGAATGGAAGGCAGGATCTGAGATCGTTCTCGAGAAAAACCCTAACTATGTGACTGCGAATCCTTCCGTAGAAAACAAAGGCGTTATGAATTTTGACCAGGTGATCGTAAGATTTATACCTGACGAATTCACAAGAGTCAGCGAATTGGAATCCGGAAACGTAGATATCGCATATGATATTCCTACTTCCAGCGTAAAATCTATAACAGACAACGACGATCTGCAGTCATACTTCTATGAGCAGGCAGGCGCAACATATATGATGACTCAGACCGATGATCCTCCTCTCAACGATAAGAACGTCAGAGACGCTATCAATGTGGGCATTGACAGAGATGCCCTGGCAGAAGCCCTTGATGATCAGGTGAGCCCGCTGTATGGATTCATTTCCAAGGCTCAGGCAGGATACAGCGAGGATAAGGAGGCAGAATATGCCGAGAAGTTCGCTTACAATCCTGACAAGGCTAAAGAACTGCTGGCAGCGGCAGGATACACAGACAGTGACGGAGACGGAATCGTTGATAAGGACGGTACTCCTCTTACTATAGAATACTGCTCGCCTACAGATAAGGCTTCCAACAAGGCGGCAGCTCCTGTTATTCAGGCTCAGCTTAAAGAAATCGGCATAGATTTACAGATTACAGAGTATGAAGCAGCTTACATAAAACAGCTCCAGAAGGATAATAATTTCCAGATGATGGCCAGAAGCTATGTATGGAACGATGCAGACATCCTGTACTATGTATTTACTGAAGAATCCGGCTACCCATGGCATGAACAGACGGTAACGGACGCTTTGGTAGCTGCCAGATACGAGACTGATCCTGCGCAGAGAGTAGTTAAATACGAAGAAGCTCAGGACGCTATATTCCAGTATACTCCTGCGATTTCGATGTTCGCAGATAAGTATTGCATCGCGTCAACTTCCGGAATCAAAGGATTCAAGGTTACCAATGACGGAAGATCTATATTTAACGATGTGACTAAGGAGTAGACCTGATGGATCTTGCGACATTAGAAAAAAGACTCGACAGAGTAATCGGCCTGGACATGAGGGAAGACACTCCCGGCATGTCGCTGCTGATAACCAAGGGAGAAGATATCCTGATCAGAAAGTCTTACGGACTGGCGGATATTGAAGCCGGAAAGAAGATAAAGTGCGACGACGCTTTCGTCATAGCTTCCAACACTAAGCAGTTCACATGCGCGGCGATAATGATGCTCAAAGAGCAGGGCCTCATCGACTACGACGAACCTGTAGAGAGGTTTTTCCCTGACTTTCCGGATTACGTAAAGTACGTCACAGTCAGAGATCTGATGACTCACGTTTCCGGGATCAAGGAATACTTCGAAGACAACGTGTGGCTGGATATTCCGGATTCGGCGACTGCCGATACCGCCAGAATGATAGAGATAATAAAAGAGTTCGGCGGCCTGACTTTTGAGCCAAGAACACAGTATTCTTACTGCAACTCCGCTTATGTCATGCTGGGAGCTATAGTTGAGCAGCTGTCCGGAATGAAATTCGGCCAGTTCCTCAAAACGAGAATATTTGAACCGCTGGGAATGAAGGATACTATAGCGCCGGATTACTTCGATGTGAGAGCTGAGAGGCTGACGGAAGGCTATGCCAAAGACGAAGACGGAAATTTTGTCAGACAGGACTATAACATGGCTCTGGTAGGATATGCAGATGGAAATATGCAGTCTACTACAGATGATCTTTTCATCTGGCACAAATATCTTTATATGAGCGACTCGGAGCTTCTCATGAAGAGGGATACTCTGGCAGAAGCTTTTAAAGATAATTATCTGACCGACGGAAGCGCCACGGGTTACGGCTTTGGTTTCTTTCTGGGAGAGTATAAAGGACACCGGGAGATATGGCATACGGGAGGAACCACAGGATTCATATCCAGAGCTTCTCGTTTTCCCGACGACGATATTTCTCTCATAATGCTGACTAACTATGAGGGTCTTCCGAAGAACGAAATGTACGAAAGAATCGCTGCAGAAATATTTCAAGTTTAGAATCTGAGAGGGAGGGGAGTTCTCTCCCTCTCATCTGTTAAATACGAAGGAGGACGGAACGTGAATGATGTAATTCACTTTGCGGTAAAACGACTGATAATGGGCATAGCCATCGTGCTTTTCGTTTCGGTCATAGTTTTTGCAATAATGCAGGCCATGCCGGGTGACCCCATAGACCTTATGGTGGACACAAGAGTATCCGAGGAGAGAGTAGCGGAGCTTAAGGCAGAGTGGGGCCTTGATAAACCGGCCATAGTCCAGTATTTCTATTGGCTGGGAAACATATTACAGGGAGATTTCGGCATGTCCGTATCCATGAAACAAAATGTAGGCGATCTGATAATGCAGAGACTGCCTTACACTTTGATGCTTACGGGCGCGGCTTTACTTATAGAATACCTCATAGCCATACCTTTGGGTCTCCTGGCCGCGGTGAAAAAGGACAGGCTGACAGATAAGGCGCTCACCGTCGGAACCATCGTCTTATGGTCGATGCCTCAGTTCTGGCTGGGCGTATTGCTGATGTTTATCTTCAGCATAACCTTAGGCGTGCTGCCTCTGTCGGGGTACAGCGGGTTTACTTCGCTCATCCTCCCGGCCTTTACTCTGGCGCTGCCGACGCTGGCGCAGATATTCAGACTGACCCGTTCCGAAGTGCTGGACGTCATGCGCGAAAGATACGTGATGACGGCCAACGCCAAGGGACTGGCCGGCAAAAAAGTGCTGATAAAGCACATACTCAGAAATGCGCTGATACCCGTTACGGTAATGTTTTTCTTATCGCTTCCGTGGCTCATAGGCGGAGCCGTAGTCGTGGAAAACGTATTTGCATGGCCGGGAATGGGACAGCTTCTCTGGAAAGCAATTTCAAAGCAGGATTTTATGGTAGTGCAGGGAATAATCTTTGTTATAACAATTTTGACAGTAATCTGTAATCTGATAGGCGACATAATATCGGGAATACTTGATCCGAGAATACGCTTAGAATAGAGGTATACAATGAAGAAGAAATTTAAAGGAATGTTAAAAAACAAGATGTTTGTCATCGGCATGATCCTTTTCGGAAGCATGCTGCTGGTGGCGATCTTTGCTCCTCTCATTGCGCCTCACACTTATGACGAACAGAACATGGCTATGAAATTAACCGCTCCGTGCGCCGAATATCCGCTGGGTACGGATCAGTACGGCAGATGTATTTTCAGCAGAGTGGTATACGGTTCCAGGATCGCTCTCAGCGTAGGAATCGTAGCCGTCATAATAGAAACGGTTATAGGCGTTACTTTAGGGATGTTAGCCGGATATTACGGAAAGAAGATAGACAAGGCCATTACTTTCGTCACAGATTCGGCATGGGCCATACCGCCGATCATACTGGCCATGGCCATAGTGCTGATGCTGGGTTCCAGCGCCATGAACGTGGCCATAGCGGTGGCCGTAGTAAGCTGGGCGCAGTTTACCAAGATAGTAAGGGCCAAGGTTCAGTCCCTCAAGGACTTGTCCTACATAGAGGCGGCCAGAATATACGGCGAAAGCGATTTCAGCATTTTGATGAGGTATATTTTGCCGAACCTCACATCTACCATAATAATATTGGCTACGCTGGCCCTGCCTGCGGCTATCTTATCCACCACTTCGATGGGCTTCTTGGGACTGGGCGCGCAGCAGCCTCAGCCTGACTGGGGAATGATACTTTCCGAGGGAATTCAGTATCTTACAAACGCCCCTTGGATTGCAATGGTTCCGGGTGTCGCCATAGTATGGACGGTGCTCGGATTTAACCTGGTGGGAGAGGGAGTCAAGGAACTCCTGGATCCTAGACTCAAAGTGTAAGGGAGGAAGAGATGGACAATACTATTTTAAAAGTAAAAGACCTGTCGATCAATTTCGAGACTAAACACGGAGTCGTTAAGGCTGTGGATCAAGTCAGCTTCGATATAGAAAGAGGACAGGTATTCGCTCTCGTGGGAGAGTCGGGCTGCGGCAAGTCCACCACGGCGCTGGGAATCATGAGATTGCTTCAGGAGCCGGGAAAGATCGCAGGAGGCGAGATAGTCTTCGAGGACAGAAATCTGGCAGATTTGGATGAAAAAGAAATGACTCATGTCAGGGGAAAAGAGATAGGAATGATATTCCAGAACCCTCTCGATTCCCTCAACCCTGTATACAGCGTCGGATATCAGGTGTCTGAGGGCCTCATGGAAGAGGGAATTCCCAAGGAGGAAGCATACAAGATTGCATTCAACACGCTGAAAGATGTAAAAATATCGGACGTAGAATCGAGGATGAAGTCTTATCCTCACGAGATCAGCGGCGGAATGAGGCAGAGAGTCATGATAGCCATGATGCTTTGCAGAAATCCCAAGCTGCTCATAGCAGACGAGCCTACCACGGCTCTGGACGTTACCATACAGGCAGGCATAATAGAGCTGATGAATGAGCTGAGAAGCAAATACAACTCTTCCATATTGATGATAACCCATGACTTCGGCATAGTTGCCGACATGGCGGATCGAGTAGGCGTCATGTATGCCGGCAACATAGTGGAGGTGGCCGACGTTTTCGACATATTCGACAACGCTACCCATCCATATACCAAGCTTCTGATGAAGGCTCTGCCTACCATAACCAAGGAAGAGGGCAGGCTGGAGACCATCAAGGGCACGGTGCCGGATCTGTCTGCGCCTATAGAAGGCTGTAAATTTGCCGACAGATGCCCTTCATGCAAGGAAATCTGCCGCAAGGAAAGACCGAAAATGAAAGAGATAGGCAAGGGTCACTTTGTGGCATGTCACTGCTGTGAAGGAGGAAATGCCCATGAATAAGAAGACTGTAGTAGAAATCAACGATATAAAGAAATACTTTCCCCTCAGAGGCGGAAGCAGAAAGAACAAGAGGTTCGTAAAAGCCGTTGACGGAATTTCTCTGGAGGTCTACGAGGGCGAAACTCTGGGACTGGTAGGCGAAAGCGGAAGCGGCAAGACCACCCTCGCCAAAATGATTCTGGGGCTGCTGCCTCCTACAGATAACACTGTAGTCATAGACGGCAAGGACATATGGGCGGACAAAAAAGTGAAGGGAAGAGGAAAAGAAGTCAGCGCTGTTTTTCAGGATCCGGCGTCTTCCCTCAACCCGAGATCGACCATATACAAGACTCTCGAAAGACCGCTGCTTATAAACGGCTATTCAAAAGAAGAAGCGAAGGCGCGGATTCTTGAAACCGCAGAAAAGGTCAACCTGAGAGAAGAGCTGCTGGACAGATTCCCGGGAGAGCTTTCCGGCGGTCAGCAGCAGAGAGTCAGCATAGCCAGAGCCATCTCGCTGATGCCGAGACTGCTGGTGCTGGACGAACCTACCAGCGCCCTCGACGTTTCGGTTCAGGCCCAGACTCTCAACGAATTGCTCAGGCTGCAAAAAGAGCTGAACATGACCTACATATTCATAACCCACAACCTTTCTGTTGTAAGGTATATGAGCGACAGAATATGCGTCATGTACGGAGGCAAGGTCATGGAGATAGGTAAGACGGAGGACATATACGACAACTGTCTTCACCCGTATACTCTGGGACTCATGTCTTCCGTGCCTCCGCTACACCCTAAAGAAAGAGACAGAAAGAAGTATCTCCTCAGCGGAGATATGCCGAGTCTCATAGATGTGGGCGAGGGTTGTAGATTTTGCAGCAGATGCAGCTTCCGCAAGGATGTATGCGAAAACACCCAGCCGCCGCTTAAAGACATGGGAGACGGCCATTACGTCGCATGCCATTTCGCGGGAGAAATAGATTTCTGAATATAAAAAGGAATAGAAAATGAAAGATCTTAAGATAGTTAACGGTAAGTTTCCCGATTTTGAAAACGAATCGTGGATAGAGGCGGACATACTCATTCACGACGGAAAGATAGAAAAGATAGGAACCGTGACAGAGGAGTGCGCGCAGGTCATAGACGCTTCCGGCAAGGTTGTTTCGCCGGGGTTCATCGACATACACGCCCACGAGGACGAGTTCAAGGGAAGCAGAGAGGACGATTTCTTTACGGCAGGCCGCGGCCTGTTGATGGGAGTCACCACCCAGATAGTGGGAAACTGCGGAGACATGTACAATTCCATGGAGACCCTTGCGAGCCGGATAGATAAGGAAGGCGCGCCGGTGAACTTCATGACTTTTATAGGCCAGAATTATCTGCGGGAGCAGGTAGGAGCCGATGACCGCTATAAGGCCAGCACCGGCGAGCAGCTGGAGAAAATGAAGAAACTCCTTAAAGATACGAAAAAGTATGCCCCTGTAGGCTTGTCCTGCGGCTTTGAGTACGCTCCGGGAGTAACTGCCGAAGAAACGATAGAGCTGGCAAGAGTTCTGGACGACGAGGGGTATCTTATCTCCGTTCACTTCAGGGAGGACGGACCTAAGGCCATAGATTCCACCAGAGAGCTGGTGGACATATCAAAGGCCACAGGCTATGGAATCGAGATGTCCCACATAGGCAGCTGCAGCGCGGTGGGCTATATGGAAGAAACTCTTAAAGTAATAGAAGAGGCCAAGCTGGCGGGAGTGGATATATCCACCGATTGCTACCCTTACAACGCTTTTTGCACAGGCATAGGCACCGCCGTGTTTGACGACGGCTGCTTTGAGCGATGGGGCAAGTCCTACAGCGATATACTGGTGCTGGACGGACCTTATGTAAACCGGAGATGTGACAAGGAGCTGTTTGAAAAGCTGAGAAGAGAAGACCCGAATCTTCACGTGGCGGTTTTCGCCATGAATCAGGAGGAAGTCGACAAGGCTCTCGCCACACCTTACGTAATGGTGGGAAGCGATTGCGGATTTGTCAACAGACACGGCCACCCAAGAGGCGCCGGCGCTTTCCCTAAGGTCATAAGAGAATATGTAAGAGAAAAGAAGCTTCTCACTCTTATGGAAGCCCTCAAAAAGATGACTGTACTGACGGCCGACAGAGTAAATCTGGTTCAAAAAGGCGAGATAAAAGAGGGTCAAGACGCCGACATAGTAATCTTTGACGAGAACACCATAGCCGACGGAGCGACTTTTGAGAATCCGACTATGAAACCTGTCGGTATAGATTATGTGATAGTCGGCGGAAAGATAGCGGCTGATCACGGCGTCATAAAAGACGACAGCTGCGGCAGATATATCAGGTATAAGAACCGCTGATGTCAGTATAAAAAGCAGAACAAATTCCAAAAGCTTTAGCTGCGGTTTAAATGAAAAAGGTTTCCGCCGAATCATCGGCAGAGACCTTTTTTATATCTCTCAATTATCCTCAAACATACCTATTCCTGCGACCTCGCTGGCAGGTAGGGAGAATACTATGGTGCCGGCTTCAGTGTCCGGGCCGGCTTTTTCCAGTATGGAACGCATAATTTCAGCCTTCTCCGAGGTTTTCGCCACTATGAGAATAACCTCTTTTTCTTGCGCGATGGACACGTTGAAAAACTTTTCGTCCGTTTCGCCGTACAAATGCTTCCCGTGGAGGACGGTGCCTCCGTGGGCCCCTGCGGAGTTGGCGGCATTCATCACCGCGTCGGTCTGCCCCTCGTTGGCGATGGCTACTATTAGTTCATATTTGTAATCAATCTTAGGGGTGTATTTTGCGCTTTGCTTCTCTTTTTCTCCGTTAAGATATTTCACGGTCTTTCCTCATCCGATGCTCTTTATTGGAACGGTGATGACCACGCCTCTTCCCGGTACGCCTATAAACATCTGCTGCTTTTGCTTCTGTATGAATTTTTTTGTTTTCTTCTCGTTGGCCACCGTCACCAGAACTCTTTTTTCGTTGCTTTCTATTCCGAGAATGTCCAACATTCCCCGTGAGGCGGTTCCCTCGCCCAGCAGAACGACGCTGAGAGGAAGCTCAAGCTCCCGGCATATGCCGGTAAGGGTGCTCATGCTTTCGGGCGAACATATTGAAATCACATAATTCATATCGTATCCTCCTCCCAAAGTTCTACTATATCGTAATCTCCGTAAACTGCCTCCGGCTGTTGCGAAACCTTTTCTTCTCTAATCCTATAGATAAAGCCTACGGCCTGAATGGAAATCAGCGGCATCATGGCTACCATGGCCACCACTCCGAACGCATCCTGAAGCACGTTTCCGCCCATGGCCATGCTGGCGCCTATGACAAGCTGGAGCATAAAGGTGGCGGTCATAGGTCCCGAGGCCACGCCGCCGGAGTCGAAGGCGATGGCCGTGTATATTTCAGGTACAAAGAAAGACAGGATGATAGCGATGGCGTAGCCCGGTATCAGGAACCACAGAATAGGTATGCCTGTCATGACCCTGAGCATTGAGATACCCATGGCGATGGCGATGGCTATAGACAAGCTGAGCTTTATCGCCTTGCCCGGAATGGCCCCCGCGCTGACCTCTTCTATCTGATTTTCTAACACTGCTACGGCAGGCTCGGTGGATATTATGAACCAGCCAAGGAGCATGGAAAGAGGTATCATTATGATTCTGGTCCAGCCTGTGGCCATCTCCTCGCCCAGCACTGCGCCGAGGGACGAAAAGCCGATGTTGACTCCCGTAAGGAACAGCACCAGACCGATATATGTGTATAAAAGGCCGAAGCAGATTCTTGCCAGCCCCAGCTTTGTCATCTTTAGAGAAAAGATCTGAAAGAGAAAGAAGATTGCGATTATAGGGAAGAGGGAAAGGGCTATCTCTCCCATAAATTTAGGAAGAGCAGCTACATATGCCTGCCCTATTTCTGCGGTTGTATCGAATGAAGACCGGCTGACCTCGGCGACGGCCTCGTTGTCCGAATAGAAGAAGTCCAGAATCAGGACGGCCAATATGGGTCCTATGGAGCAGAGGGACACCAGACCGAAGCTGTCTGCCTCCGCCTTCTTGTCGCTTCGTATGTTGGAAATACCCACTCCGAAGGCCAAAATGAAAGGCACCGTCATAGGACCGGTTGTAACTCCTCCCGAGTCGAAAGCTATGCTCAGGAAGTCGGCGTCTGTGAAAGACGCTAAGACGAAAAGGAGCGCATAAAAAACGATGAGCAGCCATCGGAGCTTTATACCCGTAAGGATTCTCACCATACATATGGTAAGGAAGAGCCCTACGCCTATGCCTACCGTTATGAGAAGAGCGCCGTTGCTTATGTGGGGCACCGTTTCCGCGAGGACCTGAAGATCGGGTTCTGCGACCGTTACGGCGAAGCCCAGAGCGAAGCTGAATATGAGAATCATGGACAGCTTTTTGCTCTTCGTAAGCGCAGTACCTATCTTGTTTCCGATAGGTATCATGGAAGCCTCGGCTCCCAGAGAAAAAATCCCATGCCGAACACGACCATGACGGTGCCGATTAGAAAGTTCAGCATCAGGTCTGTCTGAATGGGACTTATACTGAAGCACAGCAGAGTAACGATTAGGATAATCGGGAGTACCGAAACAGCCGATTCCTTCACCTTTTCTGCGACCGCAGTCCTGTTTCTTGATAAAATGTCTTTATCCATATGTTGTCGTGGTCACCTTTCTCTGCTTATTCATGTGAACAGACGGATAGTTATATTTTGAGATTGCGGTGCCTTTTGTCGCCGGGCTTGACGGCGTCCTTGGGTATAAGCCATGTGTTGCCAAGCTTCATGGCGCCGGTTATGCGGCCCGCGTTGCAATATTGCAAGACACGGCGGTCAGAAATATGCCATTTTGAAGCAGTTTCCTTTGTGGTACTGTATTCCATCGTTTGCGCCTCTCAAAAAATACTTTTTATAATTATACTTCGGATGAACGAAGGATACAACTGAAGAGAAAGAAAATTTACAGAAAATTTACCGGATAAAGAGCCTGAAGCTGAAAACCCCACGAAGATTCAGATGTAACTCTGAAATCCCGTGGAGTCTTCGATGTTGACATATTTTAGACTGAGAAGCACAAAGCGCCGCCTGCTTTAAAGACAGGATTTATTTTTTATATCCACATTTAGGGCATACGCCATTTTCGTTTAGAACAATGCCGCAAAGTGGGCAACGGTCGATTTTATTCTTAGTTTCGAATTCCGATGTAGCAGCGTTGACTCCGCTGGTGAAAGTGAGCTTAGCGATATTCAACTTGTCTTTCAACAGGTCGTAAACGATTTTAATCATACCTTCAACGGTCATGGTTTCCTTTGTAACAACCAGACGGCAGTCGGGATATGCTGTAGCAAGCTCTGTTTTGAAAGCTTCACCCTTCATCTTGTTCTGAGGCGCGCCGTTTTTAATATCCTGTTTTTCGTATACGTCTAAAATAGCCGGCAATAATGGGTCATCTTCTCTGAGAATCAAAGCGTGGTCAAAGTTTTTCAATACATCCCAAGCTGTTTTTTGTATTTCATTGCAAGGGAAAACCATATTTACCCCCGGCTCAACTGAATCTTAAACTTCTATTGTCAGAACTCCCGTATGTCCGTGCAAGTACTGAGCTTCTCCTTTAAAGCCATAAAACCTGTGTGCATACTGTAAATCTAATGTAGTGATACTTCTCATTTTTTTCCTCCTCAAGTTTTTAAATATAAATATAATAAGATGATTCCATTAATATGAGGAACAGACTTTTACAGAATTCCTCCTGTCATTTCGATGCAAGTCTCCGGGAAAAGTTATTTTGTATGCCAGATGTTCCGTTGACACAGATATCAGTTCAAAAGATATATGCCAAAATTGAGATATCCCGCAAAGGCGACCCACAGTATATAAGGAATCAGAAGCAAAGCGGCCGCTTTCGATATTTTTTTGAACTGAATGGTTGTGACGATGATGAGGATCCACATCGCTGACAGCCATATAAATGCCAGCAGATAAGCTTCCATGTTAAAGAAGATGATAGGCCAGACAAAGTTGAAAAACAGCTGTATTCCGTAAACTGTAAGAGCCGGGCCCCGGTTGTTTTCGTTTACAAGCACGAGGTACGAAGCTATACCCATGAGGACATAGAGAATAGTCCACGCCACAGGAAACAGCCATGCCGGAGGGGAAAGAGGCGGTTTATTTATCCATTCAAAAACCTGGATGCCGTCTTTTGTGAGAAAGGCAGAGGCTCCGCCTACTGCAAGCGGGATGATTATGCAGATGATCAATTTTTTCCATTGTATTTTCATATGGACTCCTTTCTGTTTACAAATAGAAGATGAGGACAGCTTTCGCGTTGCGGCAAGGCCGGGTCTAATGTAGTTATTTTATGCTTAAAACTTATTATTATGTTTGGCAGAATAAAATAATTGAAGAGCGATAAAAGATGATCGAAAAGCAGGAAACCGCCGGATGCGAAAGGCCCTTGAGGCAGATCACACCGTCTGCTGCAGTCTTAATATTTGCGCCGGCTGAAAAAATAGTTTATAATTCTGATATGGGACAGGCTTCGGGGATTTCCTTTTATGCTTTTAAACGTCCGAACAAACCGTGATCCTATGAATAAAACCCTGAGAGGATCAAAAGCCGGCGCAGCCTGCCGCCATGGTTTGGTTTGCCTGAGATGAGCGAGGCAGAGCCATCGGCTTAACTTTGCTTTAATATAATATGATTGCTTTGCCGCTTTCCGATCTGAATACAAGTGTAAAGCAGCAGAATGGAGAATAATATGAGAGAAACTATTTTAGTCTTGGACTTCGGCGGACAGTATAATCAACTGATAGCAAGGCGTGTCAGAGAATGCGGTGTTTACTGCGAAGTACGGCCCTTTACTATGACGGCGGAGGAAATACGCCGAATGGCGCCTAAGGGTATCATCCTGACGGGCGGGCCTAACAGCGTATATGATATGACTTCGCCTCACGGTGATCCGGCGATATTCGACATGGGAATACCTGTACTGGGGATCTGTTACGGCGCTCAGCTGATGGCCTTTACCCTGGGCGGAAAAGTGGCCACCGCTCCTGTCAGCGAATACGGCAGGACTGAAGTGACGATTCTGAAAAAAACAGGGCTTCTTGCAGATATGGCAGACGAGACTGTCACATGGATGAGCCATACTGATTACATAGAGAAGATGCCGGATGGATTTGAAGCGACGGCTTGTACGCCGGTATGCCCTGTAGCTGCGATGGAGAACGAGGAGAGGAAACTTTACGGTCTTCAATTTCATCCTGAAGTAACACATTCTGAAGAAGGGATGAAAATGCTGTCCGCCTTTGTCTACAGGTCTTGCGGATGTTCGGGAGACTGGAAGATGAACAGCTTTGTAGAGGAGATGATCTCGGCAGTGCGTTCTAAGGTAGGAAGCGGAAGAGTCCTCTGCGCCCTCAGCGGAGGCGTCGATTCGTCGGTAGCGGCGGTACTCATGTCAAAAGCAGTAGGCAGGCAGCTGACCTGCGTATTTGTAGATCACGGACTTCTGAGAAAGGATGAGGGGGATCAGGTGGAGGCCGTATTCGGTCCGGCAGGATCTTATGATTTGAATTTTATCCGGGTCGACGCCCGGCAGAGATTTTATGACAGACTGGCAGGCGTCACTGAACCGGAAGCAAAGAGGAAGATAATAGGCGAAGAGTTTATCCGGGTCTTTGAAGAGGAGGCGAAGAAGATAGGCGCCGTCGATTATCTCGTTCAGGGAACCATATACCCGGACGTCATAGAGAGCGGTCTTGGAAAATCAGCAGTCATCAAGTCTCACCACAATGTGGGAGGCCTTCCGGATCACGTCGATTTTAAAGAGATCATAGAACCTCTGAAGATGCTGTTTAAAGACGAGGTCCGAAAAGCTGGCCTGGAGCTGGGCATACCTGAATATCTCGTTTACCGTCAGCCGTTTCCCGGACCCGGCCTGGGCGTGAGGATAATAGGCGAGGTCACAGCCGAAAAGGTGAAAATGGTACAGGAGGCCGATGCTATATTTCGGGAGGAAATAGCAAGGGCCGGTCTGGACAGGAGGATAGGCCAGTATTTTGCGGCGCTGACGGATATGAGGTCGGTAGGGGTGATGGGCGATTTCAGGACGTACGACTACGCCGTAGCCCTCCGGGCGGTCACCACCAGCGATTTTATGACGGCCGAACCCGCCAGACTCCCGTGGGAACTCCTCGAGAAAGTGACTACGCGCATAGTAAACGAAGTCGAACATGTGAATCGTGTACTGTACGACTGCACGGGCAAGCCTCCGGCAACGATAGAGCTTGAATAACCCTCTGATCTCAGACCAAACAATTAAACACAGATGGCTGAATCATAATCGCACTTACAATTCAGCCGTCTTTTTATTAGTAAGTTAAAATAGTTATTCAACGGCTATACCGCCGCTACTTGCTAACTTAGCGGCATTATGGCATAGCCGGTGATTTCCTTATATGATAAGAACATCTTTTTCGGTTTCAGGGACAATTAAACCACAAATGTAAAAAGAAGTGGCTTGCAGAAGAAAAACATTATATAATTGAAAAGAATTGAACGCAGACATAATACCACACACAGCAAAGGACACAGCATGGATAAGAAACTCCAACAGATGCAAGCAGGATTTCATACGGCATTCATAGACTACAGCCAAAATTCGGAGCCGGGCTACAGGCCTCAGTTCATATCCAACGATTACAAGGAAGGACGAAAAGTCATCGCTTCCATCGAACAGGAACTGAAGCGGTGCGACGAGTTTTTCATAAGCGTTGCTTTCATCACCGAGGGAGGCGTAGTGCCGCTTCTTCAGACTCTCAAAGAGCTGGAGGAGAGGAACGTGAGAGGACGGATACTTACTACCAATTATCTGAATTTCAGCGAACCTGAGGCTCTAATGAGGCTCAGCCGATTCAGCAACATAGACGTGAGGATGTATTTTGTAGAAGAAGGCGGCGCAGGTTTTCATACTAAAGGATATATGTTCAGGGAAGACGAGATATATAAGATAATCGTCGGAAGCTCAAATATGACTATGCACGCTTTGGCAGTCAACAAGGAATGGAACACTAAGATCATCGCCACAGAAAAAGGCCAGTATGTCAGAGAGATGAGGGGCGAGTTCGATAGGTTATGGGATAAATCCAGACCTCTTGACGATTGTATTCAGATATATAAAGGCGCTTATGACAACCACAGAAGGGCCAGAGAGACTTTCCAAAAGTCGCCTCAGCGGCAGGATTCCCTAAAGCCTAATTCCATGCAGGTCTCCTTCATGGAGAATCTGAAGGATCTCTTAACAAAGGGAGAAAAAAGGGCGCTCCTCATATCCGCCACCGGTACGGGAAAGACTTATGCGTCGGCTTTTGCGCTTCGCAGCATGAAACCGGAGAGAGCGCTTTTTCTTGTACACAGAGAACAGATCGCAAAGCAGGCTAAGAGAAGTTATGAAGCAGTCTTTGGACAGAGTAAATCTTTCGGAATACTTTCAGCGGCACATAAGGACTATGAAAAAGATCTGCTGTTTTCTACCGTTCAGACCTTGTCTAAAGATGAAGTTCTGACAAAATTTAAAAGAGACGCTTTTGGCGTTATCGTGGTAGACGAGGTTCACAGAGCGGGAGCCGAGATGCACCGGAAAGTGATGGAATATTTTACTCCTGAACTTTATCTGGGAATGACGGCCAGCCCGGAGAGGACAGACGGCTTTGATATATTCAGTCTGTTCGATCACAATATAGCATACGAGATCAGGCTGAAGCAGGCCCTCGAAGAAGATATGCTGTGCCCGTTTCACTATTTTGGTATCAGCGAACTGGAGATTGACGGAGAGACCTTCGACGATGAGACAGGGCTGAAAAATTTCAGCAGGCTCGTCTCGGATGTGAGGGTAGAACATATAATCGAGAAGATAAAGTATTACGGTTACAGTGGAAACCGCGTTAAGGGTCTTATATTTTGCAGCACAAGAGAAGAATCAAAGATACTTTCGGAAAAATTTAACAGTAGAGGATATAAGACTTTGGATCTGTCGGGGGAGGACAGCCAGGACGCCCGGGAGAGAGCCATAGACAGGCTTGTGAGAGATGACATTGATGATCGGCTTGATTACATATTCACCGTCGATATTTTCAATGAGGGAGTAGATATACCTGAGATAAATCAGGTGGTGATGCTAAGACCTACTAAATCTCCCGTAGTATTTGTGCAGCAGCTGGGGAGAGGACTGCGAAAGAGCCGGGGAAAAGACTTCGTGGTGATCCTGGACTTTATCGGAAACTATAAGAATAACTTCATGATACCTGTGGCGCTGTCGGGGGACAGGAGCTATAATAAAGATACCATCAGGAGATACGTGTCTTCGGGTACCAGAATAATACCGGGAAGCTCCAGCATACATTTTGACCGGGTAGCGAGAAAGAGGATATACGAATCCATCGACGCGGCTAAGACCAACGATATCAGATTGATAAGGGAAGCGTACAAAAGCCTGAAATACCGTCTCGGACGTGTTCCGTCCCTGATGGACTTTGACCAGTACGGGGCTATCGACGTTACTAAGATTTTCGAGAATAAGTCATTCGGCACGTACCACACTTTTCTGAAAAAATGTGACGGGGACAACTATAAGACGGAGCTTTCGCAGGAACAGGTGTCGGCCCTTGAGTATATTTCAAAGAAATTTGCCAAGGGAAAACGCCCTCACGAGATGGAACTTCTCTTATGCTTTTTAAAACAGCCGAAAGATCCGGCGGCTGAATTCAGAAGGCGGATGAAAGAGAATTATAAAATTGAAGTTTCAGAAGCAGAAGAGATCTCTGTCATAAACAATCTAAGTTTCGACTTTCTGATGCCAAAGGACAGAGAGACGCTGGGGGAGCCGTTCATGGAACTGTCTTCCGGAGGCCGGTGGTGCGGGTCACCGTCTTTCAAAGAAATGACTGAAAATGAGGATTTTTGTCAAATGGTGAGAGAACTGGCTCAATTTGCTGTTTCAAGATATGTAAATAATTATTCTGCCAGATATAAAGATACAAACTTTTGCCTCTACCAGAAGTACACTTATGAGGATATCTGCCGGCTCCTCAACTGGGAAAAGCAGATGAATCCGCTGAATGTAGGGGGATACTTCTATGAAAAAAAGACAAAGACCATGCCGGTCTTTATAAGCTACGACAGAAAAAATGCTTCATATGACCATTGTTTTGTGTCCAACAAGGAGCTGATAGCCTTTTCTAAGCATCCCAGAGATGTGAACTCGCCTGACGCAGATCACATATATAAGCGCAAAGAAAGCGAGAAAGACAACAGGATATATTTGTTCGTCAGGAAAAATAAGAACGATAGAGAAGCCAAGGAATTTTATTTCTTAGGCGAAATAAACGCCGTAGGCCGTCCTAAGCCTGTCATTTTGGAAAAGACTAAGGATGAGGCGTTTGAAATAACTTATGTGCTGGACGAACCGGTGAGAGAAGACATTTACGAATATATAACAGGAGAATGAGATGAAAAAAATCCGCGTGGCTGCGGCTATAATAAAAAAAGGTGAAAATATTTTTGCTGCTCGGAGAGGATACGGAGAGTTTAAAGACGGATGGGAATTCCCGGGAGGAAAAGTCGAGCCCGGAGAGACTCCTTGCAGCGCTCTGATACGTGAGATCAGAGAAGAACTGGATGTAGAGATTAAAATAGGGGAGCTGTTTGACGTAGTAGAATATGATTATCCTACTTTCCATCTTGAAATGCACTGCTATATATGCGATCTGATGTCTGAAAAGATCACCCTGAGAGAACACGAGGATGCCAGATGGCTTAAAAGAGACGAGCTGGATTCGGTAGAATGGCTGCCGGCAGACAGGGGACTCATAGAAAAACTGAAACAATTTCTTTAAAAAATCGACGTATAATTACTTTCAAAATACAGGACATAGTTTAAGTGTCTTGTATTTTTTATTTCTGGTTTATAAATGACTTAAGTATAGTTTATATATAGCTGATAGACTTATACTAAAAAATGATGGGAGACGAAAAGATGTTGATTTCTATGCTGCAGGGACTGTCCATGTCTTTAGCAGACAGTGTGCCGGGCGTGTCCGGAGGCACAGTAGCTTTTATTTTAGGCTTTTATGAGAAGTTTTTGGGAGCGCTTCATGATCTTATAGGCAAAGATCGCAATCTGAGAAGATCTGCTTTTTTGTATCTTCTCAAGTTTTCGGCAGGCCTTGGATTTGCCAGGTATAAAATCAAGAGGATCAAAGACAGATCTGAAATAGAAAATGCGCCGTCACCGTCGGAATCTGAAGAAAGTCAAAGCGAAAAATGTGATATAAGTGGCGGTCAGGATGACGCTAAACCAGATAATTCCTGCGAAACAGAAAATAATGACGCAAATCAGGGGGAAGAATAAAGTCTTATAAGACTCCGGCCGGATTTGAGCCGGAATATCGAGGGGGAAAATCAGAATGAGGACCGCAGACCACAGAAGACTTGGGCAATATCTTCTTCGAGAGATAGAAGAGTATAAAAACCTGCCGCTGCTGCACAAGATATCTTTCATTTGGGGGAATATAGAACCAGATATCAACTATGTCACATATCTTAAAGGCTTTTCTGAGAATAAAAAGTTTCAGGGTCATAATTCCCAAAACGGTATGAAGCATATAAAAAAACTGACTGAAAAAATCGAAGGAAAGCCTCTGAATGTGATCACCTGCTATCGAGCCGGAAAGATTACTCATTATATAGCAGACGCCTTTACTTTTCCGCATAATGACGGCTTTACGGGAAATATAAAGAACCACATGTCTTATGAACGTAGACTTCACTGCAAGTTTTCTCAATATCTTGATAAGGCCTCATTTCCTTTTCGAGTGAAAATTCAGGAACCGGATCCATGGGTTGTTTTCGCCTGCATGCACGCCCGATACATCTTATGGAGAAAGACACAGACAGACGATATAGAATATATGCTGCAAGCCGCAGGACAAGTCTTGATATCTATTGCGCAGAGAAGCGTTCAAAGGAAAGGAGTTTACGGCCCATTTATGGTTCAGCAAAATAATTGTCCGATTTCTGAAAAAATTTCTTTCTGAAAGAAAATATGGTGGTATAATTTGTCTGTAGGATAAACTAACTGAAGTTGGAACCCTTAGGCCTCTATAG
>FR882593.1:127658-133097 GCA_000435715.1 Firmicutes bacterium CAG:145
GGTCGGGACTCGTTTCGGAATTTTGGCAGCGAAGAATTGCAATCTCCGGCCAGAGCTCTAAGAGTGTTATATTCCAATTTAGATCACAAAAGGAAGGTAATAAAGATGAATCAGATGAAACTGCACAAGTACAGCGCTATAGTCATGCTCGCCTCGGCTCTTGTCTGCATATATTCGGGACATAAGATGGTAAAGCCGAAAAAGAAATAATCACAACGAGACTGTGATACTAAAATGGGAGTAAGTAAACCCTTGATAATGTAAATAGAAAACTCCCAAGAGCGCCGTCATTCCCGGTATTGAAGCTTTTTTGGCTCCTTTCCGGGAATTTTTTCTTGGCAAGTCTCGGTCACCTTGAAATAATGGTCTTTACGGGAGTTTTTGACCGCCTTGTGGTGACAGGCGCCGCGTTTCAGCCGCTTCCTGATGATTTTTCCTCTAAAAATTCCCGTAAACAGCCTTAATATTTGCTTTACCGGGAATAAACCGTGAAAAATTCTCGCAACACCTCGGATTTTTAAAAAGATTGTCTTGACAAGACTATATGACTCAGAGTAAAATATAACAGTGTTATATAACGCTGTTATAACAGAGGACAGACGTTCCCGCTACAGGAGAGCAGAGAAGATGACTAAAGAATCCATGACTACTTTAGAAAATATTCATAAAGCAGCTAAAGAAGAATTTCTTGAAAAGGGATTTAAAGGAGCTTCTCTTCGCAATATCGTAAAGACAGCGGGGATGACTACGGGAGCTTTTTACGGCTATTACGGCAGCAAAGAAGAACTGTTCAGCGCCCTTGTAGGCAGCCAGTACGATACTATCATGGGAGAATATATAAAGGCTCAGACAGATTTCAGACAGCTGGATCCGTCGGAGCAGAACAAGCATATGGGAGATATTTCAGGCCAGTGCATGGAATGGATGGTGGAATATGTCTATGATAACTTCGACGCCGTAAAACTCATCATATGCAGCTCAGAGGGGACCAGATACTGCAATATGATTCATGAGATGGTAGAGATAGAGGTGGAGGCTACCAACGCTTTTATGGAGACTTTAAGAAACCTCGGCAAGGATGTGCCTATCATAGACCCTTGCCTTGAGCATATTCTGATAAGCGGCATGTTCACAGGTTTTTTTGAGATGGTCGTTCACGATATGCCCAGAGAAAAGGCCAGAGAGTTCGTAAGAGAACTTAAAGATTTTCATATGGCCGGCTGGCAGAAGATCATGAATATGTAAATCAGACAGCAAGTGATAAAGGCGGAGAGGGGATTCACGCTCCGCCTTAAATTCAGCCGTTGAGTTAGTAAAAACTAACCCGACTTAACGACAACGAGTTAGTTAAGACTAATAAAGGGGTTTTATTGAATGCAGGATATAAAGAGGCGACATTAACGCCTTTATATCATAAATATTTTCAAGTTAAAGGAGGAATCAAAATTGAAAAAACAGTCCAATTTATCGCGGCTCATGGAGTATGCGGGCGGGCACAGATATCTGACCTACGCTTCGTGGATATTATCCGCAGTCAGCGCTCTGCTGGCGCTGGTGCCGTATTATTACATATGGCTTGTAATGAAAGAAGTCCTGGATGTAAATCCCGATTTTGATAAAGCCCAGAATTTGGCTCACAACGGATGGATGGCCGTGATATTCGCAGTAATCGCCGTGTTGATCTATATAGCGGGGCTCATGTGCTCACATATGGGAGCTTTCAGGGTCGCTACGAATATGAGGATAGATACGATGGAACATATAGTCAGGCTCCCGCTGGGGTTTGCGGAGTCTTTCGGCAGCGGAAAGCTCAGGAAGATAGTTAACGAGGCCAGTGCGGCGACCGAGACTTATCTGGCGCATCAGCTTCCCGATAAAGCGGGAGCCATAGCCACACCCCTTGGCCTGATAGTATTACTCTTTGTATTTGACTGGAGGCTGGGTATTCTGAGCCTTGTGCCTGTGATACTGGGATTCTTGATAATGATGAAGATGACAGGGCCGAGGATGGAACAGAAGATGAAAGAATATCAGAATGCCCTTGACGATATGTCCAACGAGGCTGTGGAGTATATCAGGGGTATACCTGTAGTAAAAACTTTCGGACAGACTATATTTTCATTTAAAAAATTCAAGGATTCCATAGACAGATACAGAGTATGGGTTATCGCATATACGAAAGAACTCAGGGCTCCCATGATGTTCTATACGGCCGCCATAAACGGGGTGTTCGCTTTTCTTATAGCGGGCGGACTGTTATTTACAAGTCAGGGCGTGACCGATGAATTTCTGCTGAACCTGATCTTTTATATAATTATCACGCCGATCATATCCGTGACGCTGACCAAGATAATGTTCCAAAGCGAGAATGCGATGATAGTAGCCGATTCTCTGAGCAGGATTGACAGCGTATTAAATCTCGATCCTCTCTCCGAGCCTCGGGAACCTAAATCGCCAAAGGACAGCTCTGTGGAACTTAAGAATATCAGCTTCAGTTATGACGGAAAAAAAGACGTGCTAAAGGATATTTCTCTAACTATACCTGCAGGCGCGACGGTAGCCTTTGTAGGCCCTTCCGGAGGAGGGAAAACCACGCTGGCCAATATCATATCAAGATTTTTCGATCCTAAGAGCGGAAGCGTTTCGATAGGCGGAGTAGACGTAAAAGATATTTCCAAAGAAGAGCTGATGAATACAGTTTCCTTCGTATTTCAAAACAGCCATCTGGTCAAGGATTCTGTCTTTGAGAATGTGCGTATGGGAAAACAGGACGCCACCAGAGAAGAAGTCATGGACGCGCTGGAAAAAGCTCAGTGCATGGATATAATCGAAAAACTTCCGCAAGGGGTAGATACCGTCATAGGTACTAAAGGCGTGTATCTTTCAGGTGGAGAACAGCAGAGAATAGCCATAGCCAGAGTCATGCTGAAAAATTCGCCGGTGATAATACTCGACGAGGCCACAGCTTTTGCCGATCCTGACAACGAGAGCCGTGTTCAGGCCGCTTTCTCTAACCTCTCAAAGAACAAGACGGTGATAATGATAGCCCACAGGCTGTCGACGGTAGCAGACGTAGACAAGATCTATGTACTTGCGGACGGCCGCATAGCAGAAAGCGGAAGCGGAGCCAGTCTCATAGAAGAGAAAGGCCTGTTCAGCAAGATGTGGAACGACTATCAGACTTCCGTAAAATGGAAAGTAGAAAAGGAGGCGTAGAGCGATGATCAAAAAACTTCAAAGAAAATATGCCCTGTCTGAACAGGGCGCCAAAGATCTGATAAAGGGATGCGCCGCGTGCGTTTTGCAGAATCTGTCATTCATGTTTCCCGTCGGACTCTTATATTATTTTGTAAGCGACATGCTGGCAGGAGGCGTTCCCAACGGAAGAGGAATCGCATACATTGCCGGATGTATCATCTGCATAGGGCTCATACTTCTGACCACCTGGTTTCAGTATAATGCCACGTATTTCGCCACTTATGTGGAGAGCGGAGTCAGACGTATCACTCTTGCAGAAAAGCTCAGAAAGATTCCTCTGTCATTCTTCGGCAAAAAAGACCTGGCAGACCTGACCAGCACTATCATGGCGGACTGTACGTTTTTGGAGCAGAGCTTTTCGCACTTTATTCCGGAACTTTTCGGATCAATAATATCTACCACCCTTGTGTCGATAGGAATGTTCTTCTTCGATTGGCGCATGGCTCTTGCAGCATTATGGGTACTGCCTGTATCCTTCGCCATAGTGGCCCTGTCGGCAAAAGTACAGGAAAGAATGAACCAGAAAGCCATGGATGTCAAAATGGCATGCGCAGACGGCATACAGGAATGTATCGAAACTGTCAGAGACCTGAAGTCAAATAATGCGGAAGGCAAGTATATGAAGGGTCTCGAGAAAAAGATAAGAGACGTAGAAAAGAGATCGATAATAAATGAATTCGGCACAGCAGCTTTTGTAGTGTCCGCCTCCCTGATCTTAAAACTGGGCATAGCTACTGTCGCCCTGGCAGGATCCATACTCTTGATACAGGGAAGCCTTGATATCACAGTATTCTTCATGTTTTTACTGGTAGTCTCAAGATTATATGACCCGCTTCAGAGCGCTCTTCAGAATCTGGCGGCAGTGATAAGTACCAGAGTCAACATCTCCCGCATGAACGAGGTTTTGGACCATCCGGTTCAGGAAGGGGAAAACCGCCTTACCAACGAGGGCTATGATATATCTTTCGACCATGTGGGATTCGCTTATAACACGGGAGAGACCATATTGGAAGACGTTACCTTTACTGCAAAGCAGGGAGAAGTCACCGCTCTGGTAGGACCTTCCGGCGGAGGAAAGACTACTGTGTCCAGGCTCGCTTCCAGGTTCTGGGACGTAAACAAAGGCAGGATAACGGTGGGAGGAATGGATATATCCGCAGTGGATCCCGAAAGCCTCATGTCCCTGTATTCTATAGTTTTTCAGGATGTGACGCTCTTTGACAACAGCATAATGGAGAATATCAGGATAGGAAATAAGGACGCCACCGACGAGGAAGTTCTGGCGGCTGCCAAACTTGCCAACTGCGACGAATTCGCAGAAAAATTACCGGATAAATGGAACAGCAATATCGGAGAAAACGGATGCGAACTTTCAGGGGGAGAAAGACAGAGAATCTCTATCGCCAGGGCATTTTTAAAGGACGCTCCCATCATACTCTTAGACGAAGCGACAGCCTCCTTGGATGTGGAGAACGAGACTCTTATACAGACAGCACTGTCAAGGCTGATAAAGGATAAGACAGTAATGATAATAGCGCATCGCATGCGTACTGTAGCCGGGGCAGATAAAATAGTCGTGCTGAACAAAGGTACTGTGGCAGAAGAAGGATCCCCTGACGTTTTGCTCTCCAGAGGCGGCATATATTCTAAAATGGTATTCCTTCAGTCTGAAAGCCAAAACTGGACTTTATAGACGTACAGATGAGAGCATTTCAGACATTATCAGACATAAAATGCGACTTAGTCACTGAATTTTTCCGAAGAAAGGGGTAAAATAAATAAAAACACTTGATAAGGGAGAAGAGAACATGGGATTATTCAGCATCTTTACAGGAACAAACATAAATGACGGCGTAAAGAAATATATGGAGACCGAGGGCGCGTCTCTCCTGGATGTTCGTACTGAAGATGAATACAGGAGCGGCCATATACCGGGAAGCATAAATCTGCCGGTTCAGAATATAGGAAAAATTAAGAAGGTTATACCTGATAAGACTTCTGACATTTTCGTATACTGTCTGAGCGGGGCCAGGAGCAGTCAGGCCGTTGAGGCCCTGAAAAGAGAAGGCTACGAGAAAGTCACCAACATAGGAGGAATAAGCAGATATAAGGGAGAGCTAAAAAGATGATAAGCTTTTAATGTCCCAATATATAAAGAGGCTGATTCTAATAAGAAGGGAT
>FR882593.1:133138-140907 GCA_000435715.1 Firmicutes bacterium CAG:145
TGCCGCAAGATCCCTTCTTGATTTTACCTATGCAGTATATAAATCAAATAAAGAGGCATTTTTCTGATGAAAACGATCTCGGTTATCATATACTTATATCTGTGTCCTGCTCGAGGAACTTTTGGATACGTACTTGAAGCTGAGTGATATATTCCCTTTCATCCGATGTGTCGTGATTATCTATGATATAGAGTTCAATGGCTTTTCCCACGGGAACAAGGTGCTTCTCTTTGGCAAAGCTCAGAATTTCCTGCCACATATCAGCTATCTGAGAATAACTGCCTCTGACGGTCATGGACAAGTATGCTCCTTCAGGAAGAGTCGAATCGTATTCTTCATGGGCGTCGACGATATAAAAGGCTGAATCGAAGTGGCCGTATAGGCCTTTCTCGAGACAGTTTAGCGGTATAGTGGCGCCGATGTCTCCGTTGCCTATTATATAGAGCTGGTCTTCGTATTCTGACTGTAATTTTTTGATGACAAAGTCCAGATCATCGTCCCTGATGACGTTTTCGCTAAGCTTAAGTATGCGGCGTTTTGGAAGCTGCAGTACTTTTATATCTCTGTCAGTAAAACTTTCACGAGTATGACTCTCTATCTCATCTATCCGTTCAGAGAGCTGCGCTTTCAGCTTATTCATCTCTTCAGTCTTCTTGTCTATAGCCGATATGGCCTCTTTGAAGAGATCTACGGTCTTGTTCAGATCAAAGTCCTTCAGATGTTCTTTGATCTGGCTCATGGAAAAACCGATAGATCTGAGTTCTCTGAGAATGTTCAGAGTGCGTATGTCGTTAATGCTGTACATTCTGTAGCCGTTGCTGTCTCTTTGAGGCTTGAGTATCCCGAGCTGTTCATAATATCTCAGGGAATCGGCTCCTATGTTGTACAGGGAAGATATTTCGCCGATCTTGTAATATTCTTTCATTTTTTCACCTCTCATAAAGACAGTATACCATGAAATATTAAGAAATTGATAAAAAACTATTGACCTTAGTATTATACCAAGGTTTAAACTTAATATTGAGAAAGGGTGGATTCAAAATGACTAAGAATAAAAAATCGTATATAAAATCAAAATTTTTAAATTATGTTCTCCCGTCAGTGGCCGCCATGTGGGTCTATACCATATACACCATGGTAGATGGAATATTTGTGGCCAGAGGAGTAGGAAAAGAAGCTCTGGCTGCGGTCAATATATCGATGCCGCTGATAAACGTAGCTTTCGCACTAGGCATACTCTTTGCCGTGGGAGCCAGCACAAAGGCTTCTATTTACAAAGGACAAAACAACGGGAAGAAAGCAGACAGAGTATTTACTCTCAGCACTGTTACTGTGGCCTGCGTAGGGCTCATCGTAGCGGCGGTAGTCATGTTAAACCTTACAAATGTGGCAAAACTCTTAGGAGCGACAGAAGAAACCATGGGATATGTCAAGAGCTATCTGGGCGTAATAATCATGTTTGTACCGTTTTATATGACGTCGTACAATCTCGAAGTCCTCATCAAGGCCGACGGTTTTCCTAAAAAGGCCATAAAGACGAGTTTGGCGGGGGCTGCCACCAATATAATATTAGACGCTTTATTCGTGCTGGTATTTCACTGGGGTATCACAGGAGCCGCCGTGGCTACAGGTCTTTCTCAGGTCCTGACCTTTACGGTGTATCTGAGACATTTCTTGTCGGACAGATCGGGATTTTCTTTCGTGAAGATCAGATGGTCGGCAAAGGCCGCGGCCGGCCTTGCAAAATTAGGTACGGCTGATTGCGTGACGGAACTTTCTGTAGGAGTATGTATATTCGTATTTAACCAGACGCTGCTTAGAGTCTCGGGAAATGACGGAGTAGTGATATACACAGTGATTTCTTATTTCGCTCAGCTGATACTGATGACCATGATGGGAATAAATCAGGGAACGCAGCCTCTGATAAGTTACTATCACGGCCGGGAAAAGAGAGATTTCTGCAGCTATATCTTCAGGATAGCTCTGTTGTGCGCCGGAGTCTGCTCTGTATTAGCCTTTGCCATCGGGATGATATATCCGGCTCCTATAGTGGGAGTGTATATAGACAGGACGCTGGACCCTGAATTGTTTGAAAGAGGGATCGAAGCTTTCAGACTTTATTCGCCGGCCTTTATTCCTCTGGGGGCGGTGATAATCCTTATGGGATACTTTACGTCCATAGAACTGCCTAAGTCAGCCATGAGCATATCCATAGGACGAGGTTTAGTCTTTACCAGCGCATTTGTCATTATCCTGTCTTATGTTTTAGGCGAAGTCGGAGTATGGATGTCGGCAGCCGTGTCGGAAATGTGCGCGCTGATATTGGCTTTGGCGCTGTACAGAAAACAGAAGAGATCCTCATCTGTCTAGTGCAGGTTGATGAGAGCCTGCCTCCTTCCATGATATTTTCTGTGGTGAGGTGTAATGCTTTGTGATAAAATAACGTCATAGCGTAGCCTCAAGAAGAGGGGCAGCCATGCCAAGAAAAACAGATTTAAAACCGGAGGAGAAGAATATATGATTCTTGAACAGTACGATAGAGAACCATGGGGTATATTGAGGCCCGACCATGTCGTAAAAAGGAGAGACGGTTTTCCTGAGACTGTGGTATTTGAATTCTCTGAAGCCGTGATAAGAGAGACCGCGCGGCTTGCCGGCGGAGAAATCGCCGGAAAACTTATCAGCACCGCAGGGACTACCCCCGTATATAAGATAAATTATAAGGGACGCGAGCTGGGAATATGCCAGGCCTTTATAGGAGCCGCCGCATGCGTCAGCAATATGGAGGAAATAACAGCTATGGGGGCGAAGAAGATCTTTGTATGCGGCGAGTGCGGCGTGCTGGACGCATCCATAGAAGATGCTAAGATCATAATACCTACTTGTGCCGTCAGAGATGAGGGAACCAGCTATCACTATCTGCCTGCGGAAGATGAGATCGCTATGGATGAAGATGTGATACAGATCATACGCCGAGTGCTGGAGCAGAGAAATATAAAATATATTTCAGGCAAGATCTGGACCACCGACGCTCCCTACAGGGAGACGAGGGAGAAGATGAAGAGACGAAGAGAGGCAGGATGCATAGCAGTTGATATGGAATGTTCCGCTCTCGCCGCGTTTTCCAGGATGAGAGGAATAAGATACGGGCAGTTTGTCTATGCCGCCGATAACCTGGACGCCGATGAGTGGCAACAGAGAGGGCTTACGGTACGCCCGGCGTCGCAGAAAGCCGAGATCTTCCAAATCGCTTTAGAATGTGCCTGTTTATTGTAAAAAATACAAAGATGAATTGAAATATTTGGAACAAAAAATAAAGAAAAATGAGAAGTATTTGAATATAATGAGGTTGTAAACGAAAAGATCACAGATCAAAGAAGGAGGCCCATTATGTTGAGCAGAAAAGATTTGCTGAGAACTGCTTTTGATGAAGCAGTGAGAGTAGTTAGCATCAGCTGGACGGAAGAAAAAGTGGCCAGGGCGGCTATAGAAAACAGAATGAACGATTACGCCCGACGGGAGGGAGTAACGTTTTCTGATCACGAGATCTGCCAGGCCGTTGAAGACGGATTAGATTCGCTTAAAAAAGCAGGAGACGATTTCAAATATCAGATGAAGATGATGAACTAAGCTCAACCGCTGCCGAAAGCTTGAACCGATTTTAATGATAAAAAACAGCTACCCGGAAAGATCGACAAGACAGAAGGCAGCTGTTTTTTGATATCTTCATTTTGATTTCTCCTATAAATAAAATAAGACGCATAAGGTCCATGTCCGGACTTACGTGTCTTGCTGCTCGACGATATAAATATTTTACCACCGATGAAAATAAATTTTCAAATGTTTTTTGAAAAATTTCTAAATAGTGATAAAATATAAAAAAGGAGGTCGACGAGATGAAAAACTTTTATGTGACATATAAATTTAAAAATGCGAAAGACAGAAGCGAATTTCTCAGAGAAGTAAAGCCATATGCGCAGATCAGCAGACAAGAAGAGGGCTGCGTCAGATATGACTATTATTATCCGGCAGAGTCGGATCTTGAACTTATGTTATGGGAACAGTGGGAGACTGCAGGCTGCCAGGAAGAACATATGAGAAGGCCGCATTTTGCCAAGATCGGCGAACTTAAAGAAAAATATGAAGCAGAAACAGAATTGATGACTGAAGAAACAGTATAGAGAGGGTAAAGAAAATTTATGAAGGTCAAACAGGCTGACCGTCTCATAGGCGTACCTATGTCAAAGACGAGAATAATATTTGCCGAATGTGCCAGGCTTGCAGGCGAAGGCGTAGACGTAACGGCGCTTACTCTTGGAGAACCGGATTTTGACACCCCTGAATTTATAAAGGAGTCATGCAAGAAAGCCCTTGACGAGGGACATACAAAGTATACCGACAATATCGGAATACTTCCTCTGCGCATAGCTATATGCGATAAGCTCAAGAGAGAAAACGGTCTCGATTATGATCCGCAAGAGATAATCGCAACTACAGGAGTAGCTCAGGGAATGTTCGCCGCAATGCTGTCATTTCTGAATCCGGGAGACGAAGTGTTAATACCCGATCCCGTGTATCTGACGTATTCTGCTATTCCCAAGATAGCGGGAGCCGAAGTGAAAAGATATAAACTTCTGGAAGAAAATAATTTTAACATCGATGTCAAGCAGATTGAGTCTCTCATAAGTGAAAAGACCAGGATGATCGCAATAGTATCTCCGAACAATCCCACGGGAAGCGTGTTGAAAAGAGCTGATGTTGAGGCGCTGGCAGATATAGCAAAAAAACATGATCTTTTAGTGCTTTCTGATGAGATATACGAAAGACTGACTTACAGCGAAGAAAATCCTCATATAAGCATAGCCTCCCTGCCGGGAATGAAAGAGAGGACCATCTTGCTTAACGGGCTTTCTAAGAGTATGGCAATGACGGGCTGGAGGCTGGGATATATAGCCGCAGATGAGAAATTGATAGATCCCCTTAACAGAATGTGCTTTTATATGACAGCCGGCGCCACATCTTTTGTTCAGGAGGCGGCCGTAACAGCCCTGTCACATGATGAGGGATCTGTTGAGAAGATGAGAAGCGAATTCAAAAAACGCAGAGATTTTCTGTTTTCGTACATAGACAGTACGAAAAATTTCAGCTGCGTCATGCCCGAAGGAGCGTTTTACGTTTTTATGAATATCAAAAGAACCGGCATGTCGTCAGATGAATTTTGCGAATATGCACTTGAAAAACATCAGTTAGCATTTATACCGGGAGACGCATTCGGAGAATGTGGACAGGGGTACGTAAGGATATCTTACGCCGCATCTATGGATAAGCTTAGGCAGGCTATGGACAAGCTTGCAAAGATAGACAGAGAAATTTCTGAGGATAGGATATCTGTGCGGAAATAAATATAAAGGCGCCGAGAACTCTTCTCATATTAAAAAACATTACCCTGCGCTCCTTGAATTCGCGCCAAAAAAGCGTTAAAATATATGGCAGTACAAGAGGGAGGCCTTAAGTGGAAAGCGAAAATATGGAACACATGGACAAGACGGAACATGAGGAAGACTGCGGCAAAAACGATGGTTTGAGAGCTGACGAAAGACGGGACATATTAGAAGAACGTCTTGAGGCAGACGCTTGCATAGAATCGACGTCGGAGGAGGATGCAAGGACGGCGGAAGAAGAGGAAGAATATTATCTGGCTTGCGAGAGGAGATGGGTATTTCTCATGCTCATGCTGGTGGCAGGGTTTTACGGAGTATTCACCTTTTTGTTGCGGGGAGGAGTGTTCTGCAACGCGCAGACCGGAAATTTTGTATTTTTGGCCATTGCCATAGGAACCTTTCAATGGAAGCAGGCCGTCTATTATCTGCTGCCTATGAGCGCTTATCTGCTGGGTACTATGGTCTCCGAAATCATACCAAGGCCTGTAAAGCGGACGCATATCATAAGATGGGATACGCTTTTAGTTCTCATAGAAATGATAGCTGTAATAATACTGGGGTGGCTGCCCGAAACTGCGCCCCATCAGATATCGCAGATAACTATCAATTTTATCTGCGCCATGCAGTATAATACTTTCAGGCAGGCGCAGGGCATACCTATGGCTACGACTTTCTGCACCAATCACGTCCGGCAGATAGGTCTTACGATAGTAAAAAAGCTGCGAAAGAAATCCGGCGGCGATGTGGATATAAAGATGTGGACGCATATACGGATGCTTCTTTTCTTCGTCATAGGCGGAGCGGCTTCGGCCGTTCTCTGCGGAATTTTCAAGGGAAAAGCCATATGGTTCACCCTTATTCCCCTCACCATAGTGTTTACGGGACTCCTCTATGCAGACAGAGTTACAGAACATGACAAGATAGAGGAGACGCCAAGGGGACATTAGAAGAATTCACTTGACAATAACAGCTTATTAAATTATGATATAAGTATAAATTGAATATTACAGAAGTGGCATCTCGGAAGTCCTGTCAAAATCAGGCGCTGTGTCTCAGCAACCGTGGTATCAACGAAAGGATCGGCGTTCTTCGCGCAGTCACTGAGGGTTTAAACCTCGGGAAGACATCTAAGTAGGTTTGTAAAGATTAAGTCGGTAGACCTGTCACTTTTTAAGCATAGTCTTCTGAGATAGGACTGCGATAGATCTTTTAAACAGCCTTTTTCTGTGTTTGAGATATCATTGTGATATTTACGCAGCAGAGAGAAAGTCTTGGCGAAGTTACCTTTCTTACATTGGTTGTATTAGAGAAAAATCAGCGGACACTCAGAAACGAGTGTCTTTTTTATATATCGGAGGCGGGAGATATGCTCCCCGCAAATGGAGGTATGAGATATGAGACTTGCCTGGCTCAAGAACCCTGATAACGTAGTATATGCAGATATAAATGAATTTGCCGACAATTTCGGCAAAGAGACAGGCATAAGCGGCCTGAGAAAAAAGCTGGATGAGTTTAGGAATAATCCTGAGAAAGATGGAATATACCTGAAAGGAACCAAGCGGACGACTCTCAAAGTCTTCATTCCGGACCTGTATTTCGAAGGTGAAGAAAAGCTGAATATGGGAGACAGCGTGTGGATATTTATGGGAGAATACTACCCATGTTACTGCCTGTACTGGCCGGAAGAAAATTCCGAAGACCAATAGCAGTATACAGCCATTATATGGCAAGATCAAAGTTGACAGCATAGTTTAAAAACTTTTCATCCTTTGCGGGAGCGGGCAAGCGATTGCCCGCTTTCGCTGTGTCAAGATATAAATTGACGCAGGTTTTACCTTGGACCTCTTATCTGCGCAGGCGTAAGGCTAAAGTCTGCAATGAAATCTTCGTTCAGATTCGGTCAGGCAGGCATAAAACAGTATCTTCCTGATTGTCGATTTATGAAATTGGTGGTATAATATATCGGCTGGAATATATGTTCTTAAAACGGAGGAGGTAAGATTGACAATGAATAATCTTAAAGATATATGCAAAATCGCAGTAGTGCAGGCTTCACCGGTGATGTTCGACGCCGGAGCATGTACAGACAAGGCTGTGGAGCTGATCGAAAGAGCCTCCCGCAAAGAGAAGGACGGCAGTCATGCAGAACTGATAGTCTTTCCGGAGCTATTCATACCTGGTTACCCTTACGGTATGACTTTCGGCTTTACGGTAGGAAGCCGCAAAGAAGAAGGCAGAAAAGACTGGAAGATATATTACGACAACTCTATAGTAATTCCCGGACCTGAGACGAAGAAGATAGGAGAGGCGGCCCTGGCCGCAGGAGCC
>FR882593.1:140923-177481 GCA_000435715.1 Firmicutes bacterium CAG:145
CCGCAGGAGCCTATGTCAGCATAGGAGTTTCAGAAAGAGATGAAAAGACAGCAACTCTTTATAATACGAATTTATTCTTCTCTCCTGAGGGAGAGCTCGTCGCTGTCCACAGGAAGCTTAAGCCTACGGGGGCGGAGAGAGTAGTATGGGGAGACGCCGACAAAGGATATTTTCCTGTGGCAGAAACGCCGTGGGGACCTATGGGTAGTCTGATTTGCTGGGAGAGCTATATGCCTCTGGCAAGAGTAGCCCTTTATCAGAAGGGAATCACCATTTACATATCGCCTAACACCAATGATAACCAGGAGTGGCAGTCCACCATAAGGCATATAGCCATAGAAGGACACTGTTACTTCATAAATTGCGACATGTATTTTACGAGAGATATGTACCCTGACAATATCTGCTGCAGGGATGAAATAGAAAGACTGGACGACGTCGTATGCCGGGGAGGAAGTTGTATCGTTGACCCTTATGGCCACTATGTGACTCAGCCCGTATGGGACAGAGAAGAGATAATATATGCGGAGCTTGATATGCAGAAAGTTCCCGCAAGCCGGATGGAATTTGACTGCTGCGGCCATTATTCGAGAAACGATGTTCTTGCTCTCAGCATAGATGATAAGTAGGAGGATGTCATGAAGTTTGCTTATATAAACGGAATTATCCTAAACGGATCTGAGGATATGAGGCCGCAAAAGGGAATGATGATCCTCACCGACGGAGAAAAAATTGAATCTGTGGTACCGCAGACGGCAAAAGTCCCCGAGGGCTATCAGCAGGTAGACCTAAACGGCAGATACATAATGCCAGGCTTAATAAATATGCACCTGCACCTTCCGGCCAGCGGCAGACCTAAGAAGAAAGAAGAAGACAACGTTAAAAAAGTCAGACTTTTGACCGGCAATGCGCTTTTCAGGCGAATTATCAGATCGATGTGCGAAAGATATGCAAAGACTCAGCTCATGAGCGGGGTGACAACTATAAGGACTATGGGAGGCGTACTTGACATCGATTCTCAGATCAGAGACAGGATCGATCAGGGAAAGATCACTGGTCCAAGAATATTGGCCGCCGATATGGCGGTATCGGTAGAAGGAGGCCATATGGCTCATTCTCTTGCATATGCCGCCCACAGCCAAGATGAAGCCCGGAGCCTGGTGAGAAAGATTCTCAAGGGCAGGCCTGATGTGATAAAACTTATGATTACAGGAGGCGTACTCGACGCTAAAGCCAAGGGGGAACCGGGAGAACTGAAGATGCCGGCAGAGTATGTAAAGGCCGCGTGTGACGAAGCCCACAGAGCCGGGCTCAAGGTTGCAGCCCACGTTGAAAGCACCGAAGGCGTCAGATGCGCCCTTAAAAACGGCGTCGATACCATAGAGCACGGAGCCGTGCCGGATCAGGAGATAATAGAGCTCTTCAAAGAGAGGGGCGCATGCCAGATAGCTACCATTTCGCCGGCTCTGCCGTTTGCTCTGTTCGACAGGAGTATAAGCGGAGTCAGCGAAGTCGCGCAATACAACGGAAAGATAGTGTTTGACGGTATCATCGAGTGCGCCAGGACGTGTCTTGAAAATGGCATACCGGTCGGACTGGGAACAGATACAGGCTGTCCGTATATAACGCATTACGACATGTGGAGGGAACTGAATTATTATCATAAATACTGCGGTGTTTCCAGATCTTTCGCACTTTATACGGCTACTAAGCTCAATGCCCGTCTCGCAGGAATAGGAGATGTGACGGGGTCTATAGAGGAAGGAAAATGCGCCGATTTCGTGGTGACGAAAGAAAACCCTCTTAAAGATCTTCAGGCGCTGAGAAATATAGATATGGTGGTTGCCAGAGGCCATATCATAAGACATCCTAAAGTGAAGAAGATGCCGGAAGTCGAAAGACAGCTGGATAAGTTTCTGTAGAAGTTTAAAGCATACGGATTAAAAGAGACGGAGGCTTTTTGAAGAAAGGACTTTAAATGGAGTTATTCATAGCGTTTGGCATATTCATCGCATCCATGCTTACGGCAGTGATAACCGGATACTCGATGATACTGCCTCTACTGGTGGGGCTGGCAGCTTTTATGGCGGTAGGAAAGATAAGGGGATTTTCCCTTGGAAGCATGGCCGAGATGAGCAAAAAAGGCATCCTGGATTCCATCGTAGTCATAAAAGTGATGTTGGTGATAGGGATTCTCACGGCTGTCTGGAGAGTATCGGGGACTATAACCGTGTTCGTATATTATGGCATGAAAGTTATAATGCCGCCGATATTTCTTATAGTTACGTTTGCGCTGTGCTGTCTTTTGAGTTACGCCATAGGAACTTCTTTTGGAATAGCCGGCACGGTAGGCGTAATATTCATAGCCCTGGCCCGCAGCGGCGGAGTTGATCCGGTGATTGCCGCAGGGGTGATAATGTCAGGAGTATATTTTGGAGACAGATGTTCTCCCGTGTCCTCCAGCGCCAACATGGTGGCCGGAATAACCGATACGAAGATATACGACAATGTAAAGATAATGTTCAGGACGGCGATGCTGCCGCTGGTGATCGCATTTATGGCATATGCCGTACTATCGGTGACTAATCCCATAAGTCATGTTGACGAGCAGATGATAAGGGACTTTCAAAATGAGTTCAATATCTCTGTTTGGGCGTTTATCCCGGCCGTGATAATGATAGCGCTGCCGCTTTTAAAGGTGGGAGTGATAAAAGCCATGACGGCCAGTATAATAAGCGGCGTTCTGGTGGCCTGCCTTGTTCAGAAGACAGCGGTGATAAAAGTCGCCGAGATATGTATCCTCGGATATGAATCAGAAAGTCAGGGCATAGGAGCCATCTTAAACGGAGGCGGCCTAATTTCGATGATAGAGATAGTAGTGATACTGATTATCTCAAGTACATATTCGGGCATATTCAATGGCACAGGCATCTTGCTGAGCCTTCAGGATAAGCTTGCCAAGGCGTGTACTAAGATAGGAAGATTCGCAGTCATGGTCTGCATGAGCATAGGTATTTCGGCGATTTTCTGCAATCAGACCATAGGAACTCTCATGTGCTGCGACTTGATGAAGCAGCCTTACATAGACGGAGGAGGAACTTTAGAAGAGCTGGCCATAGATATGGAGAATTCAGTAATACTGATAGCCTGTTTCATTCCGTGGTCTATAGGATGCAGCGTTCCGCTTGCTCTTCTGGGTGCGGACTTTACATCGCTTCCGTTCGCGATATATATGTATGCAGTGCCGATCTGCTACCTTTTTACAAAGAAAAAATGGTTTAAAAATTGATTAGGGGGAAGACATAATTGAAGTTATTTGACAACAAAGTTCAGGAAACCAAATATAAAGTGCTGAGGGAGGTCGCTTATCAGACGTGGAAAGGAAACGACGCTTTTACAGAGTTCAACGAGATAGCAAACAACGTCATTCCTAAAGGTGAGCCGCCTCAGACTTGCTGTATATATAAGGACAGAGCCGTAGTAGCCGAGAGAATAAGGCTGGCTCTTGGAGGAAGTAAAAACAACGATAATATCGTACAGGTGATAGATATAGCTTGCGACGAATGTCCGGAGGCAGGCTATGTGGTGACGGACCTTTGCAGAGGATGTCTTGCTCACAGCTGCGTGGCTTCCTGCAAGAGGAACGCCATAGTTATCGACGAACATCAGCATGCACATATCGATAAGAGCAAATGTGTGGAATGCGGAAGATGCGCTAAGGCCTGCCAGTACAGTGCCATACATAACTTTCAGAGACCGTGCGAGAGGGCGTGCAAGGTAAATGCCATATCCATGGCGCCCGGCGGAGAAGCCGCTATAGACTATGAGAAGTGCATAAACTGCGGGGCCTGCGTCTATCACTGCCCTTTCGGAGCTACGGTAGACGTCTCGAGCATAGTAAGTGTAATAAGGGAGATAATGGCCGCTGAGGAAAAGGGTGAGGACGAGAAAGTCATAGCTATCGTAGCGCCTTCTATCGCAAGCCAGTTCCTCTATGCGTCTTTGGGACAAGTGATAACCGGAATAAAAGAACTGGGATTTGATGAGGTGCTGGAGGTGGCCGTAGGAGCAGAGATGGTAGCCTACAAAGAAGGCCTTGAGCTGAAGGAAAAGGGATTTCTTACTTCTTCTTGCTGCCCGGCGTTCGTCAAGTATATAGAGACTAAACACCCGACCATGGTGGAGCATATATCTCACAACTTATCGCCGATGGCCGAACTTGCAAAGCATGTGAAGAAGCATAAACCTGACTCCAAGATAGTATTTATAGGGCCATGTATCGCCAAGAAAGCGGAGGTCAAAAAAGATACTGTCAGCCAGTATGTCGATTATGCCATAACTTTTGAAGAACTTCAGGCTCTGTTTGACAGTAAAAATATAGAGCTCAAGAAACTGAAATGGACTGACTGGAATCAGGCCTCATATTACGGAAGAATATTCGCTACCACAGGAGGCGTGTCGGCCGCAGTTGAGCAGATGCTCAAGGAACTTAAAGTCAAAGACTTTGAATTCAATCCGATAGTATGCGATGGTATTGATAAATGCCGTACGGCCCTGCTCAGGGCGTCAAAAGGGCTGCTTCCCAATAACTTTATAGAAGGCATGGCCTGCGTGGGAGGATGTATAGGAGGAAGCGGAAATCTGGTTCGCTATGAAGACGCTCCGGAAGAGATGGAAGACCATATAGAGGACGCTGTCTCAATGGAAATGCTCCCTAATGTGAAAAAGAATATAAACATATTTTAGAAGCGAAGAGCCCGGTCTTTAATAAGACCGGGCTCGATTTGTCTCTTGAGAGCCAGTTCCAAGAGCAAAGCGAGCGGAACAAACAACCGCTGGCTATTCCGGCGATCGTGATTTTATAGGGAAAAACTTAAACTTCTTTTTTGCTTGATACCAGCCGCGATCAGTTTCTCACCTGCGCCGGAAGAGCTGATTGTGGCGATGTCAGTCCGCTGCAGGGCTTTTTTTTGATTTTTTCTCTGAAAACTCCCACAAACAGTTTTAGAAACTGTTTTACCGAGAATTTTTAGCTCAAAATTCTTGCAAACGTTCCTATTTTTGAAAGAACCGGGAATTCTGCGGCAGCGGCGTCCGTTCAGCTATGACTTGCCTTATAGGCAGTCAGCCGCAATATTATAGGTACTCATCCGGGAGATCGCCTGTTGCCGGATTGTCCAGGAGCTTTCCTTCTTTTGTGAACCTGGAACCGTGGCAGGGGCAGTCCCATGAATGTTCCTGCGGATTCCATGTCAGGGCGCATCCCATGTGAGGACATCGTTTTTCTGCGGGCCTGATAAGGTGGGCCGCAGCATTAAAGCCGTTTACTAAAAGCTGAGGACGAAGAATGGACCTTGATGGCGAAAAGACAGGAGCGAATTGATTGTCTTTACCCATGATCATATCAGCCAGAATACAAGCTGCGGCCATGGAAGATGTCATTCCCCACTTATTGAATCCGGTGGCCACAAACAGATTAGGTGTGTTTTTCGAGTACCTGCCTACGTATGGTATATCATCCAGGGTCATACAATCCTGAGCAGCCCACCGAAATTTCTCCCGGGACTGGGGATAGTATCTTTCGGTTGCTTTTTTTAATTCATCAAAGCCGCCGCCGGCTTTGCCTGTCTTATGACCGCCTCCGCCCATTAGGAGCAAATCTCCGAAGTTACGGAAAGACAGCCCTTCATCTGACTCTCCGATATACATGCCTTTTACGTCCGGGGCCGATTCTAAGGCGATTACATATGATCTTTGCTGATACATCTTGATGAAATAACTTCCGTGTTTATTGAGAAAAGGAAAGTGTGTGGCTACTATTATATTATCCGCATCTATCTTATGGCCGTTGGCGTGGGCCGTATTGCCTTCTATCTCCGCTATTTTGGTATGCTCAAATATGTTGAGATCTCTGCATATATGGCCTATAAAGCGGAGAGGATCGAATTGAGCCTGCCTGCTGAATTTTATTGAGGCCGATATCTGGAAGGGCAGAGGGAGCCAATCGTCAGGCTCAGCCTTAAAACCTATCTTCTCGAGAGCTGAAAACTCTCTTTCTATCTTGGCGGGCGAGCCGATGGTATATACGAAAGAAGGTTTTTCTTCAAAGCAGCAGTCTATAGGCGGGGCGCCGCCATTTGTACTTCCTTGGCCGCATAATGCCTTGTATTTATTTATGGCGTCTTCATTGGCATCCAGATACATCTTCGCTTTTTCAGCGCCGAAACGGCGAAGAATTTTATTGTATATAAGGCCATGCTGGGACGTAATCTTAGCGGTGGTGTTTTTAGTTATGCCTGAACATATGCACTCTGACTCTGCCAGGATATAATTTACCCCGGCCTGGTGCAGCATATAAGCGCATAAAATGCCGGCTATACCGCCGCCGATTATGAGTACGTCTGTCTTTTTATCTTCTTTCAGACTCTCAAACGAAGGTAAATTTGTATTATGAGAACAAACAGATTCCATGTTTTCACTCTCCCAATCTATTATTATATATATTGTTTCCACGGCAGCGGATTCCTATGCGGAATCGGGATGTTAGAGATCTGTTGAACGTCTTATATTTTAAGATTAGCAGGTGATCATGTATTTTTAATAATTTTTCTTTGACTTTTGGTAGTTGTTTGTGTATAATATTAATCTGTAGACTGAATATGCGCCATTAGCTCAATTGGATAGAGTCGCGCACTACGAATGCGAAGGTTGGGGGTTCGAGTCCCTCATGGCGCACCAAAAAAGTCCTGTGATCATTAAAATCACAGGACTTTTGTTTTTTGCTGACAAGAATTTTTGATAATATCCATCAAATTTGTTCGATATGTCATCATCTGTGTGCTTAAATGACCTGATCTTTTAGAAATATCTATTATTTCAATACTCGGGCTCAATACCTGATACATTTAGAGAAACTCCTCCTGGGCAGTTTGTAACCGCCTATTATGATACCGCACTGGTACTACAGGCTAAGCCTGTTTTTGATTTAGTTAAGAAACAATTTTATTTCTGCTAATCTTATGGACAGAATTGTCCATTTACTTTTTATTATTATTCATGTATCTTAAACTAGAGAGCAAAAGGAGGTGTTTTATATGAAAACTATCGGACAAAAAATTAAGTCCCTTCGTATTGCGCTTGGTTTAAGCCGAGAACAGTTGAGCGAGATTATTGAGGTTACGCATAAGTCGATTTACCGTTACGAAACAGGGAAATCCTTACCTGATACGACTGCCTTGGTAAAATTAGCAACCTATTTTGATGTTTCAACAGACTATCTGCTGGGATTATCCGGTTTAAAAAATCAGAGAAAAGAAGAGTATGGCAAAATTCGTCAATCTGGAAAGTATAACGAAATATATAAACGCTACCTTCAAAGCAGAGAATCACATGATTTTCAAAAAAAGATACATACTTTTGGATCTTTACAACATGGCAAGATGGGGAAATTATGTACGGCGGTCAGACTGAATGGTGTGGTTGGGCAGATGAAAATAAGACAATTGAGATCAGGAAGCTGAGGCCGGTTATTCCTGAGGCTGCGTATAAATGGTGTTGTCAGATCTATTCCAAACCAATGATTATTTCGAGTGAATATGATGCAGCAGTTTTTCGCATTTTTGGAGGACAGGCTATCATCAGCCGGGAAATCTGCGACAAATTTTTTCCGGAATTTGCAGAGTTTCAAGGTCCTAACCCTGAAGATAAGCTCGATCTCCTGAAACCCCCTTTTTAAAGGTGACAGGGCTATAAAATCTGAACAGTGTGTCATTATTACATGAGAATAGTTCTAACGTCAACGGTCAACTTATATTGCAATTATGAGTAATGATGCTATACTGTATGTAAAACTATGAGGGATTTCAATTCAAAAGAGAGCTTGCTATGAACAGAGAACAGCAGAGAAAATTAAGGGAACTAAAGAAAGCGCTGCCGAAGATGCTGGCTGAGAAGATAAGACCATATAAATTCAAAAAAGGGACGAGCGCGTTTGGCACGTGACGGGAGACATGTTTTTGAAATGTACGTTTTGCGTTAATGAGACAGTGGACGGCGGCTGCAAGTGCAGCATGCATATAGAGGCAAAGCCATTGTGGATAGACGATTTATTGTGGGACTGCCTCTGCATGGAGGGCAATAAAAAAGAGCCTCTCAGTCTGAGAGCAACCGGCGCATTCACGGTAAGCGGCGTCGAGATCCACCAGGAATACGATTCCCTCAAAGAATGGACGCCGGAAGAGCTGGAGAGATACGTGGATGAGTACTTGGAAGAGTTCAGCCGGATCGTTCAGACCATTACAATAGAAGACTTTTATAACAAAATAAAGGCTTCTGTTTACCATGAAGAGTTACGCGTGTCGCTGACGCTTGTTCATGACGGTAAGTATCGAGAAGCTTTAGAGTATCTCAGTGATAAAGACAAGGGCATACTTTGCAATAAGGGACTTTGGATTCACGATGGAATAAGAGCATACTGCCGGAAAAGATTAGACGATTGATACAGGGGCTGCCCTTACAGCCCGTACATTTCTTTTAGAATGGCTCTTCCGGTAGAAGTTCTGAAAAATTTATCGTACATCGCCGTTATGCTTTTCTTGTTGAAATTCATCTCATAAGCGTTTACAAGATAGTCTGCTTCTATTAAAATCTGATAATCTATTCCGTCTATGCCATCCGGAGTGTGATGATGGCCGATGAGAAAGGCTATTCTGTCGATAAAATCCTGCGAGCAGCCGAAATCTTTCAAAAACTCTCTGACGAGGGCGGGGCTCTCTATTTCTTGGTGCTTGCCGTTTACATCGCCGTATTTTTCACGGCAGAGCGGGCAGGCGATATCGTGTATGACAGCTGCCGTTTCTATGATATCCATAGTCTCCTTATCCACTTTTTCACCTTTTGCAATGATGACGGAAAAGGCATATACTCCCATAAAATGATGTATATCTGCGACTTTGCCTTCATAGTATCGGATCATTTTTTCAGTAAGTTTTGCAATTTCCACCGTAATTCTCCCTGATCAAAAGTTTGAATTGTGTTCCTTTTGGATTAAACAATATCCTACCATAAATTGATACAGGTCGCAAGTAAACTATATCTTTTTCAAGAATAGTAATTTAAAGGACGATAGTATGAAAGTAGCGAATATTGTAATTATCGTTGAATTGTGATAAACTTTTTATCTATCTGATTTGACGAAGGGGGAAAACGAAATTGAGATTTTATGATATGCTTCAGCTGGATCCGGCAGTCATAAAAAATAATATATCCGAAGCCGAGTCAAAAAAAGAAAAAAGAAGATGGGTAGCCTCGCTGCTTGTAAGAGACGTTCTGATAGTATCGTTCGCCGTGATATTCATATCGGCTATGACGGTGATCTTCGGCGAAGAAAACAGCAGCATGGCTGTCGTAATTTTCTGTATACTGCTAAGTATTCGTTTTATTGACTTTGGCTATAATGTACGCCACTCACTGTTTAGCCTGGCGGTATTATTTGCCATATTGCTGTTTTCACCTCAGGCGATACAAATGGTTTCACCTTCCATAGGATTCCTGATAAACTTTTTCTCTATATTGGTGATGACAGTGCTTGCTTGTGAAAATCCTGAGATGGGAAACGGTGGTCTGTACTTATTTGGATATATTTTTTTAACAGGAAATTTTGCAAAAACCGATGTGTTTTACGACAGAGCGCTTCTAACTCTGACAGGGTATATCATTTGTGGAGCGATATTGATAATAAAACACCGCAATAAAAATAGAGACGTTTCACTTGGACATGTGGTCGGTGGCTTTGATATCAGAGATCCTAAGTCTCAGTGGCAGCTTCAGCTTGCTCTTGGAATAAGTTTGCTTTTCTTTCTTAATCGTCTTCTGGGGCTGGATCGCTTTATATGGGTCGGTTTTGCCTGCTCGTCCCTTCTGTCTTCATATCCTCTCAATGTGAAGGAACGTTTGCCTCAGAGGGCTGCCGGAGTAGTTCTCGGATCCATAGCTTTTGGATTAGTGACAATTTTTCTTCCGGAGAAGTATTTCTTTGTTCTGGGACCTGTGTCAGGTTTGTGCTTGGGACTTTGCGCTACATATAAGTATAAGACATTATTCAATTGTTTTGGAGCGCTTTCTTTGGCTATGACAATTTATGGCATAGAAGGGTCTGTGCTACTGAGAATACTCAACAATATGATCGGAATATTTTTCGGAGCTTTATTTTTTCACTTCTTTCAGAAAGTATTTATACCTCTTCTTCCGGAAACTGACAAAGAAAAGCAGAGCGGAGACTGAGGCGGCAAACTTGACAATGCCGGCCCCATCTGTTATGGTAATCTAATCAAGAAAAAAATCTACAAGGGACATACCAAGGAGGACTGTTTTGGACAGCAAAATTCTTTTTAAAAATGAGACTACTTATACGCCGGAAATAGCCATGGAAGCGGGAGATGCGTTTTGGGAGATACAGCCTGCTTACAGAAAGAGGGCGAAGAGATTTAGGCTGGGAGCGGGAATCCTGGCGGTTACCTTTGCGCTGCTGGCCATTTTAGTGGCCAGAGAAAACGGGTTCGGCATAGTTTCCGTAGGAGCCCTTGTCATGGCAGCAATAGCCCTTGTAGGCTTTATAAAGGGCGAGCAATTGGTCAAAGGCTCGGCTAAGAATTTGCAGGCCATGAATACCAGAGTAAATTACGGGATAAGTGAAAACTTTTTTTTCGTTTTAAACAGAGAATATCTGCGAAAACAAAAAAATGATGAACAGGCTGCTATAGAGAGTCCCGATCTAAAGGATCCTGATGAGGAAATCCCTGAACTCCCGCAGGAAGAAGACTTCGCCGAACCGGAAGAACCTTCTGATGAAAATGAAGAGCCGGAAACAGAAGATGAAGAAGAATATTCCGACAACGAATATGCCGACGAATTTCTTTCTCTTGAAGATCTGCTGGTATGCGTAGTGACTGAGAATCTGTACATACTCATATGGGAGAAGCCTTATTACATATTGGACCGACATGGCTTCGAAGATGAAAAAGACGGCGAGTTCAGACAGTTCATCGAAGAAAAAGCGAGAATCATAGAGGCGTAGATACTGGTTGTGTAAAAAAACAAGTAATAAAAAATTATTACTTGTACAAAACGACTTGACAAAACGTCTTTTCAAAAGTATAATTGACACGCAGTTAAAAATTGACTGCGATTTGCGGCTGTGCTGGAATTGGCAGACAGGCAAGCTTGAGGTGCTTGTGTCCGAACGGGTGTACGGGTTCGAGTCCCGTTGGCCGCACCAATAAAAAGAAAAAAGACATCCTTAATCGGGATGTCTTTTTTATGTATATAACGCATAGGAGTTTATCATAGCAGAGACGTTGACTTATTTGCTCCTCCCGATCTTTTACAGCAGCCGGAATTGACCGGCTCTTTTTTACGTTAAAAGTACTTATTGCGGATAGACGCTCGGAAAAAGAGATAAAATAAAGTCAGCATTTTATTATGGAGGTAAACATGGAAGAAAAGATCATCAGCGAAAGCCTTACAAAGGACTTTAGGCATCATTTGGCGAGAGAGGAACGAAGCGATTCGACCATAGAAAAATATGTAAAGGAAATCTTGAGATTTGCGCAGTGGATGAAAGGACTGCCGGTTACGAAAGAAGAGGTGTCTAGGTGGAAGGAACATCTCCTAAAAGAAAAATTTGCTCCGGCGACCGCAAACGTGAGATTGGCCGCCCTCAATTCATTCTTTGATTTCTGCGGCTGGCAAGACTGCAGAGTGAAGAGCCTGAAACTGCAGAAGAAAATGTTTCGCGATTCGTCAAGAGAACTGAGCAGAGAAGAATATGAACGGCTTTTGAAAGCAGCCCGCGATACGGGAAAAGACAATCTGATGCTCATCATAGAGACTATCTGTTCTACGGGGATAAGAGTGTCGGAGATAAAGTATATAACGGTGGAGTCTGTAGGAGACGGCAACGCCAGGACTATAAACATTAAAAACGAGGGAGCGAATAATAATCATGGAGCATTTCAGATAAATAAAGGCGCAAAGCTTACGATAGCCACCAGTCAGTCTGATAGGGACGATCTCCTGATCATTGACGGAAGCGCTGCCGCCTGCGCGTCTTCAATGGCTGTAGAGAATTGCGATTATGGCGATCTGATCACCTGCAGAGGAACGCTGATCTTTAGCGGAGGAACTCTGCAAAACAGTCATTGCACTCAGCCCGGCGGAGGGGCTGTCGTAGTCAGCGGAAACGACGCTGAATTCGATATGACTGGAGGAACTATAAGAGACAATACTTTCAATAATCAATATGGAGGAACCGTAAGGATAGCTTTCGGAGCAAAATTTGAAATGAATGGCGGCGCCATCTGCGAAAATGAAACTAAACTTCCTTCTGGCGGAGCTATCAATAATGCGGCGGTATATGTGGAAGCTGCAGGAAATTCGAGCTTTTATATGAAAGGAGGCCAGATTACGGGAAATTACGGAGACAGCGGAGGTGTGTTCATAGGGGAACCTGCGCCCTCGGACTTCAGTTCTGTGGCCACCATGGAGATGAACGGAGGAAGTATCTCCGGGGACACGGCTGACAAATATGGCGGCGGCATAATGGTATGCGGCCAGGCCAGAGTAACAGTCAACAAAGGGGAAATAAGCGGTAATACAGCCATAATCGGCGGCGGCGTCGCAGTCTACGACCTGTATACCGATAGGGGAATGGGACAAGATTATGATCAGTGGAAGAACTTTTTCCCTGCCGAATTCACTATGAATTACGGAGTTGTAAACGGCAATAAAGCCGTCTACAGAGCAAGCGAAGGGGACGGAGGATGCGGCGGAGGAATCTACGTAGGCTCTGTGCCTTATACCCTTCATATGTATGACGCCGTCATAACGGAGAATACAGCTGAACTTTTAGGCGGCGGCCTTTAGTTCTGCCCTACGGGAGACGCTACCAATACCGTTACCAACGGCGGCGCCATCTATGGAAATAAAGCCGGGGAAAACGGTGCGGGAGACGATTTTGTATCAGTTCTGCGAGAGGGAAAAGGCCATTACGTCACGCTGGCCGACAGGATGCTTGGCGGCGGAGAAATAAAATGGTATAAAGACGGAGGCGTATTGGATGGAGCCGCATCGGGAACAAACGTACTCGGTCTGCCGGACGGCTCTGCAAGATATGATAAGGACAAACCCGGAGAACGAATTCAACATATAAATATGAAAGAAGAAGGATTCGCGCTGAAGGCAGAAGTTACAGAAGCGAGGATCAAGCTGGCGTAGTCTCAGGCAAAGCTTACGGTCACCGGCAACAGTTCTGCCAGAGGAGGAGGCATAGGATCAAATGGGGGAATAGTCATAGGAACTCCCGACGAATGGACTTTAAATATCAAAAAAGTATGGGATATCGAAGATGAAAAAGATGACGAGCCTGTAAACATATATTTGAAGATAGGGGAACATCTGTTAGACCACGTCTCTTTAAATGAAGGTAATGGCTGGCAGGTGTCATTTACCCAGCTTCCGAACCCCGAAAGCCTGAGCAATGTTTCCATAGCAGTGGTGGAAGAAAACGGCCAGCAGTATCAGGTTTCTTACAGCGACATGCAAATCGACAAAGACAATAAGACGATGTTCATAACGGTGACCAACAAGTCTCCTCTCAAATTGGGGAACCTCAAGGTGACAAAAACCGTGACGGGAGATTTATCCGACAGCCAGGACAGATTCCCCATACAGATAAAGCTGTCGGACGACAGCATTGAGGGAACGTTTGGAGATATGGTCTTCGAAAAGGGCGTGGCGCTCATTGAACTGTCTCATGGGGAGTCTGCCCTAGCCGAAGGGCTGCCGGCTGGCATCGAATATACGGTGACTGAAATCGATACGCTGGGATATAAGGCCACATATAAGAATGCCGAGGGTGTTATAATTGAGGATGAAACGGTATCGGCCGAAGTCATAAACGAAAAGACCTCCGTGAAAAAGGATGATGAAGACAAGACTCCGGGAGAACCGGAAGATACAGCGCCTAAAACAGGAGATTCCGGCAACCTGAATTTATATATCGCGATAATGGCCGGTACCGGCGCCGGCGCAGCGATGTTTCACAGAAAAGAACGAAAAACGCAGATGAGGTAAAGATGAAAAGAGAAATCATAGAGGGACAAAGCTTTGGAGAATGGGAGGTCATAAGTTATGCGGGATGCCGCGGCAACAAGAAGACCTACTATAACTGCAGGTGCCGGGGATGCGGAGAGATATATCAAGTCAGAAAAGATAAGATGAAAAGCGGAGAGAGCACCAGGTGTTTTCAGTGCGCAAAAAAAATCAAAAGACAGACCCATGGTGAGACTGTGCAAGAGGGCTGACGACCCCTCTGTGATGATCAGTAGAGAAAACTGGCGTGTCAGATTAGACCTGATACGCCGGTTTTTTATTTTTAAAGTATTGCGCATAAATCTCTGTGAATGATACAATAAAAGAAAAAGGAGGCGCTTGATGCACATACCCGTTCTTATTTCTGATCTGGCAGTCATGCTCATAACGGCAGGGCTGATAACCATTCTCTTCAAGAAAATCAAACAACCGTTGGTTCTGGGATATATATTGGCAGGGTTTTTGATAAGTTCGTACTTTCCATTCTTTCCGACGGTAGTCGATACCGACAGCATAACGACATGGAGCGAGATCGGGATCATATTCCTGATGTTTCATTTGGGGCTTGAGTTTAATCTGCATAAGCTGGCCCGCGTAGGAAGCACGGCCATAATCACCGCCATAGTTGAGGTCATAGGCATTTTGGCAGTTGGATTTTTAGCCGGCCGCCTGCTGGGATTTGGAGTGATGGACAGCGTGTTCCTGGGAGGAATGCTTTCCATGAGTTCCACGACCATTATAATAAAGGCATTTGATGAACTGCAGCTCAGAGGAAAGAAGTTTACGGAACTTGTATTCGGCACTCTGGTGATAGAAGATATAGTAGGGATTTTTATGATGGTCATCCTCTCTACTATATCGGTAAGTAAAAATGTTACGGGTGGTCAAGTTGCCGGAAGCCTGTCTCTGATGATACTCTATCTCATCATATGGCTGATCTTGGGCATATACTTTCTTCCTACTTTTCTCAACAGAACCATAAAACTGATGAACGACGAGATGCTTCTCATCGTCTCCTTGGGAGTATGTTTCGGAATGGTCATATTGGCAAATGCTCTGGGATTTTCATCGGCGCTTGGGGCTTTCCTCTCAGGTTCTCTGCTGGCGGGAACAGTTCATGTAGAGAGAATAGAACACCTGACTAAAGGCGTAAAAGACCTGTTCGGAGCAGTATTCTTCTTATCGGTAGGCATGCTGGTAAACCCTCAGACTCTGGTGGAATATGCAACGCCTATAATCGTGATAACTGCCGTTACTATATTCGGCAAGCTCATATTTTCTTCTCTGGGCATGCTATTGTCAGGCCAGACTCTGGATAACGCCTTAAGATGCGGTTTCTCTCTTGCGCAGATAGGAGAGTTCGCCTTTATCATAGCTTCGCTTGGAATGAGCCTGGGCGTGACGGGAGACTATCTTTATCCTATCGTCGTATCTGTATCGGTCATAACGACTTTTACCACTCCTTTCTGCATAAAGACAGCTCCGAAATTTATCTCTGTCATAGAAAAACATCTGCCTGACAGTTTAGTGGCTAAACTCAATAAGTATACTTCTGAAGATCAGGCCGAAAAAGAGAAGGATAATGACTGGTATTTGTACATAAAGAAATATTTCAGGAGAGTGGTGGTCTTCGGAGGTCTGATGCTGGTCATAGCGATATTCGGCATTCATGTGGCGGAACCGGCTCTATCGGGATATATGGGAAAGACGGCCGCAGACACTATCACATGTGTCTTGATATATGTGTTTATGGCTCCTTTTGTAGGCCCTATGATGAACCTGCACAACAATTTGTTTACATCTTTATGGTTAAAGAGAAAATCTTTCAGGCTTCCGCTGATAGTCCTCAATCTGATTAAAGTGGCTATCGCCGTATCCATAGCGATGATTCCTCTGGCAGTCCTCTTCAACGTCAAAGCCATATGGCTGTTTTTCATAATCGTAGGTATAATGGTCATTCTGGGAAGATCCGACGGCATGACGGGCTGGTATCTTCAGCTGGAGACCAGATTCCTGAGAAATTTCAACGAAAGAATAATAAAAAGAGAAGAAGCTCTGGGGATGAAAGAGACCTGGCTTGACAACAAACTGCATATAATATCTTTCTTCGCGCCGAAGGAAGGAGAGTTTCTTGGAACTCCCTTAAGAGAACTGGACTGGGGATACAGATATAACGTGTATGTGGTCAAGATACAGCGGGGGACTCATACTTACATACTGCCGAAAGAAAACGTCTCTATCCAGGCCGGCGATAAAGTCTATGTAGTAGGCGAGGAGATGGCCATAATGAATTTCTATAAGATAATAGACTCCGAGCCTTGCAAGAGGATGAGAACCGTCAGACAGTTCATGGACAGCGGATATCCCGACGTGGATAAAGCTCTGGCCATATGCGCCGTGAAAATAACGGGACAGGAGGATTTCGCAGGCAAGAGCATAAAGAACGGAAATGTCAGAAGCCACTGGAACTGCATGATCCTGGGGCTTCAGAGAAAGGGTCTGACCGTAATAATGCCCAACGCAAGTATGATAATTTCAAAAGGGGACATAATGTGGGTAATGGGATCCAATAATAATGTAGGAAGATTGGCCTCCGAGTACGATGAATATTCGGAGGAATAAAAAAATAAATAAAATTTAAAAAAACTATTGACAATTGAGCGCGTATTCAACTATAATAAGAACAGTTGAAGAAACGCTCAATTATTTTTAAATATTTCGGAGGTATAAAATGAAAAAGACTTATTTATTAAACGGACTGGACTGTGCTCACTGTGCGGCCAAGATAGAAAAGGGAGTCGCAGATATCGACGGAGTGACTAATGCTTCTGTAAGCTTCCTCACTACAAAGCTGACGTTTGAAGCGCAAGATGATAAGATAGACGAGATCGTCAAGAAGGCGAAAAAGGTAATAAAAAAAGTAGAACCTGACGTAGAGATCAAGGAACTGTAGAAACTGCAAGAGGGGATAGGGAGGCAGAATATGAAAAAACGTATAACGAGAATAGCTATAGGCGCAGTGATATATGTAGCCGCCTTATTGCTGCCTGACAGTCCGCAGGGGCTCAAGCTGGGAGTCTTCATTGCAGCTTATGCAGTCATAGGATACAGAGTGGTCTGGAACGCTTTGCGGGGCATATTAAGGGGACAGATGCTGGATGAGAATTTTCTCATGTCCATAGCCTCAATCGGTGCCTTCTTTGTAGGAGAATACCCGGAGGCAGTGGCGGTAATGCTGTTTTATCAGGTGGGAGAAACATTTGAAGATTACGCCGTAGGCAAATCGCGCAGATCCATCACTCAGCTCATGGATATAAGACCCGACAGTGCGAATCTTAAAACACCTGAAGGCATAAAAGAAGTAGACCCTAACGAAGTCAAGCCGGGGGATATAATAATAGTCAGGCCCGGAGAAAAAGTTCCTCTCGACGGCAAGATCATAGAAGGGGTGTCGTCGCTGAACACAGCCGCGCTGACAGGGGAATCTCTGCCTAAAGATGTAGGCCGGGGAGATGAGATCCTCAGCGGATGCGTCAATATGAGAGGAGTGCTCACGGTAGAAGTAACTAAGCATTTCGGGGAATCCACCGTAAGCAAGATACTGGATCTGGTGGAAAACGCCGCCAACAAGAAATCCAAGACTGAAAGCTTTATAAGCAGGTTTGCCGTAGTATATACGCCGCTTGTAGTAGGAGCAGCAGTTCTGCTGGCAGTTCTTCCGCCTCTCCTTATAGAAGGAGCTCTCTGGAACGATTGGATATACAGAGCTTTAAACTTCCTCGTAGTATCCTGCCCATGCGCCTTGGTCATATCGGTGCCCCTGAGCTTTTTCGGAGGCATAGGCGGCGCTTCGAAGGCAGGCGTGCTGGTCAAGGGAAGCAACTACTTGGAAGCCATGTCCCAGGTACAATGGGTAGTCATGGATAAGACGGGAACTCTTACGGAAGGAGTTTTCCATGTAGAAGATATCTTCCCTGAAGAGGGTTTCAGCGAGAAAGAACTCATCGAATATGCTGCTATGGCCGAAAATTATTCTAACCACCCTATCTCTCAGTCTCTGAAAGAGGCTTATGGCAAGGATATAGACGAAAGTCTCATAAGCGGTGTGGAAGAATTAGCGGGAAAAGGCGTGACGGCGGAGGTTAAGGGGCATAAAGTGGCCGCAGGAAACAAAAAGCTGATGGCTGATAAGACCGATTTTGAAGGTCAGCTAAAGGAACACAGCGGAGGAACACAGGTCTACGTGGCAGTAGACGGAAAGTATGCCGGTTGTATTTTGCTGGCCGATAAGATAAAAGAAGACGCATATAAAGCAGTTGCGGCGCTTAAACGTGAAGGTATACAGACAGTCATGCTGACAGGGGACAGCAGAGAAGTAGGGGAAGCTGTAGCGGAACGCCTGGGTATCGACAAGGTTCACGCCGGCCTGATGCCTTCCGATAAGGTCAGAATAGTAGAGGATATACTTCATGCTAAACCTGAAAAGAAAAAAGTCGCTTTCGTGGGAGACGGAATAAACGACGCGCCTGTATTGGCCAGGGTAGACGTAGGTATCGCCATGGGGGCCCTCGGATCCGACGCAGCTATTGAGGCTGCCGACATGGTCATCATGGAGGATCAGCCGTCCAAGATATCCAGCATGATTCACCTGTCTAAAAAGACTATGAGGATAGTGTATGAGAACATCGTCTTCGCTCTGGGCATAAAGGCTGCAGTTTTAGCGCTCAGCGCCCTCGGCATCGTAGGTCTGTGGGCGGCAGTCTTCGCAGATGTTGGAGTTTCAATGCTTGCAGTGCTCAACGCTTTGCGCTGCCTCAGCTCGAAGGTTGAGTAAAAATTAACGAAAAAAGTTCATCGAAACGTCATAAAAACCCTCTTGACTAAGAGGGTTTTTGCTACTATAATAAGTTTCATGTCAAACAGTTTGATGTATGACAAATGTTAAACGAAGGTGAGGAAATGAAGAATAGCGATATCGGCAAACAGCTTGCTACTTTAAACCATGTCATAAAGAAAAATGTGGAGGGACAGATGCAGGGAGATCTGATGAAGATTTCTATGGCCAACGGTTATATTTTGTCCTTTCTTCATGAAAACAGAAACAGAGACGTCTTTCAGAAGGATTTTGAGGATGCATTCGGCATAACCAGATCCACCGCTTCAAAAGTATGTTCGCTGATGGAGACAAAAGGACTCATACACAGACAGCCGGTGAGCGATGACGCCAGGCTCAAAAAAATCACTCTGACAGACAGAGGAGAGACCATGCGCCGTGAAATGATAGAAGGCAGAAAACGTATGGAAGCCAAACTGACCGCCGGGTTCAGCAGCGAAGAACTTCAAAACCTGCGGGATTATCTGCGGCGTATGAAAGAGAACATGAAGAGATAGAATAGAAAAGGGGGAGTGTATAAGTATGATCAAAAAATTAGCTTCACAGATAAAGGAGTATAAAAAGACGGCTGCCGTTACGCCTGTCCTTGTACTCCTGGAAGTCGTTATGGAAATATTGATCCCGCTCATAATGGCTGAACTCATAGATAACGGTATAGACGGCGGTTCTATGCCTCAGATAATAAAATACGGGATAATGCTCATCGTTGCAGCAGTCTTAGCCCTGATCTTCGGCATAGCTGCGGGAAGGACGGCTGCCGTAGCCTCCGCAGGATTTGCTAAAAACCTCAGAGGCGCCATGTACGATCATGTACAGGATTTTTCTTTTGCCAGCATAGATAAATTCTCCACGGCCAGCATAGTGACGAGACTTACCACTGACGTAACCAACGTTCAGATGGCCTTTCAGATGTGCATAAGAATAGCCGCCAGAGCGCCGGGAATGTTGATCTTTGCGCTGATAGCCTCTTTTGGAATAGACGCACAGCTGTCTCTGGTGTTCCTCGGAGTGCTGCCTATACTGGGAATAGGTCTGTATATTTTGATAAGAGCCGTATACCCAATATTCAACAGAGTCTTCAAGACGTATGACAAACTTAACAATGTCGTTCAGGAGAATCTCTACGGAATAAGAGTAGTCAAATCCTATAACCGCCAGGACCACGAAGTCGAGAAGTTCAAGAAGACTTCCGGAAAAATATATCAGGATTTCTCAAAAGCTGAAAAGATAATGGCGTTCAACATGCCGCTCATGCAGTTTTGCATGTATCTGAGCATGATCCTCATATCCTGGTTCGGAGCCAGAGCCATAGTGGCCAGCGGAAACGATGCGGCTATAGGCCTCTCCACAGGAGAGCTGATCAGTCTGATAACTTACATCATGCAGATACTTATGAGCCTTCTGATGATCTCCATGATATTCGTCATGCTGACCATGGCCAGAGCCTCGGGAGATCGTATTGCTGAACTTCTGGATGAAGAGAGCAATCTCCACGATCCCGAAAATCCTGTCTATGATGTGAAAGACGGATCTATAGATTTTGACAACGTGCATTTCAGCTATGGAAAATCCAAAAATAAAGAAGTATTAAACGATATAAATCTCCACATCGAGAGCGGTCAGACCGTCGGCATCATAGGGGCTACAGGCTCGGCCAAATCCAGTCTGGTACAGCTTATTCCAAGGCTCTATGACGTCACATCAGGTTCCCTTAAGGTAGGAGGAACAGATGTTAAGGACTATCACATCGAGAGCCTGAGAAATCAGGTATCTATGGTGCTTCAGAAAAATACTTTGTTTTCAGGTACTATAGCCGAGAACCTCAGATGGGGAAACGAAAACGCTACAGACGAAGAACTGCGCCATGCGTGCAAGCTGGCCTGCGCCGATGAATTTATCGATAAATTTGAGGACGGCTATGAGACATATATAGAGCAGGGAGGAAGCAACGTCTCCGGGGGTCAGAAACAGAGACTGTGTATAGCCAGAGCGCTTTTGAAAAAGCCAAAGATACTCATCCTCGACGATTCTACCAGCGCAGTGGATATGAAGACCGACGCCATGATACGCCAGGCTTTCAGCACCGAAATACCGGACACCACTAAGATCATAATCGCTCAGCGTATCGCATCCGTACAGGACGCAGATCAGATAGTAGTGCTGGATGACGGAAAGATCGCAGATGTGGGCAATCATCAGCAGCTTATGAAAAACAGCGAGATCTACAGAGAGGTCTATGAGTCACAGAACAAAGGAGGTGGTCTCAGTGAGCAGTAGAGAAACTCGTAAGATGCCTATGGGAGGGAACAAGGGCTTTGGGGCAGTTCCCAAGGGACAGAAGTTCAAGCCCGGAACCATCAAAAGGCTGATGTCATATTTGAAAGAATATAAAGTAAGATTAACGGTAGTAGTGATCTGCATACTGATAAGCGCAGGGGCCAGCGTGGCCGCGTCCCTGTTCCTGCAGACACTCATAGATGACTATATAGGACCGCTTCTGCTGGAGGCCCCTCCTAATTTTGGCGGCCTGCTGCAGGCCATACTGGGAATTTCCGTAGTATTTCTTGCCGGTATCCTGGCTTCTCTCTTCTACGCCAGGACTATGGCGGTTATCGCCCAGAGTACTCTGAAGAACATCAGAGATGAGATGTTTACCAAGATGCAGACTCTTCCCATAAGATACTTCGATACCAGGACTCACGGGGATATAATGAGCTACTACACTAACGACGCTGATACACTGAGGCAGATGATCTCTCAGAGCCTGCCAAATCTGTTCTCGTCGGTAGTATCCATGATAGCGGTGCTAATATCCATGATACATCTGAGCATATGGCTGACGCTGATCGTGCTGGTATTTACAGCGGTGATCCTGATGGTGATAAAGGCCATAGCCGGAAGGAGCGGAAACTTCTTCATGAAACAGCAGAGGAGTATCGCCGACGTAAACGGTTATATAGAAGAGATGGTAAACGGCCAGAAGGTAGTAAAAGTTTTCTGTTATGAGGAAAAAGCCAAAGAGAGATTCAAAGAAAAGAACGAGAACCTTGGAAACACTACCGCTATGGCTAACACCCTGGCCAACATCCTGATGCCTGTGACCGGAGGTCTCGGTTATGTGCTCTACGTGCTGATTGCAGTTGCAGGAGGCGCCATGGGAATCGCAGGTGTAACTAATTTATCCATAGGAGGAGAAGAGTTCCTGACTCTTGGAACTATAGCATCTTTCCTAACGCTGTCAAGAAACTTCGTCAACCCTATAGCGCAGGTATCGCAGCAGCTCAACTCTGTGATAATGGCCATGGCCGGCGCGTCGAGAATATTTGAGCTTCTGGATCAGGAGCCTGAAGAAGACAGGGGAACCGTCACTTTAGTCAACGCATATGAAGACGAGTCGGGACAGCTTAAAGAATGTGAGAAGAGAACGGGAACGTGGGCCTGGAAAGACGGCGACAAGCTGATTCCTATGAGAGGAAAGATCAACCTCAAAGAAGTCGATTTCGGATATAATGAAGACGAACTGGTGCTCCATGATATAACAATATATGCCGAACCGGGACAGAAGGTTGCCCTGGTGGGAGCGACAGGAGCAGGAAAGACCACCATAACCAATCTCATAAATAGGTTCTACGATATTGATGACGGAAAGATACAGTACGACGGCATCAATATAAACAGGATCAGGAAGTACGACCTGCGCCGTTCCCTTGGAGTGGTTCTTCAGGAAGTTAATCTGTTCACCGGAACGGTGATGGATAATATACGTTACGGCAAGCTGGACGCTACGGACGAGGAATGTATCGCCGCCGCTAAACTGGCCAATGCCGACGGCTTCATACGCATGCTTCCCGACGGCTATGATACGGTGCTTTCCGGAGACGGAAGCGGTCTTTCGCAGGGTCAGAGACAGCTCATATCTATAGCCAGAGCAGCCGTTGCAGACCCGCCTGTCATGATACTCGACGAGGCCACGTCTTCTATAGACACCAGGACTGAGTCTATAGTACAGAGAGGTATGGATAATCTGATGCATGGAAGAACAGTATTCGTCATAGCTCACAGACTGTCTACCATTCAAAATGCTGATGTGATAATGGTGATGGATCAGGGACGCATAATAGAAAGAGGAAATCACGAGCATCTCATCGAAGAAAAGGGAAGATACTATCAGCTGTATACCGGCGCTTTTGAACTGGAATAGAAGCGCCTTGCAAAAAGCAGAGACCACCGGGGCCTCTGCTTTTTTGTGTAGAAGAGCAGAAGCGAAGTTGACATATAATTGTTAATTTTTTAATGAATAGAATTGACTTTTTAAGCCATCACTGTATAATAATATTGATAGATAGATATTTTAAAAAGATGAAAATACGTTAAATATGCCGGAGAGGAGATTCCGGCGCGGAGCGTTTCACCGCAGCTTTAGTTGAAACGATATCCGGCAGCAGAAGATTGGCGCCTATAAACAGAATCGATGTTTCAAATAAGCTTATGCACAGCCTTTGAAAGGAGAGTATCTATAATGTTAGGATATTATGTAACAACTGCTGTGATATTTTTTATAATGTCTGTTCTAAAGACATATGATTTAGTTATATACGGAGATATATTGGAGGCGTATAAAGGCGAAAGCAACTATATTTTAAGATTGATTACCATTGCTTTGATGTATATTGTGACCGCAGTTTTTACGGTAAAAAGCGTAAAAACTTATAGATCAAATAAATTGAACAAGAAGAAGTAAGCATACTTTTGCCGAAAGATTGCAGATTAAACTAATCTGCAATCTTTTTCGATATAGAATGACGTCAGAGTCGCATCAAAAAACTGACGTCATTTTTAATGCCTCAAAGGCTGAGATCATAGGATACAATAGAAAATAAACACATGCCGGGTTCGATGGTGATTCGCCCCGAAAAAATTTATTGACACACCTGTGTTGGAGGGGTTATACTGACTGTGATGACAACTTTACTTGTCATAATGTAAAGTAAAATTGGCAAAAATGCTGCGGGGGGGGGGTAATACCTTCTCGCTATGGAGAGGAGCAGCGAGAATGCCACTGAAAAACAGATTGAAAGAATATCGCGCAAAGATCGATGCTAACCAATCCGACTTTGGCAGAATGGTGGGAGTCTCAAGGCAGACTATAAGCCAGATAGAGAGAGGCGATTATTCTCCGTCAGTGACGTTGGCTTTAAAGATAGCTAAAGCGTGCGGCGCAAACGTAGAAGATATTTTTTCCTATGAGGAGGAAGAACGCGGATGAACAATGATAAAAATAAGAGAGAAAACAGAAAAGCTCTCAGATCATTCATACCGATTTTGCTTCTCATGGCTGTAATAGGAGGAATAATAGGAGCTTTTTCCACTACCGGAACGGCGGCTTTCTGGACCGGATCCGCAAGAGTCATCTTGAGAGAAATCATGTATGTAATATCTCCCATAGGAGTGATAGTGATGACGCTGGCCGGCGCAGTCATAACACTGATATATTACAGAAAGGGAAAAAAGTACTACAAAGAGAGTCTGAGCGCAGGCGACGAAGAAACAGAAGATCTGCTGCTGGCAAACGCCGATACTAATATTGCAAAAGCGCTGATGTATATAAGCGTGTGCGAAATATTGTCCCTCATATTTTTTGCCGCAGTGGCATCGTATATATCGGATTATATAGAAAAAGACAGTAAGATATATATGATAGCCCTGATCGTATTTATAGCAGGCAACTTTCTGAGGATAAAGATGCAGCAGATGACGGTAGATTTTCAGAAGATAATGAATCCGGAAAAGCAGGGAAGCGTATACGACCTGCGCTTTCAGAAGAAATGGGAAGAAAGCTGTGATGAACTTGAAAAGTTCACCATATACAGATCGGCCTATAAAGCCTACAACACGGGAACTAAAGTATGTGTCATAATGTTTACATCGCTGCTTTTACTCAGCTTTTTCTTCGATTACGGGCCGCTTCCGGCCGCAGCGGTAGGAGTCGTCTGGCTGGTCAACACCGTAACTTACTGCAGAGAAGCTATAAGACTTGAAAAGGAAAAAATAAATTTATAATTTATAAGAGAGGAATCAAAATGAGCTTAATTGTAAAAAATCTGAAAAAATCTTACGGGGATAAAGTGGTGGTAGACGATCTCAGCTTCCAGATGCAGGGGCCGGGAGTATACGCTCTCTTGGGAACCAACGGGGCGGGTAAGACTACTACCATAAGAATGATGCTCAATATGCTTGCAAGGGACGGCGGAGAAGTGCTGTGGAACGGAGATCCGCTCACCACAGATAACTGCAACGTAGGTTATCTTGCAGAAGAGAGAGGCCTTTATCCTAAATATTCGCTGATGGATCAGCTCATGTACTTTGCGTCCTTAAGAGGCGTGCCAAAGGCAGAGGCTAAGGAGAGAATCAAGTATTGGGCCCACAGACTGGAAGCAGAAGAATACTTATACCCTAAGGCAGAAAAAGCCCCGGCTCTGGGGGAAGGCAAAAAGGTCAGGGCAGTAAAAAAGAAGAAGGCATTTAAGCCTAAGCTGGCGGATCAGCTTTCTAAAGGTAATCAGCAGAAGATTCAATTTATGATAGCTCTTATCTCCGACCCAGAACTGATAATTCTTGACGAGCCCCTGTCGGGACTTGATCCGGTCAATACAGACCTGTTCAAAGGAATCATAAGAGAGCAGATCGCAGCGGGAAAATATCTGATAATGTCCAGCCATCAGATGGCTACAGTGGAAGAATTCTGTACAGATATAACCATATTGGACCGTTCCAAGCCTGTTCTGCAGGGTAATCTCAACGAGATAAAAAAGAGCTACGGCAGAGTCAATCTGCACCTTAAGACTGAGCAGGAAGTCAGGCCCATGATAGAGGCGGCAGGCATTACTGTAGTGACAGAAAAAGAGTGCGAATATCAGCTAAAAGTGTCAGGAGACCAGCAAGCCAATAAACTTCTCAGAGACCTGACAGAAAGCGGAGTCACAGTGGTGACTTTCGACTTGAGAGAACCGTCTCTTCACGAGATATTCGTAGAAAAAGTAGGTGAAGTACATGAATAAGAGAGGAGCCTTTCAAGGGTTGAACAAGGTTTACAAGTTCACTCTTTATCAGTTGTATAAGAATAAAGCGAATCTTGCGACCTTTGGCATATTTATCGCTGTAGCGCTGTTTGCCATACCGGTCATGTCCTTTTTCATGGGAAGCGGCAGTACGGAAGGCGCCAGCTTCTATACTCAAGTGATGACCATGGACGAATTCATGGGGCGTGATGTCGTGGACACAGACTCGAGATATTCCATACAATACGCATATTCCATATTGGTGATGATAGTATGTATATTTGCGGCAACTTACATCGTAAGAGCAATACTGGAAGAAAAATCTTCAAAGTTAGTTGAGACCCTGCTGGTGAGTATAAAATCAGAAGACATGATACTGGGAAAAATTCTGGCGGTCATAACTTTTATATTTTCCATGGTTATTTCTATAATAGCCGCATTTGTACTGTCATATTTCGTCACAGGTATGTTCAGAGATACGTCTTTTATAGGCGATAAACTGGCGGACATGGGTATAACTTCGGAAATACTCAATATCGGTCCTGACATAATAGTGATAGCGCTTGTTTCGGCGCTGCTGGCCTGCGTCACACTATCTCTGATCGCCGCCCTGAGCGGAGCAGGATGCTCCAGCATGGAGGATATGGAGTCGGCTAATATGACATCAACTATGGTAATCCTGGTCTGTTATATGGCTACAGTGATCGCAGCGCCTTTTGGAAGCGGCCCGGCTCTGTTCATGTCGCTGTGTCCGTTTATTTCCGCTTTTGCGGCGCCGGCGTATTATATAACAGGAGACATCGGTATCGGAATAGTGATAGCCTCGTGGCTGATACAGTTCATATGTATATTTTTAATATACAAAGCCTCCGGAAAGATATATGACCGGCTGATAATGTATAAGGGAAGCAGAATGAAGATGACTAGGATATTAGGTATGGCCATGCACGGAAAGGAGGGAAAATAAATGAAAAATCAGTTGAGAGGATTTTCCAAAGTTTTTTCCTTTACCTTTAAAGAGCATGTCAAGAGCAAGGGATATAAGAACAGTACTATCCTGATAGCGCTGCTGTGCCTTCTCTTGCCTGCGGCTGTAATGACGGGACTTGAGATGACCTCCGGCGATGAGCCGCAGGCAGAACAGGCCCAGGTACAACAGCAGGAAGCGCCTTTGGATCTTTCTCAGGTGAAGAATATTTATCTGGTGGATATGAGCGAGGATAAGAAGGCAGATATGACGGGACTGCCAGTTCTGCTTGAGCAGGCAGGTATAGAAGTTCAGATCAAAGACTACGGCAGCGACTTTGACAGCGCAGCCGGAGATTGTGACGGCAGCGGAGATACTCTTATGATAGTTACTCAGCAAAAGGGGAGCGAGTACACTATGAACATAGTGCTTCCGGACGGCAGCAGCCTTGCAGAAGAGACTGCTCAGGGATTTGACAGTCTGCTGATGGCTTATGCTGATAGTCTGAGCGTTGCTTCGGGAGGACAGCCGCAGTATTATGGCGACGCAGATCAGGACGATGCCGACCCTATGGAATCTTTTAAACAAATAGTGATAATAATATTTACGTTCCTGAATCTGATGGTACTGTATTTCTTTGTTCTGGCATACGGACAGGGAGTGGCCAACAGCGTAGTCACAGAAAAGAGCTCAAAGCTCATGGAAAGTATGCTTGTGGCAGTAAAGCCTGCGGCTATAATTCTGGGCAAACTGCTGGCCATAACGCTCACCGGTATCATACAGCTGTTCAGCTGGATCTTTGGTCTGGTCATCAGTTTCTTTATAGGATCTAAGATCGTTCTCTCCATAAATCCCGATACGGACATGATGATAATACAGGGATTCAAAATGCTGGGGAACATGGCTGAAGGGATATTGAGTCCTGCAAACTGCATCATGGCGCTTCTCATGATTATGACGGGAATGCTTCTGTACTGCGCTCTGGCCGGCGCCGGCGGAGCGATGGCCAGCAAGGCGGAAGACCTGTCTTCGGCTAACGCAATATTTTCTCTGGTGCTGGTGGCAAGTTTCCTCGTCAGCATATATGCAGGAGGCGTCATGGAAGGAGATATGACAGATTCCATCTTGGACTGGATACCGTTTACATCTGTCATGATCACTCCTGCAAAGGTGCTCATGGGAGTGATTCCTCTGTGGAAGACTCTCTCGTGCTTTGCCATCACAGTAGTCACAGCAGTACTGGTGACTTTAATAGCAGGAAAGATATACAAATCTCTGGTGCTTTATAAAGGAGAGCCTTTAAAACTGAACAAGCTCATAAAGATGATGAGAGGTTGATTATGAACGAGACGTTAAAAACTATTCTTACCAGAAGAAGCGTCAGGAGCTTTCAGAGCAGAAAGATAGAGCGTCCTGATCTTGAACTCATCCTGAAAGCGGCGACCTATGCCCCGTCAGGCATGAACCGTCAGACGTGGCAGTTTACGGCCGTCACTGACAAGGATGAGATTCGAAAACTTGCAAAGCTCATAGAGGTAGAGATGGACAGAGAAGGATATGATTTTTACGATCCGGCTGTGCTGATAATACCTTCCAACGAAAGAGACAGCAGATGGGGTCCTGAAGATAATGCCTGCGCTCTTGAGAATATTTTTCTCGCCGCATGGTCTTTGGGGATAGGCTCCGTATGGACCAACCAGGTCCGCGAAGTATGCGACCGGCCGGAAGTCAGGGATTTGCTGAGAAAATGGGGGATACCGGACACTCATGTGGTTTACGGGACTGCCGCTTTGGGTTATCCGACTGAAAGCTGCCTTAAAGAAGTAGAAAAAAGGGGTATTATAAGAATAATATGAATAAAGAGGCCGCATATAAATGCGGCCTCTTCACTTTGTCAGCGCCTTGGAGAAGGCGGGTGGTTATGATTTTGAGGTACAATTTTCGCAGCTGCAATCTGCTCCGTGACTCTTGTGCTCTATATGGATAAAAGCTATATCTATTATATCGACTACGTGCTGGTCGTCCAGACTGTAATAGATATTCTTCCCGTTACGGCGGGATTTTACAAGGCCTTCATCTTTCAATATCTTCAGTTGGTGAGAAACGGCGGATTTAGTCATCTGTACATTTTCCGCAATATCGTCTACGCAGACTTCGTCATGAGCTATGGTGCATAGGATTTTCATTCTCGTTTCATTGCCCACTACTCTGAAAAAAGATGCGGCTCTCGTGATGAGTTCAGGTGCAAGTTGTTTCATCTCTGACTTCCTCTTTCGTAGTAAAGTTTCATTTCCGCGTCCGGCACCATGCTTCCTCCCGTAGCCCACAGTAAATGAGAAGCGTTCTTCATCTTATCGGCAAGACCGAAAGCCTCTATATATTCAGAAGATGCAGCGGCCAGCGAAGGTCCCGTAAAAGAAGCGCAGGCAGACGGCTCTATATATATCTTTTCCTTGTCGGCAAGCTGAGATAGGAAAGGGTAGAGCCTGCTGTCGTCTATGGTATAGCAGCAATCCAAAAGGGTCTTCATTATATTGCTTACGAGCATAGAAGGCCGGCCTACGGCCAGACCGTCTGCGTCCGTGATACCGTCAAGACCTATGTCCTTGACAGATATACCGTCACCCAGGCCCGTTATCAGTCCGAGGGTCATACATGGAGCATGAGTAGGTTCGGCGAAAAGTATGTGGACGTTATCTTTGAAGATCTCCTTGAGACCAAAAGCTACTCCGCCGGGAGCCCCGCCTACTCCGCATGGAAGGTAGACAAACAGTGGATGATCCTCATCCACTGTTATACCTGCTTCTCTGAGCTGAGGCACAAGCCTCTTGGCGGCGACAGAGTATCCCAAGAACAGGTCCTGTGATCCTTCGTCATCGACAAAGTGGCACATAGGATCTGAAGCAGCTTCTCTGCGGCCTTCTGCCACAGCTTTCTGATAATCGTCGGGGTATTCTATCACGACAGCGCCCTTTGAACGCAGAAGATCTTTTTTCCACTGCCTGGCGTCGGCAGACATATGGACCGTTACGTTAAAGCCCAGCTTAGCGCTTATTATTCCTATGGAAAGCCCTAAGTTGCCTGTTGAACCTACGGCTACCGAATATTGACTGAATAGTTTTTTGAATTCGTCTCCTGTAAGCTTAGAATAGTCGTCCTCCAAAGATAAAAGACCGCTTTTTACGGCTATCGACTCGGCCAGCTTGAGGACTTCATATATACCGCCTCTGGCCTTTATAGACCCCGATATGGGAAGGTGACTGTCGCATTTAAGGAAAAGCTTTCCGCCGAACTCGCCCAGCGATTTCTCCAGAGACTCCTTCATCTTGGGTATCGGAATCAGCTTGGATTCTATTATTCCTCCCATCTTGGCTGTTTCGGGAAAAGCGGCGGCGATATAAGGAGCGAATCGCAAGAGACGAGCCTCAGCGTCGTCTATATCATCCATACTAAAAGGCAGATCTGCCTCTTTTCCGCTCTGCGGATTTATCCAGAAAATTTCTTCATAATTTGCTATGCGCCCGATAACAGGCTTGGAAACCATCATCTTTTTAATATCCATAGTTTACCTCCGAATCAAAATCTGTCGCTGTAATTGAGCATCCTGCTCAGACGGCCTGAAGCAGGCTTTTGAGCCTTTTTGCCCGATCCGCCCGGCCCGCCGGAGCCTTTGTCCGACATGAAGTCTTCATATCTGTATATCTTGCCAAACACGCTTCCCTGTCCGGTTTCCAGGATACCGAAAGTGCCGCCTGAGCCGTCTCTGGGTCTTTGCAGACTTCCCGGATTCATCAGATACATATCTTCGGCCAACACGTAGGCGCTGCGGTGAGTATGTCCGAAAATTGCACCGATGCAGCCTGCTTCTTCAGCTTTGTAACACAGCTTTTGCAGATCGTGGCCGACATTTTCCATGTGGCCGTGAGTCACGAAAAAATCGCCGGCTTCAGTTTCAAGGATGACATAACTCTCTCCGGAGAAGTCGCCGTCGCAGTTGCCGCGGACAGCGGTCACCGGTACACCGGCTCTCATCCTTATGGCCGAAGCGTCCTCATAATAATCGCCGCAGTGAACTATTATCTGCACGGGATTTTCTCTTTTTAATTTTTCAAATACGTCCCAGAATCTGTTGAGATTTTTGTGGGTATCACTGACGACAAGAATTCTCATAAAATAATCCTTTCTATTCTTTTAGTATAACATAGAAATCGGAAATATTGTATGTTAAAATAAAAGAAGTTAAGGAGGTGCCCCGATGCAGACAGGCTTTCACACAGAGACGGTGGTTTCCATAAAGAAGAAGTTAGTTATGATAAAAAACAGGATGCCGTTTTCTGCAGATATGAAGAGATATTTTGCAGATATAGAAAGACGGGAATGGATACTTCGAAACATGCGGATCGACGGAAGCCCGCTGACTGACGGCCAGATAGAAGCTGTAGCAGAGGGGGACATATGCCTGAACGTTCCCATATCTGAACATGTGAGAGCCGAGAGAATAACTTCGCTCCTTGCGAAGCTGTGGGAATTTGCGGAGATGAAGAGGAGCCTGGATCTTAACCTCATAGATGAAATGCACCGCTTTCTTATCAAAGATTCTTCGAGATATCTGTTCAGAAAGAGAAACGTGATGATACAGGAACTGGGCTACACGCCGCCCCTGCCTGCGGAGGTTCCCCAAGAGATGGAAAAGCTGGCGGCCGAACTCATAAAAGCTGCACAAGTAAAGGCCGTTTCCCATGACCTTTTTAGATATGCGGCGTTTATACATAATAAAATAGTGGAAATATATCCTTATGGAGAAGATGACAAACTTCTGGCCAGGTGTGCTACAGCATACTATATTATGACAAAAGATTTTCCGGCAGTGGCTCTTTCCATCAGCGAACAGAAATACAACAGTATGATATCAGATCACATAAAGAGGGGAGATCTGTCTGATATGGCTGAGGCCTGGCAGAGCGAAGTCCTCAAAAGACTGCAGCTGATGCTTCAGCTTACGCGATATTGAAAAGACGGGCGTCGAAGCAAATGCCGGGCGTCTCTTTGGGCAGCAAGGCGAGGGCAAGCTTGTCTGAAGCTGTGTTCAGATTTAAAAAACAGGAGAGGGAGATCATGCAACAACAGAAGAAAAAAATTCACAGCAGATATGTCAAGCTGGGTCTCACAATATTTCTGGCCGGCGCAGGACTTTTGATGTGCTATTATCTGCTTTATAATACTGCTGATGTAAAAGGAGTTTTCAGCAAGATAAACGGCATACTTACTCCCTTCTATCTGGGTATAATCATGGCCTATCTGCTGTGTCCCATATACAATGGCACCCTGAGAATAGTGTACAGGCGCAGCCGGGGAAGACTCGGAAGCTATACGAAAGACTACCGTCTTGCAAGAGTCATAGCCACCATCGTCTCTTTTGCGGTGCTGATGGTGGTGCTGATAGGGTTCTTTATGCTGGTTATTCCCGAACTGATGAGAAGTATCGTAGGGCTTGTCAGCGATGTTCCCATCTATGTGGAGAACGCCATAGACTGGATAGAGAAGATGGAGGTAGAAAATCCGGATCTTGCCAATCTCCTGGAGGGACGCCTCGAGAGTGCCTCGCAGTCTTTCCTCGAATGGGGACAGAATAATGTACTTCCGGGAGCTGAGGCCATATTGACTAAAGTTTCCATGGGCATATTGGGAACCTTCGGAGTGATGATAGATTTTCTCGTATCCCTCATAATATGCATATATGTGCTCAACAGCAAAGAGATATTTCTGGCTCAGGCAAAGAAATTTATCTTAGCTGCTTTTTCTAAGGACAGGGCGGCTAAGATCTTCGAGTTCGGAGAGCTGTGCAACAATACTTTCGGAGGTTTTATCAACGGGAAGATCATAGATTCCATAATCATAGGAATAATATGTTTTATAGCCATGACCGTTTTAGGATTGCCCCTTACGGTTCTGATAAGTGTAGTGGTAGGAATAACCAACGTGATTCCTTTCTTCGGTCCGTTCATAGGAGCGATACCGTCCATAATACTTCTCTTGTTCATAGACCCTTGGGCGGCGGTGAAATTTGCTGTCATGATACTGGTGCTTCAGCAGCTTGACGGAAATGTGATCGGACCTAAGATTCTCGGAAAGACCACTAAGCTGGCCAGCTTCTGGGTGATGTTTGCCATAATCGTGGGCGGCGGACTGTTCGGATTTGCAGGCATGATACTGGGAGTCCCTACCATGGCGATATTATACATATACATTTCAAGGATAGTTAATAACAGGCTGGCAGGCAAAGACCTGAGCAACAAGACGCAGGTATATGAGAATTTTGAGAAATATAAGATAGATAAGGAGGACATCTTTGGAAAAGATTCGTGCGGACCTATTACAAAAATTGAAGAGAGAAATGGAGAGGGCTGATATCACATTCGCAGAAAACGTTCCCATGAGCAGATATACGTCTTTTAAGGCAGGAGGAAACGCAGCTGTTTTAGCGGAAGTGCGGGATACGGACAGACTCAGGGCTCTCCTTGCTTTAACGTCTCAGGAAGGAGTTCCCCATATTCTGCTGGGCAACGGTTCCAACACGTTGTTTAAAGACAGCGGATATGAGGGAGTAGTAATAAAGCTTTCACAGGATTTTGCAAAAGTGTCTGTCGACCCGGACAGCTGTACGGCAGCGGCAGGAACGGCTGTCTTGCTTTCTTCTCTGACCAGGACGCTTCTCGAGGAAAGCATTACGGGATTCGAGTTTGCCAGCGGCATACCCGGCAGCCTGGGAGGCGCGTTGTTTATGAACGCCGGCGCGTACGGAGGAGAGATGAAGCAGGTGGTCAAGTCGGTCAGGGCTATAGCGCCGGACGGCGGCGCCGAGAGAGTTTTTTCAGCTGAAGAGATGGATTTCGGATACAGGCACAGCGTGCTTGCAGAGAACGGCTATATAGCTGTGGAAGCGGTGCTTTCCCTTGAAAAAGGAGATAAAGAAAAGATAGCGGCAAAAATGAAAGACCTTACGGCAAGGCGTAACAGCAAACAGCCGGTGAATTATCCCTCCGCCGGAAGCACTTTCAAGAGACCTGAAGGATATTTCGCAGGAAAGCTCATCGAAGATGCCGGACTTAAGGGTGTTTCGGTAGGAGGCGCTCAGGTATCCGTTCTTCACAGCGGATTTATAATAAACAAGGGGAACGCTTCCGCATCTGACATTCTCGATCTGATAACTTTAGTGCAGAACAGAGTGTACGATCAGAGCGGCGTCATGCTTTCTCCGGAGGTGAGAATAATAGGATAAAAGAAGAGGTAAGGATTTGAAAAAATACGAGGAAACAGTAAATAAATACAGGATGATATACGATCACCACACTCATACGGTATATTCGCATGGGAAAGGAACGATAGAGGATAACGTCAGAGTAGCTTCAGAGAAAGGTCTTTCTTCCATCGCCATAACAGACCATGGACCCGGCCATCTGACTTACGGAATCAAGATGGAAAAACTCCCTGAGATGAGAGCGAAGATAGACAGGCTCAAATCGGTATACCCCGACATAGAGGTGCTGCTGGGGGTTGAGGCCAACACTCTGAGAGTGCCGCCTTATCTGGACGTAGAGGATACGGACCTCTTCGATATATTGCTTGCCGGATATCATTTCGGAATATTGAAGGCCGGCATGATACCCAATTATATAAGCAATCATACGGGAGTATTCAGAGGCGATTCGTCCACCCTGATGGTAAAAAATACAGATATGATCCTGAACGCTTTATATAACAATAAGATAGATATATTGACTCATCCGGGTGATAAGGGGCCGTTTGACATCAGCGACATATGCAGAGCCTGTGAAGACACAAAGACCATGGTAGAGATAAACGCCAAACACGACCATCTTACGGTAGATGAGATAAAGATAGCAGCTAAGTTTGACATCAAATTTATAATCGGAAGCGACGCTCATGTACCGGAGAAAGTAGGCGAGTTCAGACAGCCGCTTATGAGAGCTCTCGAAGCGGGGCTGGATCCTGAACGTATAGTCAACATTGAAAAGAAAGGATAAGAGATGGAAGTTGTTATTATAACCGGGCTTTCAGGGGCAGGAAAGACCAAGGCGGCAGACTGGTTTGAGGATAAGGGCTATTACTGCATAGACAATATGCCTCCTGCTCTGATCAAAAATTTTATAGATCTTGCGATGACGGGCAAGAGGAAGATACAGAAGGCCGCCTTTGTGGTGGATATAAGAGGCGGACAATTTTTCGGAGATCTGAAAGAAGTGGTGACGGCCCTTACAGACGATATAAACGTAGACTTTAAGATCCTCTTTATAGAAGCTTCTGACGAGGCTCTGATTCGCCGTTACAACGAGTCAAGAAGGAGCCATCCTCTCTCTGACAGCGTGATAACCAGATCTACCATAGAAGCGGAAAGAGAGCGTCTGGCTGAACTTCGCAGCCTGGCCAACTATGTCATAGACACGTCTTCGCTGAAAGTAGCGGAGATGAACTCGGAGCTGGACAAGCTTTTCGAAAGTAAGACTAAGAAGGATACTTTTGTGATAAATTTTATGTCCTTCGGATATAAACACGGTATGCCTACAGAGGCGGACTGGGTAATAGATGTGAGATTCATCCCAAACCCCTATTATGTGTCCAGCCTCAAGAGACTGACGGGCAACAATAAGAAGGTGGCCCAGTACGTGATGAAGCAGGACGTCACAAAGGAATTTGTCAACAGGATACAGGAGATCATAACCAGATTGGTGCCGTGTTACGTTAAAGAGGGAAAATACAGCCTTACCGTGGCTTTCGGATGTACGGGAGGACAGCACCGTTCTGTAACTTTGGCCAATGAATTCTATAAGATTTTTACTTCCCAAGGGTGGCGCGTAACACTTGAACATCGCGAATTATAGTGCTATAATAATCTGAGTCTGATAATTCTTTTATGAATAAAGGAGATAAATATGGAAAAATTGATCATCAGTGCTTGTATTTGCGGCGCAGAAGTAACGAAGGAACAAAACCCCAACGTACCTTACACGGTAGAAGAGATCGTGAGAGAAGCAAAATCGGCTTATGATGCGGGAGCTTCCCTTATTCATCTTCATGTAAGATGGGACGACGGTACTCCTACTCAGGACAAGGGCAGATTCCAAGAATGTATCGACGCTATCAGAAAGGAATGTCCTGATGCCATAATTCAGCCGTCCACAGGCGGCGCAGTAGGCATGACCGACCTCGAGAGATTACAGTCCACAGAAGTAGTTCCTACTCCTGAAATGGCGACTTTAGACTGTGGTACTTGCAACTTCGGAGGAGATGAGATCTTCATCAACACCGACAATACTATAATAAACTTCGCAAAGATCATGCAGGAAAGAGGCATCAAGCCTGAATGTGAAGTGTTCGATAAAGGCATGATAGACACAGCCATGAAGACTGCATACAAAAAAGGTTTCCTGACTAAGCCTATTCACTGGGATTTCGTTCTGGGAGTTCAGATG
>FR882593.1:177506-199059 GCA_000435715.1 Firmicutes bacterium CAG:145
GACTGCAACTATCAGAGACCTGGTATACATGGTAGAATCCATCCCTGAAGGTTCCACATGGACGGCTACGGGCCTTGGCAAGAACGCATGGCACATCGCAGCCGCCACCATCAGCTTAGGCGGTCACGTGAGAGTGGGCTTCGAAGATAACCTGTACATGGAAAAGGGCGTTCTGGCAGAATCCAACGGCCAGATGGTAGCTAAAGTCGTAGAGCTGGCTAAGATGCTGGGCAGAGAGGTAGCAACCCCTGCCGAAGCCAGAGAGATCTTAGGACTTGCTCCGCTCAAATAGTACTTAATGAAAAGGGTATTCAAGATTATCGTATGGGTACCCGGATAGAAAACAAGAGCACTTGAAACTTGATTTACAGTGGACAGTGCTCTTTTTGTATGGCTTGATTTCTTACATTTCTGCCGAACACTTTTGCCACTGTGTAATATTGAAGTAAGTTTGTAATATATATTGGAGGCAGATGAATAGGTATACAATATACTTAATTTTAAAGTGTAGAAAAAGATTGAATTGTAAAAAAGTAATATTATACTAATAGTAAATTGGATTAAAGATCAATCGAGCATAAATGGAAAAATAAATTCAGTATATGTGAAGGGATCTTTATCTGCTGAATTTTTTGATGATGGAGGTAGAGAAATGAAAGGGAAAAGAAAATTGTTAATAAGTCTATTACTTAGTAGCCGTCATGTTATTTAGCAGTATGTCAGTTGCTTTTGGAGCCTCCGGAGTAACAATAGAAAGCGGAGGAAAAATTATGACTTTTTCTCAGCTTAGTGATAATAAGGTCATGATCAATGATGGGGGAAGTATCATTTTTATTGAAGCTGAGAAAATGGGTGATAATAATATAAAGCTAAAAAAAATGGACCGGAAAACGATGGATATTTGCTTATAGATCAAAAACGGAAAACCATATATTCTTCTTATACAGGGGAGACGGTGAATGTCGGCGACACATTGGATGACAATGAGACTGCTGTAATTAAACCTGCGGGAGTCACTAAAATAATTGATGAGTACGAACATAAGATAAGTTATAAAACCTTGGCAAGCTTGGTGGGAAAAGGAGCAACAGCGTACGATATTGCTTATGCTATGGCGGGTATTTTTCTGGCTTACCATGGAGTGGCGATAGCTTCTATAGTTACTCTGATATATAGCGCACTTAAGTCAGATTTGTACTCAAAAATTATAAATGGTATAGCAAATAACCTTTCTGGTGGTGTCAAGATAACGATATATAAATGTGAGATAACAAAACATCAAGGCAGCCGAATAGTCAAAGGCGTTGGATATAAGATAGGTTCTATCGGATTGTATGGATGAAATATATGAGAAAATAATTTTAAAATGAGGGGGTTGTGTATGAAAAACGATGAAAACAAAGAGCAATTGCCTCATGAACGAAAAATGCCGTTTGACGGAATACAACTGGCATACGCTTTGTTTATAGTCATGTATTTTCGGGCGGCACCGCATTTTAAGCCATACACGGATTCGGCTAAATTGCTCGGATATGGAAATGACAAATTCATGATTCTGCTCTTTGTGGTATTTGCAGTATTTACAGTTTTCGTAATAGTCCACAATCATAAACATGAACAAAATAAGATTACAAGATGGGCGTGTTATATCGGCGCTATCGGAGTACTATATATTTTTGTCGACTATTATTTATTTAAATAGCTCAGGCAGTTGCTGAACACAAAGACATTATTTTGCTTCCATTGAGGTTCATAATGGTATAAAATATAAAAAAACCTTATTGCTGGAGCTTTTATTGGGCTTGCCCAAGCCAAACTGCTGTACTGCTTGCCCGCAGGCCCAAGATTACCACGAGGAGAAAAATCCATGTCTTTTGCATCAGAAGTAAAAAATGAATTATCGAGAACTGACGCAGAAAAAAAGTGCTGCCAGCTTGCCGAGATAGCAGGATTTTTGAGAGTGTCCGGCAGCATAGGCCTGGCAGGAGGGGGAAGATTTAAGATCATCATAACTTCTGAGAACCCGGCAGTGATCAGGCATTATAAGAAACTGCTGCACGATTATTTCGACGCCGAGACGGTGCTGGAGGTGTCAGAGGCTTCTTCCATAGGAAAGAGGAGAGAATACAAGATAACCATAGATCCGGACAACAGAAGCGAACAAATACTCAGAGAAACGGGCATATTGCTCGTCAGAGAAGGAAACAACTATATATCAGACGGTATATACGACGGCATAGTAAAAAGCAAATGCTGCAAGCGGGCTTATCTGAGAGGTATATTCATGGGAGCAGGCACCATGAGCGACCCTGAAAAATCTTATCATCTGGAATTCGTATGCGGCAGCGAATCACTTGCCAAAGATCTTAAAAAGCTGATAAACTCTTTTGCAGATCTTCAGGCCAGAGATTTCAAGAGAGGGAATACTTATGTGGTGTATATGAAAAAAGCTGATTACGTGGCCGACATGTTGGGAATAATGGGTGCAGACACCCATTCGCTGATAATTGAGAATACTTTGGTGGAAAAGTCCGTGAAGAACGAAGCCAACAGGATGGCTAACTGTGACAACGCCAATACGGACAGAATCGTCGCAGCGGCCATGAAACAGGTGAAGGCTGTGGAAAAGATTCAAGAAAAAAAAGGCCTGAACTGGCTTCCGGATAAACTCAGAGAGGTAGCAGAACTGAGACAAGAAAATCCTGATATATCCATAAAAGAGCTGGGCGAGATGTGCAGACCGCCTCTGAAAAAATCAGGAATAAACGGCCGGCTTAAAAAGATCGAGGAAATAGCCTCTAAACTTTAAATTATTGCATAGACTATGCTTTATGGGGATGAATTATCTTCATAGGGCATATTTTTTTGTATACTGAATATTTGATAAAATTTTGATATATATGAATATTTTGTGGTAAATTTAGAAAAAGGGGAAATTTTTCATTTTGGAAATAATAAGGCAAGGAGGCGGGAGATTGTTTACAGAAGAACTTAAACTCATTAAGGATGCTGAAGACCAAGCCGACAAGATGCGAAAGGAGGCGAAAGTCTCGGCAAAGAAGTTAACGCAGGAGACCGATGCAAAAGCCGACAAGATGGTAGAGGAGGCTTTTGCCAGGGAGAGAGAACAATGCCAAGCTTTGCTTAAAGACGGGCAGGAGATCGCCGGCAAGCTTTATGATAAAGCCATTGAGAATGCCCAAGAGTTCTGCCGGGAGATGGAACTGAAGGCCCGGGAGAAAAAAGAAGAGGCGATAAGATTCATTGCAGAAAGGATCGTGGATTCAAGTGTCAATTGTTAAAATGCAGAAGATTGCAGTGATAGGCCTTGACAAGCAGAAAGAATCCATAATGTCCAGATTGATGGACTTCGGAGCCGTAGAGCTTACGGATCAGAAGAATAAACTCTCAGATGAAACTTTGAGTTCTATAGTGACGCTGGATGACAGCCATGCAAAGGCCGCAGAGCTTGACGCCAGACTCAGCCGCGCCGAAAACGCCCTGCTTTTTTTGGAGAAGCACGATAAGGCTAAGGAACCGCTCTTTAAGACCAGAAGAATCATGAAGCAAGAAGCGGCACGGCAGATAGATATGGAATCTGCAGAAGAGGATATCAGAAAAATACTCGAGCTGGAAGAACGCCTCAAGGACGCTAACGATCAGATGAACAAACTCGATCAGGAAGAAATCCTCATCACGCCGTGGCTGGGGTATGCGATGCCCCTTGAAATGATACGTACTCCCAAGACTATCATTCACGAGGGTATACTGCCTTCAGGAGCAGATGTTCCGGAAATCATGAGAGAACTCGAAGATCTGGGAGGGATAGTCGCAAAGCTTATCAATGCAGATAAAGAGATGAATTATATAGCTTTCATCTGTCTCATAAGTCAGGAACAGCAGATATTATCTCTGCTGAAACAAAGAGGATTTTCAGAAGTGTATTTCAGAGGGCTTAAGGGGACAGCCAAAGAAAACCTCGAGAGAATCAGATCAGAAAAGGAAGCTCTTCAGGCCAAGATTCAGGAGATGAAGACTGAAGCGTCAAAGATGGCTAATCTGCGGCAATCAGTGGAAAATTACTGCGATATGACAGCCATAGCTTCCGAAAAAGAAAAGATCAAAAACAAATTGCTCAAGACAAAAAAGACGTTTTACCTTGAAGGGTGGATCCCCGAGAGACTTTCTGCAAAAGCGGAGAAACTCTTAGAAGGCATGAATTGCTGCTACAGATTTGCAGAGGCAGAAGAAGGAGACGAAGTTCCGGTACTTTTGGATAACAAGAATTTCTTCGTACCTTTTGAAGCGATCACAGAGATGTACTCGCTGCCTGATTACAGAGGGTTTGACCCCACCAGCATATTCGCCATGTTTTACGCCGTATTTTTCGGTATGATGCTCAGCGATGCCGGATATGGAATAATCATGACCGCCGGATGTTTTGCGGCTCTTAAAAAATTCAAACTTGAAGGTAACACGTATAAGATGGTAAAACTGTTCTTCTACTGCGGCATCTCCACTGTGATATGGGGAGCCCTGTTCGGAGGATGGTTCGGAGACATAGTTTCGGTATTTGCGAGAACTTTCCTGGGCGTGGAGATAGCCATAGACCCTATATGGTTCAATCCGCTGGATGATCCTATGAAGATGCTGATATTTTCTCTCGGCCTGGGCATAGTCCATCTGTTTACGGGAATGGGAATCAAAGCTTACATGCAGATCAAAGAGGGACATTGGTTTGACGCCGTGTGTGACGAAGGATTCTGGTATCTCACCATCCTGGGTCTGATAGGCTGGCTGGGCGGAGGAATGGTTCTTCCGGCCGCTGTATCTATAGGAAAATGGATGACTATAATAGGAGCGGCAGGTCTGCTCCTGACAGGAGGCCGGCATAACAAGGGCTTCGGCAAGATAACCGGTGGGCTGAGCAATATATACAACATCACAAGCTATATGTCAGACATACTGTCCTACGCCAGACTGCTGGCGCTGGGACTGGCTACGGGAGTAATAGCGCAAGTGGTGAACACTCTCGGATCACTGTTTGGAGGCGGAATAGGCGGAGCAGTTGCTCTGATAGTGATATTCCTGCTGGGACACACGCTGAATCTGGCTATAAATGTCCTTGGAGCCTTCATACATTCCAGCAGACTGCAGTATGTAGAATTCTTCGGAAAGTTTTATGAAGACGGCGGCGAGCCCTTTGACCCTTTCCGAAAGAAAACCAAATATATAAAGATAGAGCAAGAGGAGGAATAAAAAGATGAATATGATAGACGGCAATACATTGGCCATTTTGGGAGCAACCATCGCGGCTCTGGCAGGCATAGGCAGCGCCATGGGCGTGGGAATCGCCGGACAGGCGGCCTCGGCAGTAGTGGCAGAGGATCCTAAGAAATTCGGTAAGACCATCATCTTGCAGGCTCTGCCGGGAACGCAGGGAATCTACGGACTGATAATCTCCTTCCTTATAATGATAAAGATAGGCCTTCTGGGAGGAGACATGATAGACCTGACTATGGCTCAGGGAGCATATTTCTTAGCGGCAGGTATTCCTATAGGACTGGTGGGAATCTGGTCCGGAATAGCACAGGGAAAGGCGGCGGCAGCAGCCCTGCAGCTTACTGCCAAGAGACCTGACCAGATGGTAAAGGGTATAATCTATACTGCCATGGTAGAGACTTACGCTATCTTCGCTCTGCTGGTTTCGGTGCTGATTTGGCTGAGAATACCGGTTTAAAGAGCGGCTCGGAGGTGAGATTCGCAAAATGAGTATAGAAAAGATCACATCGGCCATCATAGACGAAGCCCAGGCAGAATGCGAGCAGATACTTAATGCGGCGGAGACCAAAAACAGAGGAGTCATCGCGCAGCTCGAAAAACGAATAAAGATCGAAACTGATGTGGCGGTCAGAGAGGCCGGGGAAGAACGTGAAAGAATAATAAGCAGACGAAAGTCCGTAGCTGACATAGACGGAAAGAAGATAGTTCTGGCCAAGAAACAGCAGCTCATAGACGGCTGTTTTGAGGAGGCGGTAGAACATATAGTATCTATGGACGAAGACCAATATGTGGAATTTCTTGCAGCAGCAGGAAAGAACACCGGTTTCAGCCAGGGAAGCCTTATCTTCAACGAAAAAGAGAAGACGTCCATAGGGCGCAGAGTAGTTGAGGCTCTGAATAAGGCAGTACCTGATGGTGATTTTCATCTGGCGGAGGAGACGAGAAAAATAAAAGGCGGGTACATGCTTCAAAAAGGGCAGGTATACATCAACAATTCGGTGGAGGCCATGGTGGAAGACAGACGCCGTGAGCTGACTTCGGAGGTTGCGGCTATACTTTTCCCGCCGGAAAAATAAGGAGAAGATTATGAGTAAGAACAGAGATGACTCATATATATTCTGCGCCGCCCTCATAAGAGCAAGCGAGAGATCCTTTCTTCCCGAATCGGAGCTGACGAGAGCCGCCGAGGCGGCCGACTTTGCCGGAGCAATGTCTGTGCTGACGGAAAACGGGTACGGTAGCCTCAAGGCGCCCGAGAAACCGAGAGACTTTGCGAAGCTGCTGGCAGAAGAGGAAAGAAGAAATTACGATTTCGTATTTTCCGCCTTACCCGACCAAGAAGAGCTTGTACTGTTCAGATATCCCAAGGATTATCACAACGCCAAGGCAGTTCTTAAGGCCGAGTTTCTGGGAACTGACCCCGAAAAATATCTGACCGAGGGAGGCAGCTTCTCCCCTGAGGCCATGGTCTCCATGATAAGGGAGAGGAACTTCGTGTTCATGTCTTCCGAGATGAAGGAGGCGGTCAACAGGGCGGCCGAGGTTTTCGGCAAGGGAAGAGACCCTCAGGAGATAGACATAATTCTGGACAAGGCGTGCTACAGCCGGATGCTCAACGCCGCGGAAAAGACGGAGAATCTGTTTCTGATAAATTACGTCAGGCTTCTCATAGACATCCTGAACGTGATAACCTTCGTCAGACTGAGGCAGATGAAAAAGCCGTGGACATTCTTCAGCAAGGTATTCTTGCCGGGAGGACAGATGGCGGAGAGCCTGTTTGTCGGCGGCTATGAGGAAAACTATCATAAGCTGGCGGAGAGGTTCAGGCCTTACGGATTCGCGGAAATCATAGAGAAAGGCGGAGAAAAGGTCAGGGAGACCGGCATGTACTCCTTGCTCGAGAAGCTCTGCGACAACAAGAGAATAGAATATATAAAAGACGCAAAATACATTTCTTTCGGCATCGAGCCGGCGGCGGCGTACCTAATCGCAAAAGACAGCGAGATAAAGAATCTCAGAATGATTTTTACGGGAAAGATCGCCGGAACGCCTAAAGAAGTTATTTTGGAAAGGCTGAGGAAAACTTATGTATAAGATAGGAGTTATCGGAGACAGAGAGAGCGTTCTCGGCTTTAAGGCTGTGGGTCTTACGGTGTTTTCCTGCGACAGTCAGGAAGAGGCTGACGCAGCATTCAGGGAGACGACGGCCGGAGACTACGCCATAATCTATATAACGGAGCCCTTTTATAAGGGAATGATGGCCGAAGCCGGCGAGTACGTTGATAAGAGGCTTCCCGCTATAATACCCATACCCGACAAGGACGGAAGTCTGGGCATAGGCATGGAGAGCGTAAAGAAAGCCGTGGAACGCGCAGTAGGCGCAGACATCCTGTTTGGAGGTGAATAGAGCCATGAGTCAAGGCAAAGTAGTAAAAGTATCAGGACCTCTGGTAGTGGCCTCGGGAATGGAAGAGGCAAACATGTTCGACGTGGTTCATGTAGGAGATCAGGGACTGATAGGTGAAATAATAGAGATGAGAGGCGACAAGGCCTCGATACAGGTATACGAAGAGACGGCCGGAATCGGCCCGGGTGTACCCGTTGTAAGTACAGGAGCCCCTCTTTCGGTAGAGCTGGGACCGGGACTTATAGAGACCATGTACGACGGTATTCAGAGGCCTCTCGAGGCCATGTATGAGGCCGCGGGACCTAACATAACAAGAGGAATAAAGGTTCCTTCCCTTTCGAGGACGAAGAAGTGGAAGTTCGTCCCTGCCGTAAAACCGGGTGAAGAGATAGAGGCCGGCGACATAATCGGCACGGTGCAAGAGACCATAGTGGTGGAGCACAGAATAATGGTGCCTTTCGGCGTATCCGGCGTGGTGGAATCCATCGAAGACGGAGAGTTTACGGTAGATGAACCGATATGCAAGGTCAAGATGGCGGACGGCAGCCTCAGAGAGCTTACGATGATGCAGAAGTGGCCCGTAAGACGCGGAAGACCTTACAGAGAAAAGCTGGTTCCCGAAATGCCTCTCATAACGGGCCAGAGGGTAATAGACACTCTGTTCCCTATAGCTAAGGGAGGAGTGGCCGCAGTACCGGGACCTTTCGGGTCGGGCAAGACGGTGGTTCAGCATCAGCTGGCAAAATGGGCCGACGCGGAGATCGTGGTCTATATCGGCTGCGGAGAGCGCGGAAACGAGATGACCGACGTTCTGATGGAATTCCCTGAGCTGAAAGACCCTAACACCGGCGAGTCGATAATGAAGCGTACGGTGCTGATAGCCAACACTTCCGACATGCCTGTAGCGGCCAGAGAAGCGTCCATATATACGGGAATCACCATAGCTGAATATTTCAGAGACATGGGATATTCCGTAGCCATCATGGCGGATTCCACGTCCAGATGGGCGGAGGCTCTGCGTGAGATGTCCGGGCGTTTGGAAGAAATGCCGGGCGAGGAAGGTTACCCTGCTTATCTGGCTTCGAGACTGGCTCAGTTCTACGAGAGAGCCGGCAGAACCATATCCCTCGGCAAAGAGGGCAGGCTGGGCGCCCTTTCTGCCATCGGAGCAGTATCTCCTCCGGGAGGAGACATTTCAGAGCCGGTATCGCAGGCTACGCTGCGTATAGTAAAGGTGTTCTGGTGTCTGGATTCGTCGCTGGCATACAAGAGACACTTCCCGGCCATAAACTGGTTACAGAGCTATTCCCTGTATGTGGATAGACTTGAGGACTGGTATGCGGAAAACGTCGACAAGGAGTTCCCACAGCTGAGAGCCAGAACCATAGCCCTGCTTCAAGAAGAGTCGGAGCTGGAGGAAGTGGTGCAGCTGGTAGGAGTAGACGGACTTTCCCACGAGGACAGACTAAAGCTGGAGGCGGCCAAGTCCATAAGAGAGGACTACCTCCACCAGAACGCTTTCCACGAGGTGGACACTTATACTTCGCTGAAGAAGCAGTATGAGCTCCTCAAGATGATTCTAACATACCATGAATTGTCCAGAGAAGCGGTGGCCAAAGGGGCTAACTTCAACGCCATACTGGAGCTGCCTGTCAGAGAGTCCATCGGGCGTTTCAAATACGTGGAAGAAAAAGATATAGACGAGGCTTATAAAAATATAATGGAAGAAATGAGAAAAAGCATTTCTGCTTTAAACGCAAAGGAGGCTGAGGACGATGATTAAGGAATATAAGACCATAAGCGAAGTTGTCGGCCCTCTTATGCTGGTAAAGGACGTTGAAAACGTCACTTACGACGAGCTGGGAGAGATAATTTTGCCCAGCGGAGAAAAGAGGCTGTGCAAGGTGCTGGAGGTAAACGGCAACAACGCCTTGGTACAGCTCTTCGAGAGCTCCACCGGCATCAACCTCAAGGAGAGCACCGTAAGATTCTTGGGAAGAGGAACGGAGCTTCCCGTATCGCCTGACATCTTAGGAAGAGTGTTCGACGGAATGGGACGCCCGAAAGACGGCGGTCCGGATATAATCGCAGAGAAGAGGATGGACATCAACGGACTGCCTATGAACCCGGCGGCCAGAGACTATCCGTCGGAATTCATACAGACGGGAGTATCGGCCATAGACGGCCTGAACACTCTCGTAAGAGGACAGAAGCTGCCTATATTCTCGGCTTCGGGACTTCCTCACGCCAATCTGGCGGCGCAGATTGCCCGTCAGGCCAAGGTAAGGGGAAGCGAAGGCAACTTCGCCGTAGTCTTCGCCGCCATAGGAATAACTCACGAGGAAGCGGAGTTCTTCGCTTCCGACTTCAGAAGAACAGGAGCCATAGACAGAACGGTCCTGTTTATGAACTTGGCCAACGACCCTGCCGTAGAGCGTATCGCAACTCCGCGTATGGCTCTGACTGCGGCAGAGTATCTCGCCTTCGACCTTGGCATGCACGTGCTGGTAATACTGACGGATATAACCAACTACGCCGAGGCATTGAGAGAAGTATCGGCGGCAAGAAAGGAAGTACCGGGACGCCGCGGCTATCCGGGCTACCTGTATACCGACCTTGCCACCATGTACGAAAGAGCGGGTCGTAAAAAGGGCTTCGACGGCTCCATAACCATGATACCTATCCTGACCATGCCGGAGGATGACAAGACCCATCCGATACCTGACTTGACGGGATATATCACCGAGGGACAGATAATCCTTTCCAGAGAGCTATACAGAAAGGGTATCAAGCCTCCGGTAGACGTGCTGCCTTCCCTTTCCAGACTGAAGGACAAGGGAATAGGCAAGGGCAAGACAAGAGAAGACCACGCTGACACCATGAACCAGCTTTTTGCGGCCTACGCCAAAGGTAAGGAAGCTCTGGAGCTGGTGACGATTCTGGGAGAGGCGGCCCTCACCGAAACCGACCTGAAATACGCCAGATTCTCTCAGGCCTTTGAGAAGCAATACGTATCTCAGGGCTACGAGACTGACAGGACCATAGAAGAGACTCTGAATATAGGCTGGAAGCTGCTGGAGATGCTGCCTAAGAGCGAGCTTAAGAGGATAAGAGACGAGTACATCGAAAAATATCTCGGCAAGTAAGGAGAAATTATGGAAAGATTAAATGTGAATCCTACCAGAATGATGCTTACGACCCTCAAACGCCGTCTGGTAACGGCAAGGCGAGGCCACAAGCTGATGAAAGACAAGCGAGACCAGCTGATGAAAGGCTTTCTGGAGCTGGCCCGTGAAAACAAGAGGCTTCGTGAAGAGGTGGAGCAGGAGCTTTCCCGTGTATACGAGAGCTTCTCGGTGGCCAGCGCCGTGATGAGCCAAGAAGTGATGGAAGAGGCCCTGATGTTTCCCAAGCAGGGAGTGGATCTTTCCGTCACGGGCAAAAATGTCATGAGCGTAGATGTGCCTCAGTTCTCTTTTGAGACTACGGCGGAAGACTCTTCTGATATTTATCCGTACGGTTTTGCAAGCACTTCCGGAGAGCTGGACGCGGCCATAGCGGGACTCGCAAGAGCCCTGCCTGCCATGCTGGATCTGGCCGCCAAAGAGAAGGAGGCTGCCATGCTGGCTGCCGAGCTGGAGAAGACGAGAAGAAGGGTTAACGCCCTCGAATACGTCAAGATACCACAGCTGGAAATGACCATCAAGTATATAATGATGAAGCTTGATGAAAACGAGCGTGGAAACCAGACCCGCCTGATGAAGGTCAAAGATATGATTCTCAAGGAAGCCATAAAGGAAAAGCGAGAGCAGGATAAAGCCTGCGGAATGAAAATTTAACTTATAGGGAGGCTGCCTGCCGGTTTGGCAGGCAGCCTTTATTGTACCCTTAAGGGACACAAAACCACCAGTTTAACTGGTGGTTTTGATTAGAGTGTGGAGAGACTGACAAGGGAACAGAAGGCGAGCGGGGCTTGACCCACTCGATTTTGTGAAAATATGTAGTTTGAGTGGGGTCAGCCCCACTCGTTTTTATGAAAAAGTGTGGTTCGAGTGGTATGGTTCCCACTCGTTTTTGCAAAAAACTTCAAAACGAGTGGGTAAAATTTTGGGCTCAAGAGAGAAAATAAGGGATTTTGGCGCATAAATTTACAATATATGTAATTTTGCGAAGGGAGTGTAACCCACTCAATTCCATAAAAAAGTGTAGTTTGAGTGGGACTTGACCCACTCGATTCAGTAAAAATATGCTGTTTGAGTGGGGTCAGCCCCACTCGTTTCATGAAAAAACATTATTTCGAGTGGGGGCATATCGACCCAAAAACACTAAAAGTGTCGATTCGAGTGGGGGCATACCCACCCAAAAACACTAAAAGCGTCGATCTGGGTGGAGCCGTACCCCCCTGAAAACTCTAAAAGCCTTCATCTGAGTGAGACAACGACTATCTGTTCTTATAACTTGGAGAGGTCACGACTCCACTCAAGCCGCAAGAAGCTAACTATAACCAACGGTACAACTAATAGTTTATCATATCCTCTTAAGAGCGTAAAAAACGAGCAGACTCATGTCTGCTCGCAATAGGGCGTAAGAAGTCCCTTATACAGGACACTCACGCTTTTCTCACATCTGTTAGGTTGGTATGCTGAGGATTTCCGTTAGCGATGGGCGTGGCCTTATCTGTCATTGTCAGAGTATTGATACATCCGCCTACATCGGCGCCGTCGACGGCAGGTCTGTACCAGCCGCCCTCGCTTACGGCGACTGTACCGGCAGCTATGCGCCGGGTGACTTTGGCAGGTATTCTGATGATTCCTCTGTCGTTAAACACCTCTGCCATATCACCGTCGGATATGCCTCTGGCTGAAGCATCGGCAGGATTTATCCACAGGGCGGTAGGATCCAGCTCTTCTAAGAGAGAGTTCTCTTCGTTCTGAGAGTGACACCTCCGTTTAGTATGGTAGGCGATGAGCTGAAGAGGATATTTTTCTTTAAGAGGATCTTCCGGTCCTTCGGCGCAGTATATGTGCCCGGGAGAGCCGGGGATATCCTCCGGTCTGTTCATATCATAGAGAGTCTTTGAAAATATCTCTATCTTTCCGGAGGGCGTATTGAAGGGAACGCCTTCATTTATATTCTCAGAAAAGTTCACTAAAGGCTTATGGGATTTGTATACATAAAATGATTTTTCTTTGAACTCATCGAATTCAGGGAGCTCCGCTTCAGATCTGCGGCATTGATCATAGACATGACGCAGCCACTGATCAGCGCCGGAAAGACCGCAGTCAAATTCCCTTTTCAGACCTAAAAGCCGGGCGACCTCTCTTATCCACTCGTATTCAAACCGGCCTTTGAACAGCGGCTCGGTTATGTGATGATTATAGAGCAGGTAATCGTCGTCGGCCCAAGGCGAAGGGATGTTGTCTATCTCGAAGAAAGAAACGCCCGGCAGCAGTATATCGGCAAATTTAGCGCTGGGAGTCATGAACAGATCCGATAAGATCAGATAGGACAGTTTCCCTTCCGTCTGAAGTATGCGCTTCGTATCGTTGGAGTTGGAATGTTGATTCATCACTATCCCGCTGGCCAAACTGTAGATGATTTTTATGCCGGAATCAAGTTTGCTTACCCCTTTGAGACCGGTATACTCAGGGTTTACAGTATCCGGTCGATCTATGGCTCGAGTCCACTGGAAAACGGGAATCTTTCCCGGAAAAGGGTTATCTAAAAGACTCATGCCGGGAGCGTCGTGACCCTCCTTTAAATAAGGGATACCGGTGCTTCCTCCGTTGAGACCCACGTTTCCTGTCATACAGGCCAGAGCGACAAAGCCTCTGCACACCTGCTCTCCAACCAGGGTTCTCTGGGGAGCAAAGCCGGGCAGCAGGGCGGCAGGTTTGGTACAAGCGTACTCTATGGCCAGCTCTCTGATGACAGAAGCAGGGATGCCGGTGATTTTTTCAGCCCACTGGGGAGTCTTTTCGACGCCGTCTCTGAGACCGAACACATGGCTGTGATAACTTTCCCCGGTCGGAACGCCGTCAGGCATGTGATCTTCATCAAATCCTATGCAGAATTTATCCATGAACTGCTGATCCTGAAGCCCCTCCTTCCAGATGGTATGAGCCATGGCGTCGATGAGAGCCGTATCTGAAGACGGCCTGATAGGAATCCATGTATCTGCCATGGTCATGACAGTATCGCTCATGCGGGGATCTATCACTATGATCTTGGCGCCTTTTTCCTTAGCCTTCATAAAATAATCTTTTGTCCCGAGGCCGTAGTGGCATGTGGCGGGATTAAAGCCCCACATGATGATGAGCTTTGAATCCACATATGTGGACTCGTGATTGCCCGCCCGGACTTTACCATATATATAAGGGGCGATATAAGCGGCGCAGGCCGCGCTGTAATAATTGTAATAATCCAGATAGCCTCCGTCTAAAGACAGAAGATTCTTCATGAATCTGTCGCCTCTTATGGCAGCGGAAACTCCTGCCGCATTTATTACAAAACGAGAACCGGGGCCATATTCTTTCTTTGTCAGACGAGTGGCCTCGGCTATCTTAGAAACGGCATCTTCCCAGGATATTCTTCTGAACTTTCCCTCGCCGCGGGCGGCTATGCGTTCCATAGGAAACCTCAGCCTCTTTGACGTCAGGTAAGTATGACCGTAAGCTCTTCCCCTGGGACATCCTGAAAAGCGAAGGGGAGTTCCGTCGGTATCGGGCTCGATGGAAAGCAGACAACCTTCGCTGACGGTAGCCAGCATCTTACATTTGCTTCCGCAGTCGCAGAAGCTGGCTACGCTGATCTTTTTCGGCTCTTCCACCGGAATTTCAGACTGCTTGTTCCACATGTAAAAGTCCGATTTTTTCAGCAATTTTTCTTCTCCCGTCTGGTCGCTAGGCAGAAGTTCCAAAGCCCAGTCGAAGTAATCGCAGGAGATGATTTTTTCTAAAAGAAAGATTATGAAATCGGGAGCGTCGTACTTTTTCAGAGCCAGCAAAATCGTGTGAATCGTATCTGTGAGAAATTGTTCTTCAAACTTCGCGACGGCCCGGCTCGCCTCGCTTTCGTCCATGGAACCTTTGAGGCCGCAGGCTGTGAGGTATTCTGCGAAGCGCAGCTGCTGACCTATAAAATCGGCCGGATTTCCGTCCATGTCTACAGTTTTATATCCGTATTCTTTATAAAATTTTATTACGTCACAAGTCACATGATTGAGCAGGATATCTTCGCCGGTCTTAGCCACAGAAGCCCACAGAGGAACGTATATATCGCTGTCCGTTCCGTAAAAAAGATCGCTGTAAGTCTGATCGTCTGTGATTTTCTTTCCGCAAAACTCGCAAAACTGTCTGTAATCCTGAAAAAAGAGACGAAGGGCATAATAATTCAGATATTGCTTTTTAGTCATTTCTCATTCCTGCCTTTATTTATCATGTCTTTTAGCTCTTGTATTCTAAAAAGATTGCCGATGATGGCCGCCCCTGCCAGCCTGCCGTCTGCCCAATATTGTTTTTCAAAGAATTCTCCCTGAGAAGGATTTACAGAAAATATTTTTTTCAAAGTAGAGCTGAAGCGGCGGACTTCGTAATCCTTGTTCGGATCTTTTCCCATATCTCCTAAGGCGAAAAGGCTTATCTGAGGAGTGTTCATCATCAGGGAGGTATCGCAACTCTCGAGGAGGAGCCCCGAATCCTTGCCTGTCAGATCTGCGGCCGCATTGGCGCCGGCTGTCCTTCCCTGTACCATGGCTTCTGACCATAATGCGTAGTTTAAACCGTTATGCTGAGCGCAGTCTCCCGCGGCATATATATCTTTGTCAGAAGTCCGGCATCTGTCGTCTATATCGATGGCCCTGGGCGCAGATACTGAATCCGGAAGTATGGATGTGTCTGCCTTTACGCCGCAGGCCATTATCACCATGTCGCAGCAAAACTTTTCTCCGCTTTCGATAGTGACGCTTTTAACTTGATTTTCGGAAGGCGAGGCGTCTATAGAGGATATTTTAACATTGGTATATATATCGATGCCGGAGAGCTTCCGGCAGATCATATCGGAGAGCTCCCGGTCTATTTGTCTGGTCATAAGATATGGCATGGCTTCCAGCACAGTGACATGAACTCCGTAGCGAGATAATTCTGCCGCCGTTTCAAGGCCTATGACTCCGCCGCCGATGATCACGGCTTTAGATCCGGCTTTACAGGCTTTTTTTATATCGTATATATCTTCGCTTCGTCTTATGGTAAAGACGCCTCTGCTGCCTACGCCTGCAATAGGCGGTACAAAGCTTTCCGCTCCGAGAGTCAGGATGAGTTTGTCGTAAAAATATATCTTCTCGCCGTCGCATATGTGCATAGCGCCGCTGTCTATGGAAGTGATCCTGCGGTCTGTGTGAAGTGAAATACCCAGGTCTTCATACCATGAACGATCATGTATGATCCAGTCCGAAGGATCGAAACTTGCGAAAGGTGTTTTGGTGAGCATGGGGCGAGAATACGGCAGATTTTTTTCTGCAGTGAATATGTTTATGAGGCCGCCAGAGTCTCGCTCTCTTATGGCTTTTGCGGCCTCTATGCCCGCTATGCCTGCTCCGATTATAACGTATTTATTCATGTGTTGATCCTGCCTCCTTTATCACCAGTCTTTTCTCAGGCTTGTTTATATAGAGACAGGGACGTGTCTTCTCGGGATTTGGAAGAAAGCTCATATCTGCCGTCACCTCTTCTAAGGGGCCGAACTTTATGCTAAAGGTGGGGCAGGCTAAAACGCATACGGGCTCAAGCCCCTGATCTCGGCGTTCTTTGCAGGAGTCGCATTTTTGGGAAACTCCGCGGCTCTTGCTGAAAGACACTGCCCCGTAGGGGCAGTTCCACATACAGGCTCCGCAGCCTATACACCTTCCGTCGTCATGCTGAGTAGTTCCGTCGCCGTCCTTGTACATGGCGCCTGTAGGGCAGGCCTCGACACAGGCCGCTTCTTCACAGTGGTTGCATGCTCCCGAATAAGGGCCTTCGCTTAGAACGGCAACTCTGCGGAAAAATTCCCCCGCTTTGAGATCGTGAATGTCTTTGCAGGCCACCTGACAGGCTCCGCATGCCACGCAGGTATTCATATTGTAGTAAAAACCCAATTTCTCCATTGTAGTCACCTCTGAAATCTGTTACACTGAAATTATACAACAAATCGGATGAAAAGTACCTATGAACAGAGAAATTTTTCGGGATAATTCTATAGGACTGCTGATATTGGCGGGCGGAAAGTCCGAGAGGATGGGTTCTGACAAGGCTGGGCTTGTCTTAGGAGATCTCACTTTTTCGCAGACATTGGCAGAGAACATGGGCCTCTACAGTGAGCGGCTCTTTTCTTCTGCAAAAGGTCCTGCTCCCTGTGGATTTTCACTTATAGCCGACAGCCAAAAACTGACGGGAAAAGGCCCCATGGCGGGGATAGCTACTGCTCTTTCTGTGTGCGAAAGCAGGGCTCTGATGGTCGTACCCTGCGACTGTCCTTTTGCAGATTTTTCAGTAGCCGAGAAGGCGACTGGCGTTTTTCTCTCTTTAGATGATACAGGATGCGTACCTGTGATCGCCTCAGGAGATAACGGCATAGAACCGCTGATAGGTGTATATCCCAGGAACGCAGGATCGATTATAGAGAAACTGCTTCTCATGGGAAAGTACAGAGCGAGGGATATACTCGAGGCGACGGGATACCGCACGGTAAAGATACAGCAGGATAAACTGATAAACATAAATACACCGGAGGATTACATAAAGTATGGAAAGAGGAGATAAAGTTCAGATAACTATAGAAGACATTTCAACGGAGGGCCAGGGCATAGGCAGGGCCGACGGGCTCGCCGTATTTGTCAGAGAAGCAGTTATAGGAGATTTTGTCTTAGCTGAATTGACCAAGGTTAAGAAAAATTATGCTTTCGGCCGTGTGGCAGAATATACGAGACTTTCTTCGTCGAGACAGGAGGCTCTCTGCCCTTATGACGAAAGATGCGGCGGATGTATATATCAGCAAACGAAATACGAGAGCCAGCTGGCTCTGAAGAAAAAGCAAGTCAGGGACAAGCTCATGCGCCTCGGCGGCATACAGGAGCCTGATGTGAAGGACACTATAGGTATGGAAGAACCTTTTCACTACAGGAACAAAGCTTCGATGCCGGTCAGCACAGGAGGCCTCATAACTAAAAAAGGAGGCGTAGCAGAGCCTGTACACGAACCGCGGATAGGATTTTATAAGGCCGGGAGCCATGATGTGACAGATTGCAAAGACTGCCTTCTCCAGTCTCCTGCGGCTATGGCCGCAGCGGAAGCTCTCCGCAGGTTCATGAGAGAAGACAACATAACTTCTTATGATGAGCGCTGGGACAAGGGTCTGATGAGACACCTCGTAGTCAGAACAGCTGCCGGCACAGGAGAAGTGATGGTGATTCTGGTGATAAACGGCAAGGGTATACCTAACGCTGCAAAGCTGGCGGAAATGCTGGACGAGGCCATATCTCAGCTTCCGCCTCAGATTGGACTTTACGGAGAGAAAGTGGAGCTCAGCCTGGAAAGCGTGATCATCAATGTAAATAAAAAAGGCAGAAACATCTACGGCAGCGAATGTATCACCCTGGCAGGGAAACCTTTCATAACCGAAAGAATAGCCGGCCTTGAATTTGAAATTTCACCGCTGTCATTTTATCAGGTAAATCCGGCTCAGATGCAGAAATTGTATAAAAGAGCTCTGGAGTATGCTGATCTTAAAGGAGACGAGACGGTGCTGGACCTTTACTGCGGAGTCGGAACTATAGGTCTTTTCTTTGCGGATTACATGCGAAAGTCCGGCGGAGACGGCCGGGTTATAGGCATAGAATCGGTGAGGGAGGCAGTCATAGACGCCAACAGAAATGCGGTGATAAACGGTATCGTAAATGCGCGGTATGTGTCCGGGCTGGCAGAAGAGGAGCTGCCGAAACTGATGAAAGGCGGCGACGATGAAGGCATCTTCGTGGACCGGGCGGACGTGGTCATATTGGATCCTCCGAGAGCAGGATGTCATCAGCGTTTGCTTGAGGCTGTATGCCGGCTTGCCCCGGAGAAAATCATATATATCTCCTGTGATCCGGCCACTATGGCCAGAGACATCAGATATCTGACCAACGACGGGTATGAGTTCTGTCAGGCGACTCCCGTGGATATGTTTCCCTGGACAGGCGCGACAGAAGTAGTGGCAAAGCTGATGAGAAGGTGATCATCACATCACAGCCGGTCTCTGTAATCATGTTGACTGTAACCAAAAATGAGAGTAAAATTTGTAAAAAGACGGTTAATGGGTATAAATATTTATATATGACCTCTTTACGGTCAGAAACAGGGGGCGGATATTTCGCCTTTCACATAAAGGAATAGAAAGAGGAGGAGTATTTATGATCAAAATCGCTATAAACGGATTTGGAAGAATAGGCAGACTTGCTTTCAGACAGATATTTGCAGACGATAATATGGAGATAGCGGCGATCAACGATCTGACAGAACCGAAGATGCTGGCGCATCTGCTGAAATATGACAGCGTACAGGGGGGCTACAGAAATCACGCTGTTACCAGCGGCGATGACTCTATAACAGTAGACGGAAAAGAAATAAAGATATTGTCAGAAAAAGATCCCGAAAAGTTGCCATGGAAAGACATGGGCATAGATATAGTGCTTGAGTGTACCGGATTCTTCGCTTCTAAAGAGAAAGCTTCCGCCCATATCAGAGCCGGGGCTAAAAAGGTGCTGATCTCTGCTCCGGCAGGAGATGACCTTCCTACGATAGTCTACGGAACTAACCATGAGACTCTCACCGAGAAGGACGACGTGATTTCCGCAGCGTCGTGTACCACCAACTGCCTTGCGCCTATGGCAAAGGCTCTCAACGATTACAGAGAAATCAGAACGGGGTTCATGACTACTATTCATGCTTATACGGGGGATCAGATGCTGCTGGACGGCCCTCACAGAAAAGGCGATCTGAGAAGAGCCAGAGCCGGCGCAGTAAATATAGTGCCTAACAGCACAGGAGCGGCCAAGGCTATAGGGCTGGTAATACCGGAGCTTTCCGGCAGACTCATAGGTTCGGCTCAGAGAGTTCCGGTGCCGTCGGGGTCCATCACCATATTAGACGCCACGTTAAAAGATGAAACCGAGAGCGTAAGCGTAGAGGGTATCAATGCGGCCATGAAGGCGGCGGCCAGCCAATCCTTCGGATATACAGAAGAAGAACTGGTTTCCAGCGATATAATAGGCATGGAATACGGCTCGCTTTTTGACGCCACTCAGACCCTTGCTCAAAGATGCGGTACCAAGATATATGAAGTGAGGGTAGTAGCGTGGTACGATAATGAAAACAGCTATGTATCGCAGATGGTGAGAACTCTCAGATACCTCGAGAGATTTTTATGACAGGCGGAAGGGACAGTTGAAAATTAGATGAGAAAAATATTAAATATAGAGTACGGAGCCGTCCACGCCACATACTGGATGACGTATGCCATTATCGGAAGCTTTGCGTCCGCATTTCTCTTAGGCAGAGGATACTCTAATTCAGAGATAGGTGTGATCTTGGCTGTCGGCAGCGTGGCAGCTGTATTTTTGCAGCCTGTTCTTGCGGATATCGCCGACAGATCTAAAAAGATATCCCTGATAGGGCTTACCCAGATAGTGACAGTAGGGATGATGGTTTTTACGGCTCTCAGTTTTATCATACAGAGAGCGACCATCGCCTTGTCTGTGGTGTTCGTGATGCTGGTGGCATGGGATACGGCGCTGCAGCCTCTGTTCAACTCTCTGGCTTTTAAGCTGGAAGAGAGCGGACACAAGATAAAATTCGGCATTAACAGAGCCATGGGATCGCTGTCGTATTCAATACTGTGTTCGTTTCTGGGCGCTCTGACCGAGAAGGCGGGAACTCAGATACTGCCTGTGACCAGCGAGGTAGTACTGATAATGATGTTCATAACGCTGTGGATTGTCAAGAAGCATTTCAGGAGAGCCTGCGCTGTACGCGAGGTGGAGCAGACTGCCGTCGGTCTTCAGAAGGGCGAGATGGCGGAGGAGGATTCAAAAGAATCGCTGTCGTCGGCAGATGCGGCAGAGGATATAAATTTCGGCAGATTTATAAAGAGAAACAAATTGTTCGTGGCAGTCAGCATAGGCGTAGTCGGATTGTTTTTCAGCAACTCCGTGTTTAATAATTTCATGCTTCAGATCGTTCAGAACGTCGGTGGAGACGGCGGAGATATGGGAAGAATATTGTCGCTTATGGCTATGCTTGAGATCCCGGCTCTCTTCCTTTTCGACATCATACACAGCAGGATATCCTGCAAAACGCTCCTGAAAATAGGGGCGGTAAGCTTTTTTATGAAGATATTATGCGCCTACATAGCCGACAGTGTTACTATGGTCTACATAGCCCAGCTGTTTCAGCCTGCGGCCTTCGGAATATTTCTGCCGGCGATGGTATGTTTCATAGACGAGATAATGGACAAAGGCGAGGCAGTAAAGGGCCAGTCTCTTTATACGATAATGACTACTGTGGGAACTATATTTGCCACTCTCATAGGAGGAAAAATACTGGACGCCGGAGGCGCGAGTGAGCTTCTGCTGGTATCCACTCTTATAACCGGCGCCGGTGCGATTCTGATAATCTGCGTAGTAGGTAGAGTTAAAAACAAGAAAATATACTAAAAGAACATGTCGCCTCATAACTTGTTATGAGGTGATTTTTTATGAAGAAAAAAATGATTTTCAGCTTCGGAGTCGTGGCCGTCATAGGTATGAGCATGTGGGCTCTCGTCTTCGGAGTCATAGGAGGCAGCGGCCGG
>FR882593.1:199091-224285 GCA_000435715.1 Firmicutes bacterium CAG:145
TGGCCGGGACAGCCAATGAAGAGGAGACTGCCGGCGAAAGCAGAAGTTCTGATACAAGAGAAGAGGAATCAGCAGAAGTTTCCGCCCAGACCAGCTGGGGGCTTTCTTTTCAGCAGGAAGGCGCAGCGCCGGTAGGGAATGCCACGCCAGAATACCTGAAAGAATACGGAGCCTATTATATAGATGAAGAAGGCGCGGAGGAAAAGAACATCTATCTGACTTTTGACGCCGGATATGAAAACGGATATACGTCAGATATTCTGGACGTGTTAAAAGAAGAGGAAGTTCCGGCGACCTTTTTTCTTGTAGGCAATTACATTGAGCAGAGCCCGGATCTGGTCAAGAGAATGGAAAAAGAAGGCCATACGGTGGGGAATCATACCATGCACCATCCCGACATGGCTTCCATATCAGAAAAAGAAGCATTTAAAAAGGAACTCGAAGATCTGGAAGCCCTGTATAAAGAGACTACCGGCAAGGATATGAAAAAGATATACAGACCTCCTCAGGGCAAATACAGTGAAGAAAATCTGAAACAAGCCTCAGATATGGGATACACGACTGTGTTCTGGAGCCTGGCTTATGTGGACTGGTACGAAGATAAACAGCCCACGAGAGAAGAAGCTCTCAACAAACTCAACGGCAGAATACACCCAGGAGCTATAGTTCTTCTTCACAGTACTTCTAAGACTAACAGCAAGATATTACAGGAGCTCATTCAGGGCTGGAAGGAACAGGGATATAAATTTTGCAGTATTGATAATTTGTTAACTTGATAAATTGCTGAAGTTGTTGTATACTGAAAAAGTACTATATGCTGCGGTGAGGACTTTTATCAGACATTATTGTTAAAACCGGAATTATTATATGGTCCCGCGCCGGCATCGAGTGCGGTGTGTGATTATTTATAGAAAAGACAAGGGCAGTCAGGCCCTTGTCTTTACTTTGCCGATAAAATGCAGCAAACATCAGAGATCTGCGCTGCTCATGGCATCGGCGCCGGATGCCTCGCTTTCGGCAAAGCTTATAAAACAGCGGAAAATTTTAGGTGTCTGGTAAAAATATGGAAAAAAGTGTTGCGTTTTTATACAAAGTTTTGTATAATTATGTTTAAAGAAAAAGATAAAAAGTTGCAAAGGAAATGAAAGAGTAATGGAATTGTATCTGCAAGGAATATTGATAGCGCTCAAAGGCGCGCCTGCCACCATAGGAGTCAGCCTGTTTGCCGTAGTTATTGGAGCGGCTGTAGGTCTTGGATTTGCGCTGATGAAACAGTCTCGCAACAAACTGGTAAGGGCGATAGCAAAGATATACATAGAGATAGTGAGGGGAACTCCTATGATAGTTCAGGCCCTCATAATGGCCTTCGGCATCCCGTATCTGCTGCAGCAGAACGGAATACCGTTTAAATGGCCTGAACTCATAATACCGGCTATGATAGTATGCGGCCTCAACAGTGCAGCATATATGGCCGAAGTCATACGAGGAGGTATTCAGGCTGTGGATCCGGGACAGGTGGAAGCTGCCCAGTCTCTTGGCATGAGCAAGGGTCAGATAAACAGACTCATCGTTTTGCCGCAGGCTTTCAGGATTGTCATTCCTTCCTTCGGAAACGAATTTATAACGCTTATCAAAGAGACCGCAGTGCTGTCATATGTGGGCATCGTAGAAATACTTAGAAGCGCTCAGCTCTGGAATGCGGCTACTCTGGCCACATTCCCGGCGTATATAGGAGCCGCCGTGGTTTATCTGGCTCTCACTTTCCCTCTCTCAAGAGGCGTGGCAGCTCTTGAAAAACGCTTGGCAAAGGAGGGCGAATAAGATGATAAAAGCTACCGGTATACATAAACATTTCAACGGGCTGCATGCTGTAAAAGGAGTGGACATCACCGTCGAGGACGGAGAAGTCTTGTGCATAATAGGGCCTTCCGGATCCGGAAAAAGTACTCTTTTGAGATGTCTGAACATGCTCGAAATACCTGACGGGGGAACGGTAGAGGTGGACGGCCAGAGTGTCACTTCAGAAAATCTGCAGCAGATGAGGACGAAGATGGCCATGGTTTTTCAAAATTTCAACCTCTTCAGCCATCTCACCGTCTTAGATAACATAACGATAGCTCCCGTACACGTGAAAGGACAGGAGAAAGGCGCCGCCGAGGAAAAAGCTAGGGACTTGCTTAAACTGGTAGGCCTTGAAGAAAAGGCGGGAGCGTATCCGAGAAACCTTTCCGGAGGTCAGAAACAGAGGGTCGCCATAGCCAGGGCGCTGGCGATGGACCCTGAGATAATACTCTTTGACGAACCTACTTCGGCTCTGGATCCCGAGATGGTGGGGGAAGTTCTGGATGTGATGAAGAAACTGGCAGAAGAAGGTATGACCATGCTGGTGGTGACTCATGAGATGGGGTTTGCCAAAGAGGTGGCAGATGACATAATCTTTATGGCCGAAGGAGAAGTGGTCGAGAGCGGCAGCGCTGAACAGATATTTGAACATCCGCATCATGAGAGAACTAAAAGTTTCTTAAAGAAAGTCCTCTGATTTCATCAGGCGAGATCCATATGGCGCCTATAGACAATGAGGGCATATGGAAGCCGCCGGTGAGATAATGATTTTAATACATCAATCACACAAACAGAGATTCCCGGGCATGCCGCCCGGGAATCTCTATTTGATATACGGCATGAGATATATAGCGCGTCTGTTATTATAATTTAGTTTTGAAATGAAGAGCTCTCTGATGTATAATGATCTAAAACTACTTTTATGGAAGGTACTGAAGTGAAAAACAGATTTAAAACTATGGTGGCAGTCATCCTTCTGGCCGCCGTATTATCTTTAAGCGGCTGCGGAGACCGTCAAATTCAGACTGCGGCAGATCAAAGTTCCCAGGTATCCTATGAGCAGCTGAGCGATATTCCCGAATTTTACGGAGAACCATATGTGACCCTCTCCGGTAATGCGCCGGATTTCAGCCGGGAAGACATGGCTGCTGATTCCTTTGAAAACTACAGTCAGCTGGACAGTCTGGGCAGGTGCGGACAGGCTTATGCGATGATAAGCACAGAGACTATGCCGACGGAGAAGAGGGGGAGCATAGGGCAGATAAAACCCAGCGGCTGGCATACAGTCAGGTATGATGATCTGATCTCCGATAAATATCTGTATAACAGGTGTCATCTGATAGGATTTCAGTTGGCGGGAGAAAATGCCAACGAAAAAAATCTGATAACGGGCACCAGATATATGAACGTAGAGGGCATGCTTCCCTTTGAAGATGAGGTGGCCGATTACGTAAAGGAAACGGGCAACAGAGTTCTCTATAGAGTCACTCCCGTATATGAGGGAGACGATCTGGTGGCAAGAGGCGTAGTTATGGAAGCATATTCGGTTGAAGACTCCGGAGAAGGAGTTTCCTTCAACGTGTTTGTATATAATGTCCAGCCGGGAATCGTGATAGATTATGCCACCGGCGACAGCCAAAGAGCAGATACTTCTATGCCCGTAGATGATGACAAACCTGCTTTGGAACAGTCGGATCAGCTCTATGTACTGAACAACAGCACAAAAAAATTCCATCTACCAGAGTGTGCCAGTGCAGATAAGATAAAATCAGAAAACAGAGAGGAGACGAAGACGAGCCGCAAGAGCCTCATGAGTATGGGATATGAACCCTGTGGCAACTGTAATCCTTAGAATATGGCTAAACATTCCAATCAAAAACTTAAAATATTATATCTGATGAAGATAATGGAACAAAATACCGACGATAAGCACGGGCTTACCATGGGCGAGATAATAACTGCACTGAGGGGATATGGTATAGATTCCGAGAGAAAAAGTCTGTACGACGACTTTGACGTGCTCAGAACTTTCGGCATGGATATACAGCAGCGTAGAGGAAAAGAAGTACGATACCACCTTGCCAGCAGAGACTTTGAGCTTCCGGAGCTTAAGTTGCTGGTAGATTCTGTACAGTCTTCCAAGTTTATAACTCACAAGAAGAGCAGGACGCTCATAAGAAAGATAGAAAACCTTCTGAGCAGATACGAGGCTAAAGAGCTGCAACGCCAGGTATTCGTGGCCAATCGTATAAAAGCGATGAACGAGAGCATTTATTATGTGGTTGACGATATACATAAAGCAATATCAGAGGACAGACAGATTTCCTTTCAGTATTATGAATGGAATGTAAAGAAGCAGAAGCAGCTGAGAAAGAACGGACAAGTCTACAAAGTAAGCCCGTGGGTGCTGACCTGGGATGATGAGAATTATTACATGATAGCCTATGACAGCCAAAGCGGAATCATCAAACATTACAGAGTAGATAAGATGCTGGGCATACGAGTCTGCGCCGAAAAGAGGCAGGGAGCCCAGCTGTTTAAAGATTTCGATATGGGATTATATTCCAAGAAGACCTTCGGGATGTACGGAGGAAGAGACGAGCAGGTAACGCTGCTTTGCGACAATAAGATGGCAGGTGTAATAATAGACAGGTTCGGACGTGATGTGGTGATGAAAGAAAGAGATCAGGATACTTTTGAGGCGGCGGTTAAAGTTGCAGTCAGCCCTCTCTTTCTCACATGGGTCATGAACTTTGGCGGCAGTATAAGGATAACGTCTCCGGAAACGGTCATAGACGAATATATAGATACGGCCAGAAAGGCGATACAGATATATGAAAAGAACGACAGATAATTCTGATATAAAGAGAGCTTTCAGGGCTTCGCTACCTGTCTTTGCAGGCTATATAGTGCTGGGGATAGGTTAATTTTATTGAAAACCAAGGGTTACGGACTCTTGTGGGCCGCCTTGTCCAGCGTCTTTGTATATGCAGGTTCACTGCAATATGTTATGGTAAACCTCATAGCTGCAGGGGCGCCTCTCATAACTACGGCGCTGACGGCAGTGATGGTAAACGCCAGACATCTTTTTTATGGCATTTCCATGATCGACAGATACAAGGGAGCGGGAAAGAAGAAGCCTTACTTGATCTTTGCCCTCACCGATGAGACTTACTCGCTCATATGCAGCGACGAGAGTGTGAGAGGAGTCAGAGACAGACACAGATATTATTTTTTCCTGTCCATGTTCAACCAGATTTACTGGATAACAGGAAGAGTCATGGGTTCTGTTTTGGGCGGCCTCATAACATTCAGCACTGAAGGGATAGATTTTGCCCTCACAGCTTTGTTTGTCACCATCTTCGTAGACCAGTGGCTGAGCACAAAAGATCATCGGGCCGCTTTGACAGGCGTCATAGCTTCGGTGGTATGTCTTCTGATTTTTGGGGCAGATAATTTTTTGATTACCGCCATGCTATGTATAACTGCGGCCCTTACTGTCATGAGAAGTAAGCTTTCACGAGAGAGCATAATAGAAGATGAGGGAGGAGACGACTGATGAACGACACACATACTATATTGATCATTGCTGTTTCTGCCGCAGTGACTATTATACTCAGATTTTTCCCGTTCGTAATCTTCGGAGGTGACCGCCCCACTCCCGGATATATAGTGTATCTGGGCAAAGTGCTGCCCTATGCTATAATGGGGATGCTGGTGGTGTTCTGCCTGAAAAATATAACCTTTATCTCCGCCCCTTTTGGCATGCCTGAGATAATATCATGCTCATTGGTCGCGGCGCTTCATATATGGAAGAGAAACACTCTGCTGAGTATAATAGGTGGAACTGTCTGTTACATGCTCTTGATACAATTGATATTTTGACATAAAAACTTCCTCCGGCACAGACCAAAGTCCTGATTATTGGACAGTGGTAGTGGTACAATATGAACATAACATAAGAAAGTTCATATATTAGGAGGTAAGTAAAATGAAAAAGTTCAGAAAAGGAATCTTAGAGTTTTTGACTATTCTCGTCATCTGCGCGCCGCTGGTATATATTTCGGATATGATGTATCAGTAATCAGTAAAAAGAGCAGGGCGCCGCTTGAGGATGCGGTTCATGACTCATTCTCTTGCTGTCTGATGATGATCCCATGAAATGTCTGCTTTTTTAGACGGCGCGGCTTTTTAAATCGCGGCTGAGTTTTAACAATCTGGTCTGCCTTCTGACCTAAGATGAAGCCGGCGATTACAACAAATGCGAACATACTTTCGGTCCAGTGGACGAGAGGATGTTCGCATTTTTAAAAGCTTTGATCTATAGCGCCTGCCAGACAGACGCTTTTCGCAAAAGTTATCTCATATCGAATTCAGGGTTTATTGCATAAAAGTTTTTGCTGTCCAGTTTATCCTGTATGAATCTCAGACCTTCACCGAAACGCTGATAATGTACGATCTCACGTTCACGGAGGAACCGTATCGGGTCGATGACATCGGGATCGTCGGCCATTCTGAGAATGTTGTCATAAGTCAGACGGGCTTTTTGCTCTGCTGCCATGTCTTCTTGGATATCCGCTATAGCGTCTCCGGTTACGGAGAAGGTGGCCGCAGAGAACGGCATACCTGAAGCAAATTGAGGATATACACCTGCGGTGTGATCGACGAAGTAATCTTCCATGCCTGCGGCCTTCACTTCTTCTATCGTCATGTTTCTCGTGAGCTGATGGACGATGGTGCAGACCATTTCCAGATGAGCGAGCTCTTCTGTACCCACGTCGTTGAGTATTCCGGCTACTTCTCTGTACGGCATGGAACAGCGCTGAGAAAGGTAGCGCAGCGAAGCTCCGAGCTCGCCGTGAGGACCTCCATACTTCAAATGCGTATAATTAGAGGCGGAAATAAATTTTTATAGCAGTATTAGGCCGTGAAAATACGATACTTTCAACGATTTCCCCCAGAGCCGCCCTTTTAATAGCGTCTTCAGAATCGGAGGATAAAAGGTCGACTATCTCAGCGAATTGCCGCCTAACATCTTCCGCCGGTCTATAGGCAGTCGCCTTTTCATCTTCTTTTTTGAATTTTAAGATTTCTTTTTCGATACGTTCTTTATTAGCCGCATATTCTTCCAGCGTGTCAATTTCTTCCATATAGGCGATTTTTGCCCGCTGAAGCATGCCCTCCAGCCGCCGTATGTCCTTTTTATGATCTGCTTTTTTTGGGGGTTTGGTTACAGATTTAATGAATTTATCATTCACCGTTACGTTTTTAATGGCCTGAATTACCGATTCCTCAATTTTTGACGCAGAAATAAAATGAGAAACATCGCATAGAGATTTACCATATTTGTAACATTGAAAACCCTTGTTGGCCAGAGAGTAGACCATAGTAGACCCGCAGTTAGAACATTTCAGGAATCCTGAGAGCCAATGTTTTTTTACCGTGTCTGGTTTATCATATTTTTTACGATTTTCTGCCCGGGTGTCTAATTCTGCAATAATTTTATCATAGTATTCCCGGGTATATATATGATCACATACGCCATCGACTACTATCGTCGAATCGGAATAGGGGTGGTATTCATTTTCGTGATCTTCACGGTTTGGCGTCCAATGCGAGGCGCCTGTATTGGTCAGATTTTTCAAAATGTATCTTACAGTCCGGGGCTCAAATTTATTCCCCCGGTGAGTTCGAACCCCGTGGCTGTTCAATTCTTTCGCAATCCAGCGCAGACTTTTTTTCTGTAATAAACTTTCGGCCATAAACAGCACCCACTCGGCTTCGTCCGGATTTAAAACGTATTCTCCTTCGGAATTTTTAGAAAATCCAAAGGAGGGGGCTGTTTGTATTTTGCCGGTTTCGGCAACATAGGTCATTTTGGTTCTGACTTCCTCACCCAGCCGGATAGAATAAAATTCATCCATCCATTCTATCATACGTTCTACCAGCGAACCGAACATCTTGTCCTGGGTTTCCTCGGTAATAGAAACGACTTCGACTCCACATTCACGATTCAAGAGAGATTTATATACAATACTTTCCTCCTGGTTACGTGCGAATCTCGAAAATTTCCACACTAAGACAACAGAAAAAGGCGACGGCTCTCCTTTGGCCGTCGCAATCATTTTCAGAAACTGCGGCCGCTTTTTGGCTTTTCTCCCGCTGACTCCTGCGTCTATATAGATATGGGACGGGTCTAATATCAAGCCATGCCTATCAGCATAGTTCCTTATCTCTTTCAGCTGCGAATCTGGGCTGTGTTCTGTTTGTTCATCTGTAGATACACGTATGTAGGCGGCTGCTGTTTTCATGATGGAACCTCCTTAAATAACACAAAAGACCTCATTTATTATTTTCATATTCATAAACTAAATGGTCTATTATATTTTTCCAATTTTTAGTGAATCCATAATGTTTCAAATCGACGAAAGGATATTTCTCTTTTAAATTGCAAATATCGTTAATTATTGTATTTGAAATGCCCAATCTATCTGGGGATAGCCTAATAAGCACAAGTAGACGGAAAAAAAGTTTATTGCCTATGCTTTCACGTTCATATGATTGTTTTTCAAAATAACTAATCTCCCAATTAGAAAAATTGGGTTTATGGGGCAATCCACGATTATATAAGCGAGAGTGATGGGCACAGATATTTCTGAGAACTACTAACCCTTCAAGAAAATTTTCAATTACAGTATATCTAATACCGTAATAATATTTATCACAAATTTGTTTTTTGAGATCATTGTTTAATGACGCAAAAAGCATTGATGATTTTCCGAAAGATAGAGTTTCAACCATAGCCCATATAGGAAGGACCCCATCATATTTTCGTTGATGATGTTTAACAAACGCCTCGTCTCTATTGTTACTGATTTCCCTTGTTATAGTTTCCATAAATCTATTATAGTGACAGTTACTTATATAATTGTCTTTTTTCATATAGCTTATAGTGCCAGAAGAAACATTGTCTTGCTGGCCAAGCTCATAGGCTATATGGGTGCGAAGGGAAATTTCAACATTTTCAAGATAACCCAACAATAAAATTTTAATTTCTCTATCGAAATTATAAATTTGCATTATATCGCTGAACTTAGAATCCTTATAAAAGTGATCATTTTTGCGCAGAGTAAGAGAGTAGCCACTAAGTCTATAATAATTTAGTTCACTTAGGCAATTTTTCGCATATTCAACGTCGTCAATAATAAGTCCCTTGTCATTACTTAAAAGTGCGATCTGCTCTTCGATATTTTTAAAAATTTTGTGTTCCACTATCCTTATCCTCAAAAAACAAAAGGCCCGCCGAATTTGTGCATGCTGCACACAGTGCAACAGAGGCCCGGCGGGATCTATTAGTATTATATTACAATAACCCACCAATTATGTCAATAAAAACGTAAAATTTTGATTGTCTTAAATTCTCTCAAAATTGATAAAAATAAAAGACAAAATTTTATCACCCTATTTTTGCTCATATTTTTATTCAGAAATGTATCAAATAGGGATCATCTCGCCCACGTGAGCGAGATGATATAAAACAAGTTACAAAAACGGACATCTGGTCAAACCTCCCAGAAAGTACCAGTATTTTCCATATTAAAAAACTGGTAAAATTTACTTAGCACCCCTCGAACGTAAAGGAGTGTGTGCAATGAAACGAATAAAAAAAGAATATCGGTTTATAAAAGATCCTCGAATTTACGCTATATACATACGGAGCAAGAATCTATTGATAATCACCACGAATGAAGCAGGAAAGAGAGGAGTCATTTTTTTAAAATAAACTAACCCATTATCTTTTCAGGGGTGCTACTTTCTATCTCTTCAATCATTTCATCTACACTTTCACTTATATTACGGTCAATATCATTATAACCTGATAACTGTTGAAGCAGAAAGACAACGACATCTTTAGACTTGTCATCTAATGCACGAAACATTTCTATTAAACAAAATTCGTCGTAGCTAACTTCCTTTTTTATATTACGCCAGTCCATAACATCCTGAAAAAGATAATTGGCATCAACATTTAGCGCCTCAAAAAGTTTATACATAACGGGTTCTTTTGGATGGCTTGTCTCATTTTCATAATTGGCGATTGCTCCTTTAGTGACTCCTACCCGCCGAGCCAGTTCTTCTTGTGTAATATGTTGTGAATGACGTGCCTCTTTTATTCTATATCCTACTCCCATAATATCTCCTTCCAAAGCAAGTATAACATCTTAAAAATAAAAATCAATAAAAAGTATAAGAAATTTGAGAAAAAAGGTTGACAGTTCAAGAAAAGGATAATATAATAAGACAAAAGTTCAAGAATCTTATACGAAAGGAGAAAAGATAATGCAAGAGTCAATAGTTGCGAATAATATAAAAAAGATAATAAGAGAACGCTGTCTGAGGCAAGGAGCTATAGCCAATAAAGCAGGATATGATAATAAAATTTTTAGCGCAATGGTTAATAATAGGAGAATAATAAGAGAAAATGACATACTGAGGATAGCTTCTGCTTTGGAGGTGGACATAAATACTCTATACGGTCTCCAAGAAAAAAATCAGCCAAGCTGTTTATAAGCTAAAAGGAAGAAAAATAAATGAGAAAAATAAAAAAAGAACCGGCTGAATGTGAATATGCAACCCCAACCATAGAAAAGCAAAGGTCTAATGATATCTGGCCGTTTAAAATTTATGAATGGTATGCAGATGAAAAAATATATGAGAAGACGCTGACACTATCATTGGAAATATATGAAACGGAAGCATTGAAAAAACAACTGGATTTCTACGACATAATAGCGTACCTTTGGAGGCTAAAAATGAGGTCGCAGAACAAAGTGATTAAAAGTAATAGGACAAAATTAAGACCGCATAGATTATAAAAAAAGCGGAGGTTTTTATGAAAATAGAAATATACATAAACAACAAGCCAATAGAAGAATACGACCCAAAAGAACTGGAAGAGATCAAAGTAAAGCTGACTGAGAGAGCCTTTGCGGCTGCCGGATATGAACGAGTAAAAAGTGGAGAGGCACATGGCTAAAAAAGAGATAAGCGACTACTATAGGACGTGCCCATTCCCTAAACCCGTAGATAAAAGGAAAAAGAAGAAAGTCAACGGATATAAGGACAAGCATAAAAGACGCTGCTACTATTGCGGAACTTATGGGGCCGAACGACACGAAGTTTACGGAAATTCTAACCGTCAGATCAGCATAGACAACGGATTCCAGGTCGACCTGTGCCGGGACTGCCATAGGGAAATGCAGGAAAATATAACTACGAGAGCTAAAGAAAGAAACGAGTTTTGGCGGCAGAAATATCAAAAAGAATATGAGGAGAAGCTGATTGATACCGGCATAAAACCGGAACAGGCCAGAGATTTATGGCTGAATCTGATCAGGAGGAACTATCTATAGTGAAAGAAAAAATTAACCAGGCAATAAAATATATTGATGAAAATCTACGAGAATACGCTATCGGATTCAGTCATGGGCTACGGTTTGGCGCACTAATAGCCGCAATAACGGCAATAATTGTTATCAGCTGCCGGTCTTGACCAAAGCGATTATTGAAATAGTTATGGCTGCAATAGATAAAATACTATCAATTAAAACGGGAAGCCAAATTCGAAATTTCAAACGTTGTTCTTGATTTTGGTTATTTAAAAAAAAGGTCCTATAATGCAGACCATTGTTGTTCAATCTATAAATTGAATCAGACGGACTATCCCAAACGGGATTAACAAATGAAAGCCGATACATAATCATATATTCTTGCCGGGTTAGAACTGCTTTGCCAGAATCATCAAATTTATTTAAAATATCACGTTCTTCTTTCGTCAAAACTATTTTATCAAAATTATCAAACATAAAGCCCTCATAGCTAAAATGATGAATATAAAAGAAACGAGAGCGGAGAGGATCAACAAAATTCCTCACGAGATCATGAGATTGAAAAAACAAAAGCAGTATGCCGTAAAGCAAAACTGGCATACAGCCGCTGCGATGATAGGCAAAAAAATAGATGAGCTGGAGAAAGAGTTCAAAGAACTATGTAACTCATACGGAGGAGAAACATGAAAAAGTATAAGATCAGAGAAAAAAGTTTTTTGTGGCATATAAAAAATGTATTTATGAGCCTATGGACATTGGTGATAATAGGCGCAGTATTGCTGGTCATGATCGGATTTTCAGGAAATCCAAAAGCTGAGGGCGCCGTTATAGAAATCAATAAGGATATGGAACAGAAAGAGCCAAGCAAGATGTATGATGTTCCCTTGGACGCCGATTTGCAGATACATATCAATGATTTATGCGAAAACTACGGCATAGATATGCCCCTGGTGCTGGCCGTTATAGGACAAGAATCAGGCTATGATCCAGCGGCGGTGGGAGACAATGGCAATAGCATAGGACTAATGCAGATTCAGCCCATGCACCACCGGCAGCGCATGGACAGACTGGGAATAACCGACCTATTAGACCCATATCAGAATGTGACCATAGGAATAGACCTACTGGCGGAACTAATAAATGAAGAAAACGACATAGAGTGGGCAGTGACGGCCTATAATGCCGGAAAAAGTAAGGCGGATTTTAATAGATCTATAGGAGAAAGAAGCGAATACACCCAAAGCGTAATGATATTAAAAGAGGAGATGACGATATGAAAGACGAAATAATGACATATGAAGGCGTATGCAGATATTGTGGTCAGATAATACCGGTTTTGGCAAAAACACAAGAGGCGGCAGATCGATTGGCAAGCGAAGAATGTGATTGTACAGGTGCAGACGCCAAAAAGAAAAAAGAGGCGGTCGAAAAAAATGCAGAACTAATCGTAGAAAATAAAGACGAAGATATCATGAATATTTTAAGAGCTGCGGGAATGATGATTTTAGGAGGCCAAATCAACCAGCTGACTTTAAATGTCGGAGAAGTAAAATACAAAGTTGGAGAAAATAGCAAGGGACAGATAAAGTTTACAAGGACTAAAACAAAACAAGAGGAGCTACAAGGATAATGCTACACGAACACATATGTGTAATCTGTGGCGGCACATTTTACTCAGACCGCCATACAGCCTTCACCTGTTCAGAACAATGTAGGCGGGAACGGCAGATAATGACTAACGCTATAAAACGGGAAGAAAAAAAGAACAGTAGAAAAACGAAAGAAAAAGATAGCCTCAGCGTTGCAAACGAAAAAGCCAGAGAACAAGGAATCTCATACGGCAGATACAAGGCACTGGAATATATGAAAAATAACAGGATATGAGGAGACCATATGAGGAGTAACCTAAAAAAAGCCCGGCAGGAGGCCGGGCTAACACAGCAAGCAATGGCCGATAAGCTGGGCATTAGCCTGAGATATTATAAAAAAATTGAGGCTGGTAAAATGCTTGGGAGCATTTTTGTCTGGGATACCCTTGAAGATATCACAGGAGTTAATCAACGTAAACTCCGTGAGATTTCAGCCACTCATCCCGGCCGAGAAGCCAGTCGATAGACACATCTAAGATATCAGCTATTAAAATAAGAGTATCAAGAGAAGGAGAGGTGTCACCACTTTCATATTTCCGGTAACCCCGAATTTGCATATTAAGATGGTTCGCCATATGTTGTGCAGTAATCCCCTTAGATTTACGAGTTGAATTTAAGCGTTTTGGAAACATAATAAAAAACCTCCTAAAAAGTACTTGACGGTGTCTTAATAATACACTAAAATAAGGATGTAAATAAGTGTCTCAACAAGACACCAAAACGAGGAGGAAAAGCAAATGAGTAAAGAAGAAAGAATAAGAGAGATCAAAGCAGAGATGAGTAGACTGGGAAGCGAACTTAGGAGTTTAAGCCATGCCCAAATAAAGATCAAAGAAAAGCTGACATATCCGGTAATAAATTTTAAAGGGATTATAGAAGACAGGTATATCGACACTGCAAAGATGGTCGATACAATCAGATTGGTACTAACGCCTGAATGGCAAAAACCTGAAGGACGTATGGAATGGACATACATGAAAAAAATCAGGGATTTGACGCCGGAAGAATATGAGGCTGTCTGTAGTTGTGCCAATGAGTGCATAGAAATAATCATGAAATATGATAAAACGATTCACCCGGGCGGAATCGCCATCGGAGAAAAATATGAAGACAACTTTTATAGAAAAGTCAGCTGCGAGAACTGAGTTTCTCCTTAAAATTTAATACATACACGGTATGGCGGGCGCCGAAAGTCCCGCCCCAAGAGCACCGGTGGGCCTGCGAAAATGAAAAAACAGCGGTTACCCAGCCGTTAGTGGGCAGCTCTAAACGAGAAAAAAGACGGATAATTTCTCGAAAATCCCAAAGATAAACGGTTTGCGACAAGAGTAGCAATCTTGGCCGGGCGGGGCAGTTCCATCAGACGGCCATGAGCCTAACTGTCTGGCTACTTTGGGAAAAAATGTAGGCGAGCCCATCAAAGAATGGGCGAGGACCCAAAAAAAGGCAAGGAAACAAAATTCAATAAGGATAATTATGGTAGTAATAGAGATTGCATGAACCTTGCCGAAAAAAGGGCGGAGAAAAAATACAGAAAGGAAGCCTTTTGATTTTATAACTCCGCCCTTAAGAAAAAAGGAATATATTATGAGATTTATAGATTTTTTCTCCGGAATCGGAGGATTCAGGTTAGGAATGGAAATGGCCGGCCATGAATGCGTCGGCCACTGCGAAATAGATAAATTCGCAAATAAATCATACATAGCAATGCACAGTCCAAAGGAGAGTGAATGGTATGCAGATGACATTAGAAGAGTTAACCCCGGAGATTTGCCAAAAGCAGAAGTGTACTGCTTCGGATTTCCATGCCAGGCTTTCAGTATTGCTGGAAAGCGAAGAGGTTTCGAAGATACAAGAGGCACTCTCTTTTTTGAAGTCATGCGGCTGGCTAAAGTCAGAAAGCCTGATATATTATTCGCCGAAAATGTCAAGGGCCTTCTCAGCCACGAGGGGGGGCGAACATTCGGAACTATCATCAGAACGATGGATGAACTGGGGTACGATGTCGAATGGCAGGTATGTAACAGCAAAAACTTCGGAGTGCCCCAGAACCGGGAAAGAGTGTTTATTATCGGACATCTTAGAGGACGAAGTTTCCGAAAAGTATTTCCTTTCAGAAACGGCAATAAAGAGGCTGATAACCTACAAAGACAAGAAGCTGGAACCATTACAACAAGGACGGGCGAAGGGACAGCAGTCGGAACATATGTTGTTGAAAATAAACAGCATGCGAAAATTAAACAAATAGGCAACTGTATGCCCACCAAGAAACGAGATAATCCCAATCAGGGAAGAGTTTACGATATAAACGGACTGAGCCCGTGTTTAAACCAGGGTAGCGGCGGAGGCAGATAACCATATATTGCATATGGTATATATACAGAAACCAGCGAGAAATTTAAAAGACCGCCAATCGCTAATATAAGCCGCACATTAAAAGCCAATAAGCATGACGCGGGCGTTATCTATCCTGTGTCATCAGTAGAATTTTTGAATAAAAAACAAAATGGCAGACGAATAAAAGGAAACGAAGAGTCAATGTTTACATTAACTACGAAAGACAGACATGGCGTATTTGAAGAGGAAAAGCAAAAAATCAGAAAATTAACGCCGAAGGAGTGCTTTCGCCTCCAGGGGTTCCCAGACGAATATTTTGAGAGAGCAGCTGCCGTAAACAGTGACAGCCAGCTATATAAACAGGCGGGAAACAGCGTGACTGTAAATGTGATTTACGAAATAGCGAGGAGATTATGTTAGAACAATTAAATATCGCCGGATTGAATAGGGTAGAGGTAGCCATAAAACGACTACGGACATTTCTAATGCTCTCAGAACGGGCCAAAGCAGGAAAAACAACTAAATGGAAAACACCAGAGGAAGTTATGGCATGGTGGTTAGATTACTGAAGGTGTGATAGTAAACACGGTTTATAAATCAGAGAGGAAATTATGAGAATAATAAGGGTATTCCCTAAAAGAACAAGTTATACACCGATTGACGATTATGTCTTTATCGGAATGCCTCCATTGAAACCCTTTATCCCTCTACGAGGCCGGAGCAATGCCTTTTATGCAGCTATATCGAGACTTTTCAGACAAAAAGACGGAATATTCGGTCGAATGGAATAGATTTGCTCGTCAGTGGCAGCGGCCAGCGGCCATAGAAGCACACATGAAAAGAGGGACTGATTTTAGAGACTTCAGTAAATAAGGAGGAATAAATGACAAACTTTGAAAAATATAAGGACGAAATATTAGAAATGGCCAGAGAAGGACATTCCTTGGCGAAGAAAGCCGGTAAGCTAACTGAATGTTCTAAAATAAGATGTGCGGATTGTGATTTTGTCCATAATTGCAGGGCGAAATTTATTAAATGGCTATACGCCGAACCGGCGCCTACACTGACAAAACGGGAACGCACATTTTGTGAAATAATGGGAGAAGGATATATCGCAAGAGATGAGGACGGAACCCTTTTTTATTCTCAAAACAGAAGAACCATGGGCAGTAGAAGACCTTTTAAAGCTGGAGGTAGAAGAATGCGACTAATAGACGCAGATAAGTTGGTAGAGGGCAGAGATGAGAAAGACCCTGTAAGAATAGCGGCAATGAATGAACCAACATTTGTATTTTCAATGATTGAAGAAGTGTATGATAGGTCTTATCTAATGGAATGGTCGAAGGAAAGATTGGTCGACTATGCAATAACGCTTGCATATAACAACAAGAGCTTTCGTGAACAAATAAATCAGCAATATATAAACTTTCGGAAACTACTGAAGGAAGCAGAGGCAAAAGAATGGATACCATGCAGCGATAAACTACCACCGGATAATAAAATAAATCCTGTAACGCGTGATTTCTGCAAATATTTAGTAACGGTAAAAATAGGTGATATTTATGACGTTCGGTGTTACGCCTTCGGCCGCGGCCAGCCGAGGAAATAAATAAAAAAGAAATCAGCTCAGATGAAGCGTCACTTAAGGCTGTTTATAACAATTTAGAAATAGCAATGTGCATTTTAAATGCCATGATTGGGGAAAACGCAAGGGGACAAGCTGAAATAAACGATATGGACGAACGACACACGATAAGAGTAGACGAACGGACAGAATACAACGCAATATACTGCTCAGTATGTGGAGGAAGATGCAATGACAACTTTTTAAACTTTTGTCCGGGTTGTTTCACAGATATGAGAGAGGAAGAAAATGGCGATTAAAAATTATACAACGACTAAACACCCACTTGAGAGTATAGGTGAAATACAAGCAGCTCTGGCTAAAGGTGGAGCCAAGAAAGTGATGATTGATTATGACGAAAAAGGAGAACCAAAAGGCCTTGCTTTCGCAATAGAAACCGATAGAGGTTTTATGGGGTTCCAACTTCCCGCAAATGTAGACGGGGTCTGCGAGGTTTTTAAAAGACAAAAAATTAAAGCTGATATGGAACAGGCAAAAAAGACCGCATGGAGGAATGTGCGTGATTGGGTTCTTGCCCAAATGGCATTTATTGAAGCGGGAAACGCGACATTGCAAGAAGCGTTTTTACCATATTTGACTAACAAGGAAGGGCAGACGCTCTATCAAGTCTATATTAGCGGGCAGTTATTACTTGAATAATAAGGAGGCAAAAAATGAGTAAAGCGGAATACATAAATAAAGAAAGCCTGTTAAACGGAATATATAACCGGCAAGATGATAAAGATTTCGATTTGATGTTATATATCGCTCAATTTCCGGTACGTAAGCACGACAGCTTTCTGGACCTTGTAGGTAGGCTAAGAGAGTTATCAGAAGACGAATTAGAAAGAGCCAATAAACATTTCTCGACATTCCATTCATACCATGAGGGTTTAAGCGTAATAGAAGAAGAAATATGGGAAGCTAACACAGAAACAAGTAATTTATCGGACTTACATCTAAAACTAAAAAAGAAGGTATTTATGGACGAAGACAATAAAAAGGGGATTTGCATACCTATGAGAGATACGGCTTTAAAGGCCGCCGCGGAACTCCTACAAGTAGCGGCTATGTGTCAGAAGATGATAGACAGCGAATCAAAATGGAAAGAAAAAGATTATCAAGTCGGAAAGGATAAAAAATGAGTGAAGAAGTTATTAAAATATTGGACAACCTTGGAGAAAAATTCGGAGTCGCCATTGATTGGACATCTGAAAACATAGCCCCTCCGTTATATGGTTCATAATGACCCTCGCCTTATTCGCGGCGAGCCTGTTCGCGATAATAAAAATTACTAAATGCGTGAATCGCGACTCAAAGATTGGGACAAGGACTATATGGTTTGACAGATTTTACGACTACAGCTCGGTTTTCTCGGTTATATGCAGGGTTGCGGCAGGATTTATTATGGTTATAACGGCCATACTTATTCCGTTTACAATAAGCAGACTAATAAAATCAATATACATACCGGAAATGATGATAATACAAATGTTAGAAATGTAAATTGAAAGGATTGTATAAAAATCATGCCAATGGGAATAAGGGGCGGATTTAATAAAATTATACGCTGCGAATGTGACAGGTCAATGGCTGAGAAAAAGGGTTACATACCATGCGGCCAAGACTGCAAGAATTGCTTGGCCTGCATAGAAGTAAACGCGGAGGGCGAACGTTCCCACAAAGCGATAAAATGGGAGAAAACAAAAATCGGACAAGCAATAATTAACAAATAACGGCGGAACATCCTTCCGCCGTAAAAACCTACATATATATAGGAAGAAAAAAAGAGGCGCTCGGTATGAGCATTAACCCTCGCTTAGAGTATTAACACACGGGAGTGACGGATGAGACATAAAGTGAGAGCAACTAAAGAGATTATCATAGCAGGAAAGTGTATAATGTGTAGTTTAAAAATAAAAGCAGGGAATCACACAGGAAAAAGAGGAGAGAAGAGAAACATAACTGCAGAGGCGGTCAGAAAGAACAATGATCGATTAGCCCTCAGAAATCTGACAGCGATATTAAATACAAATTTCAGATCCGGCCATCTGCACGTGGTATTAACATATAGGGAACTGGTGGATTATGAAACGGCAAAAAAGACCTATGATAAATTCACCAGAGAACTGAAAAAGAAATTGAAAGCAAGGGGAGAGGATCTAAGATACATACATGTGATAGAATGTGAACATACCAGGCTGCACCATCACATAGTCATCAACACCTCAGATCTTGAACTGGTAGAAGAGACATGGGGATACGGTCTCATAAAGGCCAGCGTCCTCGACTCTTCAGGAGAATATTCAAAACTCGCGGCCTATCTCTTAAAAGAAACTCAAAAGACTTTTAGAACCGGAGATAATCCGTACAAAAAAAGATATACTGCCAGTCGAAATATAATCAAGCCGGAGATAAAAGTGGTTGAAATAGACCTGGAGGAACTATTTGAGGATCCAGCGCCCTTAAAGGGATATTACATACCAAAAGAACTCTGCCGCCGGTTCAAACACCCGGTTACAGGAATAGAACATTTAGAATATACCATGGTAGCACTGGGAAAGCCGGTAGGATATAAAGTGTGGCCTTTTGGGGAAGTCATATCAGGCAGGGAATACTATAGGCCGAACTACCTCGAAGACCAGCTTATACTTTAGGGGGGCGCCATGAAAGAATATCAGAGGACGAAGAACAACCCGTGGATCCTTCCGAGGAATTTATACATGCAAACCCTATATGCCATAAGGGACTATGAGCGTATGAAAGAAGAGTATGAATATATGATTCAGGGCGAGGCTGTAGAAATGGACGGCCAGCCCAAGGGCACGAGGATAGGAGACCCGACAGAAAAGATGGCTGCCAAAGTAGAGAATATACACGATAGGCTAAAAGCTATAGAAAAAGCCAAGAACGTCATACCGAAAGAATACGTTAAAGGAGTATGGCAAAATATCGTATACGGAGCCCGCTTTCCTCATGACGCAGGAAGGAATACATATGGGCGATACAAGTCAAGATTCGTTTATGAGGTAGCCAAAAATCTGACGCTGATATAAAGATGGGGCAACAGGGGAAATTTTTTGATGTATTATGATACTATGGATAAACAAATAGATTTTGAGAATCTCGAAAGCCTCACAGGTGAAACGGATGAGAAATACGAGGCTTTCGTGGAAAAATTCAAGCCAAAGAAAACAACTGATGACTGTTTCACACCTCCGGAAGTTTATGAGATCATAAAGAACTGGGTCATGAAGCAGTATAATATACCTCAAACCGCAAAGATTGTGAGACCTTTCTACCCCGGCGGGGACTATAAAAACTATGATTACCCGAAAGACTGCGTAGTCATAGATAATCCGCCTTTTAGTTTAATCTCGCAAATCGTAAAGGAATATAACCGGCGTGGGATAAAGTACTTCTTGTTCGCTCCTACCCTGACGCTTTTTTCTACCGCAGCAGGGAAGACAAGTTACATAGTGGCCGGAGCCAAGATAACATATCAAAACGGTGCGAACGTAAATACGTCATTTGTCACAAATTTAGAAAAATGCAAAGTAAGGATAGTAGGAGAGATCAACGAACTGATAAAGAATACCAAAATATCGAAGAAAAAACCAAAGTATGAATACCCTAAAAATATAATCAGCGCAGCTATATTGCAAAAAATGTGCCGCTATGACGTGGATATAAAAATACCAGAAAAAGAGACCTTTTTCATAAGAAAAATGGAAAAGCAAAAGAGTGGCATATACGGGTCGGCTTTTTTAATATCAGATCAAGCGGCCGAAAAAATAAAAGAGGAAATGACACGGATAGAGAACATAAAACAGTGGGAACTGTCTGAAAAAGAAAAGGATATAATAAAATATCTGACTATGGGCGAATGGCAAGAATGAACTACGGCAGCCAGAGATGGAAAGAAAAGCGCAAGAAGATCTTAAGGCGCGATAAGTACATGGACAGAATAGAAGCGAGATACGGAAGAGCAGTGGAAGCTACAATAGTCCATCACATCTATCCGTCAGAGGATTATCCTGAATATGCATATGAAGACTGGAACCTTATTTCAGTTAGCAATAAAACTCATGCAGCTCTTCACCTTCCCAATAGTGGACAGCTATCCGATAAGGGAAAGGAACTGATGGAAAAAACGAGAGCGCCGAGAAAGGAAAAGAAATGATAGAAAAGCTATACGATATAAAAGAGAAAATAGCTCAGGGCGATACCAGCATAAAGGACATAGACATCATCAACGCTGCTATAAAATATATCGAGAAGAACGAAGAAGAAAAGGCGATGATGACAAAGGCACTGTATGAGGGAGAGGGTAATATAATTGCTGAAGCAGATAAAATCATCCCTGAAGCAGAGCCTGGGATAATAGTCACAATAGATAACGTAAATATATTCTATGGAACTGGTGAAATCAATGAGAAATAAAGGAGTAAATGATAGAATAGAATCATTATCCCCCCTCCCCTCCGGGGGAGAATAAACTTTTTCCTAATGCGACAGGTACCTGGATTTCCAACTCTGATAGATTTTTGGAAGAGGGGGAAATCAGTTAAAGGGATATATCACAAAAAACAAAAACTACTTTTTATAGCAAATTTTAATTGAAATAAACCAAGGCCTCAAAAGGCATAAAAAAGGCGGTAAAAATATATGAGATTTATTTAAAAAAAGTGCAAAAAAGGAGCAGAAATGAAAGCGGCCGGATATGAAAAAAGAATAATAAAAAAGATGACGGCCGTCAACACATATAGGCCAGAGTTCGACCAGACCATAAAGATACTGGCAAAAATATACGAAGAGTTCGACAAGGCAAAAGAACAGTTTGAAGAAAGCGGCGGAGAGTACGTGATCACCTATACAAATAAGTCCGGGGTGAGTAACATGATAAAAAATCCCATATACAAGATCATCGAAGACATGGAGGACAGAATATTGGCATACAACAGAGAACTGGGGCTGACCCCGGTAGGATATAAGAGGATCATGAACAAGTTTGAAAAGGAAAAGAGGTCAGGGCTGGCGGAAGCCCTAAAGAGTCTTGGAGGCTAAAAATTTCCAAGAAGTCATAGAGTATGCCGAAAGTATCAGAAGCGGAAAAAAGATCGCATGTACCACGCTGAAGCAGGGAGTCGATAGATTCTTCAAAGATCTTGAAAATGATAATTACTGGGTCGATAAAAAAGCTGCTGAGTTTTGCATAGGAATCATCGAAAAAACGTTGAAACATTACCAGGGAGAAGATCTAACGGGTTTACCAATGAAAGGTAAGCCTTTTTTATTGCAGCCGTTTCACAAATTCATAGTCTACAACGTAGTGGGATTCAAACATAAAGGAACAGATATATTAAAGCACCATGAGGTAATGATTTTTATACCGAGGAAAAATGTAAAGACTACCTTTGCAGCAGCCTTGGCCTGGGCGCTTTCGCTGTACTATAGAAGGAGCGGATCAAAGCTATATATCACTTCCGCCGCATTGCAGCAATCCATCGAAAGCTTCAACTTTTTGGCATATAACCTGGATGAAATGGGGGAAAGCCAACGGCGAGGCGGGGGCGTTAGAATCATAGATAACAATAACGAGCACTCAATAAGCGCAAACTTCCCGGATGGGTCTATATACATAAGGGCTCTGGCCGCAAATCCTGACGCACAGGATTCGCTGAACTGCAATATAGCAATCGCCGACGAAATACATGCGTATAAAAAACCTAAGCAGTACAATCTATTTAAAGAAGCCATGAAAGCCTACACCAATAAATTGATGATCGGGATAACTACGGCAGGAGATAACGAGCAACTGTTTTTAGGTCAAAGATTAAAATACTGCAAAAAGGTGCTAAACGGAACAATAAAGGACGATCAGTATTTCATATTCATGACATCCGCCGACGCTGACGAAAATGGGGAGATAGATTTTACAAATCCAAAAATCCATGAGATGGCCAATCCATCTTATGGGGTGACCATAAGGCCGGAGGAGATTTTAAATGAATCTCTTCAGGCGCAGAACGACCCGCAGCAGAGAAAGGATTTTTTCGCAAAAAGCCTGAACGTCTTCACCAGTTCTATGAAAGCGTATTTTGATATCGAAGAGTTTAGAGCGTCCGACGAAAAATATAACTGGAGCATTGAAGAACTATCGAAGCTACCGATAAAGTGGTATGGCGGAGCTGACCTGTCAAAGCTGCATGATCTTACAGCCACGGCTTTATTTGGAAATTACAAGGGAGTGGATATAATAATAAGCCATGCCTTTTTTCCGGTAGTAGCTGCACACATAAAAGCGGATCAGGACAATATACCGCTGTTCGGGTGGCAAGATGATGGGCTTTTAACAATGTCAAACTCTCCGACAGTAAACCACGGCGAAGTGGTGGAGTGGTTTAAAAAGATGAGAGATAAGGGGTTCAATATTAACCAAGTGGGACATGATAGAAAGTTTTGCCGAGAATATTTCATCGGCATGAAAAAAGCCAAGTTTAAGATCATAGACCAGCCTCAGTATTACTTCAAAAAATCCGAGGGGTTTAGATATCTTGAAAGGTCCGCAAAGAACGGAACCCTATACTATATGCACTCAGAGGCATATGAGTATTGCGTACAAAACGTAGCGGCAATAGAAAAGACAGATGACATGATTCAATACGAAAAGATACAGCCGGAGATGAGAATAGACATATTCGACGCTTCGGTTTTTGCATGTATCAGATACCTTGAAAATTTAGAAAAATCCAGCAAAGGAAAGGAATGGTGGGGAGAAAAGTAATGCCAAAGAAAAAAAGCAGAGCAGAACCGCAGGAGATGAAAAAAAGAGGAGTCACCGGTTTTTATATCGGAAAAGATTTTGAAGAAGATTTAAAGTGCAGGGGATATGTATCATTATCCCATAGTCCGGAGATCGTGGCGGGAGTCGATAAGATTGCGGAGCTGATCGGATCTATGACTATCCACCTGATGGAGAATAAGGATAATGGAGACGTTAGAGTCAAGAATGGTCTGAGCCGAAAGATCGACATAAATCCATATTCAAATGGTACCAGGTCACAGCTAATAAAGTGGATTGTAAAAACCATGTTCTTAGAGGGCGAAGGAAATGCAGTCATATACCCCGTAACAAGAAACGGATATCTGAAAGATCTGAGACCGATACCGGCCTCCTTCGTTTCCTTCGTTCCTGATGGAATGTGGGATTACACGGTAATGATAAACGGAGAAGAGTTTGACCCCGAGGAGGTTCTGCATTTTACATTAAACCCTGATGAATATTACCCCTGGAAGGGAAGGGGACACGGGGCGACAATATCCAACGTGGCCAACAATCTGAAGCAGGCTCAGGCCACAGAAAAAGGATTCATGGAGTCAAAATGGAAGCCTTCCATCATCGTGAAAGTCGATGGACTGATCGATGAGTTTTCGAGCAAGGAAGGAAGAAAAAAGCTGCTGTCTGAATATATCGACACCAGCGAAGCGGGGGAGCCGTGGATAATTCCGGCTGATCAGTTCGCTATAGAGCAGGTAAAGCCCTTGACCTTATCAGATCTTGCTTTAGCTGAATTTGTGGAAATAGATAAAAAGACGGTGGCATCCATTTTAGGAGTGCCGCCGTTTATATTAGGAGTCGGAAATTTTGAAAGGGATTCCTGGAACAATTTCATAGCAACGAAGATAATGTCTATTGCGCAAAACATCGAGCAAGAGCTGACCAAAAAGCTGACATATAACCCGAATTGGTTTTTCAAATTCAACCCCAGATCACTGTACAACTACAGCATAAGCGACATGGCAAGAGTAGCGGACGACCAATATATCCGGGGGATATTCACAGGAAACGAAGTCAGGGACTGGATAGGCATGCCGCCTGTTGAGGGTCTCGATGAGCTGGTAATTTTAGAAAACTATATACCGAGAGGCATGATAGGAGAACAAAATAAGTTGAAAGGAGGGGAAGAAATTTGAGCGAAAGGCAAATCCGAAGCATAAGCAGGGGAATGAATACGAGAGCAGACGAAGCAACCGGCGATAAATACATCTCCGGTTATTTTTCTGTCTTCGATTCGAATTATGAAATTTGGCCAGGCGGAAGCGAGTCCATAGATAAGGGCGCATTTGACAACGCCCTGGGCGACGATATCCGCTGTTTGGTCGATCACAATTCGAGACTGGTTTTGGGAAGAACAAAGGCGGGCACATTGTCGCTGAATATTGACGAAACCGGTCTATTCGGAGAAGTGAAAATCAATCAAAAGGACCAGGACGCCATGAACCTGTATGAAAGGGTGAAACGGGGAGATGTGAATCAGTGTTCTTTCGGATTCGACATTTTATCGGAAGA
>FR882593.1:224315-261938 GCA_000435715.1 Firmicutes bacterium CAG:145
GACGGAGGACCCGGCAACCGGCAAGGTCCATTTCACCATCAAAGAAGTAAAGCTGTATGAGGTATCCATCGTGACCTTTCCGGCCTACGAGGAGACGGGAGTCACCGCCAGGGCGAAAGAGCGCGAGACGATAGAGAAAAGAAAAAGAGAGAAGTGGCGCAGCGATATGAAAAAGCGCCTGAAAGGAGAATGAAAAGAATGGCACTAAAAACATTACTGCTGAGAAAAAAGATAGACGAAGCAAAAGAAAAATTAAAGGTACTAAGAGAAAAGACCGCTGATTTTAAAAAGAGAGCAAAAGAACTCGAGGATTCTATCGAAGAGGCGGCAACAGAAGAAGAAAAGACTGCGGTGGAAGAGGCGATAGAAGCGTTCGACAAAGAAAAGGACGAACATGAGCAAGAGATCAGCAGCCTGGAGGAATCCATAACACAGCAGGAGAAAGAGCTGGAAGAGCTGGAAGAAAAGGAAAGATCAGTGGCACGGCCAAAAACAAGAAAGGAAGAGAGAGGAGAAAGAAGAGAAGTGAGAACAGTAGCAGATATAAGAAGCCTTCCGATGAACAAGAGAGCATTTGAAGTCTTTTCGCCGGAAGAGAGAAGCGAGATCGTTAAAAGAGACGATGTGAAGGCGTTTTTAAATGGAATGAGAGAGATGGGAGGCAGCAAACGCGCAGTAAATGGCGGCGAGCTGAATATTCCTGTAGTATTCCTTGAACTCATAAGCGAGAACATGTACAGATACTCAAAACTCTTAAATAGAGTAAGAGTTAGAGATGTCAACGGCACCGCAAGACAGACCATCGCCGGCACTGTGCCTGAAGCAGTATGGACGGAGATGTGCGGAGCCATCAATGAGCTGACATTCGGATTCAACCAAGTAACCTTAGACGGCTTTAAGGTTGCGGGATTCATTCCGGTATGCAATTCACTTTTAGAGGACAGCGATGTGAATTTAGCGTCTACAATCGTAGAAATGATCTCCGAGGCTATAGGCCTTGCTAAAGATAAGAGTATCTTATACGGAAAAGGCTCAGTGGCCCATATGCCTATGGGAGTAGTAACAAGACTGTCCCAGACTCAGAAGCCGGATAGTTATCCTGTCAATGCCCCTGAGTGGGTGGATCTTCACATCTCAAATATCATAAAGATAGCGGCAGAACTGACCGGCGTGGAGTTCTGGTCTGCGCTAATGCTGGCAACAGGAAACACCTTCACGACCTACTCTCGCGGCAGACAGTTCTGGGCTATGAACTCAAAGACTTTCAGCCTGCTGAAATCCAAGGCTATCACATTCACTGCCAGCGGCGAGATCGTATCAAGTGTATACGGTACTCTGCCGATTATAAACGGGGATATAGATATCCTGGAATTTATCCCAGACGGTGACATCATAGGCGGATACGGAGATCTGTACATATGGGCTAACCGTGGCGGCATGAGCATAGAATCCTCAGAACACGTACAATTTATACAAGATAATACCGTATTTAGAGGAGTTGAAAGAGCTGACGGTATGCCTATCATTCCTGGCGCCTTCGTGGCCATCAACATAAACGGCAACGAAGTGACTACGGCCATGGCGTTCGCAGCGGATACGGCTAACGACGCCAAGCTTCAGGACCTGGCAATAAACGGAGTAACTATAACGCCGCAGTTCGATGAGGATATCCTGTCCTATACTGGCACAACTACAGACGCCAGCGGAAAAATAGAGGCGACTACTGCCGTAGCCGGCGCTGAGGTAGCAATCGCATACAACGGAAAGAACGTTAGAAACGGCGGCACTATAACCTTCGAAACGGGTACCATGCCGGTTAGTGTTACCGTTAAAAAAGGCAACCAGGTTAGAGTCTACACCGTGACTGTAACAAAAGGAGCATAATCCATGAGCGAGAATGATCTGCTCACAATCTTAAAAAAGGACTTGCAAATGCTCACCTCTTCCAACGACGATTACCTCTTAAAACTCCTCGATTTTTCAAAAAAACTGATAGAGCGGGAGGGAATCGTCTATACAGAAGATTTGGAGTGCGATATGGTACGCGTTCATTATGCGGCATATCTTTTCAGACGGCGTGGCGGCCAGGAAACCGCCATACCGCGCTTTTTAAGATACGAGCTGAACAATCTACTATTTAGCCAGAAAGGAAAAGTATGACGTTCGATGATGGAATCGTCAAAATATATGACGTTAAAAACAGCGCCGCCCCGGGAGATTTGCCTGTAAAGGCATTGGTAAATCCGATTCCGGCATATTTCAAAAATATGGAAATCGGAGTTACGAGAATGTATGAGGCTGTCAAGGTGAATCAGAGCGTCGATAGGGTCATAGCCATATATCCTGATGATATATCAGTGAACCGTATTGCAGAATTTGAAGACGGAAAAAGATATATCATCAGATACATTCAGCCGACCGAGGACGAATTTGGAATAAAAATTCTAAAACTGACGCTGGAGAGAGGCGGTGAAGAATATGAAATCTATGAACGAGATATTACTGCCAGTAAAAGAGGCCTTACTTTCGGTATGTGAAAATACAGGAAGATATATCGCCAACGACGCTACTAAAGACCATATCATATATGCAGAGGATTCATCCAACAACCTGAATGGAGACGATAAGATCATAGCCCAGGCGGTGCAGGGGACTATCGACATATATCAGCTTGGTGGCAGCGATCTATATGACAAAGTCAAAGAGGCGTTAAACGAGGCGAAAATCTCATTTTATTTAAATTCCGTCCAATATGAGGGGGAGGATAAAAAGGGATTTATCCACTACGAGATAGTATTTGAGGCAGCATGATGGCGTACATAACTTTTAAAAATCTGGAAGAGTACGAACTGAAAATCGAGAGGCTATATAAAAGGGCGCCGGGATTGGTAAAACAGGCCGTATATGTAGGGGCCGGCGTCATGGCTGACGCCATGCGAGAAGCCCTTGAGGGTCTGCCGATTGAGGAAGGTAGAAACGGGCTGCCCCCATACGCCTCGCCGGGAACGAAAATAAAGGGCGTTTCAAAAAAGCAGAAAAGAGATCTGCTGGATTCCATGGGTTTGACAGAAATAACGGAAGAAAACGGTTATGTCAGCACTAAGCTGGGCTGGGACGGCTACGGGAGTGTGCCTACCAAGCAGTGGCCCAGAGGCGTCCCTAATGTCATGCTAATGCGATCAATCGAATCCGGAACGAGATTCCGAAAAAAGATACCGGTAGTAAGACAGACCGTAACCAGGAGTAGAAATTTAGTAACGAGGAAAATGGCCGAAAAGGTCGATAAACTAATAGAAAAGGAGATGAAATAAATGGCAATAAAAGGATTATCAATCCCTATTTGCGGAGAATACAATAACAACAACGGAGCTGTTACATATTCGAACCCACTGGTAGTAAATAAGGCAGTCGAGTACAGCGTAGCCTGGACAGTGGGGGATAATAATCCGCTGTATGCCGATAACGGCATCGCCGAAAATGATAAGGGGACGTTTCAGTCCGGTGAGCTGACGCTGACGACCGCAGACCTGCCGCAGGAGCTGTCCCTAAAGATTTTAGGAACAATACAGATAACTGAAACAGTTGGAGAAAAAGAAGTAACGGTACAGATATTCGACGATAAGAGGAACTCCCCATATTTGGGATTCGGACTAATAGAACTGCACCAGGAGAGTGATGTAGATCAATACAGGGCGATATTCTTAAACAAAATTTTCTTCAATCTGCCTGAAAATGCGGCCACCACCAAGGGCGAAACCATAGATTGGCAAACGTCGCAAATTACCGCAGCCATAATGCGATCTGATGAAGTTTCAGCCAACAGAGTTCACCCATGGATGGAGGATGCCTGGTTCGAAAGTGAAGCGGACGCTCTGGGCTGGCTGCAATATAAATGCGGGAAGACTGCCAGCACTCAAAATTTGAGGAAGGCGGCTGAAAAATGAATAGGATAACATACGTAGAGATAGCGGGGAAAAAGTACCCGCTATCTTTTTCGCTTTCCGCATTAAAAGAAATATCCAATAGATTCGGCGGAATTGAAGAGATGTATGCCTTTTTGACGGACGAAAAAAAGAGTATAGAAGAGGTGCTGGAGGCTATATCTTTTATGCTCAGCGTCATGATAAAACAGGGCTGCGCCTACATGAATTTATTTCTTAAAGACGTGCCGCCAGTTGAGGGGGCAAGATACGAAGGTGAATACATATCCCTTTCGAAAGAGGAGATAGATCTGGCAATAAGCGCTTTTGATCTGGAGGAGCTAATAGGAACTATTACAGAATGTATAGGTTCGTCCAATGCAAGGGAGCTAAAAGCAGAATCAAAAAACGCCAGGGCTCCAAAGGCCGATTGATATTCTTCGACCTTTGGGGCCGAATGTTAAACATTCCATACAGAGAATATTCAGTAATGCCGCTGGGCGAGCTTAGCGACCTGATAGACGGCTATCTGATATTAAACGGAAACACAAAAGAAGAAAAAGAGGAAAGATATTTCCCGGATTTGAGGTGATAAAGTGGCGACGAATATAGGACCTAAGATCGGGGTAGACGGCGAAAAAGAGTTCAGAGCCGAACTGAGAAATATAAATACTACGTTAAAGACCCTGGACACCGAAATGAAAAAAGTCACTTCGGAGTTTCGGGAAAATGGCGAAAGTCAGGAAGCACTAACCAAGAAAAATGAGACCCTGAATAAATCCATAGAAGCCCAGGAAAAAAAGCTTGAAATGGTCAGAAAGGCTCTTTCGGATTCTTCCGAAAAATTCGGAGAAACATCTGCCAAGACTATGGAATGGCAGCAGGTTTTAAACAGAACAGAAACGGCTTTGAATGATCTAAAAAATGAACTATCAAAAAATGAAAAAGCCCTCAGCGAGATGGAGGAAGGTCTGAGAGACACAGAGACGGGGCTGAAAAACGTCGATAAGGCCGCCGAGAATGTGGACGACATCGGAAAAAAGTTTAAAGATGTCGCAGAAGATGGAGTAAAGGCGCTATCAACAGCCCTTGTGGGTCTTGCAACCGCTTTTTTGGCTACGGCCGAAACCAGTAGAGAATATAGGACGGATCAGGCCAAACTGACATCAGCATTTAAAACCGCAGGATACAGCGCAGAAACGGCAAAGGAAGCGTTTTTGGAGATCTATTCTCTGATGGGAGAAGACGATACGGCAGTAGAAGCGGCTAACCATTTGGCAGAACTGACAAAAAATGAGGAGGATCTGGCTAAGTGGACGGGAACAATTCTTCCGGGAGTATTCGCAAAGTTCGGGGACTCCCTTCCCCTTGAGGGACTAACCGAGGCCGCCAATGAAACGGCAAAGGTCGGGAAGGTAACCGGGCCTTTAGCCGACGCATTAAATTGGGCCGGAATAAGTGAGGATAAATTCAACGAAAGCCTGGAAAAGTGTTCAAGCGAGCAGGAACGGCAGACCCTGATAACAGAAACGTTAACGAAGACCTATTCCAATATTAGTAAAGAATTTAAAAGCACTAATGAAGATGTACTGGAAGCTAACAAAGCACAGGCGAGACTGACCGATTCTATAGCGAAGCTGGGAGCAATAGCCGAGCCAATCATGACAGATCTAAAGAATCTGTTAGCTGACGTCATAGACGTAGTAGCAGAAGCCGCCAAAAAATTCTTAGACCTACCGGAGGGGGTTAGAAAAGCCGTCCTCGCCTTTTTGGGAATCACCGCAGCCGCAGGACCCGCTATAACGATAATAGGAAAGGTGAAAGACGTAATAAAGAGCGTCAGCGGCGCCTCTTCTGCCCTCGGAAGCAGTTCGAAAGGGCTGTTTTCGATTTTGTCCAGTAATCCTTATGCCCTGGTTACAGGGCTGGTCATAGGGCTTGGAGCGGCAATTTGGAAGCTGGTCGAAACAACTAACGAAGAGATAAAAGCAGCCAAGAAGATGTCCGCAGAACATGAGGAGGAAATTGACAATATAAAGAGTCAGTCTTCCCTTGCAGAGCTTTATTCGAAGAAATTGGATGAACTATCAAAAGTAGAGAATAAGACTGCCGAACAAAAAAAGCTAATGCAGACCTACGTAGATAAGCTGAACGAATCCACGGAAGGGCTAAATCTGACGTATGACGCAGAGGCCGACGCCCTGAATCAGACGACGGAAGCTATACATGAGAAGATAGAGGCCAGGGAACAGGAAGCACTGGCCGAGGCATATTTGAAACAATCGCAGGAAGCGCTGGAAGAATATGCTGAAGCAGAGATGAATATCATTGAATTGGAAAATAAGAGGCAGGCGGCCAAGGATGAAATTAACCGACTGACCGCAAAAGGCACGGAGCTAACATGGCAAGAAAGAATAGAGTTAGAAAAGGCAAAGAAAACGGTCATGGAGTGCAATGTTGAATTGGAAGAACTGAACAAGTCCCAGGTCATATATTCAGAAGAGGCGCAAAAAGCCAGCAACGCCGCACAAATGCAGACGGGCGCCTTCGACGCACTCCTCGTTGAAGCAGGTAAGCTGAAAGAAGACCTTCCGGCAGGCCTCGTGGAGGCACTAAACGCAGGAAAAACGGCCATTCCTCAGACTGTGGATGAGCTGAACGGCCTCATAAATTTTCAAAATGCTGTAAATAACGCAGGACAGTCCGGCGCGGACATAGTCGACACCCTGTACTATACTATATCTTCGGGCAAACTGGACGTAGAAACGGCTATAGCTATAATCAATTCCGGAGCCGAAGTAGAGCTGGACAAACTGCCCGGAATCGTAGGTGAAGCGATGGAGGCGGCCAAAGAAAAAGGGTATGAAACAAAATTTGAACCGGTAGGAGAAGCCGCAGGTAACGCTATCGCAAAAGGATTCCAAGGCGCTGCCGGCCTTATTAATTCAGCAGTTCTCGGAGTTTTAGGCGCAGCAATGGGAAAAGGAAGAAGCTATGCTTCTGGGTCTAACCAGAGTGGAAAAAGCGGCAGAATGGCCGCAGCCCCTATGTCTGCCATGATAGAAGCTGGAGAAGATGAAGAAATGCAAGCCCCTATGATGATGAGAGCTATCCCAAGTCCGGTAACCAATATAGGAGAGGCTATAAGGAGCGCCAACGAGGCTATGACATATGCCGCAATGAGCATAGGGCGGCCGGGAAGCGGCCTGAATATTTCCATAAAAGAGGCAGTTGGGAGAATTAACAACGTTCCTACCAGTAACGAACGACAGCAGATTATAAACCTGACTACCTATAGCGTGTTAGATGGCAAAATCATATCAAAGACAGTGCAGAAAGATATCACAGGCAGCCAGATGGCGCAGATGAGAATGAAGGGAGTGAATAGCTATTAGTAATTACACAATAATGTATAACGAAGTAGCCGCCAGGGATATAGGGGTGATGGTAGTACGGCGCCCCAGCATACCATCGCCGGTGAGGCGAATTTCTGAAATAACCATTCCCGGAAGAGACGGATCCCTGATCGTGGGAGAAGGGACATATGAGGATATACTAATATCGGTCGATCTAAACTATATGTCCCCCTCAAATGAGTGGGGCGCCGTGTTCAGGAAAATAAAAAAGTGGCTGCTGGGGAAAGGCTCAGGCCGGCTTTTTTTGTCCGACGACATGGCATTTTTCTTCAAAGTCAAAAATGTTGAAATTGGAGAAAATGAGAGAACATCAAAAAGGATAGGGGTCATCACGCCCACATTCACGTGCGACCCATATATATACCTGAACGCCGGAACCATACCCATAGAACAGACCACGCCCACTATATTGAATCCGTATTCACTATCAAAACCAATATATATAGTGACCGGAACAGGGGAGTGCAAGCTATGGGTTAATGGTAATATAATGACTGCAAACGTTGAAGGGAACCTGACTATAGACACAGACCTGATGATCGCATACAAGGAAGACGGTACGATCCAAAACACGAAGGTGACAGGCGATTATGAAGGGCTGTACCTAAAAGAAGGCGAGAATGATCTGACGATAAATAACCCATTCAGTCTGCAGATCATTCCAAACTGGAGGACGCTATGATTCAGACATACAAATCAGATAACACAGACTATAGCAAAAACGGCGACATAGTGCTGTTCCCAATATCAGCAAAAGTGACGGCTGAGCTAAATAAATCATGGTCGGCAGAAATGACCTGTCCCATAGACCCGGAAGGCAGATGGAAATATATAGAGGATGAGGCAGTTGTAAAAATGCCGTCCTTTAACGGCGATCAGCTGTTCAGAATTAAAGCAAAAACAAAATCGGACAGCGGTATAACGGCCACCCTTGAACCCATTTTCTACGACGCTATGGACGATTGTTTTTTGGTCGACGTCAGGCCGACCGATAAAAACGGGCAGGACGCACTGGACATAATGACTGCGGTCAATAACAAATACAAGGGTAGTTCAAACATATCAAAGAAATCTACCGCATACTATCAATTCAAAAATCTGATGGAGGCCATAAACGGAAACGACGACAATTCATTCATATCACGCTGGGGCGGCGAGATACTGTTCGATAACTACATGGTCATAATCAATGACCATATAGGCGAGGACAACGGCGTAGAATTGAGATATGGCAAGAATATCCCAGAGGACGGCATGAGTCAGGAAGTAGATATGCGGGAAGTAGTTACCCGCATATACCCTAAAGCATATAACGGGTGGACGATGACAGACAGCGGTTATGTTGATAGTCCGCTGATAAATAGTTATCCGACAATTAAAATTGCCACGATAACATTCGAAGACGTGAAAATGCGAGAAGACGCAAGAGAAGGCGACGAAGAGGAAGACATAATTGTCTGCGATACGCAGGAAGAACTGGACGCTGCTCTGAAAGAAAAGTGTAACCAGCAGTTTGAAGCGGGGCTGGATAAACCGAAGGTAACCATATCCGCCGATATGATACTATTGCAGAACACAGAGCAGTATAAGGACTATGCTGTATTAGAAAATGTAAGTTTAGGCGATACAATACATTGCATTAACAACCATCTGGGAATCACCACGACGGCGCGGGTCATCAGTTTAGTGTACGATTCTATCTTGAAAAAAGTGGACAGCGTAGTAATCGGCGAGGCCGAGTATAACTATTTCAACAATGTTACATCGTCAGTCAACAGGATAGATTCAGCCATTCGTCTGGACGGCTCCGTGGTGGCTGAGCAAATAAAGGGGTTCATCGACGGCACATGGTCGCAGCTGCGCCTTCAAAATACTTCGGCCAAAAGAGTGGAGGTTAGAGCCATATTTTTTGAGGATTTGGATCCGAACAGTGAAAACTTCGGCGCATTGTCTATAGGAACCCAAGGGCTACAGATCAGCAGGCGGCGGACAACTGCAAATGACGACTGGATCTGGACAACGGCCCTTACTGCCGGCGGACTGATAGCTGACATTATAAAGGCTGGAACAATATCAGACGATTCGGGCAAGTCATACTGGAATTTAAATACAGGTGAGTTTTCAATCGAAAACGGATCTATAACTACTATAGACCCAGAAACCGGATATCTAATAGAGATAAAAAACGGAAAACTCAAAAATGTGGGACAAGTATGGATTGATAATGTTACATATGACGCAATAATGGAAGTAAGATCATCGGAAATTTTGGGAAGAACTGAATTAGATGGCAAGTTGAGGTCATCAGTGGCGATTGGAACTGACTATGCATCATTCAGTAACCAAGGATCACAAGTTTTCATTCAATCCATAGGTACATCTGCAGGTCTATCTGTTAGCAAAAATAATTTGGGGTCTGCAACAATCAGATCAGATTCTATAGCGGGCGTAGAAATAGAGTGTGCTAATGATAGTAGGAGCAGTTACACCAGAATGACACCTGGACATCTGATTGTAGTTAGAGACGGAAAGACGATAGTGGAGTATTAGGGAGGTGAAACATGGACAGTAAAAATATAAAATTAAGTGTAATCGAGTGGGATCCTGCCGAGATAATACACTACGTTCAGTATTCAACGGAAATTCCCATAGAATTTTACATACAAGACTATATTATCCCGCCCGGGGCGACCGCAAGATTTTATCTTAAAAAGCCAAGCGGACTGGAGATATATAACGAGTGCCTGGTGTCGGGGCAAAAAGTTACGTTAAAGCCTACTGCGCAGACGTTCGCAGAATCAGGAAGGCAAAACGGCCAGATTCAGGTAGTAATAGGTGACGATATTCTCGTCTCATTCATATTGGAATTTGCAATTGAAAGAAACCTGATATCAGACAGCGCCATAGAGTCGTCCAATGAGTTCGGGGTGTTAGATGAACTGATAAAGGAGGCGCAGAAAGCCATTTCCGAGTCGGGAGAGGCGACTACGGCGGCCAATAATGCAGCTGCGGCAGCCAATAAAGCAGCTGACAGAGTAGACGATGTGATCAAGGACGCTAATACAGCTATTGGCGGGGCGGAGATAGCCACAGAGGCTGCTAATACTGCGGCAAGGGAGGCTAATACATCAGCCCAAGCGGCAAGTCAAGCGGCTACGGCAGCCAATAATGCGGCAACATCAGCGACTACGGCAGCGGAAGGGGCCGACGAAGCGGCCGAAGAAGCAAGAAAAGCAGCCGAAGCCGTAGGCGGTTTCCCCATAGCCATAGAAAAGGGCGGAACCGGTGCGGAAGATAGGGCGAACGCTATTCAAAACCTGTTAAAACTGCCCAACAATACGCGGCCTACTGCTGATACCCCGAACGCATGGGCGGAATTTGGAAATTTCACATGCTATTATGGGATTGGGTCGACCATTATCAACAAGCCATCAGGATACGGAACGCTGATTCAGGCGTTACAAACAGTAGGTAGCGCCCTGACCATACAGCAGATCTGGCTGGAACAGCAGTACGGACAGATGTATGTACGTGCCGGTAATGAGGTAGGCTGGAACGGCAACGCGGACGTAGACGGCAGAGACGCGTGGAGGCTACATCTGGATAATGTGAATACTGCCGACTATATAGTTGAACAAGGGACTTCCGGGGCATGGACATACAGAAAGTGGAACGGTGGGACCTCTGAGTGTTGGGGTTCAGGCGTTGCGACGTATCAAACATCCAGCACAGAAGGAGGACTATATTATGTGCTATCGAAAGCGACACTTCCCACAGGGCTCTTCATCAGCACGCCTACCAGCATAGTGACAGTATCTGGCAACTGGATAGGAGGAGCTTCAGTCGGAAGCGGAAACACCAAGTCCTTATTGAATATATACATATGGACACCGACCAGCGATGCAAACACACGCACCCTGTCGTCGCAAGTGCATTGCTTCGGCCGCTGGAAATAATTGGGCAAAAATAAAAGAAATTTGAAAAAAAGAAAGAGAGGAAAGAAAATGGATATTGGAATTTTGGCCGACTATTTAGTGGTCGGGGTAGTGGCGTTTTGCCTGGCAATAGGGTATGTGATAAAACACTCCCTGCAGTTTATCCCGAACAAATATATACCGTTGATTTTATCAGTCATCGGCATAGCATTTAATATGTGGATCAATGACTGGACAGTGGTTCCTGAGGTAATTATTGGCGGTATAATCTCAGGCCTCGCCTCGACTGGTATGTACGAATTATTTAGAAATTTTATAGAAGGAACAAAGGAGTAATAAAATGGCAAAATTGATATATTTAAGCCCGTCTAACCACGGACCAGGACAAAATAAATGTTTAAGACCGGACTGTTATGAGGATAAACATACCAGGCCTATAGCCGAAGTATGCGCAAAGTACCTTAAAAACAGCGGTTTCGATGTCATAATAGGAAAGACGTCCCAGAACATGGCGACAAGATGTCAGGAGGCAAACAGCAATGGAGCCTCCCTCTACGTGCCTATCCATACCAACGCCGCAGGAGCCTCGGCCAGATATCTTCTCTTCATGTTCTATCAGGATAACACTGCATACAGAACTATATATAATGCTGTGGCGCCGTTCCTTGAAGCGATATACCCGGGAGGAGTAAAGGCACATTTTTCAGCAAGACCTGAGCTGACAGAAATTAAAACGCCAAAAGCCAAGACACTTTACTGCGAACTTGGATTTCACACTAACCAGACCGACGTAGACAGTTTCATCCACGATTCGGAAAGCGTGGGAAAAGCGTTGGCGCAGGGTATCTGTAAATATTTTGACGTAGCGTTTTCAGGCGCCCCCGAAGAATCCCCAGCAAAGTCCGTTGAGACCATCGCAAAAGAAGTTTTAGCCGGGAAATGGGGAAATGGAGACGACAGAAAGAAGCGTCTGACCGCCGCAGGATATGACTATACAGCGGTACAGGCAAAAGTAAACGAACTGATGGGTGTAAAAGCGGAAGTTCTTAAGACCTATAACAGGGGTCAGGCGTTCACGTTGACAAACTGTCCGCTGTATAGTAGCTCAGCGGCCGCAAATCCGGCAGGAAGAGTAACCGGCACATATTACCTGTGGGACGGCAAAGAGCTGAATGGCAGATATAGAATAACTAACGCCAAGAATAGGGTCGGAGTCGCAGGACAGGTGACGGGCTTCGTCAAAAAAGCAGATCTATAGGAGGAAAGACATGGATTCACCGATAACCAGGGCGGAGCACGAAGAGTTCCGCCGCCGCCTTGAGGCGGAGGAAAAAAGACAGGATAAGAGAATAGAGCTACTGGAACAGAATACGAAGCAGATCAGCTCCCTGACAATATCCGTCGAAAAATTGGCTCAGAGCATAGAGATGACAGTGAAAGAGCAGGTCAAGCATGGCGAACGCCTCGAAGTTCTCGAGAATCGAGATGGGGAAATGTGGCGCAAGGCTATAGGGTATATAGTCACGGCTGTTATAGGCATGGCCATGGGGTACTTTTTCTGAATAAAAGCGGGGCTGAGTGCCCCGCTTTTAGTTAGACTACCATATGAAACTACACTGCTCTCAAATCAGAGAAATCAGATTGTCCGGTCAAGCATTTTTGCGAGAACTTCACCCTCTGAGATCAGATCCTCTGCCGTTTCCTCATAGACCTCCCAGCTGCTGTCGTCTACAACAGCAGCTAAATATTTTGTCGGCCTCACGTCGTGCATGGTCGGATCCTTGTCATCTGTCAGGACTCTGCGCACTTCGCCATCGTCTGATAATACAAAATCATAGTCGTTAGTTCTAATATAATACAGATCTCTCTTCTCGCAATACATATTATTCAGCTCCTTCAACAATAATTTTTCCAAATAGATGGGGCACTTACTTACTCCGTACTCCCAGTCTTCCAATGTTCTTTTAGGGATTTGGAATTTTTTGCACATCTGCAACTGCGTCAATCCCGCAGCTTTTCTCGCTTTTCTTAGTTTATCACTCATTTTTAACCTTCTCCTATACTTACTTTTTCTTGAAATTTCTGACGATAACGGTTAGTGATAATATTACCGCAATCGCAGCCATTATCAACAATGCTATTTTCATATAATTTTGATGAGCTTGCAGGAGGGCTTTCGCCCTCTCTGCCTTAGCTTTGAATTTTCACTATTGCAATTATATTTATAACTGCTATAATGAGGTTGATAACCGCTGTTACAAGATTCAACTTGTTGTCTACTCGTTTATCTTTTCGGCGGTTTTTCTTTTGCTTGCTCATCGTTACCTCCTTTCTCCCTTTCTGTAATTATATAATATCACGGATTCCGTGAATTGTCAACACCTTTTTTCAAAAAATTCAGGATTTTTTAAAAAATTATATGTATCTGCAATAGGGACCTCCGTACTGACTTATTATGAACTTTGCCAGGGCCGGATTGGGATTTTTTATCTTTATAGGGTATTCTAATCTTCTTTCATAATTCCACATATGCTAAACCTCCAGTTCCCAAGGCCACGGATCCTGGATCCATGTCCAGCCGTGTTCCGTATTGGTGTCAAATGCTGTCAGAGGACCGTACATCATCTCATACTCTGCCTGAAGCTCGGTATGGTTTTTCTGTACGTCCGTAAAGTAATCGAGAGCCATTTGATTCTGTGGATGAGTATCTAAAAACAGGGTGAGATCATAAAGAGCAAAACCTGTTTCCTGTATTTTGCGCATCAGTTCAGCTCTGTTCATCTTTTCATACCTCCTTTAAAAGGCAAGTCAAGTTCAGGAAAAACGGTACCCACCGTCAGCGCTTTATCCAGAGAATATGTGGTCTTCCATCTCTGATTAGGCACGTAACACATGGCTATAGGCAGGCTGCCTAAGTACATGCTGTCAAAAGTACCGTCATTCTGCCAGTTGTTGTCATTTCCCGCGCTTCCTCCGGTATTTCCGGAGTCAGGGCTGTTATCGCTGCCGGAACCTCCGGTCGAGCAGCCTTCACAAGGCGTATCTTCCCAGTCTGTTATTTCTATGGGCATTCCTATATAAGGATTCTTAACCAAAATAAAACTCCTTTCATTAGACAGTTATATTTTTATATTATGAAATATCTGCATCTGTTGTGAAATTCCCTTGAAAAAGCTTAAAATTTTATTTATTATAAAATGTGTTGAATAAAGATAGTGAGGCTGATGGGAATAATCACGGAAATTCAGGATTTGATGAAAGTTTAGCGGCATTTTAACGCAACTTGAATATATCATATGGTTAGGAGGAATGGCGTTGAAGATATGGAAAAAGAGCGGCAGTACGCCGTATGAGTATTCTTTTAATAAGGACGAGCTGAAAAAGATACATCAGAGAGACTGCATGACCTTCTTTTTGGTATTGATGGGGATAACATTTATTGCACTCATATTCCAGGGCATAGTGGCCAACCCCGATGTCAACATAACTATGTTCTATATCCTGGGTATAGTGCTGGTTGCCAGATATACTTACGGATACGTGTGGGGGTTTTTATTCTCGTTGCTTTCAGTAATAAGTATAAATTATTTTTTTACTTTTCCTTATCATAAGCTCAACCTCACGTTAGAGGGTTATCCTATCACTTTTGCCGCCATGTTTATAATCTATATCATGACGTCGGCTATGACTACCAACATGAAAGAACAGGCTAAGATTCTGGCCGCACAGGAAAAAGAACTCATGGAAGTCCAGAAGGAGAAGATGAGAGCTAATCTTCTCAGAGCCATCTCTCACGATTTGAGGACTCCTCTCACAGGCATAATAGGAAACAGCAGTTCATATCTTAAGATGGAGAACGAGCTGTCTGACCGGGATAAGCATGAGATAGTAGAGAACATAAAATCGGACGCCGGCTGGCTTTTGAATATGGTTGAAAACCTTCTCTCCGTCACCAGGATAAACAATGAAACGGCAAAGGTTAACAAGTCCATGGAGTCGGTAGACGAGGTCATATCTTCGGCAGTCGACCGATTTAAGAAGAGGTTTCCCGACGCGCAGCTGAGAGTCTTTCCCTCAGACGACGTAATAATGATTATGATGGATCCTCTTCTGATAGAGCAGGTTATAAGCAACATATTGCAGAACGCCCAGGTACACGCAAACAGCACGAAGCCACTGGAACTCAGCGTTTCCGAAGAAAACGACAAGGTGTGGTTTCGCATAAGGGATTACGGAGTGGGCATAGATGAAGATAAGATAGAAACCATATTTGACGGAGTAGGATACAGAGAAGACAGGCAGACTACGGCCGACGGATATAAGGGAATGGGAATAGGGCTTTCTATATGCAAGACTATAGTGACGGCCCACGGTGGAAAGATAAATGCCAGAAATCATGGCAGCGGAAGCGAATTTTACTTTTATCTGCCTAAAGGAACGGAGGAATAAATCATGGTACAGAAATTATCTGTTCTCGTCATCGAGGATGAAAAGAGCATCTGCGATTTTATCGCAAAAACTTTGAACGCCAGCGATTATAAGGCGGTCACAGCAGGCAGCGGAAAAGAGGGACTTGCTATATTGACTTCGGCTTTGCCGGATCTGGTTCTTCTGGATCTGGGACTGCCGGATATGGACGGTATAGATATAATAAAGCAGACAAGAGAATGGTCCAGCTTGCCTATAATAGTGATTTCCGCCAGAGTGCAGGAGCGGGAAAAAGTAGCTGCTCTTGATGCGGGAGCCGACGATTATATAACTAAACCTTTTGGCACAGATGAACTTCTGGCAAGAATAAGAACGGCTATAAGACACAGCAATAAGATAGTGGACGACAAGGTAAACAGCACCAGACCTTATTCTGCCAGAGGCCTCGTGGTGGATTTCGGAAAGCGTCTTGTGACCGTTGAGAGGAAGGAGATACATCTCACAAGAGTAGAATATAAGATAGTGAGTATGCTTGCCCAAAACTCTGGTAAAGTCATAACGTATTCGTCTCTGATAGAACAAGTCTGGGGGCCTTACGCAGACGACAACAACAGGATATTACGAGTCAATATGGCCAATATCAGACGCAAGATAGAGAAGAATCCCGGCGAACCCGAGTATATTTTTACGGAGCTGGGCATAGGATACAGGATGATAGAAGATGAAAATCTCGAATAGAGACGACGCTCCGTTTGAGAGCCTCTTCTGATCTATCGCAATGAGAAAATGTCCATATGGATTATTAAAGTCCGCCGAAATTCGGCGGATATTTTTTTGCCTGAAATGTAAAATACCCCTATATAAGTTAATACATTTATGATACAATTAAAGAGCCGATTTTGAGGCAGTTAAAGATAATATCGTAGGAGTATTTTGGAATAGATGGCGTTTACTAGCATACAATTTATATTTGTATTTTTACCTATATTTTTAATCATATATTTTCTTCTACCGAGAAAATGGAAAAACTTATGGCTATTTGCGGGCAGCCTGTGTTTTTATGCCGTATCGGCTGTGGACAAGCCTCAATATATACTGCTTTTGATCCTCTCGGTGATAGTCAATTTTCTCTTTGGAAAGTCTATAGAAAAGAGCGATAAGCCTAAATTCTTGCTGACTATAGGCATCGCCTATAATCTTTTATGGCTCTGCGTGTTCAAATACGCGGATTTTATCTTCGAGAATATCAATTTTATTTCGGAAAAACTGGGAGGAGACGGGCAGCTTCTGCATCCCTTAAACTTATTGCTTCCCCTCGGCATCAGTTTCTATACATTTCAGAGTATTTCGTATCTTATAGACGTATACAGGAGGGATGTCAAAGCCGAGACGTCTTTTGCCGATTTTGGAGCATACCTGACTATGTTCCCCAAACTGACCATGGGACCTATAGCCCGGTATAAAGATATGAAAGATGAATTGAAAAGGCGGGCTTCATCCTTTAAAAATTTTGATGAGGGACTGAGGATTTTCGCCCTGGGCATGGGCTTTAAGGTCTTGCTGGCTAACCGTATAGGAAGCTGCTTCAGCGATATACAGGCAGTAGGTTTTGAGAGCATATCTGCGCCTGTAGCATGGATGGGGATATTCGCTTACAGTTTCCAGCTGTATTTTGACTTTTACGGCTATTCCATGATGGCAGTAGGCCTGGGAAGAATGATGGGATTCACAATACCCGCCAATTTTGAACATCCTTACGAGTCGGTGACTATGACTGAGTTTTGGAGAAGATGGCATATGACCTTAGGAAGCTGGTTCAGGGATTATGTGTATATACCTCTCGGGGGAAACAGACGATCTGCCCCGAGAGTGTATTTTAACCTCCTGGCAGTGTGGCTTCTGACGGGATTCTGGCACGGAGCGGGATGGAACTTCATCATCTGGGGACTCTTCCTGTTCGTGGTGATAGCTATAGAAAAATCGGGACTTAAAAAGATCATGGACAAGATACGCCCTCTGGGACACTTGTATATGCTGTTCCTCATACCGCTGTCATGGATGATATTTGCGATAACCGATATGGGTCAGCTCTTGGTGTACTTAGAGAGACTGTTTGATTTTGCCGGTACCGGAAGCGATACTGTGTTTGAGGGAGACTTCGCTAAATATTTGGATATGTACGGAGTCTTGATGGTCATATGTTTTATCATGTGTACTTCGCTGCCGGAGAAACTTTTTGGCCTCATAAGAAACAGGGTGGCCGGCTCGGTGATCTTGTTTGTGATATTCTGGGCCTGCATGTACTTTTTGTATATAGGACTTAACGATCCGTTCATGTATTTTAGATTTTGAGGAAACTTATGAAAAATATATTAAAGTATTCATTTTCGATTTTAATAATGATTTCATGCCTTGTATTGTTCACCATAATGGCATTTAAAGTGCTCATATTAGAAGAGTCGCCTGTCGGAAAAGATGACGATACACAAGCGCCTCCTTCAGAGGAGACCCAGGACGGAGAAGATAAACGAGAGGAACAAAATCCGCCTCAGCCTGAACCTGATGTTAAAGACCCTAAAGACGCTCCGTTTACTGCGGCAGATCCCACATATTTGTCTGACGCTCTGTTCATAGGCGATTCCAGGACTTTAGGACTCTCGGAATACGGACAGGTACAGGGGGCTGATTTCTTTGCAAATACCGGTATGAGCGTGTATAATGTTAAAGAGAAGACGGTAAACGTTGCCGGCATAGGCAGTGTAAATCTCGACCAGCTTCTTTCCGGCAAGAAGTATGGAAAGATATATCTGATGCTGGGTATAAATGAATTAGGTTATAATCAGGATAATACCGTGCAAAAATATAAAGAGCTGGTAGATTATATAAGAGCGAAGGCTCCCGACTCTCTTCTCTTTATAGAGGGGAACCTTCATGTAGCCGCCGCCCGTTCTGACAGCGACAACGTATTCAATAACACCAACATCAACAGCTTTAACGAGAGGATCTCGCAGTTCATAGACAATAAAAAAATCTTTTATATAGATGTAAATGAGATCTTTGATGATGAGAACGGAAACCTGAGAGCCGAGTATACCAGCGATAATACTCACATTCTGGGCAAATATTATGTCAACTGGACTGAATGGATTCTGACAAAGGCTATCGTACAATAACAGCCTTATATATAACGACTGCCGGATGCGACAGAGAGAATATTGTATCATATTCTCACATTGCCTTAAAGAGATGACCGGCATCAACCGAAAAATGCCAAAGAGCGATAGGAGGAGAAGATGAAAAAACTGCTTATAGTGGTCGACTATCAAAATGACTTTGTTACTGGTTCCCTTGGATTTAAGGGCGCAGAGGCTCTCGAAGAGCCTATAGCCGGCAAGATAGAAGAATACCGGAAGATGGGGACAGAAGGACAGATAATCTTTACGATGGATACTCACGACCGCCATTATATGGAAACTCAGGAGGGCAGACACCTGCCCGTGGAACACTGCCTTGACGGCCAGGACGGGTGGCAGCTTTACGGCAAGATAGCCGGCCTCAAAGGTGAGCAGGATCTGGTCTTTTCCAAGCCTACTTTCGGTTCATATGAGCTGGGGGAATATCTTCATACCCATAAGGAAGAGTACGGTAGCGTAGAGTTCGTAGGAGTTGTCACTGATATATGCGTAATATCAAACATCGTAGTGGCAAAGGCAGCTATGCCTGAAGTTCCAATAATAGTAGATGTCTCGTGCGTAGCCAGCAATGATCCGAAACGTCAGGAAGCGGCGCTTTGCGTCATGGAGTCAATCCATGTAGAAATTAAGAGGTGAGAAGTCATGACTTATTTAAACAATGCGGCGACTACAGTCGTCAAACCAAAAACGGTAAAAAACGCGCCGCCTGCATCTTGTCAGGATGCGAAGGACAGATTGTATAGACTTCTGGGCTGCAAGGGAGATATAATTCTCACACAGGGCGGAAGGCAGGCCATCAGAGCCGCTGTAATGGGATTGGTAAAGCCCGGTGAACACATAATCTCCACAGATATGGAATACGGCGCAGTCCTTGATGTTCTCAGGGAACTGGAGGATGGCGGAAGTACAGTGACATACATACCGGTGAATCAATACGGCGTTTTAAAGTATGATCTTTTAGAGCAGGCTGTCAGGGATGATACTGCAGCCATCGTGTGTTCCCACGGATCCAACGTCACAGGAAATATCACAGATATGGAAAAGATCGGCGCTGTAGCCAGAAAGAATCACCTGAAACTGATAGTGGACGGATGTCAGACAGTTGGAGCTACTCCCATAAATCTGGAGGGCATGCAGATCGACGCCTTTTGCTTTACCGGCCATAAAAAGCTGATGGCGCCTTATGGCACAGGCGGCATATGTCTCAAGAAAGGCGTCTCTCTGGACGAGAAGGTTCTTGAGGATCTGCCGGAGCCGGATGAGAAAAAGCTGGGAGGATTGTGCGCCGCCATAGATTTCATACTTGAAAAAGGCATATATGGGATAAGTATTTTCCCCCACAGGCTGGCCAAGCGTTTTTTCGAGTCAGTGAGTTCTATGAAAAACGTTACTGTGTACGGGGATTTCGGCACCAATACCAGAATACCTACTGTAGCCATCAGCGTCGAGGGTTTTTCAGCCGAAGAAGTAAAAGATTTCATGAGGAAGAACAAAATAGCTGTGAAAAGCGGAGATTTCAATGCTCCTCGCCTAATGAAAGCGCTGGGCAGAGAAGAGGAGAGTCTCATCAGATTTAGCTTCGGTTATTTTAATACGAGGATGGAGGTAAACGATGCGATATGGGTTCTGATGGATCTTCAGGGGCTGGATGATCTGTACCTCCTCGCATAAGAGACAGATGAAAAGAAGTCTGAAGTTTTTAATAATAGGCGCTGCGGCAGCGCTTGTGGCCACTGTGGCTCTTATAGCGACGCTCACAGGATCTAAAGAGCCTTTAACTGCAAAAGGCTTTGCGGCGGCTATGGAAAAAAACGGATATGAGGTAATAAATGTAAAAGAACAGTTTGCTCAGTATGATCATGTAAAAAGCGCTTACATAGCGATAGATGGACAGGGAGGTCAACAGATCGAATTCTATGTGTTGTCCGGCGCCGATACTGCTTCCGCGTTTTTTGACAATAACAGGAGTCTGTTTGAGGAAACTAAAGGATCTATAGTCTCCGAATCCTCAGTCAGCGGTAAGAACCACGCAAAATATACCTTATCTTCAGGCGGAACGTATAAAGTAATTTCTATGATAGATAACACCGCAGTATATGCGGATGTAGAAGACAGCTGCAAGGATGAGGTAAAAGAGATATTGAAAGAACTTGGTTATTAAAAAATGTCCTCCGCAGCTTCTTAAGAGGCCGGCGGAGGACAGCTTTTTTATTCCATAGTATTTATCTCGTCGAACAACCCTTGCATGCGCTTATCCAGTTTGGCGCTGACTTCTGCGCAGGCTTTCAGTTCAAAGTTTATCTTCGTGGTGAGCTCCTTGCCTTTCTTGTATCTGAGCTGATGCTCGAGGCTGGCCCAGAAATCCATGGCTACTGTGCGTATCTGGACTTCGACGGGCACGCTTTCACACCCGTTAAGTAAAAATACCGGTACCGAGAGTACGAGGTGAAGGCTTCTGTAACCGTTATCCTTAGGATTTTCTATGTAGTCCTTTTTTGCGATCAGTGTAATATCGTTCTGCTCCATGAGCATATCTGCTATGGCATAAACGTCGTCTATGAAGTTGCAGACGACTCTGATGCCGGCGATGTCCATTATATTTTCCCTTGCGGATTCGATGGATATCTCTTTGCCGTAGCGCTGTAGTTTTTCTTCAATGCTTTCGGGTGATTTCAGTCGTCTTTCCATATGATGTATGGGATTATAGTCGTGACGTACGGCAAAATCTTCACTCAGGATTTCGATCTTGGTTCTGACTTCTTTGATGGCAGCTCTGTATGCGTGCCTGAAAGTTTCAAAGCCTTGACTTTCGGCAAGGTGAGTTAAGTCTGACACTAAATGTACCCCCAAATAGATATTTACATAACAATTATACTAGATTATAATTTAAAAAGGAAGGGCTTTCACATGAAAAACACATTACTTGGGAATACCGGATTATCCGTGAGTCCTGTGGGCATGGGGGTCTTGCCAATAGGACCCAATCAGCGTAATCTTCCGCTAAAAGAAGGCGCGCAGGTAATAAAATATGCCCTCGGCAGGGGGATAAACTTTATAGATACTGCCCAATATTACAGGACATATCCTTACATACGTGAAGCTATGAGACAGCTAAAGGACGAAAGTAGCCTTGCGTCACGGCCTGTCATCTGTTCCAAATGTCTGGGCGCCGATTATGAATCCATGAAGGACGCTGTAAAAGAGGCGAGAGATGCTCTGGATATAGATGTCATAGATATATTTCTTCTTCACGAAGTGAGGAGCGGCCAGTTTGCAGAGCGGGCCGGAGCATGGGAATATCTCAACAAGGCTAAGACAGAGGGCCTCGTCAGAGCGATAGGAGTGTCGACTCATAATGTAGATGTGGTGAGAGAAATGGCATCTGTAGATGAATGTGACGTGGTATTTCCGCTGGTAAATTATGCCGGACTGGGGATACGAAACGGTGAAGGGCCCGGTACGGCAGATGAGATGATGGAAGCCATATCTGCCTGCCATGACGCCGGAAAAGGCATATTCTCTATGAAAGTATTCGGAGGAGGAAATCTCACGGGGACTTATCAGAAGGCGCTGGACTATGTGTTTTCAAAGAAGCAGATAGACTCTGTAATGGTAGGATTTTCTTCAGAATCGGAGATAGACGATATGATAGAGTATCTTGAGGGAAACATGCCTAAAGAATATAACCCGGATGTGTCCGCAAAGAGGATGTGGATAGAGGAAAGCGACTGCGAAGGCTGCGGCAGCTGCATGAAGGCATGTCAGTCTCAGGCCATATTTTATAATGAAAGAGGCCTTGCGCAGATACGAGAAGACATCTGCCTTACCTGCGGATATTGCGCCGCCGCCTGTCCCGTTAGAGCTATAATAATGGTGTGAGGCTACAGAGAATTTTTATTTGAACGAGATTAAAAACATCTTGCGTGTGAATTAAAAAATAATAAAATAAAAGCCATAGGAGTGTTCTATGAAGAAAAAGATTATTATAAGTTTAGTTTTAATATTTGTGATGATAATTACATCATCGGCGGTGTCTGCAGGTACAGAAGTATCAAAATATACAGGTACAAGCTATACTCACAGCAGCAGCTTCGATGGCTCTGTCAGGGTTGACGCCATAGATGTGTCTCTGCATCAGGGGACTATAGACTGGAATAAGGTCAAGGCCGACGGCATTGATTTTGCCATTATCAGAGTTGGCGGAAGAGGATATGGCGAAAGCGGCAGATTATATTTTGACGATAACTACAAAGCTAATATAGAGGGCGCCAAGAAAGCGGGAATTTCCATTGGAATCTACTATTTTTCTCAGGCTAAAACCGAGGATGAAGCAGTAGAGGAAGCAAATCACTGTCTCAGGTTATTAGGTGATTATGATATAGAGTTGCCTGTGTTTATGGATTATGAGCATGCAAGCGATGCGTCAAATCCCGGCAGAATAAAAGATCTCAGCAAGGAACAGCGCACCAAGAACGCAAAAGCCTTTTGCCAGGTAATAGAAAATGCCGGATATGAACCGGGTTTTTACTCAAACCTTTTGTTTCTGAGAAATTCGGTGGATGGAAAAAGTCTGAGCAGTATGTATACTATATGGGCGGCACAATATAATTATGAATGTAACTATGAGCATACTTATGAAATATGGCAGTATTCATCGAAGGGCAGCGTATCGGGAATAAGCGGCAATGTAGACTGCAATTTTTGGTACATAGATAAAACCCCGAAGGCTACGCAGAGTAAATCTATTGCAGGATCGAGCATAAAGGTGGAGAATATGCTCTACAGCGGAGCGAAAAATTATGAGACTTCTGTACAAGTCACGGATAACGGTAAGACTTTGAGAGAAGGCGAGGACTATAAGGTGGCATATATTGATAACCGGAATATGGGAACTGCGTATGCATATGTCATAGGATGGGGAGAATATGCGGACCATCAGATAGTACCTTTTAAAATATCTGAAAGCAGCGGTATAGATGAGGCTGCAGGAGTTGAGAGCGATATCTATTCGATAAGCGATTATGTGACAGGAGTATCTTTAGAGACAGATACAGATACTTTTAAAAAGAATATAAAATCCATAGGAGAAGGATATTCTTATAAGCTCACCGACTCATCCGGCAGTGAGATAACATCAGGTGTTCTGGGTACGGGAGACAGGTTTACGGTCTGTGATGCGGCCGGAAAAGAATGTGGCATCGCTGTGATCGTAGTACGCGGAGACAGCGACGGCGACGGAAAATGTGATGTATTTGATTTGATTGATATGAGAAAGCATTTAGTCGGATTGACAAATTTCTATGGCGCATATGAGAAAGCCCTTGACATAGATGCCAGCAATGAAATAGATATATTCGATTTAATAGATATAAGGGCGCATATTGCAGGAATAAAACCTATTAAATAAGAAAGGTACAAGATGAAAAAAAGAATATACATACTTATACTAACTTTTACAATGATGTTCGGGCTCATATCGACAACTGACGGCTTTGCCGTCAGTGCAGGATTATCAGGAGGAGGAACATACACAAAAGGTCAAACGTTCACGATGACATTATCTTATACCGGAGGAACTTTTGGAGCAGCGCAGGGAATTTTGTCCTATGACAAAAATGTGTTGGAATTAAAATCTGCATCAGGTACTTTTAATAATGCAACAGGAGAGTTTGTAGTAGATGCAGCTGGATCCCAATCATTAAGCATGACTTTTACCTTTCAGGCGAAGGCTGCAGGAAGCACTGCCGTTTCCGTGAATACTGTCAAGGGGGGGACTTTGGACAAGGTAGAATTCTATAATGGAGCCAGCGCTACTGTTACAGTTAAAGAACCTGCATCATCCGGAGGCGGCTCGTCTTCGACTTCAGGAGGATCCTCTTCGACTTCGGGAGGCTCATCCGGCAGCAATAAAAAACCTTCCTCAAACACCAATGGGCGAGGCGACTTTACAGATACATCTTTAGGAACGCCTGATGACCCGCAGAGCGAAGAGGAAGCAGTTGATCCTTCGGAAAAACCTGACCAGATACAAATTACAATAGGAGACAAGACATATATAATAGTAGAAGACCTGTCAGAGAAGAAAATGCCTGAGGGCTTTACAGCAACTGATTCCAAATACGGCGAATATGAATGGAAGATTCAAGTCGCCAAGAGTGATGAGAGTAAATATACCCTTATACTCTTAAAGGACAGTGAGACAGACGAGGAAAGCTGGTTCTTTTACGATGAGGAGACAGGTCAGGTGACTTCCTCCACTTCTTTAGACGTCATGGGAACGCTGGAATACGAGAGGCTGCTTTTAGAAAGTGAAGGACAGGCAGATAATAACATAAACACATATTTGATCGTCCTGTCATGCATATTGGGCGCGGCAGTCATAGGTCTGGGAGGATATCTGATATATACAAAGAGGGGAAAGCTGAGAAGACACGATGACGATTGGGAATAAGCTGAAAAATCATAACTAAGCCGACTGGTGGCTATGATTATCCCTTAAGATACGAATATAAAATGCACCGTTATCTATAATACGGTGCATTTTTAAGTACGGGTCATATTATCTATCAAACAGTTGTTTTCTACACTCCATAAAATCCCGTCAGAACCAATGCGCATACAGGAATACTGGCGACGGATATCAAAGTAGTAAGAGCTATACTCTCTGCCGCAAGCAGAGAGTTTTTATTTTCCATCACCGCCAGAGCGGAGACTACCACGGCAGTAGGAAAGGAAGCTGCAAAAATGGTGGTGACTTTGACATCGTCTGAAATCGGTAGCCAGTTTACTGTTAGGAACAGCAGGAGGGGCAGTGTGAACATTTTTAACGCGCTGACTATGACAAGATGCTTGTTCTTTATTATCCTGCCTATATTGCTTTCACCAAGCTGCATGCCGACTACCAGCATCGAAAGCGGCACGGTAACGTCTCCTATCAATGTGACGCTGTCAAAGAGCATCGACGGCAGATGAAGCCCGGCAAACAGCATGACTATGCTGACGATAGATATAATTGTAGACGGATTGCAGAACGTCTTGAAAAGCCTTTTAAGATCAAACTTTCCGCTGCCTGCGTTCAGGTTAAAGACGAAGGGACCCGCTGAGTACATGTAAAGAGTGAGGCAGATATTCTGAAGTATCATCAGGTAGAGAATATCGCCTCCGAATATAGCGTTGGTGATCGGAAAGCCCATGAAACCGCTGTTTACAGTGGAAAAGGCCATCACATAAACGCCCAGGTCCTCGGCAGGTTTGACGCGGATTATTTTTTTACATAAAAAATAACCTGCAATAAAAGTGACGGAGAAAAACAGCACACCGCAGGCCAAAACCTCAGCAGTGGATCTTGCGGTGTCTGAATTGAACTCCTTTGACGTTACAGAAGAGAGTATCATACACGGAGTAGTTATCATCAGCAGCAGATCTACAAAAAACTTAGTAGCTCCGCTGGGTATGATCTTAGCCCTGTTCACGGCAAATCCCGCCGCCATTATTAAAAAGATAGATGTGATCTTCGAAAGTATTATAACCATGGAATCATTATAGCACCGGCGATGGAAATTGTCATTAAGAATTCGTTATGAATTTTGACTTCGAGTAGACAAATAAATTAAACACTTCCCCTTGACAACAGCGGCATTTCGTATATAATTAGTTTGCACGGGAGTTTAGTATTCCTAAACTTTGAGTTTATTATAACGAAACGGGCCGAGCCTCAGAAGGCAAAGAGAAACTATTATACGAATAAAATAAGCGCTTTATCCGCTTGATGGCCCGATGATAAAACAGATAAGATGAAAAAAGGAAGAGAACATGGACATAGGAGTCAAGATCAGAGAACTCAGAATACTCAACGGACTTACTCAGGAGGAGCTGGCGGACAGGAGCGAGCTTTCCAAGGGGTTCATATCCCAGCTGGAAAACGATCTCACGTCGCCGTCTATCTCCACGCTGGAGGATATACTCCAATGCCTAGGAGTTACTATAAATGAATTTTTCACCCAGGAAGATGCGCCTGCGCAGGTGGTCTTCGGAGAAGAGGACTACTTTGAAAAGATAGACGAAGAACTGGGAAACAAGACTGAATGGATCATTCCCAATGCTCAGAAGAATATGATGGAACCTATAAGGATGACCCTCGAAGCAGGCGGCAGCACTTATCCGGACAACCCTCACGAAGGTGAAGAACTGGGGTATGTGCTTCGAGGAGAGATAACCATAATCATAGGAAAAGAGAAACATCGGGCAAAGGCCGGAGAGGCCTTCTATTATACTCCCGATAAGAAGCATTATATAACATCAAAGAAAGGAGCAGAGATTCTGTGGGTCAGCGCCCCACCGAGTTTCTAAAATATAGATGGCACTTATAGAACTGATAGATATTTCAAAATCCTTCGACAAAGAGCTGGTACTGGACGAGTTCGATCTTAGCATAAAAGAAAACGAATTTATAACTCTTCTGGGGCCGTCGGGATGCGGAAAGACTACTACGCTGAGAATTTTAGGAGGATTTGAAACTCCTGATACGGGAAAAGTCATGTTTAAGGGCGAAGATATAACGAGCCTGGCTCCCAATAAACGTCACATAAACACTGTGTTTCAGAAATATGCTCTCTTTCCCAACATGAATATCGCCGAGAATATCGCTTTCGGCCTCAAGATCAGCGGCAAGAGCAAAGACTATATAAAAGATAAGGTGGAGTACGCTCTCAAACTGGTGAACTTGAGCGGATACGAAAAGAGAAAAGTAGATTCTCTCTCAGGCGGACAACAGCAGCGTATCGCTATCGCAAGAGCTATAGTAAACGAACCGAAGGTGCTGCTGCTTGACGAGCCTTTAGGAGCCCTTGATCTCAAACTGAGACAGGAGATGCAGTACGAGCTCATAAGACTGAAAAACGAGCTGGGGATAACTTTCCTCTATGTAACTCACGACCAGGAGGAGGCCCTCACTATGTCAGACAAGGTGGTGGTCATGAACCGGGGATATATTCAGCAGATGGGAACTCCGGAGGAGATATATAACGAACCGGAGAATGCTTTCGTCGCGGACTTTATAGGTGACAGCAACATAGTAGACGGAATCATGCTCGAGGACAGAGTGGTCAGAATCTGCGGAAAGATATTTCCATGTATAGACGAGGGTTTTGGAAAAAATAAGCCTGTAGATGTGGTGATTCGTCCGGAAGATATAATCATAGGAAACCCCGGAAGCGGTATCATGGACGGCGTGGTGACTTCCAACGTGTTTATCGGAGTCCATTATGAGATGTGCATTGAAGCAGGCGGCTTTGAATGGCTGGCTCAAAACACTGTCAGCTATCCTGTAGGCAGCCGCATCTCTATAGATGTGATACCGGAGAATATTCAGATAATGAATAAACCTCAGTCTGAAGATGAGGAGGCGCTGGCTCTGGATGAATAAAAGAATTTTCAGCGGTCCGTTTCTCGTATTCATGTTGTGCGGCACTATTATACCTCTTGGGGTCATAGCTTTTTACGGCATGACTGACAGAAGCGGAACCTTTACATTAGACAACATAACGGCTATAGCCACCGGCGAACACTGGCAGGCCCTCATGCTTGCTCTGGGCCTGGCCCTGATAAGTACTATAATATGCCTTGTAATAGCTTTCCCGCTGGGGCTTATATTAAAAGACAGCAGGCTGGGCAAGAAAGGCTTCATGGTGTTCATCTTTATACTTCCCATGTGGATGAATTTCCTGCTCAGGACTATGGCGTGGCAGGTACTCCTCGAAAGAAACGGAATCATCAATCAGGTTCTGGGATTTTTCGGCATACCTGCGCTTAATATCATAAATACCCCTGCGGCAGTAGTCTTAGGAATGGTTTACGATTATCTTCCTTTTATGGTATTGCCTATTTACAATGCGCTTATAAAGATTGATAAGAATATTATCGAGGCAGCCTATGACCTTGGTGCAAGCCACGCTCAGGTGCTGGCTAAAGTCATAGTGCCTCTCAGCGTTCCGGGGATAGTCAGCGGAGTGACCATGGTATTCGTCCCTTCTCTGACTACATTCGCAGTTTCTAATATGCTGGGGGGAGGAAAGGTAAATCTGATCGGCAACATCATAGAGCAGGAGTTTACCGCCAGTTCCAACTGGAATCTTGGAGCGGGACTTTCCCTCGTGATGATGATATTCATAGTCATAAGCATGGCGTTCATAGAGAAATTTGACAGAAACGGGGAGGGCAGCATCATATGAAAAAAGCTTTAAAAGGCCTTTATCTAACTCTCATAGTACTGTTTCTGTACTTGCCTATAGGTACTCTCATGGTATTATCCTTCAACAGCGGCAAGACCATGAACGCGTGGACCGGCTTCTCGCTGGACTGGTACGAAGAGATGTTTCAGAGCCAGCAGATAATGGAAGCCCTCAAGAATACGCTTACCATAGCGTTCTGGGCTGCGACCATAGCTACGGTAATAGGTGTGGCGGCCTGCGTAGGGCTTAATTCTATGAGGGAAAAGAGCAGGTCGCTTCTGATGGGACTCAACAATATACCTCTTTTAAACGCAGATATAGTAACGGGAATCTCCCTGATGCTGTCGTTCCTCCTGTTCGGCATCTCGCTGAACTACGGAACAGTGCTGTTTGCGCATATAACCTTTTGTATACCGTATGTGATACTGTCGGTCATGCCCAAATTCAGGCAGCTTCAGAATCATACCTATGAAGCGGCTCTGGATCTGGGGGCTTCTCCGGTATACGCATTCTTTAAGATAGTGCTGCCGGATATAATGCCGGGAGTCATATCGGGTTTTTTATTGTCCTTTACCATGTCAGTAGACGATTTTGTGATAACTCATTTTACCAGAGGGGTAGGAATAAATACCTTGTCTACTTTGATATACAGCCAGGTGAAAGTAGGTATCAGACCTACTCTGTACGCTCTTTCTACAGTTATCTTCGTGACGGTGCTGATCATACTTATCGTTGTGAACATAATAAGTAATAAAAAGGAGGAAAAGAGAATATGAAGAGATTTGCGGCAGTAATACTTACGGTGATGATGATGACGACTTTAGTTGCCGGCTGCGGAAGTAAAGATACGGGGAGTGAAAAAGGTACTCTGAATGTCTATTGCTTTGGAGATTATTTCGATCCGGAATTGGAGGAGAGATTCGAAGAGGCCACGGGCTATGATGTGGTGGTAGATCTCTTTGACACTAACGAAGAAATGTATCCGGTGATTAAGAATAACACAGCCGATTACGACGTGATCTGCGCATCTGATTATATGATAGAGAAGCTCCTTGGCGAAGACCTTCTGGCAGAGATAAATTATGATAATGTTCCCAATGCAGAGAATATAGCGGACAATATCAAACCTTTCATGGAAGGTTTCGATCCGGGAATGAAACATTCGCTGCCTCATACGTGGGGAACTTACGGCATCATGTATAATAAGACCATGGTGGATGAAGAAATAGATTCGTGGGATGTCCTGTGGGATAAAAAATATGATGACGAGATCGTCATGCCAAACTCCATGAGGGAAGGTTTCATGCTGGCTGCCAAGAAACTGGGATATTCCATAAATACTACCGATGAGAGCCAGATCGAGGCTATGACCGACGCTCTCATAGAGCAGAAGCCTCTGGCTTACAGCTTTGACAACGACAGAGCCAGAGAGATAATGATAGGAGACTCGGCGGCTATGGCCGTCATAACTTCCGGTGAAGTTCTCTATTCTAAAGAATACAATGAAAACCTCGAATTCGTTGTTCCAAAGGAAGGTACCGAAGTTTGGACCGACTGCTGGGCTATCCCCGCCACAGCTAAAAATAAGGAAGCAGCCGAAGCGTGGATGAATTTTATGCTGGACGGAGAAATAGCCGAAATAAACTTTGAATATCTGACTTATGCCATTCCAAATGTAAAGATAGCAGATCTCACAGATGATCCTGTCCTCAATCCTTCAGAGGAGATATTGGACAGATGCGAGACTCTTAAAAATCTGGGCAGCGATGTGGACGACATGTATAGTTCTTATTGGAAAACGTATAAAGCAGCGTGATAATTCTTAAGATTTAATTAAGAAACCGCTAATATTGTCATATGGATTGCGCTGGATACCGAAAATATGTTAAAATTGCAAGGTGTGGCTTACCACACCTTGTTTTGATTTTTGTGAGGAAATGTATATGAAAAATAAAAAAAGAGATAAGTTTGGCGACAGACGAGACGGAGTATGGATCAAAGAAACGGACCCGATGCATGCATTTGTTCCTTACTTATATCCCAACAGAGCAGATAATGAGGCTTTCATAAGCGAGAGAATAGATCTGGAGGAGATCAATCGTTACATAGAGGAAAAAAACAGCGCCGGCTTGCAAGACCCATATAAATTGTTTCATGTCTTGCTTGCCGCTATAGTAAAAACTTTGACTCTGAGACCTAAGATGAATAGATTTATCAAAGGATACAGAATCTATCAGAGAAAGACTCTTACGCTGGCTTTCGTGGTGAAAAAGAAATTTGCCGATGAAGGAAAGGAAGCTTTGGCCTTTGTGGAATTCGATGAAAAGGACACTATTGAGACTATAAGAGAAAAGCTTTACTCAGAGATCAACCAGTGCAGAGGAGAGAAGATGGACAATTCCACCGCCGGCATGGATCTTCTGACTAAAATGCCCAGATTTCTGCTGCGCTTTGTAGTATGGATGCTGCATAAGCTGGACTTCTACGGCAGGGTGCCCGAATTCCTGATCAAGACCGATCCCAATCACGCTACATGTTTTATAACCAACCTGGGATCCATAGGCTTAAGATCGGGATACCATCATCTTAATAACTGGGGAACTAACTCCATATTTGTAATCATAGGGGAGAAGAAACTAAGACCGGTGTATGATGAAGAGGGCAATATGAGGATGAAAGAGACGCTGGATCTTGGCCTCACATTAGATGAAAGGATTGCCGATGGATATTATTATTCCAAGACAGTAAAATTGCTGAAATATTTATTGAACAATCCGGAGCTCCTTGAGCGTCCGGCAGGGGAGGAAGTAGATTATGACAAACGATAACAACATGAATGTAAAAGCGCCGTGGATCAAAAGTTTAGGAGGGATTCCGGCGCATCTGGACTACTACAAAGGATCTATGTACGACAGAGTGGCAGAAGTTTCTGAGAATTTTCCCGATCATATCGCTTATGACTTTATGGGCGGAAAAGTTAAATACAAGGACTTTATATCCAAGGTGGACAAGTGCGCCAGAGCTTTGGCGGCCATAGGCGTTAAGCCGGGCGAAAGCGTCACTATCTGTATGCCCAACGCTCCTCAGTCGGTCATAATGTTTTATGCGATAAACAAGATAGGCGCCATAGCCAACATGATACATCCGCTATCCAGCGAAAAGGAAATCGAGTTTTGCCTTAAAGAGTCTGCCAGCGTAGTATGTCTGACTTTAGACCAGTTCTACGGAAAGTTCGAGAACATAAGAAAGAATGTGCAGCTGAGAAATCTTATACTCACCAGCGTTAAAGATGTTCTCAGCCCTATAAAGAGAAAAGGTTATTACCTGGTAGAGGGCAGAAAGATCAAGAAGGTGCCTGCCAATGCTGAAATAATATGGTGGGAGAGATTCCTGATGGATGGAAGAAAATATCACGGGCCGTTCCATACGGTGTGTAAGGCGGAGGATCCCGCGGTGATTCTTTACAGCGGAGGAACTACGGGAACCATGAAAGGAATTCTCCTTTCTAATCTGAATTTCAATGCCTTATCACAGCAGATAATCGCCACCAATCCTATGTTCAGACCGGGAGACAAGATGCTGGCAGTCATGCCTATATTTCATGGTTTCGGACTGGGAGTATGCATACATTCCATGCTGGCAAACGGCGGAAGATGCCTGCTGATACCTAGATTCAACCCGGAAAGCTACGCTAAGCTGCTTAAGAAGCATAAACCTAATTTTATCGCAGGAGTACCTACTCTCTACGAAGCTCTTCTCAGAATAAAGAGCCTGGACAGAGTAGATCTGTCGTGTTTGAAAGGCGTTTTCAGCGGCGGCGACTCGCTGTCCATAGAGCTGAAGAAAAGATTTGACGCTTTCCTTAAAGAACACAATGCCAGCATCCCGGTGCGCGAGGGCTATGGCACTACAGAGTGCGTCACCGCCAGCTGCCTTACTCCTATAAACAGAGAAAAAGAGGGAAGCATAGGACTTCCATTCCCTGATACTTTCTATAAGATAGTCAGACCGGGAACAGAGGAAGAAGTTCCTTACGGAGAAGAAGGCGAAATCTGTCTGGCGGGACCTACCGTGATGATAGAATATATAAACAACCCGGAAGAGACGGCCAACACTCTCAGACGTCATAAAGATGGCATGACCTATGTACACACCGGAGATCTTGGGATGATGGACGAAGAAGGGTTCGTATATTTCCGCCAGAGGATCAAGAGGATGATAATAACCAGCGGATATAATGTGTATCCGTCCAGGATAGAGAATGTACTGGACGCTCATGAGTTGGTACACATGAGCTGCGTCATAGGCGTGCCTGATCCTTATAAGATGCAGAAAGTGGTGGCCTTTGTGATGCTTAAACCTGACGTTAAGATTTCTCACGATGAAGCCGAAAAGATTCTTATGGAATATTGCAGCAAGCACATCGCAAAATATGCTATGCCTGCGTATATAGAGTTCAGAGATAATCTGCCTAAGACTCTCGTAGGAAAAGTAGCCTACAGGATCCTTGAAGAAGAAGAGCTGAAAAAGTACGCATAGCGACGTTCAAATCTCAGAAGAATTCATTTATCTGATGACCGCCAGGCCATCGGCATGATAAAGCCCCCGATCATTCGGGGGCTTTGAAGTTTTTGAAACGTATCTTGCAAGTATGATGATTACAACATATGTATGTACTTTTCCCGCTCTTTTTCGATTTCTATCCTGTGATGAGGAGTATTTATGCCGGGAGCTCCGCCGGTATGAAGAAAGACGACTTTCTCTCCCTGTTTTATCCGGCCTTCTCTTACCATTTCAAGAAGACCTGCGAAGGCTTTTCCCGTGTAGCATGGATCGAGGATGACGGCTTCCTTTTCGGCCATATAGTACATGGCGTCTCGGACTTCCCTGCATGGATTGTTGTAAGCTCCCCGGTCGTAATCTGTGATGAGGCCGAAGCTTTCTTGAGAAGGAGCAAAATCCGGCAGTCCCGCTTTATATTTCAGACCGAAGAGACTGGACATTCTGCTGTAGTAGTCCAGGGCTATGCTCGGCGCGTCTTGCTTTGGAGATATACATATGCCGGTCAGGTTCATCGGCAGATCTTCATTGACCATTGCGGCGAAGAGACCCATGTAAGTTCCCATGCTTCCTACGGCCGTGACCATGCGGCAGTCAGAAATACCGGCTTCCCTGATTTGATCTGCTGTTTCCATGGCACATTCATAATAGCCCAGAGCGCCGATTTCGTTGGAACCGCCCAGAGGAATGAAATAGACTTTTTCACCTTGAGATTCGTAACGTGCGGTCACTTCTTCTACGGCTATGTCATATAACTCATCTTCGCTCTTTCCCTCTTCCTGCGGCTTTATCCATACATCGGAGCCCATAATACCGTCCAGGAGAAGGTTTGCCGATAATTCACCGGGATATTCTCCTACGCAGATGACAGCTCCCGAGAGCCCGTATTTGGCGGCTACGGCGCATGTAAGGCGGCCGTGATTAGTCTGGATTCCTCCTATAGTCAGGAGTCGGTGGGCTCCCTTCGTCAGCGCGTCTTTGAGAAGGTATTCAAGCTTACGCAGCTTATTTCCTCCCATAGCAAGGGGAGTAAGATCATCACGCTTTATATATAGCTCTATACCCAGATCTTTTGATATGCTCGGCAGGTATTCGACAGGCGTGGGAAGATGTAGAAAGTTTTCCTTTTCGTAATTCAATAACATGACAAATCCTCCTTTTAATTTGTTTTCATTTTACCACAACCGTGCTATAATGGAAAAGTATTTTATTACTGTAGAAAGTATGCCGATAAAATCTCATCGGACTTTCTGTTTTTGAAAGGAGTGCAATCATCATGGCGTTTATGGATAAACTCGGACAGATGGCCAATAAAGTAGGCGAAGTAGCGGGGGATACTTTCGATTACGGAAAAGCCAAAGGCAAGGTAGTTCTTGAAAAAGGAAAGATAAAGGACGTTAAGGAGGCCATGGGCGATTATGTATATGACGCCGTCAGCTCTTCCGGAGAAATAGATATGGACAGAATAAAAGCCTTTTGCGCCGAGATAGACCAGCACGTTGCCAACATTGAAGATCTGCAGGCGGAAGCAAGACAAAGCGGAGATAATTTGTCCGAGACTTTCGGCGGCAGGGAAGAAGAATAATGTTGGGAGTAATCGTAAATACCCTTACTGTATTGGTTGGCAGCAGTATCGGTCTCTTAGCCAAAAAAATCATTCCCAGGGACTGGTCGGGTTTTATAATATGCGGTATGGGTCTTTGCACCATGTACATAGGAATAAGCGGATCCTTCGAGGGTCAAAACACTTTGGTAGCGGTAGTATCTATGGCCGTAGGGGCGGTTATCGGTCTTTCCATAGGTATAGATAAACGTGTCAACAGCGGCGTTTCAAAGCTGGAAAAACGTTTTATAAAGAAGCCGGCACAAGAAGGCGGAACGTCTTTTACGGAAGGTTTTGTGACGGCCAGCATGATATTCTGCGTTGGAGCTATGACCATATTGGGCTCGCTTCAGGCGGGCCTTACGGGAGACAACACCATGCTCTTCACGAAAGCGACGATGGATGGCATAGGGGCGGTTTTCTTTGCGGCGTCTTTAGGTTTCGGTGTTCTGGCAGCCAGCTTTTTCATATTGATATTTCAGGGAGCGATAGTATCGCTGGCTCAGTTTGTCGAACCGTTTTTGAGCGACGCAGTCATAGCCGAGATGACTTGCGTAGGATCGCTGATTCTCATAGGACTGGCGCTGAATCTGATAGGCGTGGCTAAGATAAAGGTGATGGACTTCACCCCTGCCATATTTATGCCTATCGCTGTAGTACCGATGTTCGACTGGATCGGAGGGCTGTTTTAAGATCAGGAGATCTTTTGAAGGGGAAGAAAGGATTTTTAATACGGGGAAAATAATTGTCTGATGGAGGATATATGGAGAGAGAATCATTCAAATCCCGGATGGGATTCATTCTTGTGTCGGCGGGATGCGCCATAGGGCTTGGAAACGTATGGAAATTCCCGTATATATGCGGTCAATACGGAGGCGCCGCATTTATTCTTATTTATTTGATATTTCTTGTGATATTGGGTATTCCGGTACTGACCTGCGAGTTTGCAGTAGGACGGGCAAGCCGTAGAAGCGTAGCCGGAGCTTTTGAAAAACTTGAGCCCAGAAAGACCAGGTGGCATGGCCTCAAGGCCATAGGCATCATAGGATGTTATATGCTCATGATGTTTTACACCATGGTAGGCGGATGGATGCTTTATTACTGCCTGCGCAGCGTAAGGGGAGATTTTGACGGAGCAGATCCCCAGATGATCTCGAATGCTTTTTCCGGCATGCTGGCAGACGTGCCTACGATGATTCTCTGGACTGTCATAATATGCGTCATCGGATTTGCCGTCTGCTTTTTCGGATTAAAAAGCGGCATAGAGAGAATCAGCAAGCTGATGATGATAGCTCTTCTTGTCATAATGGTAGTTCTGGCCATACATTCTATCACCATGCCAGGATCGGGAGAAGGCATAAAGTTTTATCTCGTACCTGATATAGATAAAATCATAGAAAACGGCATAGGGAACGTGGTGTTTGCAGCCTTAAGCCAGGCGTTCTTCACTCTGTCGCTGGGAGTGGGAGCCATGCTGATATTCGGCAGTTACCTGGATAAAGACCAAAAACTGATCGGAGAAGCAGTAAGCGTAACTTCGCTTGATACATTTGTGGCTCTGACGGCAGGTCTTATAGTGATACCTGCATGCTTTTCCTTTGGCATACAGCCGGATTCGGGTCCGAACCTGATATTTGTGACGCTGCCTAACATATTTGCCGGTATCGCCGGAGGCAGAATCTGGGGAGGTCTGTTCTTCCTGTTCATGTCCTTTGCAGCGCTGACTACTATAATAGCCGTATTTGAGAACCTGTTAGCCTTCAACAAAGACTTGTTCGGTTGGAGCAGAGGAAAGAGCGTTGCCATAGTAGCGCCCCTCATGGTTCTTCTGAGTATGCCGTGCGTCCTTGGATTCAATCTGCTTTCAGACATTCAGCCTCTGGGGCAGGGGAGTACGATAATGGATCTGGAGGACTTCATCGTGTCTAACAACCTGCTGCCGCTGGGAAGCCTGGGATATATACTCTTCTGTACCCGCAGCAACGGATGGGGCTGGGATAATTTTACCGATGAGGCAAATACCGGCAGAGGTCTTGGAATCAGCAGGAGCCTCAAGGGATACGTCTCTTACGGTATACCTGCCATAATAATGGTCATATATCTGAAGGGATATTACGACAAGTTCGCGCCTATGGGTAATGTAACTCTGATTTGCTGGATGATAGTGGCGATCTTACTCCTGACTTACGTTCTGTATTGTTCCGGAATAATAGGAAAAAGAAATAATTAAAAGTATGAAAAGGATGCGCCGCTGCAGCGCATCCTTTTCTTTCTATTCACAATTGTAACTTAAAAGGGGCTGTCGCACAACTGATTGAATCAATCATTTGTGCGACAG
>FR882593.1:261964-281665 GCA_000435715.1 Firmicutes bacterium CAG:145
GACAGCCCCTTTTTTTTGTGAGTTTTAAGAAATAAATAACAATGATATCATCAATAAATATCAAGCTACTATTTACAAGAGGGGGAAAATGCGGTAATATATATCTAATTAGATATTATCTAATTAGATATATTGCGTGAGGAGGCGAATACTTTTGGGGAAAACAGAGCTGAAGATTTTGATCGGACTTCACAGAAATGTAAATGCAATAGATAAAAAAACATCAAAAATAGCAGCAGAATATAATTTAACTTTTAGTCAGTTTATGGTTTTAGAAGTTCTTTACAGCAAGGGGGACATGAGCGTAGGAGAGGTAAGGGAAAGGATATTAAGTAGTGTAGGAACCATACCTCTTATAGTCAATAATTTAGTAAAAAGAAACTATGTTGAAAGACTTCCTGATGAAAAAGACAGGCGTGTATGTATACTGCATTTGACAAAAGAAGGATATGATGTGATTAGCAAAGTCGCACCTGAAAATGAAGAGATGATAGCAGAAAGCATGGAAGTTTTAGAACAAGAAGAAAGAGAAGAATTGTTATATCTTTTGAAGAAATTAAGAGGGAAATCAGATGAAAAGAAAAGTGAAGACAACGGTAAGAGGCTTTAGAACAAGAGATGGGGCAGGTGTTAATTTAGTAAGAGTTTTGGGAAATCAGACAACGAAGGAGTTTGATCCTGTTTTAATGCTCGATTCTTTTGACAGCACAAACCCTGATGATTATACGGCGGGATTTCCAATGCATCCACATAGAGGAATTGAAACAATCAGTTATGTATCAAGAGGTAAGATGGTTCATAGGGATAGCTTAGGTAACGAAGACGGTATTTCAGATGGAGAAGTTCAATGGATGAATTCCGGTTCAGGGATTATGCATGAAGAAATGGTTCCGGCTGCGGAAAGGCTTTTAGGTGTTCAGTTATGGTTAAACTTGCCATCAAAAGATAAAATGAGCAAACCAAGCTACAACAGCATTAAAAATGATGAGATAGATGAAATAGAGATAGATGGTGGAAAAATAAGGCTTTTAGCAGGAAATTATGGAGAGTATCAAGGCTATAAAGGGGATTATCTTCCTATGGACTATTATGATATTCATCTAAACGCTAATAGCGAAATTACACTTACTATGGGGGGAAAAGACTCAGTAATGATTTTTACTCTTTTGGGTAATGTTTATATCAATGATGAGCACATAGAGGAAAAAACTGCTGTTAAACTAACAGAAGGGGATAGTCTTACAATTAAAAATGGAGATCAGGATGCTCAGGTTTTATATATAAATTCGAGAGCTTTAAATGAACCGGTTGCATGGGCAGGTCCGATTGTAATGAATACACAAGAAGAATTGCAGAAAGCATTTTCAGAACTTAGAAACAACACTTTTATCAAAGAAAAAGCAGAGTATTAAAATAAGGAAAAGTGTGATGAGTAAAGGTAGAATGGAAGCTTTTAGCGATGGCGTATTGGCAATTGTCATAACTATTATGGTATTAAAGCTTAATGCACCAGAAAGCTTGACACTTGACGCAGTAAAAGAGGTTTTTCCAACATTTTTAGCATACATTCTAAGCTTTATCTATGTTGGAATATATTGGGCGAATCACCATCATTTAATTAATATGACCGATTCGGTATCTGGTAGATTATTATGGAAAAATCTCCACTGGATATTTTGGATGTCGCTAATTCCAATGGCAACTGAGTGGATGGGGCTAAATCCCTATGAAAGTCTGCCCGCTTTGTTTTATGGAATGATACTCTTTATGTGTGCGGTTTCATACAATATTGTTCAATCGGAAGTTATTAAAATAAATGGAGATAATTCTGAAATTTCTCAAAACATAGGAAATGATTTAAAGGGGAAAATCTCTATTTTTGCATACGCTGTCGCTATTATTTTTGCTTTTTATTTTCCGATCATATCGTATTTAATATATATTGTAATCGCTTTAATTTGGGTAGTGCCGGATAGTAGACTGGAAAAAAGCATGATGAAAAGGGGGTAAATATTAATGGAAAAGAGTTATGAAACAGAAAATCTAAAAATTTTTTGGAAACCTGATATATGTCAACATGCAGGCAAATGTGTGCATGGGGCGCCTAAGGTATTTGAGGTAGGAAGAAAGCCATGGATTATTCCTGAAAATGGAAGAGAAGAAGATATCATAAAAGTTATAGATAAATGTCCTTCTGGGGCTTTAAGTTATAAATTAAAAAAAGGAGGTAGCAAGGAGTGGTAAAAATCGTTTATGAACAACAAAAAAATAGAGCAGCTGCATATGATGATGAAAAATTCATTGGTGAAAGCACATACTCTAAGTCGAACAAACTATGGATTATAGATCATACTTTTGTTGAAGGCAACTATGGAGGACAGGGAATTGCGACTAAGTTAGTTGCTGAACTGGTCGATGAGGCAAGAAAAGGCAATATAAAAATTATACCTTTGTGTCCTTTTGCCAAAAGAGAGTTTGAACGAAAGGAAGAATATTTAGATGTATTATCAAAATAGGAGGTAGTTATGAGCATTATAAAATCATTAGCAAATAGAAGAACATATTATAACATTGATAAGAACATACCGGTTTTAGAAAAAGAAATTGAAGAAAAGATTAAAGAAGTTACAGAGTTAGTACCAGATGCATTCAATATGAAAAGTGCGAGAGTGGTACTTGCCTTTGGCGAAAAGCATGATCAGCTATGGGATGAAATTTACAATGTTTTTGAGGGAAAAGTACCAAGAGAAAAGATTGATTCATTTAAAGCAGGAGCGGGAACGGTACTGTTTTTATATGACGAGGAAACTGTTAAAGAAATGCAGAAACAGTTTAGCACTTATGCCGATAATTTTCCTATTTGGGCAAATCAGGCAAATGGAATGTTGCAGCTTTCTGTTTGGTCTGCACTAAGAGAACTCAATATTGGAGCTTCACTCCAACATTATAATCCTGTAATAGATGCAAAAGTAAAGGGAATTTTTAATATACCTGAGAATTATAAATTAGTTGCACAGATGCCGTTTGGAGGTATTGTAAGCGAACCTGATAAAAAAGAAAAAGAAGAAATAGATAAAAGAGTAACAGTCATAAGGTAGTGAAGAATTTCAGATAAATCAGGCAAACTATAAAATTTAATATTTACAAATATTCAAAATTCTAATATAATTTGCATAATTATATATATAAATCATGCAAGTTGCAGAAAAGAGTGGTGCGATTATATTTAAAAAAAGAATTGCTTTTGAAACAGAAAAATAAACATATAACTAATCAGCTTTTTGCATAAATTCGTATATATTTTTTAAAATATGGCATTGCTCGTAAAAAACTGTGTTATATTTTTTATCTATGAAAATGTTTTAATTTGTGCAAGAGTAGAAATGCTATGAAATCAAGAAAATTTACAGTGATGAAAAATGATGTAAAGGATGGTGATGGACGTGAAGCGAAGAAGAATTGTTAGTATAATAGCGATTATCCTATTGATGGGTTTTTCTGCTATACCTGTATCAGCAGATGAAGAAATTTATAGTGTATCTGATTTTGAGGAGTTTAAAGCTGCGGTTGAAGAAATAAACGCTAAAACTTCTGACGGGACATATACAATCAGTTTGACAGGGGATATTGATTTTGGAAGTATCGGATATAATTGTAAATTCCTAAAGGATACAGAGATACTTGGAAACGGACATACAATTAATTTAGGCAGTGAAATGTCAAACGGACGATTGCAAATAGGAAATGCAGTCTTGTCACTGGGGAAAAGCAACAGTACAGGCAGCGAAAATCAGCTGAAAATTACAGTGGCTGCACCTAAACGCTCGACTGCTTTGATACTTGTTGGAAATACCAATTCCGGAGAAGTAGGTACATTGAATATGTATGATGGGGTTGAACTGACAGGGAGTTCAACTAATGGAGTTTCTTTAGGTTCGGCTGTTAATATTGTGAATGGACAGTTTAATATGTACGGCGGCGATATTCATGGGAATACAAATGATGCGATAGCTGCAATGGGTGGTGCAGTTGCCGGAGATGGAAGATATGGGAAAGTAATTTTTAATATGTACGGTGGAAGTATTAGAGGCAATAAAACACTGACAAATTATTTTGGCTATGGCGGAGGCGTTTTTTTATCAAATGCTTCATTTAATATGGAAGGTGGATCTATAAGAGAAAATATAGTGGAAAAAACAGTTGACAGTGCACAAGGCTACGGCGGCGGAGTAATGATATATGCTGGAAAAGCTGTTTTTAGCGGGGGCGAAATATCAAAAAATGTAAGCTCAAATTTTGGTGGAGGTATTTTTACGCATAATGGAGCTGATATTGTAATAAAAAATAGCTTTAGGATTACAGAAAATTCTGCTTCGCAAGGAGGAGGTTTATGTAATAACGGTAATAGTGCTGTTGTAGAAGATGGAGCTATTATTGCAAACAATAAAGCCGTCATGAGAGGTGATGATATAGCTCATTATGGGGAGTCTCTTACTTTAGCATCTGCTCAAAATATGAATGCATTCCTTTTAACAGATGATTCGAATCATCAAATTACAGGCTGGTATTTAGATGATCCTCGTTGGAAGGCTGATAGTGCTCAAGAAATAGATGTAACTGCTCCATTAGGAAAGGATACTACTTTTTTAAAAGCAGCATATGAAAACAAGTATGTGGTTACATATCGTTTTGTGAGTGATTCTGAAGGGGAAGGATTACCTGATGAGGTCGTTGATTTGCTGCCGATTGACACCCAAGAGTATCAATTGGGAGATCATGTTGCCGCTATACAGCCTGTTCAACTCAGAGTACCTGTTACAGGCGGGGTATGGGAATTTAAAGGTTATGATGCAGATAACAAAACAATAGAATCTATAACAACTGAATTTGTAGGTTCATGGATGTTTAGACCTAATACGATTCTATTAAACGAAGCGCCTGTTATTCACGCAAGCGATAAAACAATAAATACTGGAGATGTTTTTAATCCGTTAGAAGGGGTAACCGCAACAGATAAAGAAGATGGAACAATCAATTTGACAATTGATAATGTAATAAAAAATGATGTTGATACTAATAAAGCAGGAGTCTATAGTGTTACATATAAAGTAACTGACTCAAATGGCGCTGATACAACAAAAACAATTTGGGTTACAGTTAAAGAAGAGGACAAACCTTTACCTCCTATTGATAATCAAAATACAAGTATAGATGATCCGGAGAAAATCATGTTGAAACAAGATTTGCCGATACATAAAGAAACAGAAAAAATAAATGCAAGCATACCAAAAACCGAAGATAGGTTAAATATAAAACGGTATTTACTTTTGTCATTGTTATCGATTATTATTTGCTTCTTTTTTGCAAGAAAGAAAAAGCTGATAAATAAGTAAAACTATATTAAAGGTAATAAAATACAATAAATGAGAAAAGGAGCTTGTGATGCAAAGAAAGTTAAAAAAGAAATTCTCAATTTTTTTAGCATTGATTTTAGCTATTGGAACATTGTTCTCGGGTACGATGTCTGTACAGGCTGAAGAAGTTCAACGAGAAATTTTAAGTTTATCGTTTGATATAAACGAGGTAAAAGAACCGATTTATGAAGATGAAGTACCGGATAGTTTTTATGTTCAGCCAAATGATGGGAACAGCCGTACAGACGGTAGTGAAATATTTGTAAATTGGATGGTAAAACAAGCTGACGGAACTTGGGATTACGCAAAATCCACATCGAAAACAGTGTATTTTGAAGCTGGAAAAGAGTATCGCTTAAGGTTTGATATCCAGAACCTTAAGGCATCAGATGGAAAAATATTCATTGATAATGTGCCTACTGTCAAAGTGAATGATATGAATGTATCTGTTTTGACGGATGATAATGTTACAGATTCTTACTATACCAAAACAGATGATACAACCGTATCATTTGCGATGTATTCAAAATCCTTTAAAATAGGAAATATAACATCGAAAAACCCACCGGCAGAAACACCAGAGAAAACATTTATCGTTACCAAGGACACAGATGGCTCTGAAATTGGCCGTTATGATACGCTTCAGGAGACACTGGGAGCTATTAATGGTGATAATAAAGATAAATGGAATGCATATACTATTATGGTAACTCATGATTATACAGAAGATGATAAGGCTCCAGTAATTCCTATGAATGCGACAGTCACTGTTACTTCATCTCCGGGACATCAATTTGTGATTACGCGTGCAGACCCGGGCAGGGCGTGGTCATCAAAGCATTTCAGTCTTGGAGGTGATGCGTCTCTGATTCTGAAGAATATCATCCTTGATGGAAACAATGCCATGGGAGGTATTTATTCGGATGGAGGTGTTGGAACACATACAAGGGCAACCACCATTATCTTAGATGAAGGAGCAGTTATAAGAAACTGCCTTGGACGGGGTAGTGATCCGTATACTCCTTGGGCAGGTGGAGCAATCGTTACCTTAGGTAACGGCAAAGGCGTAGTAACGACTATTAAGGAAGGTGCTGTAATTGAAAACTGTAAAAGCTCAGAAGGTTATGATGGTGGAGCAGTCTATGTAGATGAAGGCACACAGCTTAACATAGAAGGTGGTATTATTGAAGGCTGTGAAGCGATAGGCACTAGAGTCACAGTTGGAGTAAGTACTCATCACAGTAATGGTGGTGCGATTATGTTACATGGAACAATGAATATGACTGGTGGTATAATTTCTAATAACAAGACAACTGCCAGTGGAGGTGGTATCGCTGTATCCGATTCCGGCAGACTTTCTGTAACAGGTGGAACGATTAAAGGAAATAAAGGAGCACATGGTGGTGGTATTTTTATTCAAGAAAGTTCAGCGGAAACTAAGATTGAAAATGTCACATTCATGAGAAACCAAGCTAAATATGGCGGAGGAGTATACTTACACAGAAAAGCTGGAATAAATATAAGTAAAAGTGCATTTTCCGATAATTTTGCGATACAGGGGGGCGCAATTTATACTGGGAACTCTGATTATGGCGATCCGGCGGATGCAACCAAATATCAGACTGTTAAACTTGCAGGTGATGTGAGCTTCGAAAACAATTCTGCTTCATATGGGCTTTACGCTCCGCCTGAAAATGCAGATGAATTTACCAACCTTAAATTTTCAAAAACATCTGTGACAGGTAAAAATATTTTTCCTGTAGATTCGCTTTTGACAAACTATGATATTAACTATATCAATGGGGATAAGGTTGATCCAACTGAAAAATATCAAATTCTTTTTGAATTTAAAAGCACAACTGAAGACAAAGATTTGCCAAGTGATATATTGGATTTACTTCCAGACCCAATAAGTGGCATTAAAAAAGGCGATAAAGTAACTTTACCTATTTTTGCTGATTCTGAAATCAAGGTGGAAGATGGAAAGTGGGTATTCACAGGCTGGAAAGACGGAAAAGAAATAGTAGTTAATAACAATATGTTGGTAGTCGGTGAATGGAAGTTTTCCTCTAATATGAGTGTTATCAATAATGTGCCTATGATTTTAGCAAATGATGTCACACTGAATGTAGGCGATGATTTCGATCCATTGTCAGGCGTTAGTGCAACGGACAAAGAAGATGGCGATATTACGCTGACAAAGGATAATATTATTGCGAATGATGTAGATACTTCGAAAGCTGGTATTTATCATGTAACATATAAAGTAACAGATAGTAAAGGTGCATTTGCAATTAAAACCATCAAAGTTACAGTAAAAGATAAAGATACATCAGTAGTTCCAGACAAACCGGACGATATAAATAAACCAATTATTGTACCATATACATCAGTTAATGATAAAATTCCACAAACAGGAGACCATTCAAATATAAGTTTATTTATTTCTATGCTTGCTGGCTCAATGGGTGTATTAGCCGTTTTATTTGGAAGAAAACGAAAAAGAAGTACGAACGATTAATGAAATATATAACGACAATATGCAGATACAAATAACCTTTAATATAAAGGGGCTGTCGCACAACTGATTGAATAAATCAGCTTGGAGCGACAGCCCCTTTTTATACTTTTCTTTCAAACACGTCGTGACATCTGCTGCAAGTGACTCTTATGCGTCCTCTTCCCTTAGGAGCCCGGAGCACCTGTCCACAGGAGGGACATTTAAAATACTTATAATTCTTGCGGTCCCGGCGCATATAAGATTGAAGCGGAAGTTCCACGCAGGAAATATACCAGGAGTTTTCTGCGCTTCGTCTTGCGATATTCCTGGAAAAGGCCCTGAAATATGAATAGAACATGATAGCAAGGCCGATATATCTGACTATTCTGCCGGGAATAAATATATCTGCTATGATCAGAATCATCGCAAGAAAAAGAAGCCCTCTGCAAAAAGCGTCAAACCCATTTCTTCCTATCATGAACTGAAGCATCCTATATCTGAAATTACCCATTTTCAAGCCTCCATTAAGTCTTTATATTAAATTTAATCTTCCCGAAAGGCATTGTCAATGGGGTTTGAAAATAAACCATGAAAACTTCACAGTTTGATCTACTAATTCTTCAAACTCTGCATAGGAGCGGGGATCCTTCCGCCTCTTGCTATCATCTTGGCAGAAGATTCAGGACGAAGTTTCATCACCGGACCTTGTCCCAAAAGACCTCCGAAGTCCAGTTCCTCTCCTTCTGAAAGGCCTATGGCAGGAATAACTCTGACGGCAGTTGTCTTTGAATTAACCATGCCTATGGCAGCTTCGTCGGCGATTATCGCGGATATAGTAGAACTCTGAGTCTCACCGGGAACTATTATCATATCCAGACCCACAGAACACACTGCGGTCATGGCTTCCAGTTTCTCGATAGAGAGAACTCCCTTTCTGGCGGCGTCGATCATACCTGCGTCTTCTGTAACCGGTATAAAAGCGCCTGACAGGCCGCCTACGCTGGACGAGGCCATCACGCCGCCTTTTTTTACGGCGTCGTTGAGCATTGCCAGAGCCGCAGTGGTTCCATGGGTGCCGCACTGCTGGAGACCGATTTCTTCCAATATATATGCTACAGAATCTCCTACCGCCGGAGTAGGGGCGAGAGAGAGATCTATTATTCCGAAAGGAACGTCGAGCATTTTGGAGGCTTCAGTACCTACAAGCTGTCCCATTCTGGTAATCTTAAAGGCAGTTTTTTTGATGAGCTCGGCAACTTCGTTGAGAGGAGCGTCCTCTGGCAGCTTTGCCAGAGCTGAGCGCACTACGCCCGGTCCGGAGACTCCAACGTTGAGAACCACGTCCGGCTCTCCCGGTCCATGGAAAGCGCCGGCCATAAAAGGATTATCTTCCGGAGCATTGCAGAATACCACCAGTTTAGCGGCGCCTATACACTGATTGTCTTTTGTCAGTTCAGCCGTTTTCTTGACGGCTTCCCCCATAAGTTTTACGGCGTCCATGTTTATACCTGCCTTAGTTGAACCGATATTCACTGAAGAGCAGACGAACTCCGTTTCGGCCAGCGCCCGAGGTATGGCCTCTATGAGTTCTCTGTCTCCTGCGCTGAATCCTTTTTGAACTAAGGCGCTGAATCCTCCGATGAAGTTTACGCCGACTTTTTTCGCAGCCTTATCGAGGGTCTTAGCATATTTTACGGGATCACCGCCGCTGGCAGCAACCAGCATGGCTATGGGAGTCACGCTGATGCGCTTATTGACGATGGGAATACCGTATTTTTTTTCTATGGATTCTCCAACCTCCACCAACCTGGCGGCCTTGGCCGTTATCTTATCGTATATCTTCTGGCAGGAGACGTCTATATCGCTGTCTGCGCAGTCTAAGAGAGATATTCCCATGGTTATGGTTCGAATATCGAGATTTTCTTCTTGGATCATGGTTATAGTTTCCATGATATCGTTAAAATTGACCATCATATTCTCCGTTCGTAATTTAAAATCGGAGCGCAAGCCGCCGGCAAATTCGCTTGTCATGGACGACGCGAAGGATTGCAATAAGCTCCGGAGGCTTCAGCTCATTCAGACTTTTGTTAAATCCTGTGCATAGAATTAAAGATATCCTCGTGCATCACATGTATGACCATATTAGGTACGGATTCTTTGAGAGCCGCCTCGAGATCGTAAAGCTGGCAGGACATTTTACTTATATCTATGACCATCACCATGCAAAAATAACCTTCCAGAATAGACTGAGTGACTTCTAAAACATTGGTGTTTTTTTCTGCACAGGCAGTGGAAACTTTGGCCAGTATGCCTACCATGTCCTTGCCTATTACCGTTACAACTGCTTTCATTTTGAATCTCCTTTTAAAATTTTATTGAATAAGTGCCTTTCCTCATGTTTCCGTCGGCCTTGTAGCTTATACGAAGATCAGGGTAAGCACTGCTGAAATACTTCTTATTTACGGCTTTATGTCCTATCATGTTATTGAAGGAGTCAGGGTGAGAGACACAGCAAACAGAGGTATTCGGTTTGCATCCTCTGAGCTGAATGTCCAAATCCTCTTGCGCGATCTTTCCCTCAACCAGTTGACGGAAAGCGGGGTGAAAGGTACCTGCCTGCATATTTTTCCCATTTATGATATCGCTGGACTTTAAACCTACCCGTATGATGTTTATTCCTGCAGAGTCGAGGATTCTGTACATAGCCGCAGTACGTATTATAGCATCTTCTTGCTGCATGGGGCAATACCGGCCCTGCAAAAACATTTTGTGAAGTTCAGTATCCGGTATTACAACAGTAGGATATAGTCTGGCGATAGAAGGGGAGATGGTCACAGTTTCCCTCGCCGAATATAGGTCCAACTCGCAGGTATCCCCCGGGAGCCCGATCATAAGCTGTATCCCGAGGATAAAACCGTACTCTTTTATGAGACGGCTGCTGCTGTAGACACATTCAGCGCTGTGACCTCTCTTTGAAGCCGTAAGAACAGACTCGGCAAACGACTGTACGCCCAGTTCTATGGTATCGACTCCAAATACTTTCAAATTGTCTAAGATCTCACAGTCAATATAGTCGGGCCTGGTTGAAAGGTGGATTTTTTGTATAACTCCTTCATCTTTATACCTCTTCGCCACCGATAAGAAGGCCTTCTGTTCATCCATAGGGATCCCGGTAAAGGAACCGCCGAAAAACGATAGCTCTATCTCTTCGATATCCATCTTCGACAGTGTAGACATATATTTTGACACAGTCTTGTGAACATCTGCCGGAGTCAGAGGCGCTATATGCGCCGTTATTTTCCGCTGATTGCAGAAAACGCAGTCGTTGTTGCAGCCCTTATGGGGTATGAATATGGGAATTATAGCGTGTTTCTTCACGTTACTTTTCCTCTATGATCGAACCGATGTCAGTCAGGCGATAATCTTTAAAGTATACTATATCGAGACCTCTGCTCTCGATAAATTCACGTATAGCCTCATAATCGCTGTGGCGAGTTATATCCCCGTTGAATATTATGGTATTTCCGACTTTACCCGAGGCTCCTCCTAAGAACCCGTAAGGCTGCCCCTCGAGGATAACCTGGCTCCTCTCTATGAGAAGTACGTTCATCCCTGCGTTGGCGGCGACTTTCCATATGCCTCTGTCGGCAGTTATTATGGAGTCTTCGTCAACTACTACGCAGCTGCATTTTGCGTAACCCTGCTTTACATTGAGCTCGATTTGTCCTTCTTTGCGTACTGCTTTGAGCAATTCGGGAGCGGTATACTTCAGATTGTGGATGAAGTATTTACCGGTGGAGCATCCGTTGAAAATGGCGTGGGCGGGATAATGCGGATTGAGAATAAATAATTCGCCGTGATAGACCGAATCTCTGAGCGCACACATGTATATATCCGGATGTGTGGCTATGGTAGGATCCATTTTGACCGTTTCTTTGACTTCTTTCACCTTATGACCTGCGTCGTGCAGGTATTTTTTAAGTATAGTGTTAGCTTTTGAGCTGATATAGACCAAACTCATGACTATATTATACACTAAAAGTTACAAAAGTTATAGTGATTTTATTCTATAAAGCAACAAATTTCATCTTATTGTGATATAATGAACCCACCGATCACTATAATTGAGGCGGCGTTGCCGAGAGGAAGGGTTCATTGAATCGCTGTGACTAAGCCGGTTTGCGATATAATGAACCCACCGATCACTATAATTGAGGCGGCGTTGCCGGCATTTCATTATGCCCGGCGACAAAATGAAACTTGCGGGATCTTGGATAAAATAATTTTATTGATAAAAAAGGAGATATTTATGGTTAAGATTGGTAACGACTGGGACGAAATGATACAAGAAGAATTCCAGAAAGAGTATTATATAAAACTGAGAGAGTTTCTGTCTAAGGAATATCAGGAGAATACCATATATCCGCCGGCAGAAGATCTGTTCAATGCGCTAAGATACTCATCTTACAGCGATACTAAGGTGGTAATACTGGGACAGGATCCTTATCACGAGCCGGGACAGGCTCATGGCCTTTCCTTTTCAGTAAATAAAGGAATCACGATTCCGCCGTCTCTGGTAAATATATATAAAGAAATAGAATCTGACCTAGGAATAACTCCGCCGGGACATGGGTACCTGGCAGACTGGGCAAAACAGGGAGTGCTACTTTTGAATACTGTGCTTACAGTGAGAAAGGGTCAGGCCAATTCTCATAGAGGCAGGGGATGGGAGATATTCACCGACAGGATCGTAGAACTTTTAAATGAAAGAGAAAAGCCTATAGTGTTCATATTATGGGGAGCCAATGCCAAGTCAAAGCAGGAGATCATCACAAATAAGGAGCATATGATAATAACCGGAGCTCATCCGAGCCCGCTTTCTGCATGGAAAGGGTTTTTCGGGGGAGGATATTTCAGTAAGGCCAACAGGTTTTTAGAGTTGACGGGTCAGAACCCTATCCAGTGGAGGTTGGAGTGAGTCGATTCCGAGTCGAAAATGTCGAATATTACTCAAAAATGAATCGAACCGTTTAATGTAGTCCTCCTAAAATAAGGTGGTTTTTAAAGTTTTACAGCTTCGTCAAATCTGGCATAATAATTGCTTTAAATAATATGCGAAGCCTTAACACTAATATATTAGGAGGACATAATGAATTTTTTAAAAGGACTTTTAAAGTTTTCGCCTGTATTTCTGCTGGCAGGCCTCATGATCGCCAAATATGATGCGCTTATCGCAGCGCCTATCGCGGCGATCTATGCTTTCATAGTAGCGGGAATCACTGAAAAGATAAAATTTCAGGACTCCCTTAACGCCGCAATGAAAAGCGTAAACAATATCCTCATAGCACTTTTCATTCTCATGTTCGCATATGCCATGGCAAGCATGTTCATGAGTTCAGGCGTGGGAGCTTCTGTAGTAAATATTGCCCTTTCCTTGGGTGTGACAGGCAAATCTGTCGCTGTAGTGGGCATCCTGTGTACGGGAATTCTCTCCGTAGCTACGGGAACCTCGTGGGGGACGTTTGCCGCATGCGCTCCGATATTCATGTGGCTCAGTCATATCGTAGACGGAAATCCGTATCTCACGGTATGTGCCATAGCAGGAGGCGCATGCTTTGGAGATAATATCGGGCTGATTTCAGATACTACCATAGTTTCCTCCGGAATCCAGGGGGTGCAGGTAGTAGACAGAATAAGACATCAGGGAGTCTGGTCCGTGGGATGCCTTATTCTGGCAGCAGCGGCTTTCTACATCGCCGGTATCACTATGGGTCTTCCGACAGAATCTGTAGACGGAGCGGCAGTGGTGTCTCAGATACCGGACAACGTCTGGGAAGTACTGGCTCAGGAGAGACCTGCGGCTATTCCTCTACTGGAACAGATAGCCGCAGGCGTGCCTATCTACATGGTGATTCCTCTCGTTCTCGTAATACTTCTGGCCATATTGGGTCTCAACACTTTTGTGTGTATAGGCGCGGGCCTCGTTTCGTCATATGTCTTGGGAATATTTGCCGGAACTACAGGAAGCGTCAACGATTTCCTCAGCCAGTGCATGGACGGCTTTGCTGAAGCGGGAAGCTGGGTAGTCGTAATGATGATGTGGGTAGCGGCTTTCGGAGGCGTCATGCAGGAGATGAACGCCTTTGAGCCTTTAGCTAAGTTCGTAGTAAAGTGTTCCAGAAAGGTGAGACATCTGATGACATGGAATGCGATACTTTCTCTGGTAGGCAATATGACGCTTGCCGACGAAATGGCTCAGATCGTCACCATGGGACCTGTCATCAAAGATATACTGGACGAGAATGTCGAGGGAAGCGAAGAGGATATGTACAAGCTGCATCTGAGAAACGCAACTTTCGGCGATGCCATGGGAGTCTTCGGCTCTCAGCTGATACCTTGGCACGTGTATCTTGCATACTATGTAGGAATCTCCGTAGGAGTATATCCTCTTGTAGAGCTGGTACCTCTGGATTTCCTGAGATATAACTTCATGGCATATATAGCGGTAATATCGCTGCTTATCCTGACGTTTACAGGACTGGACAGATTTATACCTATGTTTAAGCTGCCACAGGAACCTGACGTAAGGATCAAGAGAAAAAAACCGGCCGAAGAGTAAATTGACTGAAAAGGTAATAAACCTCATACTAAAACCCCCGTCCTCACAGGGCGGGGGTTTTGATATGCCGTCAAATTCTAAGAGTAATCTTTTCTATCTGAAAGAATATTCTATTATCTTATCGATCACATCTTTGTATTCCATGCCTATTCCGGCCATCATCTTAGGAAAACGGCTGACCGAAGTGAATCCCGGTATGGTGTTGGCTTCGCTAAATACGATTTCTTTATCGGGAGTGAGGAACATGTCTATACGGGCAAACCCTTTGCATCCCAATGCTCTGAAAAGTTTTATTCCGGCTTGGTTTACTTTCTCCTCTGTTTCAGGGTCTAGTCTTCCCGGACTGTGTATCTTGGAGTCTACGCCTGTATATTTCATAGTGTAATCAAAGAAACATCCGTTGAACAGCTCAATTTCATCAACTCTGCCGACTATCTCATTGCCTTTGCCGTCTCCTATGACAGAACAACCCACTTCAAAGCCGTCTATCTTTTCTTCTATGATGACTTCATTATCGTATTGAAGCGCCAGCTCTAACGCGCTGACCAGCTCGCCCGGAGTTTCCGCCACGCTTATGCCGTAAGAAGAACCTGCGTTGACGGGCTTTACGAACAGCGGATAGGTGAGTTCCGAAACGGCTTCAAAGAGCTGCCGGTCTGTGACACGGCCGATTATACTGCAGGCTTTAGGCACCGCTATGCCTGCTTCTTCAGCTACTACGTGGGCGCGATACTTGTCCATGCACAGAGCAGAGGCCAGAGTGCCGCAGCCCATCACGGGAATACCGGCCATCTCTATCAGTCCCTGAACGGTACCGTCTTCTCCGTTTTTACCGTGAAGGACAGGGAATGCTCCGTCGAGTCGGGTAAAAGCCGTGCCTTCTTTTCTCAGCTCTATCATGCCGTGAATAGCAGTATCGGGAACTATATACGCAGGGATACAGTGTTCCTTATCTTCATGCCATTTGTCGTTTTTTATATTTTCAGCGTCGCCGTCATAGCGAAACCATCTGCCGTCCTTAGTTATACCTATGGGAACGATATCGTATTTATCTTTGTCTATATTGGTGAGGACCGCATACCCGGAATTGAGGGAAATCCCGTACTCGCTGGAACAGCCTCCGTACAGCACTGCGATTGTTTTCTTTTCCATGTTCAGGCTCCTTTTTTAGTTGCTCTTGGATGATCTTGTCCGGCTCTTTTTTATTTGAGGTTTTCGGGATTGAGCCCTGCCAGCTCTTCTATTACAAAAAGTCCGTCTTTTCTTATGAGGACGTCGTCAAAATAGATCTCTCCGCCGCCGTATTCGGGCCTCTGGATCATGACCAGATCCCAGTGTACTGCAGAATGGTTTCCGTTATAAGCGTCTTCGTAGCATTTTCCCGGAGTGAGATGGAAGCTTCCGCAGATCTTCTCGTCGAAGAGAGTGTCCTTCATAGGCGCGAGGACGTAAGGATTTACTCCGATAGCGAATTCTCCGAAATAGCGAGCCCCTTCGTCTGTATCCAGCAAAGCGTTTATCCTGTCGGTATCGTTGGCAGTAGCTTTGACTATCTTACCGTTTTCTATTTCAAACTTTATATTCTCGTAGGTGAAACCCTGCTCCTCAGAGAAGGTGTTGTAGCTTATAGTTCCGTTCATGGATTCTCTGACAGGAGCAGTATAGACTTCGCCGTCGGGAATATTTCTGAGGCCGTCGCATTTGATAGCGGGAATATCTTTGATAGAGAATCTCAGGTCTGTTCCGGGTCCCTTGATGTGGACTCTGTCTGTGCGGTTCATCAGATCCACCAGCGGATCCATAGCCTTGCTCATCTTCTTGTAATCGAGAGTGCAGACATCGAAGTAAAAAGCTTCAAAGGCTTCCTGCGATTTGTTGGCCAGCTGAGCCATTGACGGGTTAGGGTATCTTAGAACGACCCATTTAGTCTTGTTTACTCTGTAATCGAGAGTCGGGCTTGTAAGCTTATAGTACATATTGAGCTTATCAGACGGGACGTCAGCCAGTTCCGAAGTATTTTCGCCGGCCCTGACTGCTATATATGCGTCCATTCCTTTCATCTGATAAAGTTGATAATCGTTTAAAAATTCTATCTGTTCCTCGTCTGCACAAAGAAGTATCTCCCTCAGGACAGAACTGTCTCTGTGATTCACATAAGGCCTGGCCCCAAGCTTATAGGCGTCCTTGATCAGCTGCCTCACCAGAGGTCTTGCACATTCCCCCTCATAGTCGATGAGTACTTTTTCGCCCTTCTTAAGATCGCAGGAATATGACGTCAGCACTCTTGAAAGTTCTTTTACTCTTGTATCCATAATTACCTCCTCTTTTATCTGATGTATGATTAAATCGACCGGGGACCGAAAATCCGGCATGCCATAGCGGCACAGGGAATAAGCCCCAAAGACCGATACGATTATTACACTATATTATAACCCAGAAATTAGGAAATTAAAAGGCAAAAGTAAATATGCAGACGACGGATTTAAAAGGTTGTTGCGCTTAAAATAAAATAAATGTAAAATGAATATGCATGTATTGCTTTAAAATTATAAGAGGATTTTATGAAGACTGTATTTTTACTCAATCCAAAGGCCGGAAAGGGCAGAGGACTCGATAAGATAAAGGAAGCGGTAGCCCGAGCTTCACAGGAGCTCAATACGGAAGCGGGCGCTTATCTTACAAAGTCAGTAGGAGACGCAGAGAAATTTGCAAGGCTGGCCTCTCTGGAGGCTGAAACTAAAGGAGAGAAAGTCAGGCTCATAGCCTGCGGAGGAGACGGGACTCTGAACGAGGTGCTCAACGGCGTCATGGGTTTCGATTCGACGTCTGTCGGCGTGATGCCTATAGGTACGGGAAATGATTTTGTCAGAAATTTTTCCGATACCGATAGTTTTTTGGACGTCTGCGCTCAGATCAATGCAGATACAGTCAAATGCGATGTCATAAAATACTCCGGAATAATCGGCGGCCGGGAGCAGACGCGTTACTGTGCCAATATGTTCAATATTGGCTTTGACTGCAATGTAGTCGATCTGACCGCCCGGCTGAAGACCTACCCTCTGCTCAAAGGGTCTATAGCATATCTTACGGCAGTAGCCGGGATTCTTATAAAGAAAAAGGGAGCCAACTTAAAGATCGAAATAGACGGAGAAACAGTGCATGAGGGGCCTTTGCTTCTGACAGCCATAGCCAACGGCAGTTTCTGCGGGGGAGGTGTGAAGAGTTCTCCCAAAGCGTCTTTGAATGACGGGCTGATAGACGCCAATATTATATACAACGTCACCAGACGGGAGTTTATCAGGAAGTTTCCTGCATACTCAAAAGGCACGCATTTTCAGCTCTCTGATATAGATAAGATCTTTTACTACAGGCAGTGCCGCGACGTGGTGATAACACCTCTGGACGGTACCATGAGACTTTGCACAGACGGAGAGATAACCGACGCGGGAAGGGTTCACATGGAGATAGTACCTGATGCGGTGGAGGTAGCAGTACCGGGCAGATAGGGAAAGAAGCGTCCGCAAGGATGAAATCAGGAGGTATATGCAAATGGATTATACGATGATGATAGCCGTAATCGGATGTGTGACAGGGGTGGCTTCTTTGCTGATCGAAACGGCTCAGTTCATAGGCGGCAGAAGTAAAGCGAGGTTTGATACGTTTGACCAGCTTAATAATTTTATATATGTAGAAAGCGCTCAGCCCGAAGAAGATTCGCAGCAGGTATGCAGAGACGTGCATTGCTTCTTAAATCTGAGAGTTATGAATACCGGCGGCAAGTATATTCTGATACAAGATGTGTATATGAGAAGACTTGGTAAAAAAAGAAATGAAAGACCGGATGTATCCGTATGACGCTTTCGAACGTACACCGTGGAGATATTGCAACGGGAGGTCGGCTGAGCTTCCTGCCAGGATACATCTGCCGGCAAGCATACCTCCGGGAGGTGTGTTCGAGGCTGTCTTTGCCTTTACTGATTTTGAAGACGACTGCTACAGGACAGATGAACATTTCTTATATCCTGCGCTTTGCTTAGTGATGGCCGATGGATCGGTGAGAGAAATGTCCGTACAGGATATACTGGCAAAGGATAAAGACTTTAGATATGTAGACAGTGCAGAAGATAAGGAATATTCCATGAATTTGGATGATGAGGGGAGTTTCGGAGGATATGCTGATGAATGAGACAGAAAAGAGATATGAGAAGACGGCCGTGGTAACCGGCGCTTCAAAAGGCATCGGATATGAAATATGTAAAGTTATGCTCAGAGACGGATATAAAGTCTACGGCCTGGCAAGATCAGAGGGTTCTCTTACCGACGTATGCTGGAAACCCTGCGATGTGACAGACAGCGACGGCGTTTTGCGAGTCTTTGAAGAGATTCTTAAAGAGAGAGGCGGAATAGACGTACTGGTATGCAACGCAGGTATAGGCATCTCCGGAGCGGCGGAGTTCGCTCCTGAACATGATTATCAAATGCAGACTGACGTCAATTTCAACGGAGCTGTGAGATGCGCCCAGGCAGCGGTACCGGCCATGAGAAGAGCAGGCAGAGGAAAGATCGTATTTATTTCATCCCTTGCAGCCATATTTCCGCTGCCGTTTCAGGGATTTTATTCGGCCACCAAAGCGGCTCTCAACGCTTTCAGCGATTCTTTGGGAATAGAACTTAAGCCTTTTGGGATAGAGACTTCGGCGGTGATGCTCAATGACGTAAAGACCGACTTCACTAAAAACCGGAGAAAGACTGCCGAAGGAGACGATATCTACGGAGGAAGGATAGAGGCCTCGGTGTCCAAGATGGAAAGATCCGAACAGAGCGGGATGACGCCGCAGCAGGTAGCCGAGACGGTGGCAAAGATATTGAAGAGAAAACACCTGCCTCCTCATAAAATAGTAGGGCTTTCCAATGAATTTCTGGGTTTTTTATTCAGAATACTGCCCACCGGCATATTGGTAAAACTTCTTAATATGATATATGGATGAGAGGATTTTGTGGGGCCGGCAGCTGCCGAGGATAGCCTGGCGCTATGGGACTATGATATACGAAGAGGGTAGAAATAGAACATAGCAAGACAGGAGGCGTACAGGTGAATAAATCTATAAAAGTGTTTATTAAGATAATTATGGAGAAGCATTAAGTTAGTTTAAAAGAAATCCCCATCG
>FR882594.1:0-591 GCA_000435715.1 Firmicutes bacterium CAG:145
AGCGGCATAGCTGCCGCAATAACGATATAACAATTTAAAAAGACATACTTAGTTGGCAGAAAGAGTGATAGAAATGAGAAGTTACCAAATAGGCGACGTCGTAGTGTTCGGCGCCGAGGGATTGTGCAGAATAGAAGATATAACCGAAAAAAAATTCGGTAAAGAAATCATACAATATTATGTACTAAAACAGCTCATGAGAGGGAACTCAGTCAACTACGTGCCCGTCAATAACGAAAAGAGCGTGAGCAAGATGAGACCCGTCCTTACTGAGGAGGAGATAACCCAGTTCATCCGTCAGATGCCTCTCCAGGAAGTTCCGTGGATCGAAAACAACAGGGAGAGACAGCAGGCGTTTAAGGAAATAATTCTCTACGGAGACAGCAGAGATCTCATAAGACTTGTAAGAAATCTTCATCTCAGGAGAGAGGAGCAAGTGGCGAAAGGAAAAAAGCTTTATGCCGCTGATGAACGTATATTTAAGGATGCGGAGAATATAGTCTTTGAGGAGATCTCCTATGCTCTGAACATACCGAGAGACAGAGTGCTGGATTATATAACGGAGACCGTTTCACAACAGACTATATGATA
>FR882594.1:630-10718 GCA_000435715.1 Firmicutes bacterium CAG:145
GTCGTGTATTCTTGCCCGGCCGCAAAAAATATTTCGAATTTCTTAAGTTAAACTTAAAATGACGATTAAGATATTGACAGTGTACTACATAATGTAGTACACTTTTTTCATATTTTAAGAAATGATGGAAAAGGGGTTAGTTATGCTTAGGCTAAAAAACGTATCGAAATTTTATTACAGCAACGGCATGATCGCCAGCGGATTTTCCAGGGTGAACCTCGAACTGGATATGGGAGAGTTCGTGGTGATCACAGGAGAATCAGGCAGCGGTAAATCGACGCTGCTCAACGTGCTTTCAGGCCTGGATACCTACGAAGAAGGGGAAATGTATATCGACGGTCAGGAGACCAGCCATTACAATGAAGCCGATTTTGAAGAATACAGGCGAAAGTATGTGGGCAATATCTTTCAGAATTTCAACCTGGTAAACAGCTATACTGTGTATCAGAATGTTGAATTAGCTCTCATGCTTAATGGCGAGACGGGTGCCGATATGAAAGAGAGAGTCCGCTCTATCATAGATAAAGTAGGTCTCACGGATTTTATCAATACTAAGTGTTCAAAATTATCAGGGGGACAGAAACAGAGAGTGGCCATAGCCAGAGCCTTGGCAAAGGAGACTCCCATAATCGTTGCCGACGAGCCTACAGGTAATCTGGACAGCAAGGCCGCTGAAGATGTCATACGCCTGCTGAACGAGATAGCCAAGGATAAGCTGGTGATAATAGTGACTCATAATCTGGAGCAGGTGGAAAGATACGCCACCAGGCTCATAAAGATGCACGATGGAAAAATATTAGAGGATAAGACGCTGAAAAGACCGGATAAGGAACGGGGACATAAAGCCGGCGATTATGAGGACATAACCTTTGGGGGAAGGCTTAAACTTGGAGTGAGAAACGCTTTCAACATACCGGCGAAATTCATCCTGATCTTCGCAGTATTTTTGTTTATATCTTTTGCTGTGGCAGGCACCTATTCATCCTTCCAGAAGACGGAGTATCAGGAGAGTCTCTTCGGCTACAATGAATTCTTTTCAGATACTTCTGACAGCAGGATCGTAATAAACAAGCCGGATAAGTCGGCCATAACAGAAGACGAATTCAAGACGCTGGAGTCTATGGAAAATGTCAGAAGAGTCATAAAGGACGATACTCTTATAGATTACGTCACATCCATCTCGGATGAAGATTACTGGTTCTATTTCTACGGCAACTTTGTCGAACTCAAGTACTTTGACGGTGAGCTGACAGCCGGAAGAATGCCGGAGAACCCTTATGAGATAATACTTGAGGGATCGCCTGACGACTATTATCTCGACCAGGGTCTGGAAGAGATACTGAATACAGACCTATATATAGATTCGTATGATTCTGACGGAGAACGCCAGATGGGCCAGCCGCTAAAGGTGGTGGGCGTATATATGAACGAAGAACTTTCCGGCGGCGATAATAACAGATTTTATGCCGGGGAGGAACTGTTGGGATATATGAGGCAGCAGGTGGCCGCAGACAATAACAATGTCAAATCGCTGTATCAGGGACAGTACTACATGTCGTCCGGGGAAGGGGCGGATTTCCGCATAGTTCCCAATGCCAACGTGCCCAGCGGCGAAGCTTTTGTGAGCAGCCGGCTCAATGAGACGACCGATGACGGAAATTGTATAGGCAAGCAGATCGTCATAAGTACCGAGAGCATATACGGCAGCGATTCCATGACGGTCAAGATAAGCAAGACTTACAGCAAGGGCAACCTTGAGAAGCTTACCGGCGTAACATATAAAGATTCTCAGAGCGGAGAAGTCTATGTAAACGAAGAAGATTATAACAGGCTTATAAATAAAGGCATATTCCAGAGCTCCGTGTATGTGGACGACGTTAAGGGCATGGATACGGTTATCGAAGATCTTAAGGGAATGGGTTTTAACACTTTGCCAATGAGAGACGCCCGCGCTGCTGACGGGGCAGATATAGTACAGATCGTGTCTATGATGAAAACTTTCATGCTGGCGGTGCTCATAGTAGCTCTGTTCTTTATATCGTATTTCATCATCAGGATAGTACTCAAATCCAGAAATGCTTATTATACTACGCTGAGGACTCTGGGAGCTTCCAGGAGAATATCCAAACAGCTGCTGGATATAGAGCTTTTCGTTACGGCAACTCTGGCGTACGCTGTCTTCATGGCAGTAATGCTGTTGGTATATGCCGGCGTAATCACACAGACTTTTGTAGTAGATCTGGCCGGGTATCTCGAACCTATAAACTATGTGATAATGTACTTGATCATCATCGCTATGTCCTATATGATCTCGCAGAGATTCGCCAGAAAACTGTTCAAAGATTCAGTGATGAATACGTACAGAGAGGAGGTATAGGGGATGATCAAGCTGAGAGGAGTAAATAAGTACTTCAATAAGGGAAAGAGAAATGAGATTCATGTCATAAATGATACTACCCTAAATCTGGGCACAAAGGGACTGGTGGCGCTTTTAGGACCTTCCGGATGTGGAAAGACCACCATGCTCAACGCCATAGGAGGTCTTGATAAAGTAAACGGAGGAGATATCTTCGTAGACGGAGTGAAGATAACCGGCAGAAGAACGTCAAAAGTAGACGAGATAAGAAATCTCAATATAGGATATATATTTCAGGACTATAAGCTGGTAGACAGCATGACGGTATATGAAAACGTGGCTATAGTTCTGAGAATGATAGGCATCAGAGATGAGGAAGAGATCAGGAAAAGGATAGAATACATTCTTCAGACACTGGGAATATACCGTTACAGGAACAGGATGGCCGATATGCTCTCGGGAGGAGAAAGACAGCGGGTGGGCATAGCCAGAGCCATAGCTAAGAATCCCAAGATAATCATCGCCGACGAACCTACAGGAAATCTGGATAGCGCCAACACCATAGAAATAATGAATATCATCAAGGCTATTTCCAGAGACCGTCTGGTAGTACTGGTTACACACGAAGTGGAGCTGGCCAGGTTCTACGCCTCCAGAATCATAGAACTCAAAGACGGAAAAGTAGAGGCGGATTATGAGAACAAGACTGACGATAATCTAGACTACAGGCTTGACAATAAGTTTTATCTCAGAGATTTTGAAAAGCAGGAGTCTCTTAGGGACGGCGATGTCAGCGTGAACTTCTACGGAGGAGCGGATGATGATCTGGATATAGACATCGTCGTAAAAAACGGAAACATCTATATCAAATCCAAAGAAGACCGGCGCATAGAGGTCATAGACTCCAATTCTGCCATAGAATTCGTAGACGATCATTATAAAGAGATTGATAAGAGCCTGTATGAAGAATACGACTTTGACTTCGATAAGGTGGTGGACTCCGAAATAAAGGAAAAATACAGTTCCATCATAGGCTTTTTACCATCTCTGGCCAGAGGATTCAAAAAGATAGTAAATTATCCTCTGATAAAAAAATTGCTTTTCGTAGGTTTTCTGCTGGCAGGAGTATTTATAACCTATTCTCTGAGCAGCATATATGCCAGCCTGGACGTCAAGGACGAAGACTTCATAAGCAGCAATAAGGACTATCTGACGGTGGAGATCCCTAAGATAAGCACAGAAAAATATCTGGAATACGAGAACATGGATTCTGTGGCATATATGTTTCCGAAGTCTGCAAATATAAATATGAAATTCAAGATGGATTTCTACTATCAGACGTCTCACGCTCAAAGCGTGATGACAGGTTCTCTGACCGATAAAAATACTATAGGAGAGTCCGATCTGATTTCCGGAAGGCTGCCCGAGAATCCCCAGGAGATAGCAGTAGATAAGCTTACTCTTACGAGACTGTTAAATCAGTCTGCCCCTAAACAAGTGGGAATAAGCGATATTCAGCAGATGCTGGGTAAAAAGTTATCCATGGATTCTATGAAGGATTTTGAGATAGTCGGTATAACTGACAAAAATCAGCCTCTGATATATGCAGATCCTTCGATGTTTATCCCTATGATATACAACAGCGCAGATCAGGAAACGTATGACGACACGGCTGACGGCGATAAAACTGCAAAGATCATATATGATTATCAGACTTACGATGCGGAATATACGGTCAAAAAAGGACGGCTTCCCGAGAATGATTATGAAACCATAGTTCCTCTGAGCATGTCTGAACAGATGCCTCTGAATAAAGAGATCGACGTTAAAGTAAATGACAGGAAATTAAAAGTCGTGGGATATTATGAGAGCCCTGAAAATGTACAGAGCTACCTTGTGAATCAAAATACCATAAAGTATCTGCTGATTGCAGAGGCCGGAGGTTTCAGCGTAGCTCCCGCAGATCGAGATTCGGCTATGGAGGCTCTGAGAAGTCAGAACATAAATGTCAGGGGTTCCTACGATGCAGAGCGGGAAGCATATCTCAGCGACAGAAGTGATAACACCAGAAGCACCATAATACTGGGGATCATAATGCTGGCTATTTCACTTATAGAGATACTTCTCATGACCAGATCCTCTTTCCTTTCGAGAATAAAAGAGATAGGAATATACAGGGCTATAGGTGTAAAGAAAACTGATATATATAAGATGTTCCTGGGCGAGATAGTCGCCATAACTACTGTCAGCAGCGTGGTGGGCATAGGAATAATGTCCTATATACTCTACAAACTGTGTAAGATAAGTTATCTGGCCTCTATGTTCGCTCTGAATCCGGCGGTGATACTCGGGGCCGTGGCTATAGTATACGTGTTCAATTCTCTGGTGGGGCTGATACCAGTGTTCAACACCATGAGAAAGACTCCGGCGGCTATACTTGCCAGACATGATGTGGATTGATTATGAAGAAAAACCTTAAAGATTACGAATTAAATGAACTGAAAACTATTCTTGGAAAGATGGGAGAGGCCGATTACAGGGCCGGGCAGATATTTGCCTGGCTCTATAAGGGAGCGGAATCTTTTGAGGAGATGAAAAATATTCCCATGTCGCTGAGAGAGAGAATGGGGGAAGAGTATTCCCCGGGAGTTCTTTACCCGTCCTTAGTTCAAGTCTCAAAGATCGACGGGACCAGAAAGTATCTGTTTGAACTTGAGGACGGCAACGCCATAGAAAGCGTATTCATGAAATACAAATACGGAAATACCATATGTGTTTCTTCTCAAGCCGGATGCCGGATGGGGTGCAGGTTNNNNCGGATGCCGGATGGGGTGCAGGTTCTGCGCTTCCACCCTGGACGGACTTTGCAGAGATCTCACTCCGGGGGAAATGTCCGAGCAGCTTTTGGCAGTTCAGAGAGATACGGGAGAGAGAATAAACCATATCGTGATAATGGGAAGCGGAGAGCCCTTCGACAATTACGAAAACGTATCAACCTTTTTAAGAATAGCAGGCGATCCGGCGGGACTGGGGCTCAGCATGAGAAATATAACTGTCTCCACTTGCGGTATAATACCGGGAATCGAGAGATTCGCTGAAGATTTTCCCCAGGTGAATCTGGCGATTTCCCTTCATGCTCCTACGGATGAGGCCAGAAGCGCCATCATGCCAGTCAATAAAAAATATCCGCTGACAAAGCTCATAGAGGCTTGCCGCAGATACACCGAAAAGACGTCCAGGCGTATCACCTTTGAATATACCCTTGTACGCGGTTCAAACGACGGAGAAGAACATGCGGAGCTTCTGGCGGACCTTCTCAGGGGAATACTCTGTCACGTCAATTTGATTCCTCTCAATAAGGTGAAAGAGACGGGACTTGAAACTACTACAATAAAGCGGGCGGAAAATTTTCTGACTGTTCTTAAAAAGCGCAGGATACCTGCTACAATCAGACGCGAATTAGGCGACGATATAGACGGAGCCTGCGGCCAGCTGCGGCTTAAAATCAAAGACAAATGACCTGAAATTTTTCTTTTCCGCCTTGTCTCATTTACTACTTGAAAATATAAGGTCAGTATTGTATAATGAAAAAAATAACAGACAGAAAGTCAGGCAAAATTCATTTTAGGAGGCGGTTACCATGGTTAAATTATTAGTGGGACATAAAGGCAGCGGCAAGACAAAACAGATGATCGATCTTGCCAATGATCAGATAGAGACCAGCAAAGGAAGCGTTATTTTCATAAATAAGAATCACAGGCTTATGTATGATCTCAAATATAGAATAAGAGTTATATGTATGGAAGATTTTGAACATATCACTAACTGTGACGAATATATCGGTTTCCTTTACGGTATAATAAGTTTGGATCACGATATAGAGACTATATACATAGACAGCATTTTAAAACACGCTGACTTTTCGCTGGGAGACCTGCCTGAGTTCATAGACAGACTTAAAAAGATCTCTAAGAACTACGGCATGGATTTCGTCGTAAGCTTAAGCGCTGAAAAGGAAGAGATGATCGGCGTGGACTTTGAAGGATGCGAGATCCTAAACTGATAAATTTGCTTTGACGATATACATGAGGCGATGGGCTATTACCGTCGCCTTTGTTTATTGTCAGGATGAAGGCTGTGAGAAATATATGGACACATAGATTAAAGTAAAAGAGAGGAAAAGGTGTTGATCAACGTTCGGGATATAGAAGAAAAACTGAAAAAGAGACCTGTAGGCACTGTAGACTGGTATAAATTCTTCAGCGTCACCATACCATTGATAGAGACGGAAGAAGGTCTGTCTATGGTTTTCGAAGTAAGAGCCGCCGGGCTTAAGACGCAGCCGGGAGACATATGTTTTCCGGGCGGGCGTATGGAAGAGGGAGAGACCGCCCTCCAGTGCGCTCTGAGAGAGCTAAAAGAAGAGACCGGCATACCTCCGTCAGAGTTAAGAGTCCTGGGGCAATTTGATACGCTTCACGAATTCTCGGGACACACTTTATATACTTTTGCAGTGTCGCTGGCGCCTCAGGCTCTGCAAAAAGCGAGACTGAACCAAGAAGAAGTGGCGGAATTGTTCACTGTTCCCCTGAAGTTCTTCGAGGAAAACACAGCCGAGATATACGACATAGACGTAGTATCCGACGTATCAGATTTTCCTTATGATAAGACGGGGATATCACCTGATTACAAGTGGCGGAAGGGGAAGAACCTGCTGCCCCTGTACAGGTATGAAGACAAGATTATCTGGGGTATTACTGCAAGAATAGTAAAATGGTTTATAGAGCAAATTATTACTTGACAATTTGCTTCATAGACTTATAATAAAGATGAGGCCAAGTGTCGTAAACATTCAGCGGAAAAGTTAAAAATGATTCCGCTTGAGGTGTACAAGGAGAAAGACACGAGGAGAACCAGTACTTTGTGTCGCTTATATGCCGCAGCGGTATTTGCTGCGGCTTTTTTCATACACAAATCTGTATTTGCACTATGGAAATTATGTTATACGACGTGGCGAAGGAGGTATTAGTATGAGTTCTAAAACAGGAACGACCGCAGAAGTCGTAAGAAAAATTCTTTCACTTTTGCCGGGTAGCGACTGCAAGGGCTTAGGCGGATGCGGCAGAAAAACCTGTCTGGATTGCGCCGAGGCCATAGCGGACGGTGAAAGCGTTGCCTTGTGTCCTGCCTGTGATCAGGACAGGGTAGACGCTATAGCAGAGGCGCTTGGTACAGAGACAGAAAAGGCCAGGGATCAGGTGGCTTTTGTCTTCTGCAGCGGAAGCGCCGCCGGCAAAGAGAGAGCCGGACAGTATAAGTCATGCGAAGAAGCAGTCGAAAAAGGCTTTAAAAGAGGCGAATGTAAGGATGGCTGCGTAGGAGTGGGATCTTGCGTAGACTCCTGTGAATTCGGCGCTATGAGCCTTCAGGACGGCAGAATAGTGATCGATAAGGACAAATGCACCGGCTGCGGCGCCTGCGCAAATAAGGCGGTATGTCCGCAGACCATAATACGCATGGTTCCCAGAGAGGCTACGAATTTCATTCCGTGTTCGTCTACAGAAGAAGATGATGAATTTACCAGGAGGATATGCGGTCACGGATGTATTTCATGCGGCGAATGTGAAAGAGCATGTCCTGAAGGCGCCGTATCAATAGTAAACAATCATGCGGTGATAGACTATGATAAATGCGTAGGATGCGTAGCTTGTACTGTAAAATGCAGAAAGAAGATAATCGTCGATACGCTTCACGATCTAACTAAAGTGAAAGAAAAGGTCGCTTTTGTAAAATGCAGCGGCGGATATAAAGCTTCGGAAGTATATAAGAAGATGGGACTGACTTCCTGTGAGGAAGCTATAGAAAAGATCAGCCCTAAAGATCATGAGCTCTGCACCACAGGCTGCTGCGGTCTTGGAAGCTGTACAAAAGTCTGCAGGTATGACGCTATTCACGTAGTCAACGGAACTGCTGTAGTGGATCCGGAAAAATGCGTGGGCTGCAAAGATTGTACATATGCCTGCCCTAAGCACATCATTGTGATGGTTCCTTACACAGGACAAAAGCAAGTTCCGTGCAGTTCCACAGCTGATTATGAGGATAAGGCAAAGGTTTGCTGGTCGGCTTGCATCGCCTGTGAAGATTGCGTAAATAACTGCCCTAACGGAGCTATATATATGGAAGACAAACATGCGGTTATCGATCACGAATTGTGTGAAAACTGCAATGTATGTCAATACGTATGTTCAAGAAGAATCATAAAGGAGATGGAAGTACCGGAATACACCTATCTTCAGAGAGAAGCTCTTGGCATCAGGAAAGGAGAGTGATTACGGTGAGAAAATTAAAGACAATGGACGGAAACACAGCGGCCGCTCACGTTGCGTATGCATTCTCTGAAGTTGCGGCGATCTATCCGATCACCCCATCTTCACCTATGGCAGAGAGCATGGACGAATGGGTTTCACAGGACAGGACAAATATATTCGGAGAAAAGGTGAGAATCGTCGAGATGCAGTCGGAGGGAGGCGCTGCCGGAGCTGTTCACGGCGCTATAACGGCAGGTTCATATACTTCAACTTTCACGGCATCTCAGGGCCTTTTGCTGATGATACCGAATATGTATAAACTGGCGGGCGAGCAGACTCCCACAGTCTTTCACGTAGCGGCAAGAGCTCTGGCGACACATGCTCTGTCTATTTTCGGCGATCATTCTGACGTGATGGGATGCCGCCAGACGGGTTTTGCCATGCTGGCGTCAAACAGCGTGCAGCAGGTGATGGACTTGGCGGCGGTAGCTCACCTTGCTACTATAGCGGGAAGACTGCCTATGCTTCATTTCTTCGACGGATTCAGAACTTCTCATGAGAATCAGAAGATAGAAGTGTGGGATTACGATGAACTTAAGAGCATGGTCGACTGGGATGCAGTAAGGGCTTTCAAGGACAAAGCTCTCAATCCTAACCATCCTCACAGCATGGGATCGGCTGAACAGCCTGAGACATTTTTCCAGCACAGGGAAGCCTGCAACCCGGCTTATCTGGTTACTGCCGATATCATTGCCCAATATATGGACAAAGTGAACGCTAAGATAGGAACCGATTATAAACCGTTCAATTATTACGGCGATCCGGAAGCTACTGAGATCATCATCGCCATGGGTTCGGTCTGCGACGCGGCCGAAGAGGTCATAGATTATCTGAGGAAAAAAGGGAAAAAAGTGGGTATAGTCGAAGTACACCTCTACAGACCGTTTTCACAGAAATACCTGCTAAACGTCATACCTGAGACTGTAAAGAAGATCGCCGTCTTAGACAGGACCAAGGAACCGGGAGGAGTAGGCGAGCCTCTGTTTCTGGATGTGGTTTCGGCTCTCCGCGGAAGCAAGTTTAACGACGCCCTTATAGTGGGAGGACGTTACGGGCTTGGTTCTAAAGATACTCAGCCGGGTGACGTTCTGGCCGTTTACGAAAACCTCTGGAGCGACGATCCTAAAAAAGAATTCACCATTTCTATAAATGATGATGTGACGCATCTGTCCCTTACTCCGTCAGAGTACCCGGACGTATCGCCTGAGGGAACTAAAGCGTGTAAATTCTGGGGTCTGGGAGCAGACGGAACGGTAGGCGCCAACAAAAACAGCGTAAAGATAATAGGAGACCATACCGATAAGAAAGTGCAGGCATACTTCCAGTATGATTCAAAGAAATCGGGAGGTATTACCATATCTCAC
>FR882594.1:10772-11161 GCA_000435715.1 Firmicutes bacterium CAG:145
AAGTCCAGCTACTATGTAAATCAGGCCGATTTTGTAGCGTGTCACAATGCCGCTTATATTTATAAGTATGATATGGTGGAGGATGTAAAGCCGGGCGGATTCTTCCTGCTTAACTGCGTATGGAATGATGAAGAATTGGAAGAGCATCTTCCTGCGAAAATGAAGAGATATATAGCAGAGAACAATATACAGTTCTATACTTGTGATGCGGTGGATATAGCCAAGAAGATAGGACTGGGCGCCAGGAGAACCAACTCCGTATTGCAGGCAGCCTTCTTCAAGCTAACTGACATAATTCCTATTGACGACGCTGTCGTATATATGAAAGAAGCCATCAAAAAGACTTACGGAAAAAAAGGCGAGAAGATAGTAAACATGAATTTGGCTGC
>FR882594.1:11190-12552 GCA_000435715.1 Firmicutes bacterium CAG:145
GGCTGCCGTAGACGCCGGAATTTCCCATATACACAAGGTAGAAGTTCCGGAAAGCTGGAAAACAGCAGTGGAAGACAGCAAACCTCAGGAGATGATAGGGCGCGATAAGCTCCATACGGAATATCTGAACAAGGTTCTGATCCCAACCAATACCATGGCCGGAGACAAAGTTCCCGTATCTACCTTCCTGGATACTGCCAACGGAATGGTACCTGCAGGTACTGCAGCTTACGAGAAACGCGGCATAGCAGCCGATGTACCTAGATGGAACATGGCCAACTGTATGCAGTGCAACTGGTGCTCTTATGTGTGCCCTCACGGCGTCATAAGACCTTTCGTAATGGATGAGAGAGAGGCAGAGCCTGTTAAGGATACTGTCCTGCCGATGAAAGGTGAAAAAGATAAATACTTTGCCATCGCCATCTCTGCTCTTGACTGTACCGGCTGCGGATCTTGCGCAGACGTGTGTCCGGCCAGAAAGAAAGCTCTAGAAATGCAGCCTGTAGATGACGAGTATGTAGATCAGCAGCAGAAGAGATTTGATTACATGTTCAGCCAAGTTACGGAGAAAGAGACTCAGTTCAAGGAGGACAGCGTAAAGGGCTCACAGTTCAAGCAGCCTCTCATGGAATTCTCAGGAGCTTGCCCTGGCTGCGGAGAGTCGCCTTACGCTAAACTGGTGACTCAGCTCTTCGGAGACAGGATGTTCATAGCCAACGCTACTGGATGTTCTTCGATCTGGGGATGTTCGGCTCCAAGTTCGCCTTATACGGTGAATAAAGAGGGAAAAGGACCTGCTTGGGCCAACTCGCTGTTTGAGGATAATGCTGAATTCGGACTTGGTATGGCGATTTCCGTACAGGCGCGGAGAAAAGAACTGAAATCCGCTGTAGAGAGGATCGCAGATCTGGTGGGTATTCCGGCGAAAGCATGGCTTGCCACCATGGACGAGGCCAAGACTTCCGGAAGGACAGGAGATGCCCTGGCAGAAGCGTGCAAAGCTTTCGCAGATGAAAACGAAGACGCAAAATATGTAGTCGAAAACAAAGATATGCTGGCTAAGCCGTCCATGTGGATATTCGGAGGAGACGGCTGGGCATACGACATAGGCTACGGCGGACTGGACCATGTATTGGCTTCCGGAGAAAATGTAAACGTAATGGTATTCGATACGGAAGTTTACTCCAATACGGGAGGACAGTCGTCAAAAGCCACGCCACTTGGAGCCGTAGCGAAATTCGCAGCCTCCGGAAAGGCAGTTAAGAAGAAGGATCTGGCTCAGATAGCCATGGCCTACGGCTATGTGTACGTGGCTCAGGTAGCAATGGGAGCAAACCCTGCTCACACTCTCAAAGCCATAAG
>FR882595.1:0-44332 GCA_000435715.1 Firmicutes bacterium CAG:145
GCTTTCTATATATTCTGCTGATGTCATCATATTGTTGTTCCTCCTTGTGCTTGTGCCGCTAAAAAAACAATTATGCCCTAACAGAACTATAACATAATTGATTTTCAAGCTGAAATATATTAAAGTTATCATTAAGTATAAATTATTATAATTTGTTTTTTGAAAAAAAGAAAGCTATATTTTAAGTAAAGGAAAAGGTAAGAACATGGATGTCAAACAGCTGAACTACTTTGTGCAGATCGCTAAATACGGCAGTTACTCGCTTGCGTCGCAAAAGCTCTATATTTCTCAGCCTGCTTTGAGCAAGGTTATCAAAAATATGGAAGAAGAGATGGGATTTACCTTCTTCTACACTTATCAGAGAAAACAGAAGCTTACAGATGCAGGACAGGCCTTTTATGAAAAGGCTGTCAGATTTTTAGACAATTATAACGATCTCATTCAGACCACCTATACGGAGGAAGGGATAGATAAAGGACATCTGAGGGTAGGTCTTTCGGTGGCGGGAGGCGGAGCCTTGTTTTCGCATATAGTGCCGGGATTTAATGCCTCTTATCCTCAGATAACCTTTTCAATCTTTGAAAAAGAGACCAATCTTCTCAAAGAGGAACTGCTTAAGAAGAATCTTGACCTGGCGTATATCGACCTTCGCCACCTTAACGGAGCCGAAGATGAAGAAAACTTTGAAAGTTACAGCATCCTTAACTCAGAGAACGTGCTGGTGGCCAGCGTCGATAATCCCATAACGCAAAAGCACAATGTGGGATATGAGGATATGTACGATCAGAGATTGATTCTGTACAATGCCGGAAAAGAAATAGGCAGCCAGACTGAAATGGAGATAAAGAGACTTGGCTTTGCCCCCAACATAGTCCTAGTGAGCACCCAGTGGAACTTTATATTGGATATGGTGGCTAATAATATGGGAGTGGTCTTCTGCCCGTATTATATATATAACAAGTTTAACAGTCCCGGACTTACCTGTGTCAAGTTAAATGAAAAAATCGGATACAGAGAGATCGGTATCATTACCAAGAAAAACGAATATAAGACAAGAGCCTGCACATGTTTTCTCGATTACGCGACTGATGTAGACAAGTATGAACATGTGATGAACAAGCTTATTTTCAGCGGTAGTGTCTCCGATTGATCTTTCCCTGATCGAGGAGAAGAGAGATGAAAGGTAAAATTGTTTTTTTTGAAGGAGAGAAGAAATTCGGGTTCGCAGAGGAGCCTATTCCCAAAGTTGAGGACGGCGCAGTATTGGTAAAAGTACTGTGTACTAATATATGCGGTTCTGACGTCAAAAACTGGAAAGGATCGTCCGCAGCGGCAGCCGGCAGCAAGCCGTCTTGTCAGGGTCACGAGTTCGTAGGAGAAATTTTTAAGCTTGGAAAAGGCGTGGAGACTGACAGCATGGGTCAGCCGGTGAAGATAGGTGACAGGATCGTAGCGCCGTACTTCATCACGTGCGGAGAGTGCAAGGCCTGCCGCGCCGGAAGATACGACCTCTGCGAAAACGCTTATATACATCTTGGAACAGATCCGTCAGAATGGCCTCATTTCGGAGGAACTTTTGCCTCTCATTATTATATATATCCGGAGCAGATGTTCTATAAAGTTCCGGACAGCGTTCCCAATGAGCTGGCCGTAGGCGTCAACTGCGCCTTTTCTCAGGTATATTACGGTCTGGAGAGAGCTGGCCTTGAGGCGGGAGAGACGCTTGTCATCCAGGGCGCCGGAGGGCTGGGGCTTTACGCTTCTGCCATCGCTAAGGAAAAGGGAGCCAAAGTCATAGTGATCGACGGAGTAAAGGAGAGGCTGGATCTTGCAAGGAGATTCGGAGCCGATCACACTATAGATATTTCAGAAGTCAGGGAACTCTCCGAAAGGGAAGAACTGGTGAAGGAGCTTACGGGAGGAGGCGCAGATGTCGCCCTGGAGGTCACAGGTTTTGCAGGAGCGTTTGACGAAGGGATACGCCACCTCGGAGTTATGGGAAGGTATATTGTGATAGGCATAAACTCAACTGCTGTAAGCGCCGAAATCTCTCCGGGCTATATAACGAGAAAAGCTCTGACGGTCTTTGGAGTAGTCAGGTATCTGCCTGAATATCTGCATAAATCGCTGGAGTTTTTAGAGAAATATCAGGATAAATATCCGTTCAAAGAATTTTCCGAGAGGAAATTTTCTCTGGATGAGATAGGCGAGGCCCTGCAGCTGTCGGCAGACAGAAAGATAACGAGGGCCATAATTGTTCCTTAGAAGGGAATTGCCGAATACTTTGAATCGCCGGTGGAGCGGAGCAGTTTGCTCCGCTCTATGTTGTTTTGATTACGTAGTTGCATTTTATTCGCCTTTACTGCCAATTCTGCAACATGATGCGAATAAAATGCTCATTCGATGTGCCTGACTGAAAGCTATGCTGTAGAATCTAATTTTTACTGCTGATTTTACAACACTTTCTTTTAAAATTGTTGTAAAAAATTGAAAATTTTTAAAATAATACAGCATAGCAGCTTTTTTCCTCTATAAATAGCGGAAAAATCCAGACTGATGCTGTATTTTTATGATGAGACAGTGCAAAAATAAAACATGCCCTGGGATGAGCGCTGCTTATTGCCGTTAATTTGTCGGACATCCGGGCGCTTTGAAAGCAGCCGAGGGGGGATTTATCCTTTTTTATAAAGTGAAGCATGCAAGATAATATTCTCGCTTTTTTAAATCTGGCGAGGCGCCGCTTCAGAACTGTTTCTTTTACAGCATATTCTTCGTCCTGCCACATATATTTTAGAGACCATATATGTAGAAAGGACGGCGCTTTTTTATGAAGTTAAAGAAAAAAGTCAGGGAAGCCCGGATTAACAAGAGAGAAGCCAAAAGTAAAGATCCGCAGGCCGGGACAGGCGACATCAGAGCCAAACTTTCCGGCGCGAGAAAAAAGATATTTATCAGTGTTTTAGGATGTGCAGTGATATTGTGCGCCTTTGTGGGAATAGGACGAAACCTGCCAAAACAAGACCCTATAGAACTGGAGACAGTAAGTGACGAAGCACCTGCCGAAGAAGATAAAGCGCCTTTTGAAGTAGCGGCGAAAGGGGCTGTACTGATCGACGCTGATACAGGGAAGGTTTTGTTCCAGCAAAATGCTCACGAAGAACTGCCTCTTGCATCTGTAACCAAGGTGATGACCATGCTGCTGGTGATGGATTCGGTAGACGCAGGGAAGATAAGCTTGGATGATGAGGTCACCATATCGGAGCGAGCGGCTTCCATGGGAGGAAGCCAGATGTACATGGAAGTCGGAGAAACCCACACGGTACAGGAACTCCTGAAAGGAGTGGCCATGGCCAGCGCCAACGACGGATGTGTTGCTCTGGCCGAATATGTTGCGGGCAGTGAGGAAATATTCGTAGAAAGAATGAACGAAAAGGCCAAAGAGCTGGGCATGAGAGACAGTCATTTCGTAAATACCAACGGACTCCCTGTAGCAGAACATTATTCCAGCGCATATGATATATCAATAATGTCTAAAGAACTGTATAAATATGAAGAGACCAGAAAATGGTTTACCACATGGCAGGACACCATAACCGTAGGTTTGCCGGACAAGGAAAAGGAGTTTGGTCTCACCAACACCAATAAGCTAATAAAACAGTATCAGGGATGTGACGGGATCAAGACCGGATTTACCAGCGACGCAGGCTATTGCCTTTCGGCGTCGGCCACCAGAGGAGACACACATCTCATAGCAGTGGCTTTAGGCTGCGAGACTTCAGACATTAGAAATCAGGAAGTGAGCAAGATTCTCGATTACGGCTTTGCCAACTATGAGACTCACATAGTGGCAGAAAAAGGAGAGACACTGGAAAAGATCACGGTGGAGAGAGGAAATCCTCAGAAAGTCGAAGCTGTTGCGGACGAACGGATAACGGCCCTGGTAGAAAAAGGCGGTGCAGGTAATATCACGACCAAGGTAAAATTAGAAGATAAAGTCTCCCTTCCTCTCGTAAAAGGGGATGAAATGGGAGTATTGGAAGTGTATCAGAACGAGGAGAAGATAGCAGAATATTCACTGGTAGCGGCAGGCGATGTGAATAAAGCTTCTTTCCGTCAAATGGTATCAAGATTCTTTAAAAAAATATTTTAGCGGCAGCCGCCTGTCTTACATACTGAAGATAAACGACGAACGCCGGATATCCCCGCCTCTGCGGAGGGATTTCAGACTTTCGGCGGCGAGTAATTGTGGTTTTCCGCCAAAGTCTGAGGAGCCAAAATCTGCTATCTGTATTTGATAGCCGATCGCCTGAGAGCTTTTCGCTGCAGAATAGCAGGTGAGTTTGCCGGGAGCCACGCTCCGATTTAAGTCGTAAGAACCGATAGGAGGCTGTTTGAAAGTGGAAAAAGAATATATCATGGCCTTTTCTTCGTTTTATAAGGCGGCTTATGCGCAGGATATGCTCAGTGAAGCAGGCATAAAAGCGCAGTTGAAGAGATTGCCCCAGGAACTTGTAAGATCATGCGGCACAGGCGTCTACCTCAGGACGTCTGACATAGGAGAAGCTGAGTCTGTACTCGAAATGAGACAGATAAGCGTCAGAGGCGTCTACGAAATAAAACGAGAAGGAAAAGGAACAAAAAGTTATATAAAAGTAATATAGAAAGAACATGCGAAAGCCGCCCCGAAGGAGTGATTCCAACGGAGGCGGCTTGTTTTAAAATTTTTTCAATTTGAGCAGGATTCGACATACTTCTCGGACGCTCTGTTGTATCATTAACGAACGAGGCATGAGATGGTCATTTATGGAGAATACCTGTTTATAGAAAACTTCATAGCGGGGCTGCTCCTGATACTTCTGACAGGAAAACTTACAGGCCGTATGCCCGCGAAGATGCGGATATTACTTGCCGCAGTTTTATGCGGACTGAGCGGCTTCATAATATTTCTTCCTTTAAACGGCGGCTGGTCAGCGGTTCTCAGGCTTTTAGCCGGAACGCTGTGTGCGGCCGCGGCCTTTGGGCTGAGGGAGATCGTTAAGACTACCGGACTTTTTTTAGCGCTGACTTTCCTTTCAGGAGGTGCGGTGATGGCGCTGCTTCTGTGGAGGCAGCAGCCTGCCGTATCTCACCAGGGGATAATATACATGGACGCAGTCACGTATTTCAGACTGCTGTGCTTTGGAATACTTGCCTTCGGACTGACATACTGGTTCGTAAAACTGGTGAGAAGACGCAAGGCAGAAATGAACATGAAGGGGAGAGTGTGTTTGATAATAGATGGCAAAAGCTATTTCTTCGAAGCTTTTGTCGATTCGGGAAACTGTTTGAGAGAACCTGTGACCGGCAAGCCGGTGGTGCTCTTAGACAACAGGGGAGCGTCAAGACTGCCCTTCGGCGCAAAAGATATGCCCAGCCGGTACAGGATAATACCGTATCACGGCGTAGGCGTCGAAGCAGGCAGTCTCGAAGCCCTCAGAACAGATGAGATAATATTTGAGGATCACAAGACCGAAGGGGCTTACATAGCGTTCTATAAGGGCAGATTCGAAGGCTTCGAAGTCCTTATGAACAGAGACTTTTTAGAGGGAGGATTGCTGAAAGATGTATAAAGAATTCAGGTTTTTGCCTACAATACAGTTTAGCCTGATGATCAAACGGCTTAAGGAGGTAATCCGAAATAAGAAGAAGGCTTTGTTTTATATAGGTGGCAGCGATGTGCTTCCTCCGCCGCTGGCCAGGGACGAGGAGACGAAGCTCCTAAAAGAATATGCGGGCGGAAGTCAGGAGGCCAGGAGCATATTGATAGAACGAAACCTGAGACTCGTCGTATATATCTCTAAAAAATTTGAAAACGCCGGGGTGAATGTGGAAGACCTGATTTCCATAGGAACCATAGGTCTCATAAAGGCTGTAAACACGTTCAAATTAGAGAAAAATATAAAACTGGCTACTTATGCATCCAGGTGCATAGAAAATGAGATACTGATGTATCTGAGAAGGACGACAAAGCTGAAAAGTGAAGTGAGTCTGGACGAACCGCTCAATGTAGACTGGGACGGCAATGAACTGCTGTTGTCAGATATTCTGGGGACAGAAAACGACGTAGTATATCACAGGCTGGAGGATGAAGTGAACAGGATGCTTCTGCACGGAGCCATGAAAAAGCTGGAGCCCAGAGAAAAAGAACTCATGGAGATGAGGTTCGGACTCAAGAGCGGAAAAGAGATGACGCAGAAAGAAGTCGCCGATAAACTGGGAATCTCCCAGTCATACATATCACGCCTGGAGAAGCGGATAATTTCAAGGCTTCAAAAGGAAATAAAAAAGCTGGGATGAAGGCCTAAAGCACCTGATTCCCACACATTGGCACACATAACTTTGGTGGCCGCAGTACATAACTAAACTAAAATATTTGTGGATAGGATTGGTATGTATTTATGGCTAACAAAGTTGAAATCTGCGGTGTAGATACTGCAAGACTGCCTCTTTACAAAGAGGCAGAAATGACCGAAATGCTCGAAAAGATCAAGGCCGGCGATGATTCGGTCAGAGACAAATTTATCAAAGGAAATCTCAGACTGGTCCTCAGCGTCATACAGAGATTTGCCAGCAGGGGAGAAAACCCTGACGACCTTTTTCAGGTCGGATGTATAGGACTGATCAAAGCTCTGGACAATTTTGATATGAGCCACGGAGTCAAATTCTCCACATACGCGGTGCCGATGATAATAGGAGAAGTCCGCAGATATTTGAGAGACAATAATTCCATACGAGTTTCCAGATCTCTCAGAGACCTAGCATACAAATCCCTGCAGGCAAAAGAAGTTCTCTCCCGCGATATGCAGAGAGAACCGACGGTGACAGAGATAGCCCTTTCCATGGGGGTAAACAGAGAGGACGTGGTTACGGCCCTCGAATCTATTCAGGAACCTGTCTCCCTCTTTGAACCTGTCTTTCACGATGACGGTGACGCTATATACGTGATGGATCAAGTCTCCGATACTAAAAATACCGATACCAAATGGATAGAAAATATATCGCTTTCTGAAGCGATGGACAAACTCAGCCCGAGAGAAAGACATATTCTGAATATAAGATTTTTTGAAGGAAAAACCCAGATGGAAGTTGCCAGAGAGATCGGCATATCTCAGGCTCAGGTAAGCAGGCTGGAGAAAAATGCTCTTTCCGCCATGAAAAAGGAGCTTAGCTAAATATATGATAGAGATGGGACCGGCCGGAGGGCCGGTCTTTCGATTTTGAAAGAGCCGGCGCTTCTCCGAAAAAAGGCCGCCTCCAGCGCAAGCTCCGGGGAAGAGCAGGGTATGGATATTGTATACTTCAAAATTTGAGGAGCATTTTACAAATAACTGCTTGTAGTATGGACCTGAAGATATGTATAATACTAAGTAAGTCATAGCAAAATGCCGAATTTTGAAAGGAGAAACAAAATGAAAGGTCATGCTAAACGTTGGCTGAGTATGCTGGTAGTATTATGTATGATATTTACTCTTGCAGTGCCTATGTATGCTGCGGCGCAGACGGAGGATATAACCATACTCTATACTAATGATATTCATACTTATATCAACAACGGACAAGTAGGAGACGGAGATCAGGCCCACGATTCATGGAGCTATTCCAGGCTGGCTTCCTATAAAGAAAGTCTGGGGGAAAATACCCTTCTGGTGGACTGCGGAGACCACATTCAGGGAACTGCTTACGGATCAATGGATGACGGAAAGAATATCATAGAATTGATGAAATCTGCCGGATATGATCTGGCTACGCTGGGAAACCATGAATTTGATTACGGTATGATGAGAGCTTTAGATGTAGCTCAAAACAGCGGATTCCCTTATGTTTCATGTAATTTCTATGAGGAAAAAGACGGGATCAGGGGCGATAATGTTCTCGACAGCTATAAGATCTTTGAAAGAGACGGAGTAAAGATCGCATTTGTGGGAATAACGACTCCGGAATCCTTTACCAAATCCACACCGTCTTACTTCCAGGATGAGAACGGCAACTATATATATGGTATTTCAGGAGGCTCTGACGGAAAAGCCCTCTATGATGACGTACAGAAATCCATAGATGAAGCGAAGGCTGCGGGAGCAGATTATGTCATAGCGCTGGGACACTTGGGTATAGATACGGGATCAGCCCCATGGAGATCTACAGACGTAATAGCTAATACTTCCGGACTTGACGCTTTCATCGACGGTCATTCTCACAGCACCGTCGAAAGTGATATGATAAAAGACAAAGATGGGAACCAGGTTCTCCTGACTCAGACCGGTTCTTATTTCGGAGCCGTAGGCAAGATGACTATATCGGCAGACGGAGTCATAAGCACCCAGCTCATAGAATATGCAGATGGAGTGGACAGAGAAGCAGCGACGGCTTCCATAGAAGATAAGTGGATTGCGGAGATCGAGACTAAACTGGGAGTAGTAATAGGACATGCAGATGTGACTCTCAATAATTATGACGCCGCCGGAAATCGTCTCGTTCGTATGCAGGAGACTAATACGGGAGACTTTGCCGCCGACGCGCTCTACTACCTGTTTGACGATATGGATCTGGACGTAGACGTAGCTGTGATGAACGGCGGAGGAATAAGAAATACAGCTATCACGGGAGATATATCATATCTTGCCTGCAAGGATATACACACCTTCGGCAATGTCGCATGTCTTCAGACGGTGACGGGACAGCAGCTTCTGGATGCTCTTGAATGGGGCGCAAAGGATTATCCGGGAGAGTCCGGCGGATTCCTTCACGTATCAGGGATGACATATGAGATAAATCCTTATATCGAATCTACCGTACAGAAAGATGAAAAAGGAGTGTGGACAGGAGGACCTACAGGAGAATACAGAGTCAGAAACGTCATGATCTACGATAAGGACACTGACAGCTATAAACCTCTTGATGTCAACGCTAAATATAATCTGGCCGGATATAACTATACCCTGAGAGATCTGGGAGACGGGTTCGCCATGTTCGACGGAGCTGTGAATGTTCTGGACTATGTGATGGAGGACTACATGGTTTTAGCTAATTATATCGAATCCTTCCCTGCAGATGCAGACAGCGGACTTCCTACTATAACAGCCGAGAATTCTCCTTACGCTGATGTAAACGGAGAAGGCCGCATCACAGCTAAGTGCAGTCACGACGTAGAAGAGGCAGAAGTCTCGGGAGCCGTGTCGGCGACTTGTACAGAAGACGGCTACACAGGCGACAGAACTTGCCCTACATGTAAAGAAGTTATAAAGGGCGAGACCGTGAAAGCTCTGGGACACGAGTATAAAGACGGTAAATGTGTAAGATGCGGTCTGGTAGAGGCTGCCGTATCTGAAGATCAGGCTCAGACTCCTAAGACAGGCGATGAGAACCAGATGGGTCTTTACATGATAGCTATGCTTTTGGCCTCGGCATGCCTTGCGGGAACTGCCGTGACGGCGAAGAATAAAAGATAATATATGAGGACAAGAGATATCATCAGAAGCGGATGCAGTTTGCTGCATCCGCTTTTTACTTGAAATATCACCTCCTTTGTGCTTAAATATAATGAGCAGATATATTGAGCTGCGTTGGATTTTTTAGGAGGACAAGATGATATACACAAAAGAAGTAGAAAATATGTGTCCCGTTCATAAAGGCGCTTATCACGGTCCCAGCCCAATTCCTCAGGAGGGCAAATGGGTACAGGTGAAAGAAGTTTCGGACATATCCGGACTTACTCACGGAGTAGGTTGGTGCGCACCTCAGCAGGGAGCATGCAAGCTTACTTTAAACGTCAAAGACGGGATCATAGAAGAAGCCCTGGTGGAGACGCTGGGATGCTCAGGCATGACTCATTCGGCAGCCATGGCCGGAGAAATACTGGTAGGAAAGACTCTCCTTGAAGCATTGAACACCGATCTGGTATGCGACGCCATAAATACAGCTATGAGAGAACTCTTCCTGCAGATAGCATATGGACGAAGCCAATCGGCTTTTTCGGAGGGCGGACTTGCTGTAGGCGCCGGTCTTGAAGACCTGGGAAAAGGAACCAGGAGCCAGGTGGGAACCATATATTCTACCAAGGCCAAAGGGCCAAGATATCTGGAGCTGGCTGAAGGCTACATAATGGAGATAGGCCTTGATGAGGAGGACAACATCATAGGATATAAATACGTCAACATGGGTAAGCTCATGGACGCCATCAAAGCCGGGGACGATGTTCAAAAGGCCATGGAAAAGGCCGGCGGCACTTACGGAAGGTTTGATGAAGCAGTCAAGACCATAGATCCGAGAAAGGAATAGGAGGGACAGGGATGATCACATTTGAAAATTACGACAGAAAAATCCATAAGATCCAGGCTGCCCTTGAGAAATATTCCATTAAGGACCTCTCAGAAGCGGCGGCTATATGCAGAGAGGCCGGATTTGATCCTTATGAAATAGTGAAGGGTATTCAGCCAATATGCTTTGAAGACGCTTGCTGGGCATATACGGCCGGCGCCGCCATAGCCTTAAAGAAAGGCTGTGATAAAGCTGCCGACGCGGCGGAAGCCATAGGCGAGGGACTACAGGCATTTTGCCTTGCAGGTTCTGTAGCCGAGGACAGAAGAGTAGGTCTGGGACACGGAAATCTGGCGGCTATGCTCCTCAGAGAAGAGACGGAGTGCTTCGCATTTCTGGCGGGCCATGAATCTTTCGCAGCAGCTGAAGGAGCCATAGGAATCGCCAAATCGGCCAATAAAGTCCGCAGAAAACCTCTCAGAGTAATCCTCAACGGACTGGGAAAAGACGCAGCTCAGATAATTTCCAGAATAAACGGATTTACTTACGTGCAGACGCAGTTCGACTATTCTTCCGGCGAGGTAAAAGTGGTAAGAGAGATTCCTTATTCCAAAGGTGAACGCTCAGAAGTACGCTGCTATGGGGCAGACGACGTCAGAGAAGGCGTGGCCGTGATGCATCTTGAAAAGGTGGATGTTTCCATCACCGGAAATTCTACCAATCCTACGAGATTTCAGCATCCGGTAGCCGGAACCTATAAGAAGGAGTGCATAGAACAGGGAAAAAGATACTTCTCCGTCGCCTCCGGAGGCGGCACGGGAAGGACGCTTCATCCCGACAATATGGCTGCGGGACCTGCTTCTTACGGCATGACCGATACTATGGGAAGAATGCATTCTGACGCTCAGTTTGCAGGGTCGTCATCAGTGCCGGCTCATGTGGCGATGATGGGCTTCGTGGGAATGGGCAATAACCCTATGGTAGGAGCTACGGTAGCGGTGGCAGTCGCAGTAGAGGAGTCGAGCAAATAGCTTGATTTTGCGGGGAAGCGGGCATCGCCTTCGGCAGCGCTCTTGCTTTGGTTATAATCTATACATCTTAAAACACCGGTTTTTCCGGTGTTTTTTTCTTGCAGAAGAAGCAGTCAAAACGCCTGCTGAGGCAGATACAGCCGGCAGAACACATAAAAAACACATAACATAATCGTACGAAGACTTGATTTTAATGGCCGAAAATGCTAAAATTGGAACGTATTAATTTATTTTCTAGTACGGAAAACGGAGGAAAAAATGAAGAAGATTGTTTCACTTTTACTCGTCCTGACGCTGATATTGTCGGCATTTTCATTAGCCGGCTGTTCAGATAAGTCAGATGGCGAAGGTGAGGGACTTACAGTTTGTGTAGTAGTATCTTCTGCGTTCGGGGACAAGTCGTTCAACGACTCGGCTAAAGAAGGTGCAGACAAACTGAAAGAGGACTACGGAGTTACCGTAAAGACGATAGAATGTCAGCAGGAGAACTTCAAGCAGCGCATGATGGAGGCTGCTGAAGAATCCGATGTCGTGGTTCCTGTAGGCTGGGAATTCTACGAAATCTCTGATGTCGCCAAAGAATACCCTGATACTAAGTTTATTTGGGTGGACAACCCGGCTGAGGGGATCGAAGACCTCCCTAATGTTCTCTGCATCTTGTACGCACAGAATGAAGGCTCCTTCCTGGCAGGTTATATAGCTGCCAGCATGTCGGAGACAGGCGTTGTGGGCGCAGTAGGAGGAGAAGATAACGATACTATAAATGACTTTCTGATCGGATATAAAGAAGGAGCGCAGTATGCGAACCCTGATATCAAAGTCGTTACCAATTATGCCAATACTTATGAGGATCCTGCAAAAGGAAAAGAATGTGCGCTGGCCCTAAACAGTCAGGGTGCAGACGTAGTCTTTGCCGTTGCGGGAAACACGGGCAACGGAGTGTTTGCGGCAGCTAAAGAAAAAGGCTTCTATGTCATAGGAGTAGATCAGGATCAGAAACTTTCGGCTCCTGAATACGATGAGCAGATAATCTGTTCCATGAAGAAAGAAGTAGGAACTTCAGTATATGATACGGTGAAAGCTCTGATAGAAGATGATACTTGGGACGGCGGAAGAATATGGACTGCCGATATGGCTACGGGTTATGTATCTATGGCCTACGGAGATGAGAATTCTACTCAGCAGGTCAGCGATGATCTCAAAAAGGCCACAGATGATATTCAAAATAAGATAGTCGCAGGTGAGATCACAGTTTCAACAGCAAGAAAATAACACCGCAAACAAATAGAAAATAAATAAATCCGCACATGAGGCGTAGCGTTAAATGCGCTACGCCGTTTTTTATAAGAGGTAAAAGATTTGCAGGATACTATAGTTAAATTCGAAAACATATCTATGCAGTTTCCGGGCGTGCTGGCAAATGACAGCGTCTCTTTGGAGATAAAGAGGGGAGAGGTCTTCGCCCTCGTGGGAGAAAACGGCGCGGGAAAGAGCACGCTGATGAACATACTGTATGGCCTTCACAGGCCTACGGACGGAAATATATACGTAAAAGGCGAGAAGATAGAGAAATTTAAGCCTATGGAGGCTATAGAAAAGGGTGTGGGAATGGTCCATCAGCATTTTATGCTGGTACCATCTTTTACCGTGGCCCAGAACATCGTACTGAGCAGAGAACCTAAGAAGATGAAGTTCATATATGACCTTAAAAAGGCTGACAGAGAGGTCAGAGAACTTTCGGAAGATTACGGGCTCGTTGTAGACCCCAAAGCCGTAGTGGGCGAGATCAGCGTAGGCCTGCAGCAGAGAGTGGAGATACTCAAGACGCTTTACAGAGGAGCAGATATACTCATATTGGATGAACCTACGGCAGTTCTGACTCCGCAGGAGACAGAAGAATTGTTTGCCGTAATAAGAAGGATAGTCAGAGAAAAAAATATGACTGTCATAATCATAACTCACAAGCTATACGAAGTCATGTCCATCTCCGACAGAGTAGGAGTAATGCGGCGCGGCAAGCTGGTGGGAGTAGAAGAAACCGAGAATGTAAACGAGAAAATGCTGGCCTCCATGATGGTAGGCAGAGAAGTCTTGTTTGACAATATAGAAAAGACGGGAAGCCCTGGAGACGTGTTTATAGAAGCCGATGATCTGTATGTGGCAGATAACAGGGGACTGATGGCCGTAAACGGCATCAGCCTGAAAGTCAGAGCGGGCGAGATACTGGGCATTGCAGCTATCGAGGGAAACGGACAGAGCGAGCTGGCAGAAGCTTTGACGGGAATGAGACCTGTGGAGAAGGGAAACTTTTTCATAGGAGGAGTCTCTGCGGCCGGAAAAGGTCCCAGAGAAGTGCGGAAACTGGGCCTTGCGCATATTCCGGAGGACAGGATAGCTACCGGAGCAGCCATGCCGTCCTCTATAGCAGAGAACATGATAATAGGCAAGGAACGGAGAAAAGAATTCTCCGCAGCAGGGATACATCTCAGGCGCGCAAGCGTCAATAGATACGCTCAGGAGCTATTCAAGAAATTCGACATCAGAGGAGCCGGAATAGATACGGAAGTGGGATCGCTTTCCGGCGGAAATATGCAGAAGGTGGTAGTGGCCAGAGAGTTTTCCCTGGATACACCGGTGCTCATAATTTCCCAGCCCACCAGAGGAGTGGACATAGGCGCCATAGAATTCATACATAGACAGATAATTGAAAAGAGAAACGACGGGTGCGCTATACTTCTCATAAGCGCAGATCTGGATGAAGTCTTCAGGCTTTCGGACAGGATCGTCACTCTGTACGAAGGCAGGGTCACAGGGGAATTCAAACCTGATCAGATAGATAAGATGGACATCAGTTATTATATGACCGGTGACAGAAGAAAGACACGGGAGAGCAGAGAGACTGGAGGTGACAGAAATGAGTAAAGTGATCGCTTCACTTCAAAAGAACAAGATGTATCTGACCTCATTGTTTCTCAGCATAACGGCTGCCCTCATCATAGGCGGCATACTCATGGCGGTGACGGGATTCAGTCCCCTCGAAGGATACGGAGCCATGCTTAAAGGCGTTTTCGGATCGTCTCGTGTATTCGGAAATACTCTGGCGAAGATGCTCACTCTCTGCCTGACAGGGCTTGCGATGACAGTATCGGCTAAAGCGGGGCTCTTTAACGTAGGAGGAGAAGGTCAGCTGTTTCTGGGAGGACTGGCGGCTACTATGACAGGCATAGGACTGCAGGGAGCCTCACCGTTAATAGCGGTGCCTTTAGCTTTTCTTTCGGCCGCCGCAGCAGGCGGTATATACGCATGGATACCTGCAGTACTGAAAGTGAAGTTAAAGGTCAGCGAAGTCATAACAACTATAATGCTCAATTCAGTCGCCATATATGTCTGCACTTATCTGATAAACAGCAGCGGACCTCTGGCCACAGACGACCACGGCGTACTGGGAGGCACTGACGCAATACCGGAAGCCTTCAGATTTGCTCAGATAATTCCCAGATCAAATCTCAGCACTGCCATAATATACAGCGCCGCCATAGCGTTCCTATGCTGGTATCTGTGTCAGAAGACCAGCATAGGCCTCGAGATGAAGGTGACGGGAGAAAATGAGAGATTCTCATATTTTTCAGGTCTGCCCAGGGAAAAGATCATGATATGGTCCATGATAGCCTCGGGAGCCATATGCGGCCTGGTGGGAATGTTCGAAGTATACGGATATCAGTTCAGATTTCAGGATACCATAAGCAACGAGTTTTATTATGACGGCATGCTGGTGGCTATGATCATGAATTACAGCCCTGTAGGCATCATAATAATGAGCTTTTTCTTTGCGGTTATAGATATAGGAGCCGGAGCCATGGAATTTTCCACCGGCGTTTCGGGAGAGATATCTGATATCATATTCGCCGTCATCATATTTTTGATGGCTGCCGAAAGCGGCATTACGAAGATATTGACAAACAGAACCTCTCAGCGAAAAGTCAGAGAGAAACTGAGAAAGGAGGCCCGCTGATGGACAGCTTCTTAGAAGTCTTCAATATAGGACTTTTTCAGAATACCCTGAGGACTGCCACGCCGGTCATATTGGCGGCTATGGGCGGGTTGATGACTGAACAGGCCGGAATAATGAATATCGGTATGGACGGTATGATACTTATCGGCGCATTTGTGGCGGTAGCTTTCAGCTTTACCATGAGCAGCGCAGCTATGGGAGTACTCTTTGCGGTGCTGTGCGGCATACTCATAGGACTCTTTTTCGCCCTGTTTGTAGTAAAGCTCAGAAGCGATGAATTCATAATAGGAATGGCCCTCAATACCTTTGCAGGCGGCCTGACTGTCTACCTGCTCCGTTCGATCTTCGGGGTAAAAGGCACTTTCTCAAACGTGGGAATAGTCGCCCTTCCGACGGTACACATAGATTTTCTCGATGGGATACCGCTCATTGGGCCGCTTCTCAATGATAATTCTATATTCGTATACATAACGTGGATTTTAGTGCTGCTGGCGTGGCTCTTCCTCTACAGGACTCCCTACGGATTCTGGATGAGAGCGGCCGGCGAGCATCCGGAGTCTCTTGAGACTGCAGGCGTTAGTCCGCAGAAAATGAAGTTTCTGGCCAGCATATTGTGCGGAATCTTCTGCGGTTTTGCGGGAGCGCACCTTTCGCTGGGCTATCTGACCATGTTCACTGAGGGAATGAGCAACAGCCGCGGATTCATAGCTTTTGCCTGTGTGATATTCGGCATGGCAAATCCGCCTAAAGTCTTTCTTGCGGCGCTTTTGTTCGGATTCTTAGACGCCCTGGGTCTCAGGCTCCAGAGCATAGGAATACCGTCGGATTTGACGTCCACGCTTCCTTATATAGCCACTATTTTGATGCTGGTCTATGTGGTGGTAAGCAGCAAGAACAAGAAGAAGAAAAAAGCACAGAAGCAGCTTAGGATAAGCGAAAGTACTTAAGTTTGCAGTATGCCGGAAGACCTGCATTGCCTTTCTGCTCCGCAAGAGCAACGCCGGCGGCAAGGCCGTAAGGCCGATTGAACAAAGTATTGCAGCAAACGCCGGGAGCCTTTCGCTCCTCGAGGTTTTGGCAGAAGAACAACAATCGTCGCCAAAACTTTGAAAGGGCACCGCCGCCTATAGGGGCAGGGTTTTCGGCGTCTGTTAAATAATATATAAAAAGGGGAAACGACAATGAAAAAATTCATATCAACATTAGTTATTCTTACGATGTGTACAGGAGCCTGCCTTGCGCTGGCCGGATGCGGAAATTCAAAACCTTACAGCAAATATGATCTTTCAGAGTACATCACACTGCCCGACTATAATTCCTTTGAAACTTCAAAGCCGGAGGTGGCTATCACCGATGACGATATAGAAAAGGAAATACAGTCCAGGCTTGAGAAAGCAGCCACTACTGAGAAAGTGACCGAGGGAGCTGTGGCAGAAGGAGATGCGGTAACGATAAAGTTTGAAGGAACTCTGGCGGACGGCACATCAGTAGACGGCATGAGTTCCGACAGTTATAATCTCACTTTGGGATCGGGAAGCATGATAGACGGATTTGAAGAAGGACTCTACGGAGCTGCTATCGGAGAGGAAGTTACTCTAGATCTGACGTTCCCTGACCCTTATACGGCCAATGAGGAACTCTCCGGAAAAGATGTGACTTTTAAAGTCACGGTGCTCAGCAAGAATGTATCTACGATGCCGGAATTCGATGAGGACTTTGTCAAGGAAAACAGTGATTACGAGACTGTAGAAGAATATAGGGCGGCAGTAGCCGGGGAGCTTGAACAGAGCGAGTACGATGAGCAGCTGTATGAGATTAAGTCAGAGCTATATTCGCAGATAGTCAGCGAAACTGAAGTAGCCAAATATCCGGAAAAAGAAGTCAAAGAGCAGGTAAAAGAACTGAATAAGAGCTACGAACAGCTTGCCGAAAACAGCGGCAAAGAATGGGAAGAATATATGAAAGACACTCTCGGGGTTGATCAGGAAGAGTATGACGAGCAGATAGATCTCTATGCCAAGGAACTGGTAAAACAGGAGATGATAATTTACGCCATAGCTGAAAAAGAAGATCTGTCCGTCACCGACGAGGAGTACGATCAGTATCTGGAGAATATGCTGGCCTCGTCTAACTTCGAAGATGAGAAGGCTTTTAAAGAGTATACCGGCATGTCCCTGAAAAAGTATGCGGAGACTTATAAGCTTGACAGAGACCTGCTTCTGACTAAAGAACTTGATAAGATCTACGACAGATTAACCGGAGTTGAAGAAAGCTCTGACGACGGATCTTCTGAAAGCGAAGAATAATATGCCCGGAATATTTATCATCCTGTGAGAATATACTTTTCTAAACGGGAGGTACAAAGGATGATAAGTACAGACAAGCTAAAGAATAAAGAAGTTATAAATATCGGCGACGGCAGAAGCCTGGGATTCGTATATGACATTGAAGTCGACTTGGACAAGGGCGTCATAGACGGAATTGTTATACCGGGAAGCCGCGGTTTCATGGGACTGTTTTCCAAGGGAGAGGGAGATACAGTCATAAAATGGGAGCGGGTGAGAACTGTGGGAGACGATGTCATACTCGTAGATATGGATGGTTTTTGAACCTCAGGGGTAAAAGCCGAGATGCAGGTATAATCATAACAATCATTGCAGAAGGAGGATATCTATGAAGTGTCCGTATTGCAACAGACCAGATACTAAAGTAATAGATTCAAGGCCTACGGAAGAAGGACATGCCATAAGAAGAAGGAGAGGCTGCGACAACTGCGGCCGCAGATTTACCACCTATGAAAAGGTGGAGGAAACTATCCTGATGGTGGTAAAGAAAGACGGCAGGAGAGAAGCTTTTGACAGATCTAAGATTCTCAACGGCATAATAAAAGCATGTGAGAAGCGTCCTGTTTCTATGGCTCAGATGGAAGGCATAGTTGACGAGATAGAGAGAGTCATAAGCAATTCCATGGAAAAAGAGGTCGAAAGCTATGATATAGGCGAACTGATAATGACTCAGCTGAAAGATATAGATGAGGTGGCATATGTCAGGTTTGCTTCCGTATACAGACAGTTCACCGATGTCAGCACTTTTGTAAAGGAGATAGAAAAGCTCATAGGTCCTGCTCCGCCTCCGCCGGAAAAAGGACGGAGCAAAAAGACTAAGAAGAAATGATCACAATCAGATCGGAGAAACATAATGGATCGAATTTTTCAAATCGCAGTGGACGGGCCGGGCGGCGCAGGTAAATCTACAGTCGCCAAGGCTGTCGCCAAAGAATTGAATATAGAATATATAGACACGGGGGCTATGTACAGAGCCCTGGGACTGAAGATGCTTCGCCTGGGGATGGAGATGAAAGACGGGCCAAAGCTTAGAAAACTTCTCGATGAGACATCTATAGATTTCAGAGACGGAGATATAATACTTGACGGAGAGATAGTCAGCCGGCTGATCAGAACGCAGGAAGTGTCTATGGCTGCCTCGGGCTGTTCCGCTTTTCCGATAGTAAGAGAAAAGATGGTGGACGTTCAGCAGAAAATGGGAGAAAGCAAGAGCGTCATAATGGATGGACGGGATATATGCGAGGTAGTCTTTCCCAATGCCAAGTACAAATACTTTATAACAGCCGAACCTGAGGAGAGAGCCAAGAGGCGTTATAAAGAACTGATAGACAAGGGCCAGAAAATAAGTTACGAAGAAGTCCTGACCCAGATACGACAGAGAGACTTAAACGACTCCACGAGAGCTGCAAGCCCGATGAAAAAAGCTCCCGACGCCGAGCTTTTAGACACCACTCACATGACTGTAGAAGAGGCAGTAAAACATATCTGCGACCAGGTTTTAAAAAACGGCGAAAATCTCCCGTTAAAACCCTGAAAAGCTATATGTTTCGATTTAAAATTCTGAAAAGGCATAATACGGGCCTCCGATGGGAAAACTACCCTTCGGAGGTTTTTTTATGGAACATATCAACAAAAAACGAGTGAAAGGATTTGCAGTGTTCTTCGCAGTTATGGCGGTATTGCTGGCGGCAAGGCTGGCATATATACAGATATTCTGCCATGATGAGTTTACAGCGGCGGCAGTATCTCAATATGAAATAACCGTAGAAGGCCTCGATACAAGAGGAGTGATCTTGGATAGGAATTCTATGCCTCTCACCGGAGGAGTAAAAGAATATTATTATATAATCTCAAGAAAACTTAAGGACGGCCGTCTAAAGAGCCTGACTGAGGACATAGACGGTCAGCAGATAGCCAAGAAGACTTCTGCATATCTGGTCTACAGGACAGAATCTTTTGACAGGGATATAAACGATATACTTAAAAAAGATTACGGTGCATATGTCTTTCAGACTTCGTCCAGATATTCGGACGATCAGCTGGCCTGCCATCTGATTGGGTATCTCAATGAGGATGAGAAGGTAGGAGTTTCGGGCATAGAACTCATGTGTCAGGATAGACTTGCTGCGGCAGGCAGCAGGCTTACTATATGGGCCGATGCCGCAGGCAGCCTTCTGAGAGGGATCGCTCCGTCTGTGGAAGAGGTAGAAGGATATGGGAAAGAGGACGATCTCAGAAGCCGAACTTCTAATATGGATGAAAGATGCGTGGTGACGACTATAGACAGGAGACTGCAGTATGTATGCGAGAAAGCTTTAGAATCTCATACGAAATCCGGCGCAGCTCTTATAACAGATTGCCAGACGGGAGAGATACTGGCTTGGGCTTCCTCGCCTACTTTTGATCCCAACGATATCGCAAGTTACCTCGAGGACGGAGATTGCCTTATAAATAAGGTGAGTCAGGCGGCTTACGCCCCGGGATCGGTCTTTAAGATAGTGACTGCCGCTGCGGCTCTGGAAAATAACGTATGCGGCAGCGATCAGGTGTTTGAGTGCAAGGGAGAAGTTACCGTGGAAGGAGTAACGCTGGGGTGTTCCAACGCCCCGGAGGGAGGACACGGGAGCCTTAATATGTCTCAGGCTATGGCATGCTCCTGCAACTGCTATTTTGCTCAGCTTGGAGAAATGATCGAAAGCGGGACAATAGCCGCGCAGGCCGAGAAGATGGGATTCGGACAGACTGTCTTAGACGATTTTCCTTCGGAGACTGGAGGAAATATACCTAGTGAAGATCAGGTCGGACCTTGGGATGTGTCTAACTTGTCCATAGGGCAGGGAGATATTCTCACCACCCCTCTGCAGATAAATCAGATGACTTCTATCATAGCCGGAGGAGGAAAGCTCGTTCGTCCAACTATATTTTTAGATGAGGAAGATACGAAGAAAGAGAAAAAAGAGGCTGATGCCGAACAGGTCGTAACACCGGAGACAGCCGCTTCCATAGAGATGATGCTGGCAGATGTCATGACAGAAGGAACCGGTTCAATAGGCTGGGACATACCCGTATGGGGAAAGACAGGCACGGCAGAAGCAGAAAAAGATGGGCTGCCTGTCAAGAACTGCTGGTTTACCGGTTACTGCCGCATTGAGGATAAGACTTACGTCATAACAGTTCTTGCGGAGGACGGCGCATCCGGGTCGGCCACTGCGATGCCTGTCTTTAAAGAGATAACAGAATTCCTGCAGGAGACAGCCCGCTTGAAGTAGAGCCGGGGACTGTCCTCTGCCGGAGGTTCATAATGCTCTCAAACTCCTTCTTCCACGTAGTCGCGGAGATATTCGCGCAGCTTATCGAGAGCCTTTTTCTCTATGCGTGAAACATAGGAACGGCTTATATTCAGGGCCTTTGCAATTTCTCGCTGCGGCCTGGGCTCGCTGCCGTCAAGACCGTATCGGGATATTATGACGGTCTGTTCCCGCTCTGTAAGCGCTTCCTTGAGTGCGTTTCTCAGGTTTCCCACTTGTATTTTCAGATCGATAGAGTCAACTATTTCATCAGTATCTGTGCCTAATATATCGTTAAAGCTTATCTCATTTCCGTCCTTATCTACGCCTATAGGCAGGCTGAGGGAAATTTCCTGCTTTATGCGTTTGGAAGCTCTTATGCTCATAAGGATCTCGTTTTCGATACATTTTGCGGCATATGTGGCAAGCCTCGTTGATTTTTTTCCTGAATATGTATTGACAGCTTTTATCAGACCTATAGTTCCTATGGAGATCATATCGTCCTGGCTGTTTCCCGGACCTACGTATTTTTTAGCTATGTGAGCCACCAGCCTGAGATTTCGCTCTATTAGTACGGCGCGTGCCTTGGGATCATTTTGCTCAAGTAATTTTACGTAATGCTGTTCTTCTTTCTCTGTTAGTGGATTTGGAAAAGAAGTGCTCATTTATGTAAACCCCCTCTATAGATTTAAACTATATGCGGGCGAAAGATGTCCGGTGCTTGGCAACGTCAAAAAGTGCAAGTACCTATTTGAAAGAGATTGTCTAATTCTGCCGGATGGTTTTATACGCTTCAGGATGATGGCCTTTAAAACGAAGGTCTCGTACTTTTTAGAATCAGGATGTTTACGGGAAATTTTGACGGCGTGTTCCCGGTAAAGCAAAAATTAAAGCTTTTTACGGGACAATTATCGAAAAAATCGGTAAAGATGGCCCGAAAAGTGCTTCATACTCTTAAATGTTTCGGATCAGCTACATCAAAGCTTCGCAGTAAGCCGATGCTGCAGATGTATGTACAGGAATAGCTTCAGACGAGCTGAATACGAGCCACGACCGAGACCGGAGTTTTCCAAAGTAAAAGTATGAGAGGAGCCTGCCCTTTTGGGCAGGCTCCTCTACACAAGATCCTGCGCGCTTGTACAGCGGAGCCTTTATACTTAGGCTATTTTTCAAACGACAAACAGTCTGTGCACTGATCCATCGTAGGGTTGGCTTCGTGAGTACCCACAGTGATAGAATCCAAAGCACAGAAATTCTCTGTTTTTTCGTGATGCTTGCACTGATCTACAGTACATCTTATAGTCTGATTTTTCTTACATCCCATTATATTTTCCTCCTTGCTTGATTAAGTTCACAGATCTATTATGACCGAAAACTTCACAAATTATTACGAGCATGACACTTGTACTTTATTAGATAAAATGGTATAATTTTAGCCGATAATAAGCTCAAAGCCGGAGAAAAACTTTAGGGCGGCATATCCGGGGTTTTCATTTTGCATTTTTTGGAAAATTTTTAAAAAGGAGTTAAGATGAAGATCAAATCATTGCCCCAGTATGAACGTCCTATGGAGAAATGCCTTTCTTTAGGCGTTGAGAGTCTGACCAACGGAGAGCTGATAGCCATTCTGATAAATTCCGGCACCAGAGAAAAATCCGCCGTCGATTTGGCGGAGGAGGTTCTGGCAAAGGACGAATCGGGCATAGGCTATCTCAGAGAAAGCTCGCCGGAAGAGCTGATGACCGTAAAGGGAATAGGAGGCTCAAAGGCCGCCAGGATAATGGCAGCAGTAGAATTAGGAAAGCGCATAGCTTTAAAACCTGTTCAAAAAGGAATGAAAATTCAAGACGATGAAGATGTTGCAGAGCTGTTCATGGAAGAGATGAGACGGCTCAAGAAGGAAATGTTCAAAGCAGTACTTCTCGACTCCAAAGGGGGAGTCATATCAGTAGAGACCGTTTCCATAGGGGAACTTAACAGCACTATCGTGCATCCCAGAGAGGTGTTCAGCCAGGCAGTAAGAAAGAGCGCAGCGGCAATAGTGTTCGTACATAACCATCCCAGCGGCGATCCTATGCCCAGCGGAGAGGATGTGGCCACTACTGCAAGGCTCAGAGAATGTGGAAAACTTCTCGGAATCAGAGTAGTAGATCATTTGATCATAGGAGACGGACGATATATGAGCCTTAGGGCCATGGGAAAAATCTAAGATTGAGGTGTAAAAATATGTGTAGTTTTTTTAAAGCAAAAGATATGGGTATCGATTTGGGAACAGCTAATACATTGATCTACGTAAAGGACAGCGGCATAGTATTAAATGAGCCTTCAGTGATAGCGGTGGATTCAGATACGTCCAAGATCCTTGCAGTGGGAGCGGACGCCAAGGCTATGCTGGGCAAGGCGCCGAGAAACATCTCCGTAGTGAGGCCGCTTCAGGACGGAGTCATTTCCGACTTCGATAAGACGGCAGATATGCTCAAGACTTTTATAGAAAGAGCCATGGAACAGAAAAAAATAAGAAATTACCGCGTGGCGGTGGGAGTCCCTACAGGCGTTACGGAAGTTGAGAAGAGAGCCGTAGAAGAAGTAGTGAGACAGATGGGCGCCAGCGAAGTATATATTCTTGAAGAGCCTATGGCCGCAGCCATAGGAGCGGGACTTCCTGTGGACGGAACCACAGGCTGCATGATAGCGGATATAGGCGGAGGAACTACAGACGTGGCCATCATAGCCCTGGGCGGCGTGGTAGCCAGCACTTCCATAAGACATGCAGGCGACAAGTTTAACGAAGCCATAGTTCAATATATAAGAAAGCGCCACGCACTCCTCATAGGCGATAAGACGGCCGAAGAACTTAAAATCAATTTGGGTTGCGCATGTATGGATGAGGACGAATTTGGAAATGAAATTATTAAGACCACGAACGCCAGAGGCAGAGATATCATCTCGGGACTTCCAAAGACTCTCGAGATAACCAATAAAGATATGATGATAGCTCTGCAGGAGTCAATGGATATAGTGGTAGACGCAGTTAAAGCTACTATAGAAAAAGCTCCGCCGGAGATCGCCGCTGACATCGCAGAAAACGGAATGATGCTTTCGGGCGGAGGAGCTAAGATATATAATCTCGATAAACTTATAAAGAAAAAGACGGATATGGACGTTGCCATAGCCGAGAACGCTTTCGAGGCAGTGGCTTTGGGCACGGGAAAAGGCCTCGAAGACGTGGAGAAGCTTAAAGTATATACGAGAAAATCCAAGAGAAGAGGAACAGAGAGTTAAGATATGAGATGGATTAGAGAACACAAATTGATAGCGAGTCTGGTATCGCTGCTGGTCGTGTTGGCACTTATATTTGTGTTGTCGGTGGTTACCGGAGTGGGGGATAATTCTTTTGCGGCCTTTGTCAACAACGGCGTGACAAAAGTTTCAGGTTTCTTTTCGTCTGTGGGAAGCAGCGTCAGAGACGGAGTAGGCGGTATCTTTTCAGGGGCAAGCAAACAGGATAAGATAGACGAATTGGAAGAGGAAATCGCCTCTCTTGAGAGAGAGCTGGCTCAGGCCAGACTGGAAGAGGGACAGCTTGCGCAGCTTCAGGAACTGGCGGGTATACTCAATTACGATTATACTTCTCAGGTATTCAATGTTGTGACAGCTGACGTAAAGCTCAAGGACGGATCTAACTGGACCGGTATCTTTACGATAGACAGAGGAACTGAGTCAGGAATCGCATCGGGCAGCGTAGTGATAAACGGCGCAGGTCTGGTGGGAACGGTCATAGACGCAGGTGATGGATGGGCCAAGGTGAGGCCGGCCGTATCGGACGTAGATAAGCTGAGCTTCAAACTGGCCAGAGACGGAAACCAGCTTGGAATAGTATCCGGAAATTCAAGCGGCTTATTGTCCGGATATATGCTGGACGATAATTCTACGGTGGCCGAGGGAGACATACTGATAAGCTCAGGCATGGGCAGCTATCCTGAGGGCATAGAGATAGGAAGTGTAAAATCCGTAAAATATAACAGCGATAAGCTCATGAGAGAGATCACCGTGGAACCTGCCGTCAGCTTTGAAAGCCTGAGGAAAGTGGCGGTAATAATATGAGATACTGGAAAGCGGGGATATTCTTTCTGATTGCCTTTTTTACGCAGAACTCACTGCTCAACATGGTAAATATAGGAGGTTATACGCCCAATCTGCTGCTGTGCCTGGTAGTGATCTTTTCGTTTTTGTACGAAAAGGACATGTACGGTTTAGTTTACGGCGCTGTCTTTGGATTGATATATGACGCATGCTACAGCTATGTGATCGGGCCTACGCCTATAGCGCTCCTATTGGTGGCGGTGCTGGTGCTGGTGCTCAGAGAATATGCCAACATAGAAAATATAATAAGTATGTGGACAGTATCGGTCATATCGTTCTTTGCTTATTATCTGATAAATTGGGGATTGTATAAGATAGCGGGAACGGCTTTTGGCATAGGGTACGCTTTTTCACACGCCATATGGGTCATATTGTATTCTCTGGCGGTGATAACGTTGCTCTATGTATTCATGATAAAAAAGGTAGTGAGATATCACAAAGACAGGTATTTTAGATGAACAAGAGATTACTCAATTCAAGATTCTATCAAATATTGACTTTAGTAATAGTCCTTGTACTGATTTTATGTATAAGGCTTTTTGTGCTGACGGTGATTCAGCATGATTCATGGAACGCTTCTGCCGACAGCCAGAATACTAAGGAGATAACTACCGAGGCCCCGAGGGGAAAGATACTGGATCGATACGGCAGGGAAATAGCCACCAACAGGCAGATATTTACCGTGACTTTTAACGTCAGCGGGCTCTCAACTGAAGAGATAAACACTACCAGCTATAATCTGGTGAATATACTGGAAGCCAACGGTGACGAATATGTAGACAACTTTCCGATAGTGATCGAGGCAGGAGAGTACAGATATTCTTACGATGACGAGAAAGCACAGTGGCTCGCTAAACAGAGCTTTTCTCAGGATATGACAGCAGAGCAGGCATTTAACGCTTTAAGGAACCAATATGAGATAGATCCTCATGTAGACCGGTACGAAGCAGCCGAGGAACTGCAGACTACTTACGGCGTGTATCCTCCTATAAATATAAGGAGCATGACTTACACTTACGATTCGGAGAAAGAAGAATTTCTGGAGAAATATGAACTGGATACAGATCTGAGCGCCCAGGAAGCCTTTGCTCAGCTGAGAGAAAAGTATAAGATCAGCGGCGATCTTTCCGACGATGAGGCCAGAAAGATATTCCGGATAAGAGACGAAATAAAGACCCTCGGATACAATAAATACCTTTCCAGCACCATAGCTAAAGACGTATCCAACGATACTGTAGTCTATGTAGAGGAGATGTCCTCAGAGATGAAAGGCGTGGAGATAGGATCAGAGACTGTCAGGTACTATCCTAATGGAAATACCCTCTCTCATGTTATAGGATATATGGGAAGCATTTCCGATTACCAGTATGAGGAATACGTCACCGAAAAAGGGTATAATGCGAAAGACCTCATAGGAAAGGACGGAATAGAAGCGTCCATGGAATCTTATCTGAAAGGCGTCGACGGAGTTAAATCTGTCAGGGTCAACAGTAGCGGAGATTATATAAGCACTATAAGCGAAACCGACCCTGTGGCAGGGAAAAACGTGTATCTGACCGTAGATCTGGAGCTTCAGAAGACGGCAGAGTCGGCCCTTGCGCAGGCCATACAGGCAGTACAGACAGGCAGCACTTTCAGAGGCGAATACGGAAGCACAAGAATGAGCAAGTTTGCCAACTGCGGGTCGGGCGCTGCCGTAGCGATAGATGTTGAGACGGGAGATGTGCTGGCCATGGCCAGTTATCCGGATTACGATCCCAATATTTTTGCAGAGGGAATAACCACAGAAGACTGGGCTTCGGTACAGAGCACCAATCCGAGAGATCTTCTGGCGCCCACTCCTTTGTATAATGTCGCCACTAAGGCTTCTGTACAGCCGGGTTCTACCTTTAAGCCAGTTACGGCTGTAGCGGCGCTGCAGTGCGGACTGGATCCAAATAAATCTATCAGAGATACAGGGCACATAACAGTCGGAGACAGAACATGGGGCTGCAGCGCGTGGAACAGTTACAGAGGTACTCACGGATGGCAGGATATGGCCACCGGTATCCAGAATTCGTGCAACTATTATTTCTACTGCATAGCCACCGGAAAAGACTGGGGAACCGGAGCTTCGCTGGGATATGACGAGGAAATAAGCATCGAGAAGATCATGGAAGTAGCCCAGGAGTTCGGACTTGGACAGGAGACGGGAATAGAACTGGACGAGACTACGACTCCTCTGGCGTCTGCTGAGCGAAAGATGGAAGGAACCAAGGATTCGCTGTGGTCGTATCTTTACAGCACTGCCGTCAACTACTGGCCGGCGTCGGTGACAGAAGATGAAGAGGCTCTGAGAAAAGACATAGACACTATAGTCAGCTGGACGGAGGAAAATCCGTCCAGAGGCGAGATAATAAACAGGATAAAAGAACAGACCAGCGTAGAAGAGGATAAAGTAGAGACCGTTACGGATATATGCAAGTATTCGTACTTCAATCAGGCCCAGTGGACTGTGGGAGATGAGTTCAACATATCTATAGGGCAGGGAGACAACGCCTATACGCCGCTTCAGATGGCTAACTATGTAGCCACTTTAGGCAATTACGGAGTGAGAAACCAGGTAAGCATAGTCAAGGGTATCGAGGGCATAGGCGAGACGGAGAAAGACGATCCTTATACTATAAATGTAGAAAAGGAAGACATGGAAAAGGTCATCGAGGGTATGCGCAGGGTAGTAAAGAATGGTACTCTCTCAGGCATATTTGCAAGATTTCCAGTAGAGGTAGCAGGTAAGACCGGTACCGCCGAAAAAGACGGATATATAAATCCGACCGATGAGGTAGCGTATGTCAAGAGCCATCTCTCATCCATAGTTTCAGGAGTTTCCTGGTCTGACGTTGAAGCCGCCATGAAGCAGCTTATGAAGGATGATCCGGAGAGGTATCCTACTGAGAACGACGCTGTCGACGACGCTCTGATAGAAGCCAGCGGCAATAAGGTGACTCAGTCGCAGATAGATAAATACAAAGAGACTTACGATGAATTCGCTTGGGTAGTGACGATGGCTCCGGCAGATGATCCGAAGATAGCCGTAGTGGTGATGTTGGTTCAGGGAGGTATATCGTATAACGCCGGACCTGTAGCCAGAGAGATCATAGGAAAATATCTGGATCTTGAAGGGCAGTACAAGGAAGCGGATTTTACGACTAAAATGCAGTAGAAGGCAGGAGGGAATCCATGGGCAAGGCCATAGTAATTGCATCAGGAAAAGGCGGTACGGGAAAGACCATGTTTGCCGCTAATTTAGGTACTACTTTGGCCGGGCAGGGACATAAAGTGGTTCTCATAGACCTGGACACGGGACTGAGAAATCTGGATCTGTATCTGGGGATAGAGAACAACATAGTATATGATGTCAACGATGTGCTGACGGGAGTATGCAGAATAAGACAGGCGTTGGTAAAGATCAAGGCTTTTCCCGGACTCTATTTTATGGCGGCTTCTCCTCAGAAGCCAAATGGAGAGATAACGCCTCTTCATATAAAAGTTCTGTGTGAAAAGCTTAAAAGCAAGTACGACTATGTAATCGTGGACGCTCCGGCAGGCATAGACGACGGGATGATAATAGCTACCGGCGGCTGCGATATGGGAATAATCGTAGTTACTCCGGAATACGCCTCTCTTCGCAATGCCGAGACTGTGAAGAAAACTATTAAAGCTCAAGGCATAGATAATATCTGCTATGTGGTCAACCGCATAGATCTCAGGCTCATAGAATCGGGGAAGGCTCCGTCCTTCGATGAGGTGACCAAGAATATAAGGGAAAAGATAGTGGGCATAATTCAGGAAGATGAGAACATACATGTTTCAACTAATTTAGGAGTCCCGATAGTATCCATGACGGATACCTATATCGCCAAAAGCTTTATGGCTATGGCAGACAGGATTAAGAAAAATCTTGAAAAAGAATAGAGATAAAAAAGCAGGCTGCCGTTCTGAGATGAGACTATCCTGGCAGCCTGCTTTTTGGTTATGCAACGAATACGCAAAGGAAGTGAGTGCTCCGCTTCATTTTAAACAGGAGCTCCGCCTGGGGCGGCAAGTTTAGGTTTAAACTATCCTGTTCAGCTCTTCTCCGTTCATGAAGGCTTTTAAATTATCGGCGCAGGTGGAACAGACGATCTGGCGGGCCTCTTTTGAGGTCCATGCCATGTGGCCTGTTATGAGCAGATTTTCTATGCCAAGTAGAGGATTTTCCATATCTATAGGTTCTCTCGAAACCACATCTACTGCTGCTCCTGACAATTTGCCGCTCTTTACCGCGTCGGCCAGGTCGCGCTCATTTATCAGAGCGCCTCTGGCAGTATTTATCAGATAAGCTCCGTCTTTCATCTGTGAAATAAAATCCTTATCGATAAACCCTTTATTTCCCGGTGTTGCGGGGCAGTGCAGAGATATGACGTCTGCTTTTACCGCTCTTTCAGGATCCCTGCTGTAGGGAACGACTTCCATGCCGAAGGCTTCTGCTATCTGGCCTACACGCTTGCCTATAGCCCCGTAGCCGATGATTCCCATGGTCTTTCCGCTCAGTTGGAACATGGGAGAGATGACCAGAGAGAAGTCCGCAGAGGTCGACCATTTGCCATCTTGCACAGCGTCGTTATGCAGACCTACCCTGTTGCAGAGTTCCAGAAGAAGGGCAAAGGTGTGCTGGGCGACGCTCTCCGTGGAATAGGACGGGACGTTGCATACGGCGATATTCTTATCTTTGGCCGCCTCTATATCCACATTGTCATATCCTGTGGCCATCACACCTATGAATTTGATGCCGGGACAGGAGTCCATGACTTCTCTGGTGATGTGACATTTGCTGGTGAAGACTACATCGCAGTCCCCTATGCGATCCGTTATTTCGGAATCTTTAGTTCTGTCGTATACGGTCAGGCTGCCTGCGCTTTCGATAGCTTCCCACGAGAGGTCTCCCGCGTTTACAGTATAACCGTCTAAAATAACTGATTTCATTGACATACCCCCTTAAAGATGGTGTTTACACTGTATTATATCGCAGGCTCCAAATGAATACAAGATATAGGGCTTCAAACACTTTAAAAAAGGATGGATTTATGGTATAATGAACCCATGATCATGATAGCGGCGTTGCCGAACGGAAGGGTTCATTGAATCGCCGCTGCGGCGCTTGTTGCAATGAAAATCAGCGCATGCTGTATTTTACAGAGAAAAGCGTAAATTCTACAACAGAGTTTGTTGAAATGGTTGTAGAATCGCAATAATAAATCGGAATTTACAGCATATTTGCCTTCGTGCCGTCATTTAAGCTAATTTTCTTCCCAAAATGCTGTAGAATAAGCACAAAGGGCTAAGAAAATACAGCATGTGGCTTCTGCGATAGCAGAGGCAGCGATTTGCGGCGCAGGGCGCCGCGATTACGGTATATTAAGATCGGAGCAAAGTAAAGCTTGTTGCAAGAAGCCGGTGATTTTCCGGGGTCTGTTAAAATATATTAAATCAGAGAAGGATAAAATGCGAAGATGAGAAGCGACGGAAGAGAAAGAGACCGGATAAGACCGGTAAAAATTACAAATAATTATCTTATGAGCCCCCAGGGTTCAGTTTTGATAGAGATGGGAAACACTAAGGTTATATGTACCGCTACGGTAGAAGAACAGACGGCCCGTCACCTTACAGGTACAGGCAAAGGATGGATAACGGCCGAATACTCCATGCTTCCCGGGTCATGCGGGACCAGAAAAAAGAGAGACAGGGGAAAGACTGACGGAAGAAGCGTCGAGATACAAAGGCTCATAGGCAGAGCTTTGAGATCGGTAGCAGACATGGATAAACTGGGGGAGAGGACCATATGGATAGACTGCGACGTCATCCAGGCCGACGGAGGTACCAGGACGGCCTCCATTACAGGCGCCTTTGTAGCCATGGCGGAGGCCATGAAGAAGATGAAGATACAAGGACTGATAGAAGAGATACCCTTAAACGGATTCGTTTCTGCCGTCAGCGTAGGGATAGTGGAGAACGAAAAATTATTGGATCTGTGCTATGCAGAAGACTCTAAGGCTATGGTGGATATGAACGTGGTCATGACCGACAGAGGAGAATATATAGAGATACAAGGTACGGGAGAAGACAGACCATTTTCCAGAGAAGAGCTAAATGAACTTCTTCTTCTGGCGGCTGAAGGATGCGGGCAGCTGCATCAGATACAAAAACAAATCACAGGAGAGATTCAGACGATATGAAAACTATAATAGCAGCGTCATCTAACGCTCACAAGATAAAAGAAATTCAGGCTATCATGGATAAATTCGGAATGAAGGTCGTATCCAGAGACGATGCGGGAGTACCTCCTTTCGAGATAGAAGAAGACGGAGAGACTTTTGAAGAAAATTCCTATAAGAAGGCCAGTGAGATAATGAAAGTTACAGGTCAGATCACCATAGCCGACGACTCGGGCCTGATGGTGGATTACCTGGGCGGCGCCCCCGGCGTATATTCGGCCAGGTTTGCCGGAAAAGACTGCGATGATCATAAGAATAACGAAAAGCTTCTGAAGCTTCTAAAGAATCAGGTGGGAGACGAGAGAAAGGCCAAGTTCGTATCCGTAATAACGCTGATGTTTCCGGACGGAGAGACTATCGTGGCAAGAGGCGAATGCAGCGGAAGAATAATCGGGGCTGAAGCGGGAGAAAATGGTTTTGGATACGATCCGCTGTTTGTACCCGATGGGTATAATAAGACTTTCGCTCAGTTCACAGAAGAAGAGAAGAATGCCGTGAGCCACAGGGCCAAAGCCCTTGAGAAACTGGAAAAACTATTGTCAGAAAGGTGATTCTATGAAGAGAAAGTTAAAGTATGCGGTAATAAGGGCCAAGAAGATGCTGTTCATGATGATGGATCAGTTTTCGGACCCTTTTTATCAGGGCGTCGCAGCTCAGATAGCTTTTTCCCTCTTTCTTTCTATAGTACCTATATTTATACTGATGTCCCAGCTTTTGGGACTGTTTTCCCTGCCTCTTTCTGAGGTGAGCAAGTGGATAAACGAAAATGTTACCATGGAGGGAGCCGATGCGCTCCTGTCTCTATTGGAATATACTCCTTCGGGGGCAAATAACTTATTTCTGGCGGTCATAGCCCTCTGGTCGTCCTCCAGAGCCCAATTTGCCATAATGAGAGTTACCAACTATACTCTTACAGACGGCAAAGTTTTGGGGAAAGGATACGTCAGAGACCGGCTGAGATCGGTGAGAACCATACTGATGACCATATTTACCATCGTCTTTTCTCTGGTAGTTCTGGTATACGGCGAGCTCATACTTAATCTGGTGTTCGGCGCCGTAGTGGGGCAGGAAATTTCGGCCATCGCATGGACTCTGCTGAGATGGCCCGTAGCTATGGCCTTGTATTTTCTCATGATATCCTACAACTACTATATACTTCCTACTCAGAGAGTACCTTTCAGGGATATCGTTCCGGGAAGCATATTTGCCGCCGTGGGATTTTTGGCAGTGACCTATTTTTACAGCATATATACTACCATATCGACTAATTACAATATACTATACGGTTCATTTTCCAATATAGTAGTGCTGCTGTTCTGGTTCTGGTTCCTGGCCTGGGTAATGTGCCTTGGAATAAGCTTCAACCGCGTATGGTGGGCTACCAGGAGAAAGAATAAGAAGCCTATACCTGAAGAAGTAAAGGCCAGAAGAAAGCCTCTCAATATATTTTGATACTGGAAGGAGCCGATACAGAAAGAGAGAATGTTGAGATGGGGTTGAAAGACAAGAAACTGTTTCTTTTAGATATGGACGGAACTCTTTATATAGACGACAGACTGCTTTCGGGAGCCGCTGAATTTCTTCAGGGAATAAAGGACAGAGGCGGCCAATATATTTTTATGACCAATAACTCTTCAAAAGGAGTCGGCGACTATATAGATAAACTGAGGCGAATGGGTATCACGGCAAAGAAGGAAGAATTTCTGACTTCGGCGGATGCTTCCGCGGAATTATTATCGGACAGAAAAAGAGAAAAGATGTATGTGATGGGTACGGAATCTTTTAAAGACTACCTGCGGACTTTTGGCTTCAACGTAACGGAAGAGGCAGAGGACGACGTCGAGATAGTACTGTGCGGCTTTGACAGGGAGCTTACATATAAAAAGCTGAAAGATGTGTGCAGGCTGCTGTCCCAAGGCTCAAGAAGCTACTTTGCGACTAATCCCGACTGGGTGTGTCCGGCGGATTTCGGATATGTGCCGGATTGCGGCAGCATGTGCTGGATGATAGAAAGAGCCACGGGCAGATGGCCGGTATTCATAGGTAAGCCCGAGCCAAAGATGGCGCTTATGGCCATGAAAAGGACGGGATTTACCTGCCGGGAGACTGTGGTGATAGGCGACAGGCTGTACACCGACATCGCCTGCGGCATAAACGCCGGGACGGACACCTGCTTAGTTCTTTCGGGAGAAGGGACCGAAGCAGATATAGAAAAGACGGGTATAAGACCGACATACGTTTTCAGAGATATAGAAGAATTACATCGGAGAATCAAAGATGAAACTTGACAACAAAAAGACTGTTTTAGTGGGGTTTGCTTTTCTGGCCATCAGCGCATTCTGGCAGATGTACGACAGCATAATTCCTCTCATACTTAAATATTTTTTCGGCATAGGAGATACTCTGTCAGGAGGAATAATGGCTCTTGATAATATCTTTGCTCTGATACTGCTGCCCGTGTTCGGAGCATGGTCGGATCGTGTAAACAGCAAGCGTGGAAAACGTACTCCGTTTATACTGGTGGGAACGATTCTTTCGGTCGTCTTTATGCTGATACTTCCTGCGGCGGCAAACGGACGCAATCTGACGCTGTTCATAGTGATACTGCTGGCGACTCTGATATCCATGAGCATATATCGTTCTCCTGCAGTTTCTCTGATGCCTGACGTCACTCCAAAGCCTCTCAGATCTAAGGGTAACGCCATAATAAATCTGATGGGGGCCATAGGAATAATTATGGCGCTGGGCCTCATAATGCTGCTGGTGGGAGAGGGACAGACGCCGGATTACGAGCCTGTGTTCATATCCATAGCAGTCATAATGGTAATATCGCTTCTCATAGTCTTGTTCAGAGTAGATGAAAATAAGATGTCAGCCGAGAGAATTGCCGAAGAAAAGCGCTGGGGCATAATAGAAGAAGAGGAGACGGAGGATGAAAGCGGAGGAGCAAGACTCCCCGCGCCTGTGAGAAAGAGCCTTATCTTTCTGCTTTTTTCCGTGGCGTTCTGGTATATGGCTTACAATGCGGTGACTACGGCTTTCTCAAGATATGCTTCGGAAATGTGGGGCATGGAAGGAGGTTCTTTTGCGGGAGCCCTTATGGTAGCTTCGGTAGGAGCCCTGGTATCTTTCATACCCGTAGGAATCGTATCCAGCAGGTTCGGAAGAAAAAAGGTGATATTGTTTGGGGTGCTGCTGCTGGGACTGAGCTTTTTTGCGGGATTTTTGTTCAAGCAGCCGAATTTCGCCGTAAATATAGTGTTTTTCCTGGTAGGAGTGGCCTGGGCCTCCATCAACGTCAACTCTTACCCTATGGTAGTAGAGATGTGCAGGGGAAGCGACATAGGAAAGTTTACAGGTACTTACTACACGTTTTCGATGGCAGCGCAGGTATTTACGCCGATACTTTCAGGATGGTTCCTGGAACATGTGGGTTACTGGACGCTGTTTCCTTATGCCGTATGTTTCTGCGCGGCGGCTTTCGTGACTATGACGATGGTCAGGCACGGCGACAGCAAGCCTGAGATAGTCAAGAGCAGACTGGAAGCTTTCGATGTAGATGATTAGAAAATGAGCAGGGGGGTTCAAAATATGGATAAGAGAAAGACATTAAAAGAATTATTGAAGCACAGATATGCTCACAGGGGATTTCATAATAAACCTAAAGTGCCGGAAAACTCTATGACAGCATTCTGCCATGCGGCGGCTCACGGATTTGGCATCGAACTGGACGTTCACCTGACTAAGGACGGCAGACTTGCGGTCATACACGACTCGAGTCTCAAGAGAACGTGCGGCGTAGATATGGATATAGAAGATATGGATCTGGCAGAAGCAAAGATGTATTTTCTCGAAGAGAGTACGGAACCCATGCCGGAATTAGAGGAGGTGCTTTCGGCGGTAGAAGGCAAAGTCCCGCTGATAATAGAGCTGAAGACCAGAGGAAAGAATCATCACGGGCTGTGCCTGCGCGTGATGGAGGCTCTCGATGTTTATGAGGGGATGTACTGTATAGAGTCCTTTGACCCCCAGGCCGTGAGATGGTTCAGAAAGAACAGGCCCGATATAGTCAGAGGACAGCTTGCCGGGTCTCTTAAAAAGGACGGCAGCGTCAACGGAATACAGGAATTCCTCCTCAGGAACTTGTGGGTAAATCTTCTCAGCCGGCCTGATTTTGTGGCTTATAGATTTGAAGACAGAGAAGAAGAGGCTTTTGTCAAATACAGAGGAGCAAAGTTCCTCTGGACCATAAGAAACTACAAAGATATGAAAAAGACCGAGGCTATAGGCGCCGCGGCCATCTTTGAGAAATTCGATCCGAAAGATTACGAATAGAAAACACATAAGGGGCTTTAAATCTGAAGCCCCTTATCGATATCTCACAATATATCTATGGAAGGTTTTACGTTATAGAAATCCCGGAGCTGTTCATATTGGCGCCGGGCTTTTTTCGATCTGGCGTCATCTTTATTTCGGCCGCTTTTCTTGACGGCCTTTATCATTATATTGCGAGAAGTGTGCTCCAGACTCGTGAATTCGATCATGGAAACGTCATATCCAAAGCTTTCAAGTTTAAGGCCTCTAAGGCCGTCGGTCAGATATTCCGTCAGCCTGTCCTTCAGAATACCGTGCTTGAGCATAGGCTGATGGAGATCGTTGTCTATCTGGCTGAAGAGCTCGTGCTGACAGCATGGTACGCTGAGTATCACCTTGGTGTTCCACCTGACGGCGTTTATGAGGGCATAATCTGTGGCGGTATCACAGGCGTGCAGCGTTACTACCATATCGGCGGAGTCGTTAGTATAATCGGCAATATCGCCTATCATAAATTTTAGATCGTCATAATGGAGATCTTCTGCGACTCTGCTGCAGAACTCTATCACGTCTTTTTTGAGGTCCAGCCCTATGATCTTAACGTTTAGGCCTTTTATTTCATGCAGATAATGGTATATGGCAAAAGTCAGATAAGCCTTGCCGCATCCGAAATCTATTATCTTAAGCGGCCTTGAAAAAGAGGGGCTTTCTGCGAGATATGGCAGAGAATCGCTGACTATCTCCAGATATCTGTTGATCTGCCTGAATTTTCCGTAATGTTTCGGTATAACTTTGCCCGACTTGTCCATGACTCCCAGGCGTATCAGAAAATCGCAAGGCTCGCCGTCGGGGATGATATAGTTTTTAGTCCTGTTGTGTGAGAGGTCAGCGCAGCTGAGGGAAGACTCTCGCCTCGTCACTTTCGGATTTTCCGGTTTAGAGGCCAGTATCTGCATATCGGACATAGCGGTAAATACGTTGGCCTGCTTAAAATCTTCTTTCATGAGTCGGACGCAGAAATCCGGAGCCGCAGAAGGATCTATGTTCTCATGAGTGACTTTCTTTTCAAAACTGTATTCGGCCTGAAAACAAAGGCCTCGAGAAGATTCTACAGGCCGAATAGTCACCTTTGCGCATCCCTGACTTTTGCGGCGCTTTCCGGAGAGTACGATTTTGACAGGAGTCTCTATTCTGAAAATTTCTTCAAATAATTCATCTAATCTGTTCATGAGATCATTCTAACATAAAAAAAGCGATTCTCATAGAGAAAATCGCTTATTCTTCAGCTGCCTTCATCAAGGCTCACGGTTCTACGAACTCTACGCCCAGATAGTCAGCTATAGAAAGAGAAAGATTCTTTGCTATCTCTTCTATGTTATTCACCAGCCACTGAGTGTCCTGGGGATTATCATGATAAGCCAGTTCCAGAAGAACGGTGGTAGCTCTGGTTCTGCGGAGCTCGGCCAGCGACGTATTAGGCACTGCGGTGACATCGGACGGATTCGGATAAACCAGTTTAAGATTATTTGCAAAAATCTCCGCGGCAGCTTTTCCTCTGGCGCTGTCCCTGTAATAATATACGTCGGAGCCTCTCAGCATTCCGGAAAGATGTTCCGGTGCCGCATTAGAATGTATCGCTACATGAAGGTCGTAATTGCCTGCGTTTGACATGGCTATGGATGTATTTACATTTCCGTCCGGATCATTTCTGCCGTAGCTGATGTTGCTGGCATTGAGATAAGGTATCATCGCGTCGGTTATCAAATTCGCATAATATTCTTCGCTGTTTCCTGTGGTGGTTATATTGTATTCCTGGGTAGAAGGACTCAAAAAAACTGAAGCCATCAAAACACCTCCTAAAAATTCATATATCCATAATATGCTGTAAATCTGACTCTTGTGAATCAATAGCACAGATGGCTCTTTGACGCCGCTTCACAGGCGTGGGCCTGCCTTTTTGCACAGAGGCTGAAACAGAGAAATCAGACGGAACTTAGGGTGAGTTGTTAGATGAAAAACTGCTTAGTCCCGGTCTTTGTGGTTTTTTCTTGTTTTGCGGGAATTTTTTGTATGAAAGTCTCGGCACTTTTGAATTATGGCGTGTTTGCTAGAAAAAATTCTCATGACGGAGAGGAAAAAAGCGTCTGATAGACATTTTCCTTGCAGATTCCGTTAAAAAAGTCTCGCAAACATCCGATATTTTAAGAGAACCGGGAGTTTGCGTCTGCACGGTACAGCGCATTATGCGGTGATGGGAGAGCCATGGACATAAACTGTCTTATCCGGCAGTCCGGATTTTTCGTCTCCCGCCTTTGCCGGCGGCGAGACCGGAAGCCGTGATCCATCAATAGTTTCATAGGATAAAATACTTTTTTAACAATTCCTGCACCCATTGTATTCGACCCTTTATTGTGATAAAATAATATATCAAACCAGAAAGAAGGAACATTTCCATATGATCGACAAGCAAAAGATAATAAATATCGCTGTCATAGCTCACGTCGACGCCGGAAAATCCACGTTGGTAGACGCTTTCTTAAACCAGAGCGGCGTATTCAGAGCCAACGAAGAGGTGGCCGACTGCGTGATGGATTCAGACGACATAGAAAGAGAAAGAGGCATAACCATATATTCCAAGAACTGTTCGGTAATGCACGGAGATGTAAAGATAAACATCGTAGATACGCCGGGGCACGCTGACTTTTCATCGGAAGTAGAGAGAATAATGAAGACGGTGGATACGGTCATCCTGCTGGTAGATTCCAGCGAGGGACCTATGCCCCAGACCAGGTTCGTACTTAAAAAATCACTGGAACAGGGGATAAACCCCATATTATTCATCAACAAACTGGATAAGAAAGACGCCCGTATAGATGAAGTGGTAGACGAAGTATATGAGTTATTCATGGACCTTGAGGCCAGCGACAGACAGCTGGATTTTCCTATACTGTACGGAATAGCCCGTCAGGGTATAGCGGTCTATGAACCTGAAGACATAAGAGGTATGACCGTAGGAGAAGGAGAAGAGAAGATAAAGAAGAGTCCTGCCGGTTACGGCGGACTTGATATAACTCCTCTGTTTGACACCATAATAAAACACTGCGAGCCTTATCCGGATCTCACCGAAGAACCGCTGCAATTGCAGGTTTCCACCCTTGCCTATGACGATTATATAGGCAGACTGGGCATCGGCAGAGTAACTAAAGGCGTTATAAAAGAAGGACAGCAGGTAGCTGTCGCCAAGGCCGACGGTTCCATGGTACAGAGAAAGATAAATCAGGTCTTCGTATACAGAGGGCTTAAACGAGTGGCAGTACCGGAAGCCCAGTGCGGAGACATCGTGGTGATTTCCGGAATCTCGGATATTTCCATAGGCGAGACCATATGCGACCAAAAAGACCCTCAGCCGATGGAGATGATTCACATAGAAGAGCCTACCCTCAGCATGAACTTTATGGTAAACAAGTCCCCGTTTGCCGGAAAATCCGGAAAATACGTAACCAGCCGCCATATCAGAGAGAGACTGAACAAAGAGCTGGAAGTAAACGTGGGACTCATGGTCGAAGAGACCGATTCCACAGATTGTTTCAAAGTCTCGGGCAGAGGAGAGCTGCACCTCTCCATACTGATAGAAAATATGAGGAGAGAAGGATATGAGCTGGCGGTATCCAAGCCGGAGGTCATACTGAGAAAAGGCGAGCACGGCAAGGTGCTGGAGCCTATAGAAGAAGTAGTCATAACCGTCCCCGACGAATATTCGGGAACGGTAATCAACAAGCTCAATATAAGAAAAGGACTCATGACCCAGATGTCCGCAGAAAACGGCTATTCGAGGCTTGAGTACCTTGTCCCTACCAGAGGGCTTTTGGGCTACAGAAGCGAATTCATCAATGATACCAGAGGAGAAGGCACCATGGTCAGGAGATTCGACTCCTTTGATGAGTACAAGGGAGAAATTCCTCAGAGGACCAACGGTGTAGCCATTGCCCAGGAGGAAGGAGTATGCACTCCTTACGCTCTGTTCAATATCGGGGAGAGAGTGCAGATGTTTGTGGAACCGGGAACTCATGTGTATGAGGGAATGATCGTTGGGATGAATTCCAGAAACGACGACATGGTGGTGAATCCGTGCAAAGCCAAGAGAGTGAGCAATATGCGCGCAGCCGGCTCCGACGATACCATAAAACTGTCTCCGCCGAGGACCTTTACTCTCGAAGAAGCTCTCGAGTTTATCGCAGACGACGAGTTGGTAGAGATAACTCCGGACGACATAAGACTTCGCAAAAAACTGCTCCGCGAACTGGAAAGACGCCGTAGCGGAAGGGTCTATGAATAGGAGGGCGAGAGAATGTCCGATCTGTTAAAATTTTTATCCGGCAGTTTTTTGGGAAACCTGGCCGAAGCGGCGCTGATACTCATAGCAGGTCTGATATTCATAAAGATTGCGTCTTCAATCATGAAAAGGGCTTTATCGAGGAGTCATCTCGATGAGGCGGTGCATAAATTTATAATAAACGTGATTAGAGCTGTTCTGTATATAGTGCTGACAGTGGCGATATTGGGCAAGTTAAAAGTTCCCACCGCTCCACTTGTCACGGTGCTTGGGGCAGCGGGAGCGGCCATAGCGCTGGCTCTCAAAGACAGCCTTGGCAATATAGCCGGAGGCGTACTGATACTGGCCAACAAGCTTTTTAAAAAAGGCGATGTTATAGATGTGTCCGGAGCGGAAGGAATGGTGGAAAGCATAGATCTCTTTGTCACCACCTTGAAGACTTATGATAATAAAGTTGTCACCATCCCCAACGGCACCATAACCACATCTGTAATCGTGAATTACTCTAAAGAGAACATCAGAAGAGTAGACTGCGTTTTCAGTGTGGCATACGATACGGACATCGCAAAGGCGAAAGACGTCCTCAACGCCGTAGCGATGAAATGTCCTGACGGACTGGATACGCCGCCTCCTATGGTAGGCGTAAGTCAGCATCAGGCAAGTTCCGTAGAGCTGGATTTAAAAGTCTGGTGTAAAACTTCCAAATACTTTGACGTAAAATATTATTTGGAAGAAGAAGTTAAAGCAGCATTTGATGAGGCAAGTATTACAATACCATATCCGCGGATGGACGTACGCGTGATAGAGTAATTTTTTAGGGAGATTAAAATGGGAGAAATTAAAAAATTCAAAAGAGTATTGGTTGCTAACAGAGGAGAAATTGCAATCAGAGTTTTCAGGGCCTGCCGCGAACTGGGAATAAGAACAGTCGCGATATATTCAGAAGAGGATAAAAACTCTCTGTTCAGGACCAAGGCAGACGAGGCTTACCAGATAGGCAAAGGCAAGACTCCTGTGGGAGTATACCTTAGTATCGATGAAATCATAGCTTTAGCCAAGGCAAAAGGCGTTGACGCTATACATCCGGGATATGGATTTTTAGCTGAGAACGTTGAATTCGCCAAAGCCTGTCAGGACGCAGGGATAGAATTCATCGGTCCTACAGCCGAAATGATGGATAGATTGGGAGATAAGATAAAATCCAAGATCGTGGCCAGCGAAGTAGGAGTTCCTACTATTCCGGGAGTGGAGAAAGCTATAACTACAGAAGAAGAGGCAGTTGAATTCGCAGAAAAGTGCGGGTACCCTGTGATGCTCAAAGCAGCGGCCGGCGGCGGAGGCAGAGGAATGAGAATAGTTCAGAACGCCGAAGAACTCCTTCCTCAGTTCAGGAGCGCCAGAAGCGAAGCGGCCAAGGCTTTCGGAATAGACGACATATTCATTGAAAAATACTTAGAAAACCCTAAGCACATAGAAGTGCAGATACTGGGAGATAAGTACGGAAATATAGTCCATCTCTTTGAGAGAGACTGCTCCATACAGAGAAGACATCAGAAAGTCATCGAATTTACACCGGCCCTGTGCCTTTCAGATCAGCAGAGAGAAAATATCTGCCAGGATGCGCTGAAGATCGCTCACGCTGTAGACTACAGAAGCGCCGGAACGGTAGAATTCCTTGTTGACAAGACGGGACAGCATTACTTCATCGAGATGAACCCTAGGATCCAGGTAGAGCATACTGTGTCTGAGATTGTGACGGGTATAGATATAGTGCAGGATCAGATTCTGGTAGCTCAGGGATACGCCCTGAATTCACCGGAGATCGCCATTGCCGATCAGGACGCCATCAAGGTGACAGGCCATGCGATACAGTGCAGAATCACTACTGAGGATCCTGCAAACGGTTTTATGCCTGACACAGGAATAATAGAAAACTACAGGAGCCCGGGCGGATTCGGCATTCGTCTGGACGGTGGAAACGGATTCGAGGGCTCTGAGATAACACCTTTCTACGATAGTTTGCTGGTAAAGGTGACGGCCTTCAGCAGGACTTTCGAAGATACCAGAAGGAAGGCTATAAGAGCTCTTTCGGAGATGGTGATAAAGGGTATCAAGACCAACGTCGCATTTATGCTCAACGTGCTGAACCATCCTACTTTCGCTGCCGGAATGTGCGATACGGGATTCATAGCAAATACGCCTGACCTTCTCAATATTGAAAAGGTGGAGGATAACGAGCTGAAAGTCATAGAATTCCTGGGAAACAAATTTGTCAATGAGACTAAGGGACATAAACCGCAGTTCAATGTTCCTGTCTTCCCTAAGTTCAAGAAAGAAGAGCTGTCCAGACTCAGAGGAACCAAGCAGCTGCTGGATGAAAACGGACCGAAGGCAGTCGCCGACTGGGTGAAAGATCAGAAGAAGCTTCTCATCACCGATACTACCATGCGAGACGCTCAGCAGTCCCTCATGGCTACAAGAGTGAGAACCGTAGATATGGAGAAGATAGCTCCGGCAGTATCGGTTTACGGAAAGGATCTTTTCTCGGTAGAGATGTGGGGAGGGGCTACTTTCGATACGTCGTACCGTTTCCTCAAAGAATCGCCGTGGGAAAGACTGGATACTCTCAGGGAAAAGATGCCTAATATCTTGTTCCAGATGCTCATAAGAGGAGCCAACGCGGTAGGATATAAGAACTATCCGGACAACGTCATAAGGGAATTTGTAAAAGAATCAGCCAGATCCGGAATAGATGTATTCAGAATATTTGACTCCCTCAACTGGCTGGACGGCATGACCGTAGCTCTCGACGAGACCCTTAAGCAGGATAAGATTGCAGAAGCATGCCTGTGCTATACGGGAGACATCTTAGACGAGTCCAGAACTAAATACAACTTGAAATATTATGTGGAAATGGCTAAGGAACTGGAGAAGAGAGGCGCTCACATGCTGGGCATCAAGGACATGTCCGGACTTCTCAAGCCGATGGCCGCTTATAAGCTGGTATCCACCCTTAAAGAAGAGATCGGTATACCTATCCATCTTCACACTCACGATACTTCCGGAAACGGTGTAGCCACCATACTGATGGCCGCTCAGGCAGGAGTAGACGTGGTGGACGCAGCCTTCAACTCCATGAGCGGACTGACTTCTCAGCCGGCTCTAAACTCAGTAGTAGCTGCTCTGCAGAACTCCAACAGAGATACGGGTATAGACAGCGACAAGATTCAGAAGATCTCGGAATACTGGAGAGATGTAAGGCCTGTTTATGCAGGATTTGAATCCGAATTAGTCACCTCCACCGCTGAGATATACAAGTACGAGATTCCGGGAGGACAATATTCAAACCTGAAGCCTCAGGTAGAGAGCTTCGGCCTGGGACATAAATTTGAAGAAGTCAAGGATATGTTCAAGACGGTCAATGAAATGCTTGGAGATATCGTAAAAGTCACACCATCCTCGAAAGCGGTGGGAGACATGGCTATCTTCATGGTTCAGAATGACCTGACGCCTGAAAACATATATGAAAAAGGCAAGGGCATCGACTTCCCTGATTCAATAGTTTCCTATTTTGAGGGAATGATGGGCCAGCCTCACGGAGGATTCCCTGAAAAGCTGCAGAAACTCGTACTTAAGGGCAAACCTGCCATAACATGCAGGCCGGGAGAACTGCTTCCACCGGAAGATTTTGACGCCATAAAGAAGCACCTTAGAGAGGATCTGGGCCTGGAGGGAACAGATAGAGAAGCCATCAGCTACGCTATCTATCCTAAGGTGTTTGAGGACTACGTCAAGACTATTAAAAAGGAAGGAAACTTCCGCTACATGGGATCGGATATATTCTTCCACAGCCTAGAAGTAGGCGAGACCTGCGAAGTGAAGCTGGGCGAGGGAAAGATTCTCATGGTCAAGCTGCACGAAGTAAGACCTGTGGATAATGAAGGCTTCAGAGAAGCAATATTTGAAGTCAACGGCAACCGCAGAATCATAAAGATAAAGGATACGGATGTCACGATCAATTCCAACAATTCGGTCCTCTATGCCGACGAGGATAATCCGATGGAAGTCGGAGCCAACATCCCGGGCAACATCATCAGAGTCCTCGTCAAAGAGGGCGATACGGTTGAGGAAAAGCAGCCTATCGCTGTCATCGAGGCCATGAAGATGGAGACCAATATACTTGCCACAGCTAAGGGAACGGTAGAGAAGATCTATATTTCTGAAGGCCAGCAGGTAAAGGCGGGAGAAATGGTAGCTAAACTCAAATAAAATCTGAAGCGT